>NZ_CP070351.1:2400000-3020263 GCF_016919385.1 Gordonia sp. PDNC005
GGTTTCGATTCGATCGACAAGGCCGACCTGCGTGGGCGCATGCGCTGGTGGGGTCTGTACACCCAGCGCGAGCAGGGCTACGACGGCACCTACACCGGTGACGAGAACATCGATCTCCTCGAGGCCCGGTACTTCATGATGCGAGTGCGGTGCGACGGCGGCAAGCTCGACGCCGCCCAGGTGCGCACTCTCGGTGGGATCTCGACGGAGTTCGGCCGGGACACCGCCGACATCTCAGACCGTGAGAACGTCCAGTACCACTGGATCGAGATCGAGAACGTTCCCGAGATCTGGAAGCGGCTCGAAGCCGTCGGCCTCAAGACGACCGAGGCGTGTGGCGACTGCCCCCGCGTCGTCCTCGGATCGCCGCTCGCCGGCGAATCGTTCGACGAAGTCCTCGACCCGACTCCGGCGATCGACGAGATCGTCCGGCGCTACATCGGCGACCCCGCGTACTCGAATCTGCCGCGCAAGTTCAAGACGGCGATCTCCGGCCAGCAGGACGTCGTCCACGAGATCAACGACGTCGCGTTCATCGGCGTGAATCACCCCGAGCACGGACCCGGTCTCGACCTGTGGGTCGGAGGCGGCCTGTCGACGAACCCGATGCTCGCCCAGCGGGTTGGCGTGTGGGTGCCGCTCGACGAGGTGCCCGACGTGTGGGAAGGCGTCGTCTCGATCTTCCGCGACTACGGATACCGCCGCCTGCGTTCCAAGGCACGCCTGAAGTTCCTGATCAAGGACTGGGGCATCGAGAAGTTCCGCCAGGTCCTCGAGGACGAGTACCTGAAGCGGAAACTGATCGACGGTCCCGCGCCCGAGCAGCCTGCCCGCCCGATCGACCACATCGGCGTCCAGAAACTCCGCAACGGCCTCAACGCCGTCGGGTTCACGCCGATCGCGGGCCGCGTGTCAGGGACTATTCTCACCAAGGTCGCCGACGCCATGGACCGTGTCGGCTCCGACCGGGCCTCATTCACGCCCTACCAGAAGCTGATCGTCCTCGACGTGCCCGACGACCAGGTCGAATCGCTCATCGACGAACTGGCCCCGCTCGGACTGCAGGCCCGGGCGTCCAACTGGCGCCGAAACCTGCTCGCATGCAGTGGCATCGAGTTCTGCAAGCTGTCGTTCGTCGAGACGCGCAAGCGGTCGCAGGTGCTCGCGCCCGACCTCGAAGAGCGACTGGCCGACATCAACGCCCAGCTCGACGTCCCGATCACCGTGAACATCAACGGTTGCCCCAACTCGTGCGGCCGGTCGCAGATCGCCGACATCGGCTTCAAGGGTCAGCTCGTCGAGAACGACCAGGGCGAACAGGTCGAGGGCTACCAGGTCCACCTCGGCGGCAGCCTCGGCCTCGACTCCGGCTTCGGCCGCAAACTACGCCAACACAAGGTCGTCAGCGTCGACCTCGGCGACTACATCGAGCGAGTCGTCCGGAACTTCATCGAGCACCGTGAAGACGGCGAACGTTTCGCCGTGTGGGCCGTCCGAGCAGAAGAGGAGCACTTGCGATGACTGATCTCGACTTCGCTCGACCAGCAGACGAAACCGTCGACGACCTCCGCGCGATCGCCGAGGCCGGAGCGGCACAGCTCGGCCCGGACGCGACCGCGGCGGAGCTGCTCGCGTGGACCGCGGAGACGTTCGGGCCCGACTTCCTGATCGCGGCGAACATGCAGGACGCCGTGCTCATCGACGTCGCAGACAAGGCCATCACCGACAAGGACGCCGTCGGCGGAAAGCTGAAGGCACTGTTCCTCGACACCGGCTATCACTTCGCCGAGACTCTTGGAACCAGGGACGCCGTCGAATCGGTGTACAACCTCGAGTTGATCAACGTCACCCCGGAACAGACCGTGGAGCAGCAGAACGAACTCGTCGGACGCAACCTGTTCGCGTCCGACCCGGGTGAGTGCTGCCGGCTGCGCAAAGTGGTGCCGCTCAAGGCGTCGCTCGCGCCGTACCGCGCGTGGGTGACCGGCATCCGCCGCGTCGAGGCGCCGACGCGTGCGAACGCACCACTCATCTCGTTCGACGACGCGTTCGGATTGGTGAAGATCAACCCGCTCGCCGCGTGGACCGATGAGGAGTTCCAGAACTACATCGACGCCAACGGCGTCCTCGTGAACCCGTTGGTCGACGAGGGCTACCCGTCGATCGGGTGCGAACCGTGCACCCACAAACCGAAAGCCGGAGAAGATCCGCGCAGCGGCCGTTGGGCCGGGCGCGCCAAGACAGAATGCGGGCTGCACGCATCATGACCATTTCCGAGAATCCCACCCGGTCATTCGACCGCGCGGACGAGTTCACCACGCTCGACGCACTCGAGTCGGAGTCGATCCACATCTTCCGCGAGGTCGCGGGCGAATTCGAGCGACCGGTGATCCTGTTCTCCGGCGGCAAGGACTCCACCGTCCTGCTCCACCTGGCGTTGAAGGCGTTCTGGCCCGCACCGCTGCCGTTCTCGCTGCTGCACGTGGACACCGGCCACAACCTCCCCGAGATCATCCAGTTCCGCGACGAGATCGTCGAACGCCACAACCTGCGTCTGCACGTCGCGAAGGTCGAGGATTACATCGCGGACGGTCGCCTGACCGAACGTCCGGACGGCATCCGCAATCCGCTCCAGACCATTCCGCTGCTCGACGGCATCACCGAGAACCGGTTCGACGCGGTGTTCGGCGGTGCGCGACGCGACGAGGAACGCGCCCGCGCCAAGGAGCGGATCTTCTCGCTGCGCAACGCATTCGGCCAGTGGGATCCGAAGCGTCAGCGACCTGAACTCTGGAACCTGTACAACGGCCGCCACGCACCGGGCGAACACGTGCGTGTGTTCCCGCTGAGCAACTGGACCGAACTCGACATCTGGCGTTACATCGCTCGCGAGCAGGTGCTGCTCGCTCCGCTGTACTACGCGCACGAGCGCGACGTGTACGAGCGCGACGGCATGTGGATGACGTCCGGACCGTGGGGCGGTCCGCGCGAAGGCGAGGAAGTCCAGACGCGGACCGTGCGATACCGCACCGTCGGCGACGGCTCGACGACCGGCGCGGTCCTCTCCGACGCCGCCGACAACGAAGCCGTTCTGGCCGAGGTCGCGGCGTCACGCCTCACCGAGCGTGGCGCCACCCGCGGAGACGACCGCGTCTCCGAGGCCGCAATGGAAGACCGCAAGCGCGAAGGATACTTCTGACATGACCGCAACTGTTTCGGGGCTCGCCCCGTCCCCCGACCTGCTGCGCATCGCGACCGCCGGATCCGTCGACGACGGGAAGTCGACCCTTGTCGGCCGACTTCTGTTCGACACCAAGTCGGTTCTCGCCGATCAGATCGACGCCGTCACCAAGGCGTCCGTCGACCGCGGCATGGACACGCCTGACTTGTCTCTGCTCGTCGACGGCCTCCGCGCCGAGCGTGAGCAGGGCATCACGATCGATGTCGCGTACCGCTACTTCGCGACGCCTGCTCGCTCGTTTGTCCTCGCCGACACCCCCGGCCACGTGCAGTACACCCGCAACACGGTGTCCGGTGCGTCTACCGCCCAGCTGGTGATCCTGCTTGTCGACGCACGAAGCGGCGTCGTTGCGCAGACTCGACGCCACGCAGCGGTGATGGCTCTCCTCGGCGTTCCGCGTCTGGTCCTGGCCGTCAACAAGATCGACCTCGTCGACAATCCGGCCGAGGTGTTCGCGGAGATCTCCTCGGAGTTCAACACGATCACCGCGTCGCTGGGCTACTCATCCGACCAGGTGCAGGAGATCCCCGTCTCGGCGCTCCACGGCGACAACGTCGCGATCCGGTCGGAGAACACCCCGTACTACGACGGCCCGACCCTCATCGAGCACCTCGAGAGCGTTCCGAACGACGTCGACCGGGGTCGTGCACAGGACGGCGAGGAGCACGTCCATTCGGTCGGCCTGCGGTTCCCGGTCCAGTACGTGATCCGCCCGCGGACCCCCGAGTACCCCGACTACCGCGGGTACGCCGGTCAGATCGCAGCGGGCCGCGTGTCTGTCGGAGACGAGATCGTCGTCCAGCCGTCGGGCATCCGCACAACCATCGCGAAGATCGACACCGCGGACGGGGAACTGGAGGCCGCTCACACCGGGCGCAGTGTCACTCTGCTGCTGACAGACGACGTCGACATCTCTCGAGGTGACCTCATCTCGTCGGTCACCGATGCACCCGAGCCCGCCCAGCAGTTCACCGCAACCGTCTGCTGGCTCGCGGAGAAGGCCCTGCGGCCGGGAGCACGTCTGCTCCTCAAGCACGGCGCCAAAACGACTCAGGTGATCATCTCTTCGCTCGACGCACTCTTCGACGAGCAGGATCTCGCCGTGCTCGACGCACCGGAGACGGTCGAGCTCAATCAGATCGGCCGCATCTCCCTGATGACTGCCGAGCCGATCGCCGCCGACGACTACCAGGTGAATCGCGAGTCGGGCAGCTTCCTGATCATCGACCCGCAGGGCGGCAACACGCTCGGTGCGGGCCTGATCGGCGACGCACTCGCCCCGCTGCATCTGTCGCAGGCCGCGGCGGTCTGATGACGACGCCGATGTGTGACGGGGACGGCACTGTTGTACTCGTCGCGCACGGCAGTCGTGACGTTCGCTTCGCAGACACCGCTCGACGGGTGCGCGACGCAGTGGCGGCCGCACTGCCCGGGAGTCGGGTGGAGTTGTCGTTCCTCGATCTGAACGCACCGCTCGTCGACGACGTCCTGACGGGACTGTCCGGCGACGTGACCGTGGTGCCACTGTTGTTCGGCGACGGCTATCACTCCAAGATCGATCTGCCCGCGACGATCAACGCCGCCCGCCGCACGCACCCGGGATTGCGGGCCGTCCAGACTCCGGTGATCGGATCCCACTCCCCAGTCCCGGCCCTCTGCGACCGCCTCCGCGAGGCGGGTGTCCGACGCGGCTCGGGCGTTCTGCTCTACGCCGTCGGCTCCAGCGACGCCGGATCCGACGAATCCATCCGTGCCCGCGGCAGTGAACTGTCGTCTGCATTGCGGATGCCTGTCGAAACCGTGTTCGCGACGCGGCTCGGACCCGACGGCCGGCCAGTCGCCGACGCCGTGCAGGCACTCCGAGCTGCGGGCGCCACGTCGATCGCCGCGTCTCCGCTGTTCCTGTCTGCCGGTCTGCTGACCGAGCGTGTTGAACGATGGCTCGACGTGTACGCCCCCGGATCCGTGGTGGCCGGGCCGATCGGCGCCCATCCGGCGATCGTCGACGCCGTCACCGCGCTTCACGGCGCAGCCCTCGTCGGCGTCTGATCGATCCTTTCCGTCAGTCGGTGAACACTCCGTCGAGGAATTCTCCGATGTCGTTGATCGCAGTGGTCCCGAGACCCGTGACAGCAGCCAGATTGGCGACGAACCCGTGGATCTGGCCGTCGTACCGTCGTGCTTGAACGTCGACGCCCGCGTCGGCGAGCCGGTGTGCGTACACCTCCCCCTGATCACGCAACGGGTCGAACTCGGCGGTGACGACAAACGCCGGGGGCAGTCCGGACAGGTCTTCGACAAGCATCGGTGATGCCCGCCAATCAAGCGGATCCGCCTTGTAGCCCTCCCCGAACCACCGCAGCACGTCGACGGTGATGAAGAAGCCGCGACCGTTCTCACGGAGTGACGGGTAGGGCTTGGAGACGTCCGTCGCCGGGTAGATCAGGACTTGAGCCGACAGCGCCGGGCCACCGTTGTCGCGGGCGTCGATCGCTACGACAGTGGCGAGATTTCCACCCGCACTGTCGCCGGCCACCGCGATGCGAGACGAGTCACCTCCGAGTTCGGCGGCATGATCCCCGACCCACCGGGTCACCGCGATCGCGTCGTCGACGGCAGCGGGGAACGGGTCCTCCGGCCCCTTGCGGTAGTCGACGGACACGACGACCGCGCCGACCTGCTTGCAGAGCACCGACACCGGTCCGTGCACGGTCGACGGATTGCCGACGACGAACCCTCCCCCGGGGAAGAAGATCACGACGGGGAACGGTCCCTCGCCTTCCGGCGTGTAGACACGGACCGCGATGTCGCCTGCCTGCCCCGGGATCATGCGCTCGGCGACGTCGGCGACCTCGTCGGGTGCGATCCCCGATCGGACGCTGAGCTTGTCGAACGCCGCCCTGGCCTGATCCAGCGGCATCTCATGCAGCCCACGGCCGTTCTGGGTCGCGGTCAGGAATGCTTGCGTCTTCGGGTCCACTGGCACTGAGGGTCTCCGCTCGTCTCGACGTATCGTCTGATGACGTCAGTCTGCCCCATTGATGTCAGCAGCGATCGAGCCGTCTCAGTTCCGAGTTCGACATCACCGGGGTCGTCGATCCGGCCTTGCGTTCGGCGACACGCTGTCGATCAGACGACCGACGCCTTCTCGACTTTCTGAGAAGAGTCTGAGTATTCTTCCAGCTATGAAACTTCGCCAGTTGCTCGCAGCGTTCGCAATCGTCGGAACGCTCGCGACCTCCGCCACCTTCGTTCCGGGCACCACCCCGGAGGCCGATGCAGCCCGCAGTGGCTACTGGGGAGCAATCTCCTGGGCCTACAACGGGGCGACCGGCTACGCGGTCAACTACCCGACGCAGAAGTCTGCGATCCGAGCCGCCAAGGGCCGATGCGGTTCACGATGCGGGTATTTCACCTTCTACCGCTCGTGCGGCGCCGTCGCGTACAAGTTCACGTCCTACCGCACCTATGTCGGCACCGCCCGCGGCTACCGCACGCGCGCAGGCGCGGAGCGCGCCGCACGGAGCCAGGCCGGGTACGGCTCGCACGTCCGCGGCTGGGCCTGCACCTCGGGCCGCTGACCCCTCGAACAGACGAACCTGGCGTTCGGTGTCATCTGATGACACCGAACGCCAGGTTTGTTTTGTCAGTCGTTCGAGAGCTGCGGAACCTTCGTCGCACGCGCGAAGATCGACTCGCCCGATTGGAGGTTCAAAGCATTCTGGTCACCACGCGTGATCTGTGCGATGAACTCCTCGCCGGTCGTGGCGGCCTTGAGCTCCACGCGAGTCTCGAAGCCGAGGTTGACGACACGTTCGACCGACGCCTTCACCACTCCGGTGTCCAGCGACGAATCTGGTCCGGGGAACACCATCTCCGGGGTACGTCCGAGGCGGATGTCGTGCGGACGGACGAGTTCACCGTTGAGGCGTGACACCGAACCGAGGAACGACGCGACGAACACGTTGTCCGGACGGTCGTAGAGATCGTCCGGGGCCCCGACCTGCTCGATACGTCCCTTGTTGAGCACGGCGATCCGGTCGGAGACGTCTAGTGCCTCCTGCTGATCGTGCGTCACCAGGACGGTCGTCACGTTGACCTCGTCGTGAAGCTTGCGAAGCCACTTGCGCAGATCCTCGCGGACCTTCGCGTCGAGTGCACCGAACGGCTCGTCGAGCAGCAGCACCTGCGGGTCCACCGCGAGCGCCCGAGCCAGCGCCATGCGCTGACGCTGGCCGCCCGACAACTGCGCAGGGTAACGCTTCTGGAAGACGGTGAGCCCGACGATGTCGAGCAGTTCGTCGACCTTCTTCTTGATCTCGTCCTTGGGACGTTTCCGGATCTTGAGGCCGAACGCGATGTTCTCACGCACCGTGAGGTGCTTGAACGCGGCGTAGTGCTGGAAGACGAATCCGATGTCGCGCTGCTGCGGCGACGCGGAGGACACATCGCGCCCGTTGATCTTGACCGTTCCCGAGTCGAGCCGGTCGAGTCCCGCGATGGCGCGGAGCAGAGTGGACTTGCCCGACCCCGACGGTCCGAGAAGGGACGTGAGCGACCCCTCCGGGATGTCGATCGACACGTCGTCGAGGGCAGCGAATTCGCCGTAGCGCTTGTTCGCGCCGATCACCGAGATGGACATGTCAGATCTTCTCCTGCGCTGTTGTGGAGGGGACGGAACCGCTGGTTGGGGAATCGACGACCGAGGCACTGGCGTCGGCGACACGTCCTTGGACACGTCGCTCGATCACGGTCATGAAGACGAGGACAACAATCGCGACCAGCATCAGCAGCGTCGCGGCGGCATAAGCGCCGTACTCGTTGTAGTCGTCGGTGTACCTCGAGTGGACAAGGAGGGTCAGTGTCTGCGAGACGCCGGGGAAGTTCGACGAGACCATGGTGACCGCACCGTACTCGCCCAGTGCCCGGGCGACAGTCAGCACCACCCCGTACGTGAGGCCCCAGCGTATGGCCGGGAGGGTGATCCGCCAGAACGTCTGCCAGCCGGTGGCGCCCAGTGTAGACGCCGCCTCTTCCTGTTCGGTGCCGATCTCACGGAGCACCGGTTCCACTTCGCGGACGACAAACGGCAGGGTGACGAAGATGGTCGCCAGCACCATGCCGGGCAGTCCGAAGATGATGCGGAAACCGAGTGATTCGACTCCGCCGAACCAGCCGTCGACGCCCCAGAGAGCGATCAGAGCAACACCGACGACGACCGGCGACACAGCGAACGGCAGGTCGACGATCGCCTGCAGAACGCCCTTCCCGCGGAACCGTCCGCGAGCGAGGGCGATCGCCATGACGATGCCGAACACGACGTTCAGCGGGACCACGATCACCACGATCAGCAATGACAGTTGCAGGGCGGAGATGGCGGCGGGGGTGGTGATCCAGTCCCAGAACTGGCCGAAGCCGTGCTCGAACGACCGCCAGAAGATCAGGCCGACGGGCACCAGGAGCAGGACGAACAGGTAGACGAGGGCGACGCTGCGCAGACTCAGGCGCGTCCATTTCGACACGATCATGCTTCCGAGCCCTCCCGTGAGGTCTGGATGCGCGAGATGACGCGCAGGATGAACAGGACGAGGAATGCGATGACAAGCAGGGCGACCGAGACTGCTGCCGCGTTGACGGGTTCGTCGACCTCGATCTGCTGCTGGATGTACTGCGATGCGACCTGTGTCTCGCCGGGGATGTTGCCACCGATGAGGACGACCGATCCGAATTCGCCGATCGCGCGGGTGAAGGCCAGGCCGGCGCCGGTGAGGATCGACGGCAGCAGCGCGGGCAGCACGATCTTGACCCAGATGGTCCGGTTGCTGGCTCCCAGGACCGCGGCGGCCTCCTCAACACTCGTGTCGAGTTCCATGAGGACCGGCTGCACCTGACGGACCACAAACGGCAGTGTCACGAACGTCAGCGCGATGATCACGGCGGGTTGGGTGGCCGACAGGTGCACGCCGATCGGGCTGTTGGGCCCGTACAGCGAAAGCAGGACCAGGCTGGCGACGATGGTGGGGAGTGCAAACGGCAGATCGATGATCGCGTTGACGAACGCCTTGCCCGGGAAGTCGTCGCGGACGAGGACCCACGCGATGATCGTCCCGAAGACCACGTTCACCAGTGCGACCACCAGCGACACGACAACAGTGATGCCCAGCGTGTCGAGGGCAGCCGGATCGGTGATGCCGTCCCAGAAGCCGCTCGGGCCGTCGTCGAACGACTGCGCCGCGATCGCGGCGAGCGGAAGCAGGACGATGATGCTCAGCCACAGGCCGGCGACGCCGACGGTGATGCCGGTGGTCGATCTGCGGCCCACGCTCGCCGGCGGGTCCTGCAGGTCGGTAGCGGTGTCGGTGCTCAACTGCCCGCCTCCTTCTTGTAGATCGCGGTGATCTCACCGTCGGATCCGAACAGTTTCTTGTCGGTGGCCTTCCAGCCCCCGAGATCGTCTATCGTCCACAGCCGCGAGATGTCGCCGGGGAACAGGTGAGCGGTCTCCGCCTTCACCGCCGCGTCGACGGGACGGAAGCCCGCGCTGGCCCAGAGACGCTGGGCCTCCGGGGTGAACAGATACGCCACGAAGTCGCGGGCGGCGGCGATGTCGTCACCGGTGTCGACCACTGCGACCGGGTTGTCGATGCGGAATGTCTCCGACGGCACGACATAGTCGATCCGCTCGGACTGCGACACGTCCGGGTTCTTCCGCTTGAGCATGATCGCCTCGTTCTCGTAGCTGATCAGGACGTCGCCCTGCCCCTTCTCGAACGCGGTGGTCGCCTCACGACCCGACTTGGGAAGCACCTTGACGTGATCGCGGACCAGTTCGCTGACGTACGCCAGACCGGATTCCGGGTCCTTCCCGCCGGAGCTCTTGGCCGCGTACGGCGCGAGCAGGTTCCACTTGGCCGAGCCGGAGCTTCCGGGATTCGGAGTCACGACTTCGATGCCGGGTCGAAGCAGGTCGTCCCACGACCGGATGTTCTTGGGGTTCCCCTGACGGACGACGAGCGCGACGACCGAGCCGAAGGGCACCGACTTGTTCGGCGCCTGCTTCTCCCAATCCTCGGCGACGAGACCGGCTTTGACCAGGCGAGTCACGTCCGGCGCTACGGAGAAGTTGACGACGTCGGTCGGCAGTCCACGCGCGACCTTGCGCGACTGGTCACCCGACGCTCCGTACGACTGCGAGAATCCGATGTCGCTTCCGACACTCGTGGCGCGGAAGGCCGGAATCACCTTGTCGAACCCGGTCTTGGGCGTCGCATAGGCGACAAGATTGATGTGGCGAGATCCCGACGAGATGTCGACGCCGCCTGGCTTGTCCGTGGATCCGCCGCCGCACGCGGCGACCGATACGACGAGTGCTGCGGTCATCATGAGGCAGCCGATGATCCGGCGCGGACGCCGCACGCGCCGATAGGTCTTCTCCGAGTTCACGCGATGACACTAACGAGGGATCGGTGTTGTCCTCAACGCTTGCGATCGACCTGGGCAGAAGATCGTGACCAGCGGCGATCGGTGTGCTTACCGCGCCAGTTGGACGTGAACTGCGGTTATCGCGGCGGCGCGTCCCGTCGCGAAGCGTTCATGGTTTTTGATTCACGCTGATTGAAAGTCGTGCCGTCGGCGCCGACGCTGCATCAACGGGTGAGGAACCAGGCCAGGATCACCAGAAGAATGAGTGCGACCAGTGCGAGCGTCACCTTGGAACGGAACATTACTCAGATACCCAATCCGTGATCGTCACCGACGTCTCGCCTGCTGAGCAGCATGACGAGTCGTCTGACGAGGAAGTTGACTGCGAGTGCGATGACCGTCGCGAGCGGGATGACGACGATGAGAGTCACCACCAGCTGCGGGACGAACGGCAGTCCGGTGAGCCACTCCTCCACCGAGTCCCACCACGACAACACACTGTCCACGCGCCGGTCACCTCGTCTCACCGCTGCTGAATCGTCCCCGTCACCGCAGGAGCACAGCAACGCCTCGGAGCGTTGAAGACGCTCTACTGGTGAACTCTACTCGTCGACCCCGGCCAGACCTCGGCGAGTCAGGAGCGGTGTGATCTGCGCTGCACGTCCGAGCATCGTGGCGTGCGCCCGGACGGGATCCTCGCTGTCGCCCTTCGACAACACGGCGTCGGCGAACCGCTGACCGAGTTCGCGGTCCAGTCCCCCACCCTTGAGGAACCACTGCTCGGTCTCGGCGTCGAGCACCTCCGACCAGATGTACGAGTAGTACGCCGACGAGTAGCCTCCGCCGAACACGTGGTTGAAGTATGCGGTCCGGTAGCGCGGCGGTATCAACTCCGATGACAGGCCGGCCTCGGCGAGAGCCCGCGATTCGAAGGCGAGCACGTCGATTGGCACGTCGTCCGGTCCGAGCCGGTGCCAGGCGAGGTCGAGTGCGGCGGCCGCAAGGTACTCGACGGTCGAGTGCGCGGTCTCGGTGGCCGTCGAGGCCCGGACCGCGTCGAGCAGTGCTGCCGGTGCGGGTTCACCCGTGCGGTGGTGCCTCGCGTAGCCGACGACCACATCGGGATGCAGCGCCCACATCTCGTTGACCTGCGACGGGAACTCGACGAAGTCCCGCGGCACCGACGTGCCCGACTGCGAGACGTAGTCGACGTCGGAGAGCAGTCCGTGAATCGCATGGCCGAACTCGTGGAACACGGTGATCAGCTGGTCGAACGTCAGCAGGCACTTCTCGCCCGCTTCCGGCTTGGTCAGATTGGAGACGTTGACGATGATCGGCGACGTCCCGAGTGTCCGCGACTGATCGACGATGTTGTTCATCCACGCGCCGCCTCGTTTGGACGGACGTGCGAAGAAGTCCCCGAGGAACAGACCGATCCCGCGGTCGTCGCGTGAGACCTCCCATACTCGGACGTCGGGGTGGTATCCCCGCAGGTCGGAGCGCTCGGTGAGAGTCAGCCCGTACAGCGCGCGCGCTGCCGCGAACACACCGTCTGTGAGCACTGCCTCGAGTTCGCAGTACTGCTCGAACTCGTCGACACCGGGTGCGTCGTCGACGCCGCCGTTCTGGGCGAGCGCGAACGTGACGTCGGCGGGGCCGAACGGCCCGTCGAACCGCTCTCGAAGTCCGGCCAGTTCGCTCTCCGCCGCTGCCATGGCGGCGGTGCCGAGGCTCGAGAGCAGGTCGGCGACGGTCTGCGAGTCGGGCGCGGTCTCCTCGGCGATCACATATTCGGCGTGTGTCGCGTAGCCGAGCAGACGGGCACGACGAGCACGCAGGTCGACGATCTCGCGGACCATGTCGCGGGTGTCGTGGGCACCGCCGCGTGAGCAACGGTTGACCGAGGCGTCGTACACACGCCGACGAGACTCCGGCGCGGTCAGCTTCGCGACACTCCCCTGGCTGGTCGGAAGTTCAAGGGTCACCAGCCAGCCTGCGTCGTGCCCGGCGTCCGCGGCGGCCCGCCGTGCCGCCGCGATCTCCCCGTCGGACAGCCCGTCGAGTTCGGCGACACTCTCGAACAGGACGGCGGAGGCGTTCGTGTCGTCGAGGAGACGCTGACCGAAGTCTGTGGTCAGAGCCGCCAGCCGCGACGACCATTCGCGCATCCGGGCCTGCCCGGCGTCGTCGAGTGCCGCACCCGCCCGCACAACGGCGCGGTACCGCTGCTCGGTCAGCCTGCGCTGCGGGCCGGTGAGCCCGGACGTCTCCCTCGCACTGTGGACCGCGTCGATCCGCGCGAACAGCGCCGAGTTCATCGCGATGGTGTTGCTGTGTTCGGTGAGCCGCACCGCGAGAGTCTGTGCGATCTGCGCTCGCTGCGGATTGCTGTCCGGGCCTTCGAGATTGAAGAAGATCCCGTTGGCCCGGGCCAACGCGCGGCCCGAGTTCTCCAGCGCCTCGATCGTGTTCGCGAAACTCGCCGGTTCCGGGTTCGACGCGATCGCGTCCACCTCGGCGAGGTGTTCGGCGAGGGCGATGTCATACGCCGGCAGGAAGTCGTCGTCCGAGATGGCGGCGAAGTCGGGCAACCCGTACGGGAGGTGAGACTCCGCGAGCACCGGGTTCGTCGAATGGAGAGCCATGCGACCAGCGTGCCACAGGCCGACCTGCTACTTGCCCTTCGCCTTGTCGCCGGCCTCATCGGTCGAGAGCGCGGCGACGAACGCCTCCTGGGGCACTTCCACGCGACCGATGGTCTTCATGCGCTTCTTGCCCTCCTTCTGCTTCTCGAGGAGCTTGCGCTTACGGCTGATGTCACCGCCGTAGCACTTGGCGAGGACATCCTTGCGGATCGCGCGGATGTTCTCGCGGGCGATGACCTTCGAGCCGATGGCCGCCTGGATCGGCACCTCGAACTGCTGCCTCGGAATCAGTTCCTTCAGTTTGTTGGTCATCTTGTTGCCGTAGCCGTACGCCGAGTCCTTGTGGACGATCGCACTGAACGCGTCAACGGCCTCACCCTGCAGCAGGATGTCGACCTTGACCAAGTCGGCCTCCTGCTCGCCCGCCTCTTCATAGTCGAGGCTGGCGTAGCCGCGAGTGCGCGACTTGAGGGCGTCGAAGAAGTCGAAGATGATCTCCGCCATCGGGAGGGTGTAACGCATCTCGACACGAGTCTCGGACAGGTAGTCCATGCCGCCGAGCTCACCGCGACGCGACTGGCACAGTTCCATGATCGAGCCGATGAACTCACTCGGCGCGATCACCGTCGTCTTGACCACGGGCTCGAAGATGCTGCGGGTCTTGCCCTGCGGCCAGTCGGACGGATTTGTGACGACCTGCTCGCTGCCGTCGTCCATCACCACCCGGTAGACCACG
This sequence comes from Gordonia sp. PDNC005, assembly GCF_016919385.1. Lineage (NCBI taxonomy): Bacteria > Bacillati > Actinomycetota > Actinomycetes > Mycobacteriales > Gordoniaceae > Gordonia > Gordonia sp. PDNC005. The sequence goes on from NZ_CP070351.1 coordinate 2,414,045, forward strand.
TTCGGGGCCGTCGAGATCAGGTTCAGGCCGAACTCGCGCTCGAGCCGCTCACGCGTGATCTCCATGTGCAGAAGGCCGAGGAAGCCGCAGCGGAAACCGAAGCCGAGAGCGACTGACGTCTCCGGCTCGAAGGTGAGCGCCGCATCGTTGAGCTGCAACTTCTCGAGTGCCTCGCGGAGCACCGGGTAGTCCGAGCCGTCTACTGGGTACAGGCCCGAGTAGACCATCGGACGAGGTTCGCGGTAGCCGGTGAGCGCTTCGGTCGCACCCTTGCGGGCACTCGTGACGGTGTCGCCGACCTTCGACTGGCGGACGTCCTTCACGCCGGTGATCAGGTAACCGACCTCACCGACACCGAGCCCCTTGGTGGCCTTCGGTTCGGGCGAGACGATGCCGACCTCGAGCAGTTCGTGCTGCGCGCCCGTCGACATCATGGCGATCTTCTCGCGAGGCGCGATCTTGCCGTCCACCACGCGGACGTAGGTGACCACACCACGGTAGGTGTCGTAGACCGAGTCGAAGATCATCGCGCGCGCCGGGGCATCCGCGTCGCCGACCGGTGCGGGCACCTGGCGGATCACTTCGTCGATGAGCGCGCCGACGCCTTCACCGGTCTTGCCCGAGACACGGAGCACCTCATCGGGTTCACAACCGATGATGTGGGCGATCTCCGCCGCGTAGCGGTCGGGGTCGGCGGCGGGAAGGTCGATCTTGTTCAGGACGGGGATGATCGTCAGATCGTTGTCCATCGCGAGGTACAGGTTCGCGAGAGTCTGCGCCTCGATGCCCTGCGCGGCGTCGACGAGCAGCACAGCTCCTTCGCAGGCCTCCAGGGCACGCGACACCTCGTAGGTGAAGTCGACGTGGCCCGGCGTGTCGATGAGATGAAGGACGTAGTCCTCGTTGTCCTTCTTCCACGGCAGACGGACGTTCTGCGCTTTGATCGTGATGCCGCGCTCACGCTCGATGTCCATGCGGTCGAGGTACTGGGCGCGCATGGCACGCTCCTCGACGACTCCCGTGAGCTGCAGCATCCGGTCGGCGAGCGTCGACTTGCCGTGGTCGATGTGCGCGATGATGCAGAAATTGCGGATCTTCGCGGGATCGGTGAACGTCGTATCAGCGAACGTGGAAATCTCTACTGCTCCTTGGCGTCATCATCGGCAGACTACGACCGACGATAGGGGTTCGCTCCAGTCTCCCACGTCGGCGGCGCTGTCAGCGATTCGGCGTGGTCCGGTCATCGCACCGCGACGACGTATGCCGTGCGGTCGGACGCGTCGACGAACACCGTGATCGGCGCGCCGTCGGGTGGGGTGACCGCGGGCACCCCGCCGTAGGCGTGAACAAAGCGGTGAACCTCGCCAGTCGCCGGATCGTCATACCGCGCGACAAGGGTCCAGACGGTGGTGGTCGAACCATCGCTGTCTGTGGTCACTCCAGACCGCACGGACTCCACCGTCGCCGTGAGGCGGAGGCCGGTCTCGATGAGCGTGACGGCGCGGTCGCGTGTGCGTCTCCACCAGACGGCGAACCCGACTCCGATGCCGCCGAAGATCAGCCCGAGAAGCGTCAGGACACCCGGCCCGACCCATTCGACGATTCCTGCCGTGCCGCCCAGCCGAGCGTCGGACGGATCATCCGACCGATAGTGGACGGTCACCGCGTCCCCGACGGCAGGCGCCGGACTCTGCGAGCCCAGCGGTGTGTACCGGTACTCACGTCCGTCCACCGTGTAGCGGACGGTGATCTGGTAGCTGCGGTTGCTCGATTCGCCGACTCCGACGTCGGAGTTGTACGCGGTGCGACCGACGACGGTTCCCTGCACGGTGTCCGACCCGATGAGGGTCGAGGCGATGATGCCTCCCCACACCAGACCGGCGATCAGCATCGGCACGCCGATCACGGTGAAGACGATCCCGACGACTCCCTGCGCGCCGAGCCTTCGCGCCTGACGAAGCGCAGCCTCTCGATCATGGTCGGCCATCGGATCGTCGGGAGAGTAGTCCACGGCGCATGCCTCGTTTCCGCTATAGGCTCTTCCCGCATGGGGAACATCGCGTTCACGGCGTCAGAGATCGATGCCGACGGCGTTCGAGCAGACATCATCGCACCAGCGGAGCCTCGCGGAACAGTGATACTGGCTCACGGCGCGGGTAGCAACCGCTCGTCGGTACTGCTCAGAGCACTCAGCGAGGCACTTGTCGCCCGCGGCCTGGTGGTGGCGCGAATCGATCTCCCGTACCGGCAGCAGCGTCCCAAGGGCCCACCCTCGCCGGCGCGGTCGGGAACCGACCGCGAGGGGATCCGCGCTGCCGTGGACATGCTGCGGGAGACGACCTCCGGTCCGCTGATCATCGGCGGGCAGTCGTACGGAGGGCGGCAGGCATCCATGGTGGCCGCCGACGACCCGCGGATCTGCGACGGCCTCCTCCTCACCTCATACCCACTGCATCCGCCGGGCAAGCCGGAGAAGGCCCGCACCGAGCATCTTCCCCAGATCGTCGCACCGACCCTGATCGTCCACGGACGCACCGACGCGTTCGGGACCTCGGACGAATTCGCCGACGCGATCACCTTGTTCGGCGGTCCGGTCCGACTCCTGGAGATAGAGAAGGCCGATCACAGCCTCAAACCGGATCGGAGCGGCGTGGGCCCGGCGACGGCCGCGGCCGCCGAGGAATGGCTGCTCCCTGCCGCGATCACGTTCGGCGCCGGACGATGAGCGGACATGGCCGCCCGACCTCCGAGTTCGCACGGACGATCGCGTATGCCCCAGATCTCGACGGGGCCGCGGATCCGGGAGAGATCGTGTGGACGTGGGTGCCGTTCGAGGAGGACCCTCAGCAAGGGAAGGACCGGCCGGTCCTGGTCGTCGGACGAGACGGCGACCACCTGCTCGGGCTCATGCTGTCGAGCAAGGACTACCACCGCGGCGACAGCGACTGGCAGTCGATCGGCACCGGGTCCTGGGACGCCGACAGGCGTGAGAGCTTCGTTCGCCTCGACCGCGTGCTCACGGTCGACGAGAACGGAATTCGCCGCGAGGGTGCAGTCTGCGAACCGGGCCGTTTCGACACCGTCGCCGACAGGCTCCGAACCGGGTTCGGCTGGACGTAGAACGCGTCCGCAGCGCCTGCGCCTAGCTCCGACGGGCGTGGACGCGGCGACGTGCCGCACGCACCAGGTTTCCCACCCGCGTCTTGAGGCGGACGGGCGGCTCCACGATCACCGAGGCCTTCACCCATTGGGCGATCGCATCGAGAGCCGCGTCGAACGCCTCGTCCCGACTCACCGGAGCGACCGCGTCGCCGCCGACCGCCACACGAAGGTCGTCCAGGTCGCCGTACACCGGGTAACCCGCGTCGAGGATCTGCTGGACCATCTCGTCCGATTTCGCAGCGGCCCACTCCTGCTGACGGGACGTGAGGCCGATAGGTGCGCCACCGTCGACCGCGAACATCACCTCACCGATCAGCACGTTTTTGACCAGGCGTTCGTACCTGTGCCATTCGACGTCGTCCGGCTGCAACCGCGTGTTGAGGTTCCGCAGGAACTCCGTCTGGGCAGCCGACAGCGAACTGTTGTCACTCGCGGCCTTCTCCGGCAGCGACGCGGGGTCGACCGACAGGACCGCCAGGAAGCGCTCCCACAACCCGTCGCCCGGCGTGGACGACCCTTTGGCGGGAACCGTGACGATGTGGACCCTGTCCGGGCCGACGACAGCCGACCAGTCGGCAGCGATCCGCACATGGTCCTGAAACTCCCAGAACGGCTCGTCGCCGTCGGGCCGGCCGATCGATTGGACGAACTCGTCCAGTGTCGCGCGCCGCTGATTCTTGACGTTCTCCTGCCAGACTGACGGAATCTGGCGGGCGAGGTCGCGCACGGTGAGGATCACATGAACGTCGGCGAACGGCAGATCGTCGACGAGACGCTTGATGTGTGCCGGTCCCGCGTTCGCGAACAGTTCGTGTGACACGACGCTTCGCCCACTCCACGATCGCATCTGGGCGATCATCGCGGGCCACTTGTCCGCGTGCTCCGGAGCGGCCCAGTCGAGGTATCGCTCCGGCTGGAGGTGAGTCGCCGCATGGAAGTGATCGTCGATCCACTTCCCGGGGTAGAGGAGCCCCTGGGCCATAGCGTGGTCGCGGTTACGCCACAGGCGACCCTGGAGATACGTTGTGCCGGTCTTCGGCAGTCCGACGTGAATGAAGACTGTAGACATGATGACCACGACCGTACTGGGCACGCCCGCGTGCACTCACGATTTGGGTGCGTCCCGCCGCGCTGGTAAAGTCGTCTGCTGTTGCGCTTGAAGCCGATCGCCGTGCGGTCGCTGAGCGCTGCCCGAACCCAAGAAACGCACGACCGACCCCGGTCGCGGAGTTACGACGAGAAGGATAATCGCGTGGCAAACATCAAGTCGCAGATCAAGCGGAACAAGACCAACGAGGCGCGCCGTCAGCGCAACCAGTCGATCAAGTCGGCTCTGCGCACCGCCCTGCGCAACTTCCGCGAGACCGTCGCCTCGGGCGACAAGGACAAGTCGGCCGAGCTGCTCGTCAGCACCAGCCAGCAGCTCGACAAGGCTGTCACCAAGGGTGTCATCCACAAGAACCAGGCGGCCAACAAGAAGTCGGCCATGGCTCTCGCGGTCAACAAGATCTGACGCGCCGCGGGCTCACGCCCGCCTCGCGGACACCGTCCGCACCATATCTGAACAGCTGCGCAAGAACCCCGGTGGTGTCCACGCGACCACCGGGGTTTTTGTGTGTCAGCGACGGCGAGGACGGAGCCGAGCGACGGTGGAGACCGCGTGTTCGAGGGCGTAGTCCATGTCGGCCGCTTGACCTTTGACGTCACCGTTGAGCTGCGCGACGACGAGCATCGCCTTCCCGATCGACTCCGAGTCCCACGCGCGGGCCTGACCCTGCAGCTTGCCGACGCGCCCCGGCGGCATACCCAGTTCTGATGCGACAGAGAATTTGTCGGCGCCACCCATCGATCGAACGCGGGCGATGCCGAATACCGCTTCGGCGAGTGCGTCGGCGAGCAGGACCCGAGCGGTGCCCCGGTGCTGCGCCCAGGCGAGCGATTCCATGGCACCGGCGAGGTCGCCCGTGACGGCCTTGTCGGCGACCTCAAAACCGGTCACCTCGGCGCGACCGGTGTAGTAGGTGCGGACTGCGTTCGCATCCACCTTTCCGCCCGTGTCTGCCGCCAACTGGTGACAGGCCGCCGACAATTCACGGAGGTCTGAACCCACCATGTCGGTCACGAGTTCGACCACTTCCGGACTCACCCGCACACCGATCTCCCGGAATTCCGAGCGCACGAAGTCGACCCGCTCGTTCGGCCACTTGGGCGCGACGCATGCGAACTCCTGGGCGCCCGCCTTCTGCAGCAGACCGACCATCGACTTCTGACGACCACCACCGGAGTGAATGATCACCATGGTGATCCCTTCGGGCACGGAGGTCGCGGTCGCCGCGATCAATCCCGCGGGCTCCTTACCGGCGGCGTCGGCCGCCTCGACGACCACCACGCGTTCGTCCGCGAACAGGGACGGACTGAGGAGTTCGGCGAGCTCCGGTGCGGTCACCTCTCCCGCACGAACCCGGGTCACCGGCACGTCAACACCGGCGTCACGGCGGCGCTCGGCGGTGATGCGCGAGATCACGCGACCGGTCAGGAAGTCGTCGTCTCCGAGGAGGAGGAACAGGCGGTCGCTCACGGGTCCATCCTTCCAGACGTCCGACGACACCAGTCAGCCCCCTTGCGCAATACCCTCAAGGGGTATAGGTTCTCCATTGTGAGTGATACCTACAGGGGGTATCAGTGAGCGAAGGGCGAAGACGATGACCGCACATGAGTACCAGGTGACCGGGATGACCTGCGGACACTGCGAGATGTCCGTCCGCGAAGAGGTCGGTGAGATCTCGGGCGTCACCGACATCCAGGTGAGCGCGCAGACCGGACTCCTCGTGGTCACTGCATCGGGCGACGTCGACGACGCAGCCGTCATCGCCGCGGTCGAGGAGGCCGGCTATTCAGCGGTGCCGGCCCGATGAAGGCGGGCACCCGACTCGCGTTGTACGGAGCGGGGTTGGCGGTGGCGTTCGCATTGGCTTTCGGCATCTCCGGCGTCGTCGTCCCGGACAGCGTCGTGACGGCGTGGACGGACCGGTCGACCAGCGATTCCCACGGCGGGGAGCACGGCGGGGAGCAGGTCGACACACACCAGCCTGCCGGACTGTCGGGCAGTGCCGCGGGCCTGGTCCTGTCCCCCGTCGAGGCCCCGTCGACCGTCGGAGCGGCGGGAACTCTTCGATTCGCGATCCTCGACGATCACGGAAAGCCGGTGACCATGTACACCAGAACACATGACAAGGACCTGCACCTGATCGTGGTGCGGAGCGACGGAGCGAACTACGCACACGTTCACCCGGTCCTGGACCCCTCGACCGGGACGTGGTCGGTACCGTGGACTCCTGACGCCGCGGGGTCGTACCGGGTGTACGCGGACTTCACCCCTGCCGGCGACACCGCGGAAGGCGTCACCTTGACCCGCACCGTGCAGGTGGCAGGCGATTTCGTTCCGATCACCCCCGATGTCCGCACCACCGCGCAGGTCGACGGATACACCGTCGCCCTCGACGGCGACCTGGCCGCGGGCTCGTCGAGCGATCTTCGGCTCACCGTCTCCCGCGACGGTGTGCCCGTCACGACTCTCGAGCCCTACCTCGGAGCGTTCGGGCACCTCGTCGCGCTTCGCGACGGCGATCTGGCGTTCCTTCACGTCCATCCCGACGGCCCCGAACCGGCTCCGGGCTCACGCGGGGGACCCGAGATCCGGTTCGGAGCCGAAACACCCACCGCCGGACGCTATCTCCTCTACCTGGACTTCCAGGTGGACGGCACAGTCCGCACCGCAGAGTTCGTCCTCGACGCGACCGGATGATCAGAGCAGAAAGGAAGCACGATGAGCAGTCGAACGACAACCGTCGTCGGCCCCGACATCGAACTCGAGATCGGCGGCATGACGTGTGCGTCCTGCGCGAACCGCATCGAGCGGAAACTGAACAAGCTGGACGGCGTGTCGGCGACGGTGAACTACGCCACCGAGAAGGCCAAGGTGACCGTGCCCGAGGGGTACGACCCGGCCCTTTTGGTGGCCGAGGTGGAGAAGACCGGCTACTCGGCGGCGCTGCCGAAGCCCCCGCAGTCGTCTGACGACCCGGCGCCTGAGGACGACGACGCCGACCCGGAACTGACCTCATTGCGGCAGCGGCTGATCGGGTCGATTGTGCTGACCGTCCCGGTGATCGCGATGGCGATGGTTCCGGCGTTCCAGTTCGAGTACTGGCAATGGGCCTCGCTCACGCTGGCGGCGCCGGTGATCGTGTGGGCGGCATGGCCGTTCCACAAGGCTGCATGGGCCAACCTCACACACGGCACGGCGACGATGGACACCCTCATCTCGATGGGAACCTCTGCCGCCTTCCTATGGTCGTTGTACGCGCTGTTCTTCGGGACCGCCGGGACACCCGGCATGACTCACCCGTTTGAGCTGACGGTCGCCCCGTCCGACGGTGCGGCGAACATCTACCTCGAAGCAGCCGCCGGTGTGACGATGTTCATTCTCGCCGGCCGCTACTTCGAGAAGCGCTCGAAGCGGCAAGCCGGCGCGGCTCTGCGGGCGCTTCTTGAACTCGGCGCGAAAGAGGTCGCGGTGCTCCGTGACGGCGCCGAGGTGATGATCGCCGTCGACGACCTCCGCGTGGGCGATGAGTTCGTCGTCCGACCGGGTGAGAAGATCGCGACCGACGGTGTCGTCGTGTCCGGTTCGTCCGCGGTGGACGCGTCGATGCTCACCGGCGAATCGGTGCCCGTCGAGGTCACGACAAGTGACGCCGTCACCGGCGCGACGGTCAACGCGGGCGGACGCCTCGTCATTCGTGCAACACGAATCGGCTCGGACACCCAGCTCGCCCAGATGGCGCGCCTCGTCGAGGACGCACAGACTGGGAAGGCGAAGGTCCAACGTCTCGCGGACCGCATCTCCGGTGTGTTCGTCCCGATCGTGATCGCCATCGCGGTCGTCACGCTCGGCGCGTGGCTTGGCGCCGGGTTCCCGATCTCGGCCGCGTTCACCGCCGCGGTGGCGGTCCTGGTGATCGCATGCCCGTGTGCACTCGGACTCGCGACTCCAACAGCTCTGCTCGTCGGAACTGGGCGTGGCGCCCAGATGGGTGTCCTCATCAAGGGCCCCGAGGTGCTCGAATCCACGCGCGCCGTCGATACCGTGGTCTTGGACAAGACCGGTACCGTCACGACGGGAAAGATGGAGCTCGTCGACGTCGTAGTCGAGCCGGGCGTCGCCCGCGCCGACGTCCTGCGTCTCGCGGGTGCCGTGGAGAACGCGTCGGAGCATCCGATCGCGCAGGCCGTCGCGGCGGGTGCCGCCGACGAAGTCGGTGCGCTCGACGTTCCCGAGGACTTCGCCAACATCGAAGGCAAGGGCGTGCAGGGTGTCGTCGACGGCCGAGCGGTGATCGTCGGTCGAGAATCGTTGCTGGCCGACTGGTCCCAGCATCTCTCCGTCGACGTCGCTGCCGCGAAGGCAATCGCGGAGGGCGAGGGCAAGACCGTCGTCGCCGTCGGGTGGGACGGGCAGGCTCGAGCGATCCTGATCGTGGCGGACACCGTCAAGGAGACGAGCGCCGAAGCCGTCGCCGGCCTGAAGGCTCTCGGCCTGACACCCGTCCTGCTCACCGGCGACAACAAGGCCGTCGCCGAGCGAATCGCCGCCGAGGTCGGGATCCACGAGGTCATCGCCGAGGTGCTCCCGAAGGACAAGGTCGACGTCGTCACGCGTCTGCAGCGTGAAGGCAGGGTCGTCGCCATGGTCGGGGACGGAGTGAACGACGCTCCGGCGCTCGCTCAGGCGGATCTCGGGCTGGCGATGGGGACCGGCACCGACGTCGCGATCGAAGCATCCGACATCACCCTGGTCCGGGGAGACCTCCGGAGCGCGGTCGACGCGATCCGGTTGTCTCGCAAGACGCTCCGGACTATCAAGAGCAACCTGTTCTGGGCCTTCGCCTACAACGTCGCGGCCATCCCGGTCGCGGCACTCGGCATGCTCAACCCGATGCTCGCAGGAGCGGCGATGGCGTTCTCCAGCGTCTTCGTCGTCGGCAACAGCCTCCGTCTGCGAGGCTTCACCAGCGTCACCGACAGCTGACACCGACCTCACCGTAGTACTCACGAAAGGCACCACCATGACCGACGACCACACCCCTGCTGCGGGCTGCTGCAGTTCAACCCCGGCATCTCAGTCCGCACCCGCGGCTGCCAGTTGCTGCAGCACCGTGCCGACCGACACAGTCGCCGACAACGGGCGCGACAACCTGCTCGCGCACAAGTAGAGACACGGCGGTCGCGGCCCAGCAACGCTGGGCCGCGACTGTTGTTCTCGGCGTCTCAGCAGTTGAACGATCGCCTCGTCCGGGCTTTCCGCAGGCCCGAGCAGACACACAGCCCTCCGCCGCCCACCACCAGGATCGACGCCGCCAACAGCCCCGGAACCTCCGGCCAGACCCAGCCCGGTCCGCCGAGACGATCGGCGACGGCCAGCAGCCATCGGACCGGTGGCCCCGTCGCCCGGACCAACAACTCGGCAGGCACCTGGGCCGGACCGAAACGCGGTCCCGTCGCGCCGATCGCAGCAGCCGCGGTGCCCGCGATGCCGATCAGCGGGACCGCCGGAGCGACAAGGACGTTCGCGACCACGGCGAACACGCTCACCCTGCCGGTCAGTGCGATGACCATCGGCGTGGTCAGTATCTGAGCGGCGAGCGTCATCGCGATCAACGACGCCAACCAATCCGGGACGCCGCGGTCAAGCAATGCGAAGCGGATCGGCGCGGACCACACCACCAATCCGACAGTCGCCGCGACTGACAGCGCGAAGCCGGGTGCCAGTGCCATCTCCGGCCACCACAGAATCACCACGATCACTGCGGCGCCCAGCGCGGGCAACGCCTGTGACCGCCGGGAGGTCAGTCCTGCGACGAGTCCGACGGTCCCCATGATCGCTGCCCGCAGCACACTGTCGGTGGGCCGAACCAAGACCACAAAACCGAGCACCGCGATCGCGCCGACGATGAACACCGTCCGAGTCGACGCCCCGCACGCCCGTATACACAGCACCACTGCGCCCACGGTGAGCACAAGATTGGAACCGGAGACGGCAAGCAGGTGCGACAGCCCAGCCGCTTTGAACGTGTCGCGCGTCTGCTGATCAAGCCCTCCGGTGTCACCGAGGACCAGCCCCGGCAGCAGGCCGCCCGCACGTCCCCCGAGCGCCCTCGCAGCGAGTTCACGCAGGCGGAGTCGGACGACGCCCGCCGCACGCTGCCACCACGGCGCGTCGCCGATCCGCCGGACCTCACCCGCGGCGCTCAGCTCCGCCGCGATGAGCCGGTCACGGCCAGAAACCGCGGCCGGTCTGACCCGCACCCGGACTTCGAGTCGCTCACCCGGCAGCAGGTCGCCGACACTCGCATCAACGTGGAGCCGCGCCGCGATCGGTCTCATCGAACGTCCGGACATACGCTCCATCCGGACCGGGACTGTGACCCGCCTACCGCCCGCCTGGCCCATCGGATCGCCTGCCACAGTGACCTCCACGACAGGTTTGCCCTCCGCAATGACAACCGGTGACGAGTCGACCGCAACGACGCGCAGAATCACGATCACACCCGCTGCCGCCGACAGCGCGCACGATGCGGCCACCGTCGGCGCGATGGTCGACCACCGCCGAACCCGGCACATCGCCGTAGCGGCCGCGACCAGAATCAGCACCACAGTCACCGACACCGAGAGCGGCGCCACGAGGGCTGCGGCTGTTGTCGCCCAGCAGCCGGCTGCCGGTGCGAGGAGGCGTAGATCGGCCATCAGCCGACGGTCACCAGTGGCCGCAGCTTGGCCAGCCTGCTCGGGCCGATACCGTCCACTTCGGCGAGTTGATCAACAGACGAGAACCGACCATGATCCGAGCGCCACGCGATGATCGCCTGAGCCGTCACCGGTCCGACCCCCGGCAGCTCGTCCAGCTGCGCCTCGGTGGCCGAGTTGAGGTCCACCTGCCGGCCTCCGCCGGTCGGCAGCGACCCGCCCGGTTCAGTCGTCGGCCTGTCCCCCGACGTGACCACCGCACTCCGCACCTGATCACCACCGCTGCGCCCGACGAGGATCTGGTCTCCGTCGTGGACAACCTGCGCGAGGTTCAACGAGAGCAGGTCGGCTCCCGCACCGGCCCCACCTGCTCCATCGAGAGCGTCCGCCACGCGCGCACCGGCACGCAGACGGACCAGCCCAGGCCGGGACACCATTCCGACTACGCTCACGACTATCTCGGTCGGCGGCGGCGGCGATGGCGGCCCTGCAGACGGCGTCCCCGTTGGCTCGACTGATTGCTCGAACGCGACGAGCGGCGCGACCGGTTCGTTCTCTCGCAGCAAGGTGTACCCGGCGAACGCACACCCGATCAGGCCCACCGCGACCAGACCGATCGCTGCCCTGGGCAGCATCGTCCACCGGTTCTTCCGCTCGTCCCATTCATCGTCCTCGTCATCGTCGACCGGACGTCGGGACGACTCGACGACGTGGTCGAGGTCGTCGTCGAGGATCTCGAACGAGGCCGACTGCCGCTCCGACCATCGACGTCGGCCCGCACCGGACTCGAGCCAGTCGGGCATCGCCGTCGCGCCCCATCGTTCCACCGCGGCGTCGACGTCCGGCGTCTCGTCCACCCCGTCTGGCGGCCTCGTCCTGTCGGGCGCACGCATCAGACGTGACAGCCGATCCGGCCCCGGCTCGCGGCCCTTGCCCGCCCGCAGATCCATCCCCATGGACGCACCGTAGGCGCACGATCGGCCCGCAAACCGTCCTCTCAGCAGCCTGTGGAGGGATTCGCCGAGATTCGCAGGTTGTGCACAGCGTCTCGAGCAGGTGCGAGATGAGGCCTGTCAGAAGGTGATGGGATCCAACCCGTGAGCCAGTGCAACGCCCACAGCGCCTGGGCCCACGTGGGTGCCGAGTACCTGACCGAGGTCGACTGTGAGAGTCGACGGGACCTCGTCCAGGCGGCTGACGACGGAGTCGAGAACCTCCGACGCCAACGCCGGGTTCTGGCAATGCTGTACACCGACCGTGACGGGCTCGCCATCGGCCAACTCCACGATCGTGTCGACCATCTTGCTGATCGCTTTGGTCATCGTGCGGTGACGCTCCCGAAGTGCGAGGACACCGTCTGCCATGTGGAGGATCGGCTTGATCGACAGCGCGGATCCGAGGATGTGACCGGTCGCACTGAGACGACCACTGTGGCGCAGATTGTCGAGGTTCTGGACGCACAGGAGCGATTCGGCGGTCGCCCCCGCGCGAACGGCGGCTTCGTACACGTCATCGCGCGCGCCACCTGCCTGTGCCGCCTGTACTGCGGCCATCGTCGTCAGCCCGAGCGAGACTCCGACGGAACGGGAGTCGACGACACGGACTTCACCGTCAAGGGCGTCGGACGCCAGGCGCGCTGCGCTCCACGTGCCCGACAGTCGACGCGACATGTGGACGGCCACCACGCCGTCGCCGTCGCTGAGTTCGAGTGCCCGCTCGTACGCGCTCCGCAAGTCGGCGAGACTCGCACCGGAGGTCGTCACATTCGGAGTCGACACGACATCCGCGGGGATGTCGTCGACACCCTCCAGGTACTCGGTGCCGTCATCGAGGGTCACGTGCAGCGGGACCTGCAGAATCCCGAACTTGCTCATCAGTGACGCGGGCAACCGCGATGATGAGTCGGTGACGATGACGACAGGCACCCACATAGATTAGCGGGTGTCGATGAAGCGAGATCACACCAGGCGCGCGCCGATCCCGTCGAGAAAGCGTTCGATCCCCGACTCGACGAGCACGTCGACGTCGTACGGATACCCGACGTCCATGATCGCCGCCATCGTCGGGAACCGGTCCGGCGGAGCGATTCGTCGGAGTTCCGCGGCCCGGGTGTCCATCCATTCGTCGTTGGTGACGCCCGTCTCAGCGCGATCGGACAGTTCGGGCTCGAGGGTCGATCCGAGCCCGCGGATCAGGTTGAGGAGGCAGAGGTAGTCGGTGAACGCCTGGACCGGGTCGAGTCCGGCACCGCACAGACTTCCGAGCATCCGTTCGGCGACCGGCATCGCGTTCGGCATCGACGCCGGCCTTGTCATCGACAGGGCCCCGGCGAACCACGGATGCCGAGTCATCGTCTGCCACATCACCCGACACGCCCCTTGCAGGTCGATCCGCCAGTCGCCGGCCACGGGAGGCAGGTCCATCTCTCCCATCACCTGGTCGAGCATCAGGAACTCGAGGTCGTCACGGCTTGGCACATACCGGTAGACCGACATCGTCGGAATCTCGAGGAACGCGGCCAAACGCCGCATCGACACGGCAGCGAGTCCTTCCGCATCGGCGATCGAGACGGCTGCCTCCACCACACCGTCTCGCGTGAGGGCAGCCCGTACCGGACCGTCCGACGAACGGACCTCGCTGCCTCTGCCCGGAATCGAGGTGATCAGCCCGTCATCCTGAAGCACGGCGAGAACACGACTGGCTGTCGCCATAGCCACATTGTGATCTCGCATGATCGCCCTGGTCGACGGGATCGCGTCACCCGGCATCAACTGACCGGTGACGATGCGCTCCCGCAGTGCGTCGGCTATCTCCTCCGCGCGGTTCATCTGAGTTCACCATCCGTTACGGGCGCACTAGTGCACTTTCGCAAAAAGACCACGTGAACACCGTATCGAATCTCACTAGATACGGCGTACGTTCGCACTATGAACAGAACTTTGAACGTCCTCGTCAGCGGTGCATCGATCGCCGGACCCGCGACCGCGCTCCTTCTCGCCCGCCAGGGGCACGCGGTCACCGTCGTCGAGCGTGCGCCGTCACTGCGCCCCGGCGGGCAGACCGTCGACCTCCGCGGAGCCGGCCGGACCGTCATCGACCGAATGGGCCTTACGACCGTCACCGACGCCAAGCTCCTCCAACAACGCGGTATCGCGACCGTCGGCGCCGACGGCAGACATTTCAGCGAGCTTCCAGTCGAGGCTTTCGACGGAAACGGCATCGTCTCGACTCACGAGATTCTCCGCGGCGACCTCGCCGAGAGCATCGTCGACGCCGTGCCATCCACCGTCGAATGGATCTGGGACGACACCGTCACCGCCATCACCAGGGGCTGCGATCACGCCGTCGTGGCGTTCGAGAAGGCCCCGGATCGCCGGTTCGATCTCGTAGTCGGCGCAGACGGACTCAGCTCGGCGGTCCGTCGCGCCGCATTCGGACCCGACGAGAAGTACCTCGACCCGATCGGCCTGCGGTACGCCTGGTTCACCGCGACCATCGATCAGCCTCTCGACGGCTGGTACCTCATGCACGCGGAGGTCGGTGGACGAGTGGTCTCGTGCCGACCGTCTCGCGTCGACGGCACGGTGAAGGCGTCTCTCGCGATCCGCGGCAGCGATCCGGTCCCCCTCCGCGACCGCGCTGCGCAGTGGGACATGCTCGAAGCCGCATTCAGGGACGTCGGCTGGGTGGCACCACAACTCGTCGCGCAGATGCGTGACACGAACGACTGGGCGTACGCCGACCTCGCTCAGGTCAAGATGACGTCCTTCGCCCGCGACCGGGTGGCTCTCGTCGGCGACGCCGGATACTGCCCGACCCCGTTGACCGGCCTCGGCACCACCCTCGCGCTCGTCGGGGCGTACGTGCTGGCAGGCGAGATCTCCAGATCCGACGACGTCGACGACGCTCTCGACGCCTATCAACAGGTGATGCGTCCGTTCATCACCCGCACACAGCAACTCCCCCCAGGCGGAGCGTCGGGATACGCACCGTCGAGCCGGATCGCCGTGATCCTCAGCCGTTGGACGTACTGGTCGATGAATCGGTGGCCGATGCGGAGCATCCTCGCATCGCAGTTCGCGAAGGCGGACGGGATCGACCTGCCGGACTACTCGCTCACGTGAAGGACGCTTCCGATCACCGGTGCGACGGCGTCGGCGATCTGCGCGTGGGCTTCGATGCTCCAGTGGATGCCGTCGGGGTTCATGACGAAGTCCGGGTCGTCGTACGCCGCGGATGTGACGTCGTAGAAGCCGGTGACCGTGGGGATCGAGTGTTCGTCCGCCCATCGTGTGAGGGCGACCGTCAGCGGCACGCGGCCAGGATGGGCGTGACCGTAGTACGGACTGTCGTGGGTGGACGGCAGGCAGACCACGATCGGGAGGTCGGGACGCAGATGGGCGACAGCGCCTCGGATCTTCTCGAAGTACTCGACGGTGACCCGTGGCGGCAGCGCCATCGGCCACCCGAGCGGTGAGAGCCGCGGCTGCAGCCACGCGTATCCGTCGCGGACCACCTGGCGCAGGCGGGCGGGCCGCAAGTAGCGGATCTGTTCGCGCAGCGCGGTCGGCATCGGGGACGGCAGCGAGTCCATTCCGCCGAACGCAAGGACGAGCACGTCGGCTTTCGGCAGTGCGGCCCAGATCCGCGGATCCTGGGTGATGGCCCACCACACATCACGGCTGGTCCAGCCGATGCGTGCGAACAACTCAACTGGACGGTCGACCTGAGCGCCGACCAGGTTCGGCCAGATCCTCCGGTCGTCGGAGGGCAGGCCGCCCGTCTCGTCGTAGTACGACAGCGAGTCGCCCAGCACCATGATCGAACCCACGGATGAGACCTTTCCTACTGAACGCCGAGATCAGCCGATTCGGCTGTCGCGTTCCATACGTCGAGACGCCACACGGGCGCGTCGTCTGCAGTCGTGCAATGACCGGAGAGTTGCACCCAGCTGGTGTTGGCGAGTCCGCCGAACACCGGCCAGTTGGCGACCGGGAGTGCCAGCAGTCCGGCGGTCAGCGCGGCGATGCAGCCGCCGTGCGCAACAAGGACAACCGGTGCGTCCGGGGTCTCCCCCGTGCCCCAGTCGTCCAACCCCGCGACGAGTTCGTCGACGAGCGGCAGCATGCGCTCGGCCACTTGCACTCGACTCTCACCGTTCGGCGGAGTCCACGTCGAGTCGTCACGCCACAGTCGGCGCGCGCCGGGCATCGCCTCGTCGACCTCGTGGTGGGTCATGCCCTGCCAGTCGCCCAGATGGGTCTCGCGCAGTCGGGAGTCGGTGGTGACGTCCTGACCGGTCACCGCACCGATGGCCTGTGCCGTCTCGTGTGCACGACGCAGATCGGACGACAGGATCACCAGTGGCGATCGTGTCGCGATCGCACGACCCGCCACGCGTGCCTGTTCCACCCCGACGTCCGAGAGGTCGGTGTCGAGCTGGCCCTGCATGCGCTGGGACGCGTTGTAGAGAGTCTCACCGTGCCGAAGAAGGATCAGCCTCCGAACGACCGGCGTCAACCGTTCGACACTGGAATCCCCAGGATCCGGTTCGCCCCTCATTCCGCGGGCAGGACGGCGTCGTCGTCCTTGCCCGGCTCCGGACGCGTCGCGGGCTCCACGCCCTCGAGCTCGAGGAGCGGGCAGTCCTTCCACAGGCGTTCGAGGCCGTAGAAGTCGCGTTCGTCGTCGTGCTGGACGTGAACGACGATGTCGCCGTAGTCCAGCAATGCCCAGCGCCCTTCGCGAGTGCCCTCACGACGCAGCGGCTGATGCCCCGCCTCGCGGAGCTTGTCCTCGATCTCTTCGACGATCGAGTTGACCTGGCGTTCGTTGTCTGCGGAGCAGATCAGGAACACGTCGGTGATCACGAGGTGCTCGGAGACGTCGATCGCGGCGACGTTGGTCGCGAGCCGCTCAACGGCTGCGTGCGCGGCGATCGTGGTCATCTCGAGGGATTCGGCGGACACACTCACGTGGGTTCCTTTCGGTACAGACCGTGCTTGTTGATGTACTGGACCACTCCGTCGGGTACGAGGTACCAGACGGGGCGATCGGCGACGGCCCGTGCCCGACAGTCCGTCGACGAGATCGCCAGGGCGGGGATCTCGATCAGCTGGAGCGCGTTCGCGGGCTTGGACGCCAGGTGCTCGGTCAGATGGGTGGCATTCAGTTCGTATCCGGGCCTCGACACTCCGATGAAGTGGGCGAGCTCGAACAAGTCCTCCCAATCATGCCAGTTCAGGATCGTTTCGAGGGCATCGGCACCGGTGATGAAGTACAGCTCGTCGCCGGGGAACGCACGCCGCAGGTCACGCAGGGTGTCGACCGTGTACGTCACACCGTCGCGCTCGATGTCGACCCGACTCACCGTGAACTGCGGATTCGACGCCGTCGCGATGACGGTCATCAGGTATCGGTGTTCCGCCGGACTGACGTGCCGGGAGGGATCCGCGGCGCGAGCGCCTTCCTTCTGCCACGGTCGGCCCGTCGGGACGAAGACCACTTCGTCGAGCTTGAACCGGTGAGCCACTTCGCTCGCCGCCACGAGGTGTCCGTTGTGGATGGGATCGAAGGTCCCGCCCATCACGCCGATGCGGCGCGGCGCTGCGCAGTCCGGTGACATGTGTTGTGACATTACGCGGTGACGACCGGCGTCTCACACGGGTAGTAGGTCGGCGATCACACGGCCGAGCTGATCGACGTTGCGGCACTCGAACATGTCGATCGCGTCGCCGTAGGCCGACGCGGCCGAATCCCCTGAATCCCAGTGCTCTTTCCGTTCCGGGTTCAGCCAGTAGGCGTTGCGGACCTTGTCACGGATCTTCGCCAAGGCGTCGACGTGCGTCGGCCGGAAGTTGTTGCGGGCGTCGCCGAGGATCAGCAGCGCGCTGCGGTGCGTCAGAGTGTCGAGGTAGTGATCGGCGAAACCCTTGAGCATGTGGCCGTAGTCGGAGTGGCCGTCACGCAGACTGATCTGCGCCTGCGTCAGCATCGTCGTCATGCGTTCGCCGAACTGCGAGTCGTCGTTGCCCCGGGCGAAGAAGTCGGTCACCTCGTCGACTGTGTCGACGAACGCGAACACCCGCACATTCGAGAACTGTTGCCGCAGCGCGTACACGAGTTGCAGGGTGAACTGACTGAAACCGGACACCGACCCGGACACGTCGCAGATAATGATCAGCTCCGGCTTGCCTGGACGGGGCTTGCGACGACGCAGGTCGATCGGCACACCACCGGTCGACATCGACGCACGCAGAGTCGCCCGCACGTCGACGGCGGCGTGCTTGTTGCGTCGACGTCGGAACTCCAGCTTCGCGGCCAGCAACCGGGCGATCGGGTCGATCGTCCGACGCATCTTGAGCATGTCCTGCGGGTTCGCCGAGAAGAAGTCGATGTTCTCGGGCAGCTTGGGCACCGCGTACTGCGAGACGGCGTCACGTCCGCGGACCTCGGCCATCCGGCGCTGCGTCTCGGTCTCCACCGCCTGACGGAGACGCGTCGTGGCGTCGCGGGCAGCCTGCCTGTTGAGCGGATCGGTGCCGGCCCGCTCACCGTCACGCCCCTGCCCGCCTGCCATCGCCGCGGCGATCCTCGCGATCAAGGTCTGCGGCGAGATCACCGACATCGCCTGGTACACCGAGTACGACTCGCCCTGCGCCGACTCGTACTGCCCCATTTCGGTGACGATCAACGCCACCAACTGGTCGAATCTGCCGTCAGCCATCGCCTCCGGGTCGGCCAGCGTCTCCGTGACCAGTTCCCGGACCGCGTCGACGTCGACCTTCCCGTCCGCGTCCCGTTTCACCACGGTGCTCGCGATGCGCGCGGCGTTGCCCAGGGGGAACCACAACTCGAAGCATCGGTCGAAGGTGTCGCGGTGCAGCGGATCGGACAAGATCGTCGCCGCGAGCCCTTCGCGGAGCGATTCGCGATCGAGCAGGTCGAGGACCGTCATCGCCTGACCCGCGTCAATCAAGTTCGACGGCCCGACCGTGATCCCCCGGCCCCGCAGATCCTCGACGAAGCCGGTGAGGGTGTCGACGATCCTCTCGACTCCGCTCGAGGAGCCGGAAGCCTCGCTCGAGGAGCTGGGAGCCCCGGTCGAGACCACCACGTCAGCCGAGTTTCAGTTCGCGGATCGCCGTCGTCACGTCGGGACGGTGTTTGAGGACCACGCCGAGGGTCTTCGCGATCAGCGACTCGTCGAGTCGCCCTCCCTTGATCGCCGACATGATCGAATCCCCGTCGCTCCGCTCGCCCAGACCGGTTGTCATCGCGAGGAGTGTGTTGCCCCAGTCGATGGTCTCGGCGACCGACGGCTTCTTCTTGATGTCGAGCCCACGAAGCACTCCGACCACCCTGACGAGTTCGGCCGCGACCTTCGCCGGAAGCTCGGGGACACGCGACGAGAGGATCTCACGTTCGAGCGCGGCGTCGGGGAAGTCGATGTACAGGTACAGGCATCGACGCTTGAGCGCTTCGGACAGCTCGCGGTTCGCATTCGACGTGAGCAGGACGATCGGTCGACGCTGCGCGGCGACTGTGCCCATCTCCGGGATCGTGATCGCGAAATCGCTGAGGACCTCAAGCAGCAGGCCCTCGATGTCGACGTCGGCCTTGTCGATCTCATCGATCAGCAGGACGGTCGGCTCGGTCCGGCTGATCGCGGTCAGGAGCGGCCTGGCCAGCAGGAACTCTTCAGAGAAGATGTCGTTCTTGGTGGCGTCCCAGTCCCTGCTGCCTGCCGCCTGGATCGCCAGGATCTGCTTGGCGTGATTCCACTCGTACAGAGCGCGAGCCTCGTCGATGCCCTCGTAGCACTGCAGGCGGATCAGGTCCGCGCCGGTGGCCTGCGCGATGGCGCGTGCCAGTTCGGTCTTGCCGACGCCCGCCGGGCCCTCCACGAGCAGCGGCTTGCCGAGACGGTCGGCGAGGAAGGTCGTCGTGGACGTTGCGGCGTCCGCCAGATATCCGGTCTCCCGCAGACGCGCGGTGACGTCCGCGGTGTCGGCGAACACCGGCGTCACGTTGTCGGCGGTCATGCCGGACGCACCTGTCCGTCGCCCCACACCAGCCACTTGGTGGAAGTCAGCTCGGTGAGCCCCATCGGCCCGCGTGCGTGCAGCTTCTGCGTGGAGATGCCGATCTCGGCGCCGAAGCCGAACTGCTCGCCATCGGTGAACGCGGTGGACGCGTTCACCATCACCGCTGCCGCGTCGACCCGCGCGGTGAACTCGTTCGCGGCCGAGAGAGAACTCGTGATGATCGCCTCGGTGTGCCCCGTGCCGTAGGTGGCGATGTGATCGATCGCGGCGTCGAGACCGTCGATCACCTTGAGGGCGATGTCCAGCGACAGGTATTCGCGGTGCCAGTCGTCCTCCGTGGCGGCTTCGAACCCCGGCTCGTCACTGTGGATCACCACACCCTGCGCCTGAAGCGCGGTCACGATCGGAGTGAGCGCCGTGTCGGCGACTCCCGCGTCGATGAGCACCGTCTCCACGGTGTTGCACACACTGGGGCGACGAGTCTTCGCGTTCAGGATGATGCGGGTGGCGATGTCGACGTCGGCGTCAGCGTGTACGTAGATGTGGCAGTTGCCGGTCCCGGTCTCGATCGTCGGCACGGTCGCGTCGCGGACGACCGCCGAGATCAGGCCCGCACCGCCGCGGGGAATCACGACGTCGACAAGGCCGCGCGCTCGAATCAGCGCGGTGACGCTGTCTCTGGTCTCACTGGGCAGCAGCGCAACGGCGTCGGGGCTCACCTTGTGTGCGGTGAGCACCTCGCGCAGGACCGCCACGAGTGCGGCGTTCGAGTCGGCGGCCGACGACGATCCGCGCAGCAGCACTGCGTTGCCCGCTTTGAACGAGATCCCGAACCCGTCAACGGTCACATTGGGGCGGGCTTCGTAGACGAAGCCGACCACACCGAGCGGGACCCGAACCTGTCGTAGTTCGAGGCCGTTCGGAAGAGTCTTGCCCGCGGTGACCTGCCCGATCGGGTCCGGTAGGGCCGCAACCTGGCGAAGACCGCCGGTGATGCCCGCGATCCGTTCCTGCGTGAGCCGAAGGCGATCGACGAGCGACGCCTCCGTGCCTGCGGCTTCGGCGCGCGCGACGTCGGAGGCGTTGGCCTCCAGGACGGTGTCGGCGGCCGCGTCGATCGCATCGGCGGCAGCCAGGAGCACGGCGTCCTTCTGGGCGGTGGTCAGGGTGGCGAGGCTCCGCGACGCCTGCTTCGCGGCGGTCGCGAGGTCGGTGACGACGGCAGTGACGTCCTCGATGGTGGGTGCACTCATGCGTCCAGGTTAGCGCTGCCCTCTGACGGTCCCGCCGTGGGCAGCGTCACCGTGAACACAGCTCCCGTTCCCCGGCCGGCGCTCGCCGCCGACACCGTGCCGCCGTGCGCCTGAACCAACGCGGAGGCGATGGTCAGGCCGATTCCACTCCCTCCGTCTCGGCTGGAGCGAGCGCTATCGGCGCGGTAGAAGCGATCGAAGACGTGTGGGAGGTGTTCGGGATCGATCCCGTCGCCGCTGTCGGAGACGGTGACCACGACGCCGTCGGCTGCACGAACTGTGCGGAGAGTGACCGAACCACCTCTGGGCGTGTGTCGGCGTGCATTGTCGAGGAGGTTCCCGAAGACTTGGCCTATGCGCGCCGGATCCACCGCCAGCCCGATGTCCCGACCCCTTGAGTCCGCACCCCAGTCGACCCGCAGGTCGACGCCCGAGTCCCGGTAGGCCACCGACGCAGCAGCCACTGCGGCAGTGACGAGTGCGCCGGTCGTCGTGCGCTCCGGGCGAATCGGATCGAGTCCCTCCTGCACTCGAGACACCGAGTTGATGTCCTCCGCCAGGCGGGCCAATCGCTGGGATCCGGCCCGCAACACCCGGATCGTGTCGGCGTCGGCCGCCCGGACTCCGTCTTCGAGCGCTTCGAGGTGGGAGTTGATGGTCGCGATCGGCGTGCGCATCTCGTGGCCGAGGTCGGCGAGCATCCGACGGCGGGTCGACTCGGTCTCGCCGAGGCGCCGGGCGAGTTCGTTCACCGCGTCCGCGAGGTCGGCGAACTCGCGTCCGAGACCAGCGTCGTCGACCCTGGTGTCGTATCGTCCGCGGGCGATGTCGCCTGCCGATTCGGCGAGCGCTCCGACCGAGCGGTCCACCCGACGGGCTAGCCACCAGCTCACCGCGAGAGCGATCAGCACCGCGACCAGCGCGGCGATCCCCCAGGCGGGAACGAGTGTGCCGCGGAACGCCATTTCGATGTGGGCGGCAAGCCCGGAATCCTCTTCGATTCCCGCCTGTCGGAGGTGCTCGTGGAACAGCCCCGGCGCGATGAGCACCGACACCACCGCGGCCGTCGCGACGCATCCGATCACCACCAACGACGATGCGAGGAACAGCCGAGTACCGAATCCGGCGCGGTTCACCCGCGGTCCCCCTGACCCATCCGGTACCCGACTCCGCGCACGGTGATCACGAACCTCGGGTCGGACGCGTCGTCGCCCAGCTTGCGCCGCAAGTGACCGATGTGGACGTCGACGAGATGATCGGCGCCATTCCATCCGGTCCGCCAGACCGCGTCGATCAATGCGGCGCGGGTGACGACCACCCCGGGATCGGCCGACAACACCGCCAGCACGTCGAACTCGGTGCGGGTGAGATGCACCGCCTCGTCGGCGACACTCACCTCACGGGCAGCCACGTCGATCGTCAGATCGCCGAACACCCTCGCCTCGCGCGGCACGGCCCGGGTCGCCGGGCCGCCGAGCCCGGCCCGTGGCCTGCGAATCCGCGCCTGGACGCGTGCGGACAGTTCACGTGGGCTGAACGGTTTTGTCATGTAGTCGTCGGCGCCGACCGACAGACCGATGAGGGTGTCGATCTCGTCGGTGCGAGCGGTGAGCATCACGACGTAGGCGTCGGAGAACCCGCGCACCCGCCGACACACCTCCACTCCGTCGAGCCCGGGGAGCCCCAGGTCGAGGACGAGGACGTCGGGGTCCACCCTCCGCGCCGTTTCTACGGCCTCGGCGCCGTCGCCGACCACGGTGACCTCGAATCCATCCCGTTCCAGATACGACGCGACGAGCCGGGCGAGGTCCGGCTCGTCGTCGACGACCATCGCCCTCAGCGCGGTCCGTGCGGGTTCACTCATGCCGTCCATCATGGCCGCAGGCGTCACGAGCACCCACTCCTTGAGGAGATCTTGAGGTGACCTTCAGCCGAAACAGTGTGCGCGGAGGCGACACTCGATAACGAGTACCCAGTCTGCCTGAGTGAAAGGTCTATGAATGAACGCCCGCCTGATCGCCGCCTCCGTCACAGCTGTCGCCGCCGTCGCCGTCCTCGGCGCCTGCTCGTCGTCGGACGACTCGACGCCGGCCCACAACGGTCACGACATGTCGGCGTCCACGTCGGTCACCTCGTCATCGAACAGCACCAACAACGCAGCGGACGTCATGTTCGCGCAGATGATGCTTCCGCACCATGAGCAGGCGCTGGAGATGAGCGACGTCCTGCTCGCCAAGGCCGGTGTGCCCGCCGACGTCCGCGAACTCGCGACAACCATCAAGGCCGCACAGGGGCCGGAGATCACTCAGCTGAACTCCTGGCTCACCGCGTGGGGCGCACCGAAGACCGCCGACATGTCGGGACACTCCATGGACGGCATGGTCTCGCCCGAGGACATCACCAAACTCAAGAACGCGCCCGGGCCGGAGGCCGCCAAGCTGTACCTGACGCAGATGATCGCGCACCACGAAGGCGCCGTCGCGATGGCGAAGACGCAGATCGACGACGGGCAGAATCCCGATGCCGTCGCAATGGCTCGCAGCATCGTCGAGTCCCAGAACGCTGAGATCGAACAGATGAAGGGCATGCTCGGGAACTGAATCTCGCATGACGCGAGGCGGGCGTCGGGATTCAGGCCTGATCGTCCATGAGGTCGAGCGCGTTCCACGCCTGCTCGATGGCGCCCACCACTCCCCGGTGCGCCGGATCAGCCAATTCGGTGAGCTCGGCGAGGATCGCGTGAACCACGGCGACCATCGCCGTGAGCGACGGCGATGCGCCGACTCCCTCGATCGGGGTGATCACGGTGTGATCCGCGTCGGCGTTCAGCGGCGACGAGTGCAGATCAGTGAGCACGACCACCGTGGCGCCCTGTTCGCGGGCGATCCGGGTCAGCCCGCGGATCGCCCGAGTCAGACGCCAGACGTTGATGACCACGACGCAGTCACCAGGACCGAGCTGCGCGATCTGTACCGCCTGGGTGGTCGGCGGGCCGGTCGCAGCCTGGACGTCATGTCCTCCGAACGACGCGAGGTACGCGAGGATCTGAGCCGGCCCCGCGCCGCTGCCGGTCGCGATCACGACCGTCCGTCGTGCACTGCCGATCGCCCGGGCCGCCGACCGCAGGGCCGCGACGTTCTCCGGCGTCGCGACTGCAGCGAGATTCGCCGCGTCCTGGTGCAGCATCAGCGCAGCCGCATCGCGGGTCGTCGGCGCCGGTCGCTCGCCGGCCGAGGACGACGCGAGGTAGGCGGCGCGAAGGGAGGTCCGCAGATCAGGCCACCCGTCGAAGCCGATCTGTTGTGCGGTGCGCACCACGGTGGACACGTTGACCCCCGCGCGTTCAGCGACCTCGCGAGCCGACGAATACGACGCCATCTGCGGTGACCGTGCGAGAGTCTGAATCACCCGGTCGGCCTGTGCGCCGAGCGTGACGTCGACGGTCTGGTCACGGAGCCACGCCTCGACCGACACCCGACTCCTCCTTGCGGCTCGCAGCCGTGTCTCGTGTGATTCCTCAGCAGGAATGGACGACGCGCAGATCGCCGACGACCGCCTCGATCCGTCCTCCCGCCGCGTCGGCGATGCCCTGCGACATCGATGCCCGCCGCGGGTCCCGCTGCCACCGAGCATATCCGTCGTCGTCGGTCCAGAGCGCGAAGCACACGATCTTCCCCGGTACCGCGTCATCGACCACGAGCTGGGCCGATTCCGCGCCCGACACCTCCATGACCCGTGCGTCGCGGTAGTAGCCCACCACGGCGTCGACCCGATCGACTGGGACTTGCAGCGTCAACACACTCACTCGACTCATGCAACAACCATTGCATATCGAAGCGAATGCATCTACTGTTTGCATGCATTGGCTCACATCTGAGGAGAGACGATGCACCAGTCACACCCCGCGACGGCCCACGCCGACCCCGATCTGCTCGCCCGGCTGGACAGGCTGAAACCGGGACGACCCCACCGCAAACTGATGGTCATGGGTGGCCTCGGCTACACCTTCGACTCGTTCGACGGAGCGCTGATGGGCTACGCACTCTCAGCCTTGATCGTGATCTGGCAGATACCCAAAGGCACCGCGGGATGGCTGCTGTCGTCGATCTTCTTCGGATACCTGGTCGGCGCACTGATCGCCGGCGTGCTCGCCGACAAGTTCGGGCGTCGACGCCTGATGCTCACCTCACTCCTGGTGTTCTGCGCGTGCAGCCTGCTCATGGGCACGTCCAGCTCGGTGTGGGAACTGTTCGTCTGGCGGGTTCTCGCCGGAGTCGGCATCGGCGCCGAGACCGCACTGATCGCGCCGTACGTCGCCGAGTTCCTTCCGGCGAAGGTCCGCGGCAAGTTCGTCGCCCGCACCGTCGGCTTCCTGTCGCTCGGCTACATCCTGGCGGGAGTCATCGCACCACTGGTGATCTCACCGCATCCGGAGACTGGTTGGCGGATCGCCGCCGTCATCTGCGCGCTTCCCGTGCTGTTGCTTCTCTGGTGGCGCCGCGACATGCCCGAATCTCCGCGATACCTCGTCGCGCAGGGGCGGACCGAGGAGGCGTCCGCCGTCGTCGAGCGATTCGAACGCGACTGCGAGATCGACCCGTCCACGTCCGTCACGCCCAGCCAGACGCAGTCGGCCGCCGCGTCGACACAGGCGGACGCACTGTCTTCGTTCGATCGACTCACGCTGCTCCTGAGACGTCCCATGCTGCGGGTGACTCTGGTGATCTGGACGCTGTGGTTCGTGCTGACCGGCGTGAACTACGGATTCACCACGTGGCTGCCCACGCTCCTGGTCACGGAGAAGGGATTCACCATCACCGCGTCGTTCCTGTTCGCCCTCGTCACTGCGATCGCCCAGGTTCCGGGCTACTACATCGCGAGCCAGCTCATCGACCGCATGGAGCGCAAGTGGCTCATCGCCGCCTACGCGGGCGGCGCAACCGTGTCCGCGCTGATCATCGCGATCTCGACCAACGGTCCGATGCTGCTGATCGGAGCGTCGTTGCTGGCCGCGTTCGTGAACGGCGCCGCCGCCGTCTACTACACGTACACCTCCGAGCTGTATCCCACGGTCGTGCGCACGACGGGCATGGGCGCGGCGTCGGCGGTCGGTCGCGCAGGCGCGATTCTCGCGCCGATCACCATCGGATACCTGGGCAGCGCAGGCATGAGCTTCTCAGCGATCTTCCTGTTCCTCGTCGGGCTGCTCGCGATCGGGATCGCCGTCGTCGTGGCTTTCGGCCCGAAGACCGCCGGCCGTTCCCTTGCCGACGCCGCCTGACACCACCCGATCGACGTCTCGAAAGAAGACATTCATGCGCACTCGCATCATCAACGCCACGACCCTGGAACCGCTCACCGGCGAGCAGCTCGGAGGAAGATGGCTCGACATCGCGGACGGCCGGATCGCCGACGTCGGCACCGGTGCTCCGGCAGCTCTCCCGGACGACGTCCGGGTGATCGACGCCGGCGGGGGCACCGTGATGCCCGGGCTCGTCGATGCACACGTCCACATCCTGCTGAATTCGATCGACCGAAACGAGGTCGGCGATTGGACGCCCGGGTACGCGACGGTCCGCGCACTCACCGAGGCCGGCGCCATGCTCCGACGAGGATTCACGACGGTCAGGGACGTCGGCGGCGCCGACTACGGGATGGCCCGCGCACTCGACGAAGAGCTGTTCACCGGCCCTCGCCTCATCTTCGGCGGTCGTGCGATCTCGCAGACGGGAGGTCACGGCGACTTGAGGCAGAGAGGCGACGACTCACAGCTGTGCTGCCAGTCGGACTCCGGCTTCTCCCGAATCGCAGACGGCGTCGATGCCGTACGCACCGCCGCGCGGGACGAGTTCCGCAAGGGCGCCCATCACCTCAAGCTGATGGTCTCCGGAGGAGTGGCCTCTCCAACCGATGAGATCTCAGCGGTCCAGTACACCGAGGACGAGATCCGCGCCGCCGTGGTCGAAGCCGAGAACCACAACCGCTACGTCACCGTGCACGCGTACCACCCGCGTGCGGTGAATCAGGCCCTCCGCGCGGGCGTCCGCTGCGTGGAGCACGGAAATCTCATCGATGAGGAGACGATCCGGTTGATGGTGGAGAACGACACGTTCCTCGTCCCGACGATCATCACTTACGAGGCGATGTACCAGGCCGGCGCTGCATCTGGACTGAATGCGGTCTCGTTGGCGAAGCTTGGGCAGGTCCTCGACGGTGCCGTCGACGCCCTCGATCGCGCGCACCGCGCAGGCGTGAACATCGTGTACGGAAGCGATCTGCTCGGCGGTCTGCAGGTCCGGCAACTCGACGAGTTCCTGATCCGTGCACGAGTCCAACCCACTATCGACGTCATCCGATCGGCCACGAGTACCGCGGCTCGACTCCTGAACATGGAGGGTCAGATCGGGACTCTCACGCCGGGTGCAATGGCCGACCTCCTGGTGCTCGACGGCGACCCCGTCTCCGACATCACAGTCCTGACCACCCCGACCAAGAGTCTCAAGCACGTCATCCATCGAGGCGACGTCACCGACGTCGCACGAGTCTGAGACTCAACACGAGTCGAGTGCCCGGGAGAGCACGTCCCGCGACGGTGCGTCGACGGGCAGGCGGTACTTCGCGAGGACCAGAACGAACTGGACGGCGTACTGGCAGTGGAATGAGCGAAGCGGCGGCATCCAGCGGCCCGGTTCGGCGTCGGACTTCCGCTGGTTGCTGCCGCCGTCGACCGCGACGAGGTTCGACGGGTCGTTGGCGAAAGCCGTCCGGCGTTCCGGCTGCCACTGCGCCGCGCCCATGTCCCACGCGTACGCCAGCGGGACGATGTGGTCGATCTGCACCGCGCTCGACGTCCTGCCGCGCTCGAACACCACCGGCCGCCCGGTGTACGGGCTTGTCAGCACCCCCGCCGCGACCGCCGTCGGGCAGGAGGTCGTCGTGGCCGTGCCGGACACCACGACGTCCCGGGCGAGGATGTCGTTGCGGGTGTCGCATCCGTTCTGAGATCCCGGAGCATCGGAGTCGTCAGTCCACGACGTGCCGAACGCCTCCCGCTGGTATCCGACGTCGTGGGGCGGCCTTGCGACGATCACGACCAGACCCGCGAATGCCTTCCGGGCACCCGCGACCTGAGCCGCGGGCACCGGCTGCCGCTCCTGAACAGGACCGACTCCCACCGCCACACTCACCGACGTCAGAGCGAACGCCGTCAACCCGATCCACTGCCGAGTAGAGAGGCGGACCCGGCCCGAGCGTCGACGAACATGTCGATCCGCCCATCGCATCGTGCCTCCCCCGCCGAGATCCGCCCCTCACAAGGTCAGACGCACAAGACCCCGCGGCGGTTCCCCGACACGCGCAGAAACCGTCAGGACTTCTCCAGATACTGCGCGCGGGATGGGAGAAGCACAGCGTCTACGAGGTCGGCGAGGGCCGGGTGGTCAGCCAACGCACGGTCGGCGGCGACGATCGCCTCCGACAGCGCGCGAGCATCCGCGATCACCTCCACGTCGTCGATCAGCGAGAGGAAGCTGAGCGACGATTTGCCGCCGGACTGCAGTGAGCCGAGGACATCACCTTCTCGGCGTTGCCGCAGGTCGACGAGCGCGAGTTCAAATCCGTCGTTCGACTTCTCAACGGCCCGCAGACGCTCCATCGACTGCGACACCTCGTGAGCCGCCGTCATCAGCAAGCACAACCCGGCATGCCCGCCACGCCCGACTCGTCCGCGGAGCTGGTGCAGTTGGCTGACGCCGAACCGTTCGGCGTTGACGATCGCCATCATGGTCGCGTTGGGGACGTCGACGCCCACTTCGATCACCGTGGTCGCGACCAAGACGTCGATCTCGCCGCGCGTGAAGGCGTCCATCACGTCGTTCTTGTCGTCGGCGTGCATCCGGCCGTGCAGGACGCCTATCCGCCTCCCCGGAAGCCACCGCGTCTCAAGCATCTCGGCCTGCTCAAGCACCGAGACGGTGTCGTCCTCCTTCTCCGCCGACTCACCGGATTTAGACGATTTCTTCTTCGGCTTCGACTCCTCGTCGCCGATCCGGGTGCACACCACGTACACCTGCCGGCCTGCGTCGATCTCTTCGCCCGCCCGGGCCCACGCGCGGTCGACCCATTTGGCGTTTGTCATCGGAACGACGCTCGTGGTGATCGGCTGCCTGCCTCGTGGAAGCTCCGTCATCACCGAGGTCTCAAGGTCGCCGAACGTGGTCATGGCGACGGTTCGCGGGATCGGCGTCGCGGTCATCACCAGGAAGTGCGGACGCTTGTCGTCCCTGCCCTTCGAGCGCAGGATGTCGCGCTGCTCAACTCCGAAGCGGTGCTGTTCGTCGACGACCACGAGACCGAGGTCGAAGAACTCGACGTTCTCCTCCAGCAGTGCGTGAGTGCCGATGACGATGCCCGCGTCGCCGGTGACGGCGTCGAGCAGGGTTCGACGCTTGGCCGCGGTGTTCAACGATCCGGTCAGCAGACCGACGCGGGTCGCGCCGTCGGCCGCACCGAGTTCCCCACCCCGCGCGAGGTCGCCGAGCATCGTCATGACCGTCCGGTAGTGCTGGGCGGCGAGGACTTCCGTCGGCGCGAGGATCGCGCACTGATGACCCGAATCGACCACCCGCAGCATGGCGAGCAGGGACACGAGGGTCTTGCCGGAGCCGACTTCGCCCTGCAGGAGACGGTTCATCGGATGCTCCACGGCGAGGTCGTCGCCGATCTCCCCGAGCACGGTCTTCTGTCCGTCGGTCAACTCGAACGGCAGCCGCGCCAACAACTGGTCTTCGAGACCACCGGGCACGTGGACGGCCGCCATCGAACGTTCCGCGCCGAGATCGGCGCGCTTCTGGGCGAGAGCGGTCTGAACTGCCAGTGCCTCGTCGAACTTGAGGCGTTCACGCGCCGCTTCGATGGACTCCATCGTCTCCGGGAGATGAACATGACGGAGGGCTTCGTCGCTGGTGATGAGCCCACGCTCAGTGCGTTGCTGCTCGGAGAGCGGGTCGGCCGACGGCACCGTGTCGGCGAGTACCTGGCGGACCGCTCGCCAGATCTCCCATGTCTGGATCTCACGTGTGGCCGGGTACATCGGAATGATCGAACGGCCGAAGCTCTCCACGTCGTCTGCGGTCCCCGTGGAGATCTCAGCGTCGTCGGTCGAGTCCGAGTCGGTGTCCGACGGTCGGCCGGCGTCGAGCAGTTCCTCCATCATCCCGGTCCCGCGGACGTCGACTCCGTCGTCGGGCAGCACGAGCCAGTCCGGGTGCGACAGCTGGATCTGGTTGTTGAAGTACTTGACCTTGCCTGCGAGCGCGACGCGAACTCCCGCTCGCAGCACACGCTGGATGTACCGGGCGTTGAAGAAGCTCGCCTCGTACCGACGGTTCCCGTCGTCGACGACGATCTTCAGGAACTTGCCGTACCGCCTCTTCATCGTGATCATCTGCGCGCGTTCGACGCGACCGATCACGGTGATCCACTCGTCGGGCTCGGGCAGTTCGGTGGTCGAGACCTGCCCCTGCCGTATGTATCGCCGCGGCACGTACCGCAGCAGTTCTCCGACAGTCGTCAGTTCCAGACCTTCGAGCTTGCCGACGAGCTTCGCGTCAAGCGTCGTCTCGGAGAGCAGCGAGGTGTGGGTCAGCATCATTCGACGCCTACCTGCAGAAGATTGGAGGTCTGCCCCGTCTGATGCACCTCTAGCTCAATGCCGCTGTAGTGCTTGCGCACGTGCTCGTTGATCGCATCGAGCGTCGTGCCGTCGAGGCCTCCACCTGCCAGTACGCTGACCATCTCACCACCGGTCGCGAGCATCAGGTCGAGTAGTGCGGTGGCGGCGTCAGCGGGCTGCTTGCCGATCACGAGGACATCCGACCCGATGAGCCCGAGCGTGTCGCCGACCTCGCATGTCCCGGCGAGTGTGGTCAGCTTCCCGGACGAGATCATCAACGATCCCCACCGAGTCCCGGCCGCGGCCTCGGCCATCGCGAAGGCGTCCACGTCGGGTTCCTCACCCGGATCGTGCACGGCCAGCGCCGAGAGGCACTGCACCATAGACAACGTCGGAAGGAACACCACCGAACGCTGGGTGGACCGCGCTTCGGCACCGACGGTCACCAGGTCTTGCGACGACATCATCCCGTTGCCCATCACCACGACGTGAGCGCTGTCTGTGGACCGAATCGCTTCGGCGAGCGTCGCCGCGTGCACGCCATTGTCTGCGCGGACCACCGACGCTCCGGCGGCCGCGAACAACTCCTCCGCCCCGTCTCCGCTCACCAGTGCAACAACCGCGCGCCGGAAACGGGGCGGAGGCTCGTTCGCACCCGGTGTCGCGTTCAATGCGTCGAGGACGAAACAGCTGATCCGGATGTCGCGTATCTCGCCGAGCGCCAAACCCGCCTCGACGGCCGCACCGGGCTCGTCGGTGTGCACGTGCACCGAGAACCGCTCCGCGACGTCGGAACTGTCGCCGACGATGACAATCGAGTCGCCCAACTCACCGAGCCGGTCACGCAGGCCTGCGATCTGCTTCGCGTCGGCGCCCTCCAACAGGTACATCACCTCAAAAGCAGTGTCGCCGTCTGCGGAGCAGGCGTGGTCGACGAGACCACCCGGCCCGGCTGTGGAACCGCGGTAGGCCCGTCGCTTGTTCGCAACTCCCGTCACCACTGCGACCATCGCGTCGGCGATCACCAGGAAACCCCGGGCGCCTGCGTCCACGACGCCTGCATTCGCGAGCTCCGGCATCTGTTCGGTCGTGCGGTCGAGCGCTTCCGCCGAGTCTTCGGCGACGGCACGTACGAGGTCTGCGGGCGCGTCACTCACATGTGCCGACGCGGTGGCCGCCGCGACCTTGAGGAGAGTGAGGACCGTGCCCTCACGCGGTTCGCTCACCGCACGACGGGCCGAGAGCGACGCCAGCCGCAGTCCGTTGGTGCACAGTTTGTTGAAGCCGATGTCGTCCTCGGCGATCCCCAAGTCGGCCGCATCCGCGAGCCCGACGAAGAGCTGGGCGAGTATCACGCCCGAGTTGCCTCGTGCATTCGCGACACATCCGTCGGCGAGCACCCTGGTGACCGTCGACAGGTCGGCGTCGGCCGGGACCTCGTCAAGCGCCGCGACGGCGCCTGCCATCGTGTTCGCCATGTTGCTACCGGTGTCCGAATCCGGAATCGGGAACACGTTGAGGTCGTTGATCTCGCCCCGCAAGGCGGCGAGACCGTCCGCACACGCGTGCGCCCAGTCTCGGATCAGCTGCGGATTGACCGCGTTCCCACTCTTCGTCATTCGTCCACCCGCACTCTCTCGCACACCCGACATGTCCGCCACCGGCGCCCATGGCCGACGTGAGTTGTGTCTGACGTTACCGTCGACCTCCGACAGCGCTCTCGATCGCGCGCCGGAAGGCAATCCGACGACGGCCCGATTTGGCCATGGCCTCCCGATGCGGTTATTGTTGTCGGGTTGCCTGTCGACCGCGTGGACTCCTGTGCCCACTGCACCCGACGGGCCGAATACCACGACCATTGTTTCTACCAAGGGAGTTCGCCATGGCTGCCGTTTGTGACGTTTGCGCCAAGAGCCCCGGCTTCGGCAAGTCGGTTTCGCACTCGCACCGCCGC
Organism: Gordonia sp. PDNC005; assembly: GCF_016919385.1. NCBI lineage: Bacteria > Bacillati > Actinomycetota > Actinomycetes > Mycobacteriales > Gordoniaceae > Gordonia > Gordonia sp. PDNC005. Next base: position 2,446,940 of record NZ_CP070351.1, read on the forward strand.
ACCAACCGTCGCTGGAACCCGAACATCCAGTCGATCCGTGTCGCCGGAGCCTCGGGCAACAAGGTGCGCAAGAACGTGTGCACCTCATGCCTGAAGGCCGGCAAGGTCACTGCCTGAGTCGCAGCGCCTTCACGCTAGACCTGATCGCCGTCCGGTTCGCCGGGCGGCGATTCTGTCGTCTGGGCTCCCTCGAGCAGAGGTGTCCGACAGGCATCGTAGACTCCGGTGATGACCTCCCCCTCCTCTGAGATGATCACCCTCGACGCCGATGGCGTTCTGACATTGCCGATCTCGACTGCCGACAACGGCACCGCACTCGACCATGACCTCGTCCTCGCGGGCACCGACGCCCTTCTCGACGTGACACGCGGAGTGCGTGACGCAGGCGCGATTCTCTTGACCGGCGCGGGCAAGAACTTCTGCGCGGGTGGCAACGTCGCGAAGTTCGCGGAGGCCGACGATCGCGCGGAGTACCTCCGGGGCCTCGCGGACGACCTGCACCGCTTCATCAAGGTGCTCTACGAGACCCGCCTGCCTGTCGTGGCGGCGGTGAGCGGCTGGGCCGCAGGGGCGGGAATGAGTCTGGTGCTCCACGCCGACGTCGCTGTCGGCGGGACACGCACCCGACTCCGCCCCGCCTACCCCGGCATCGGTCTGTCCCCAGACGGCGGCATGTCGTGGGCCCTCCCCCGCACTGTCGGTGCGGCACGCGCACGGCACATCATCATGACCGACCAGATCATCGACGCCGCGCGTGCACTCGACCTCGGCATCCTCGCCGACGTCGTCGAAGACGACGCCGTGGCCGACACCGCCCACGCGACTGCGGCGAAGCTCGCTGCGGGACCTCGTGGCTCGTTCGCCGCCATCCGTGACCTGGTGCACGCGTCCGCGTCGCGCACACTCACCGATCAGATGGACGCCGAGGCGGCCTCGATCTCGTCTCTGTCGACCACCGGCGAGGGTGTCGAAGGCGTCGACGCCTTTCTCGCGAAACGAGCGCCCGACTTCCGCGGCGCCCGCTAACCGCCGCCACAGTCTTACGCGGCCGGCCTCACGGAAGACGCCAGTCGACGGGCTCCGCGCCGAGGTCGAGGAGTTCCTCGTTCGCCCGACTGAACGGTTTCGAGCCGAAGAACCCGCGTGAAGCCGACAGCGGCGACGGGTGCACCGACTCGATTGTCGGGACGTCGGGAAGCCATTCGGCGAGATTCCGTGCATCGTTGCCCCACAGGATTGCGACGAGCGGCTCGTCACGAGAGGCGAGTGCCTTGATCGCGCACTCGGTGACGACCTCCCACCCCTTCCTGCGGTGCGAACCGGCGTCGCCGGGGGCGACGGTCAGCACCCTGTTCAGCAGGAGAACACCCGCCTGCGACCACGGGGTGAGATCGCCGTTCGACGGCTGCGGATAACCCAGGTCGTCGCAGTACTCGGTGTAGATGTTCTGCAGCGACCGCGGGATCGGACGGACGTCCGGCGCAACGGAGAAGCTGAGCCCGACAGCGTGGCCCGGAGTCGGATACGGGTCCTGCCCGACGATGAGAACACGGACGTCGTCGAACGGCTGTGTGAAGGCGCGGAGCACGTTCTTGCCTGCGGGCAGGTAGCGCCGACCTTCCGCGTTCTCGGCCCGAAGGAAGTCGCCCATCGCGGCGATCTGCTCCTCGACTGGGGCCAGCGCCCGCGCCCATCCCGGATCGAGCAGTTCGATCAGCGGTGTGCGGGTCATCCGTCGATCCTCCGCAGGTTGGCGCGGTAGAACTGCGCGTTCTGGAAGTAGAGTTCAGTGTTTCCCTCGACGTGTCCCTCCGGGACGACGTGCCCCTCGCGAATCTTCGCGGGCACACCGAGGGCCATCGAGCGCTCCGGCATGGTGAATCCGTAGGGCACCACCGCGCCGGCGCCGACAACACTGCCCGCACCGATCGTCGAACCGTTGAGGACAACTGATCCCGACGCGATCAGACAGTTGTCGCCGATGTCCGCGCCCTCGATGTGGGCATTGTGCCCGACGACGCAGCCCGCACCGATCACGGTGGCGTCGACGAACGTGCAGTGGATGACCGTGCCGTCCTGAATGTTGGTGCGTGCGCCGACGGTGATGGTCCCGTAGTCGCCGCGCAGCACGGCGCCCGGCCATACCGACACGCCGTCGCCGAGCGTGACGGCGCCGATCACGGTCGCGTCGGGGTGGATGAAGACGTCTTTTCCGAGGGTCGGCTCACGATCGCCGAGTGCGTACACAGCCATGGGTCGATCTAAGCATCTGATCAGTTCTCGGTGAACGACTGCCAACCACGAACTGCCCCGACCACGTCGCCGTCGATGTGGGCTCCATCGCCGTCGGAGACTCGTCCGATGACGGTCCATCCTGCTGGGACGTCGGCGGGGAACGCGGCGAGCAGAACGTGGTCCTCGCCGCCGCCGAGCGCCCATCGGACCGGGTCGACCCCGAGCGCCCCGCTGACATCGTCGAGCCATGCGGCCCGCGGAACTCGTTCGGAATCGACGTCGAGGCGTACACCCGACGACGCCGACACGGTGACGAGTTCCTCGACGAGGCCGTCGGAGACGTCGGTCATCGCCGTCGCCCCGGCCTTCGCCGCCGCGGGTCCAGCCGCCAGGTCCGGTTGGGGCAGGCGGTAGGCCGACACCGCTTCGGCGTGCGTGTCGACGAGGGCCGGTTCGGCGCCGTGTTCCACTGCCGACAGCACGGCGAGCCCACCCGCCGCTCCCCCGAGCGGGCCGCTCACTGCGAGGACGTCGCCGGGACGCGCTCCGGACAGCGTCGTCGGTGCGACGTCGTCGAGGACGCCGATCGAGGTGACCGTGATGACAACGGTCGGCGACGAGACGAGATCACCGCCGAGGACTCGAGCACCGTAGGCGTGGGTCTGCTCGACGATGCCGGCGTTGAGCGCGAGGAGACGCTCGACAACGGTCTCCGGTGGACACGCGATGGACACCGTCACTCCAGTCAGTCGTCCGCCCATGGCCGCGATGTCGGCTGCGCTCTGCACCACTGCGCGGGCGCCGATCTGTTCCGGGGTGGACCAGTCGAACCGGAAGTGTCTGCCCACGACGGCGGTGTCGGTACTCACCACCACGGGCCCATGGGAGACGAAGACCGCGGCGTCGTCGCCGGAGCCGATCACCACGTCGCCCGGCAGCGTTCCTGAGCTCCGTCCGACCGCCGCCTCGGTGAACCGCGCGATCAGTTCACGCTCCCCGATCTCGCCGACAGTCGTCACGGCCTGAATCCTACGGGTCCCGACCACCGGACCCACTTCGTCGGGGACCTACCCTTGACTCATGGCGACTACCCCTGACGACGAGACCGGCCGCGAGGACGCACGACTGAGCCCGGCGTTGATCGCGACGCTGGTCGCCGTACCCGTCGCGGTGATCGCGCTGTTCATCACATTCGCCGCCGTCAAGTCCTCCAACCGTCCGGACACTGATCCGATCCCGGTTGAGAGCTATTCCCTCGCTCAGGGCGAAGGCGCTGATCAGTGCCCGGCGTTCGTCAAAGCGCTACCCGACACGCTCGGCGACTTCACCGACAAGTCGGTCGACGGCACCACGGTCCGATGGACCCAGACCGACTCCGAGCCGATCGTGCTGCGCTGCGGCGTGACCCGCCCGGCCGAGCTGGCTCCGACGAGTTCGCTCCAGGTGATCGATCCCGTCCAGTGGTTCATGACCGACACGATCGAAGATCGTGGGCAGGTGTACGTGTGCGTCGACCACCGTCCGTACATCGCGATGTGGATTCCCGTGGGCGCAGGAAACGCACCGCTGACGGACGTGTCGAACCTGATCGCGCGAACCCTCACCCGTGCTCCCCTCGACTTCGGCAAGTAGGGAACCTTCGGTATGCCCCAGTCGCTCACCCGCGGACAGAACGCCTCCCTCTCGTCCGGCGCGACCCGCCTGACGATCGATGTCAGCGGCGCGTCCGTGGACATCCTCGCCTTCCAGCTCGACGCGAATCGCAAGGTCCGGTCCGACACCGACTTCGTGTTCTTCAATCAGCCCCGATCGCCCGAAGGCGCCGTCACGCTCGACGGGCCGACGCGGCTGTCGGTTCATCTGCCGTCGGTTCCCGCCGATGTCTCCCGCATCGCTATCGCCGTCGCCGCGGACACCGCGTTGTCGTCCACCGAGTTGACCACCACGATCCGGAGCGACGACGGGGCGGTTGTGACCGCCCCCGCCGAGGGACTGACCACTGAGCAGGCCGCGATCCTCGTCGAGGTCTACCGGCGCGGAGGCGCGTGGAAGGTCCGCAGCGAATCCGCGGGGTGGACCGCCGGTTTCGCAGCACTCGTCCGTGAACTCGGAGTGACTGTCGACGAAGAGCCCGCGCCCGCACCGACGATTCGCATGGTCAAGGGCGAGGAGACGCTGTCCCTCGAGAAGCGGCAGACGCTGAACCTCCGCAAGGAGGCCGTGCACAAGGTGCTGCTCACCAAGGGCGCGGCGGGCGCGACCGCCCGCGTGATCATGGTGATCGACAAGACGGGCTCGATGTCGTCGCTGTATCGGCGAGGCACGGTTCGCCGTGCGGTCGAGCGCATGGTTCCGGTGGCGACGCAGCTCGACAGCGACGGTGACCTCGAGGCCTACCTGTACGCGAAGTCGTATGTGAAGCTGCCGAACGTGACCGTCGCGACGGCCGATCTGTGGATCGACACGTTCGTCCACCTCAGCGGCACCCACGGCGCACCGATCACCACGCCGATCGACTACAAGCGGATCGGCGCGGTCAACGAGGAACTGCCGATCATGCAGGGGATCCTCGACGATCTGCCCGACCGCCAGCCCGTGTTGGTCCTCTTCTTCACCGACGGCGGCTTCTATTCGAAGATTCCGCTCATCCGGAACCTCATCGGCGGCGCGGCCACCCGACCGGTGTTCTGGCAGTTCATCGGGCTCGGGAAGAACAACTTCGGTGTCCTGACGGAACTGGACACTCTCGCTGGACGCGTCGTGGACAACGCCGGGTTCTTCCAGATCGACGACCTCGACCGCATCAGCGATGCCGACCTATACGACCGCCTGCTCGGCGAGTTCCCCGACTGGCTGCGCGCCGCGGGAGCTGCCGGAATCATCGACTGACTCGGGCCCCGAGCAACGGTCGTCCATTCGATCGACGCCCCGCCGGTCCGCCTAGTCTCTTCTCGGCGTTCCCGCGAATCGTGGGGAACGCCCGTTCCATCCGCGAACCTATGAGACGCACGTGACCAATCCGTTCCAGAATCCCTTCGCACCGCCGAGGCCGCCCGGAAACGCACCACCGTGCCTCACCGCGGCGGCGGAGGTTGCAGGCGCAGCCGATGGTGCTGATTGAGGTCCGGGCCGCACGCTGAATTACGCACTGAGCATTGCTTCCCGCTCACGGATTATCCGTGAGCGGGAAGCAAAACGGTAAGCGGGAATGACGTGCGACGGCGTCAGGCGTGACCGCCGTACACCTCGGGTTTGGGGCTGCGACCGAGGAGCGCGACGGCCATCTCCTGAACGGTCATGCCCTCGTTGCAGACGGCGTACACGGCTTCGGTGAGGGGCATGTCGACACCGTGCTGCTGCCCGAGGGCGCGGACCGATCGGCATGACTTGACGCCCTCGGCCACTTGGCCGTTGGTGGCCGCCTGCGCCTCGTCGAGCGTCGCGCCCTCGCCGAGGCGCGCCCCGAAGGTGCGGTTGCGCGACAGTGGCGATGAGCAGGTCGCCACGAGGTCGCCGATGCCGGCCAGTCCGGCGAGCGTGGTGATGTCCGCTCCGAGGGCCGCGCCGAGTCGGATGGTCTCGGCGAGGCCGCGGGTGATGATCGTCGCGATCGTGTTCTGGCCGTAGCCCATGCCCGCCGCGATGCCGCACGCGAGGGCGATGACGTTCTTCGCCGCTCCCCCGATCTCACACCCGACGACGTCGGTGTTCGTGTAGGGGCGGAAGTAGCCGGTGCCGAACGCCGCCTGCACACGCTGCGCCTGAGACTCGTCCACACAGGCGATCACTGTCGCTGCGGGCTGTTCCAGCGCGACTTCTTTCGCCAGATTCGGGCCCGACAGCACCGCGATCTGACGCGCAGGGAAACCGCTGACCTCCGCTATCACCTCGCTCATGCGCTTGCCCGAACTGACTTCGACGCCCTTCGCCAACGACAGCAGGATCGCGTCGGGCGAGATGTAATCGAGCCACTGAGCGAGATTGTCGCGCAACGACTGGGACGGAACGGCGCACACGACCAGTTCGCGACCGACGAGGGCCTCCGCAGGCGAGCTGACTGCGGTCAGATTGTCGGGCAGGGTGATCCCCGGAAGGTAGTCGCCGTTCTCATGTCCGGTCGTGATCTGCTCGGCGAGCTCGGGTCGGCGCGCCCACATGACCACGTCGTTTCCCGCGTCCGCGAGTACCTTCGCCACCGCTGTTCCCCACGATCCGGAACCCATCACCACAGCACGCACACGAACTCCTCATCCGATCCTCGACGCAAGTGCGTCCAGACTAGTGCCATGCACCGGCCGGCTTCGGCGAAACCGCACCGGCCGGGGGCAGGCCGTTGAAGCAGCACGCGGATGGAGCACCATGGTCGGCATGGGAGTTCGACCTTCTGCAGCACGCGAAAGCACCGTTGTACTCGCGGTCAAGGCTCTCGGCGACGCGAAGAGCCGCCTCCGACCGCTCCCACCCGCGCACGACGACCGCCCGGCCTTGGTGATCGCGATGTTGACCGATACGTTGAGCGCTGTCACCGCCGCGCGCCCGCGGCGGGTCGTCGTGGTGAGCCCGGACGCCCGCGTCCACACGATCGCTTCCGATTTCGGCGCGGTCACCGTCGACGAGCCGACCGCCAGACTCGAAGGCTGGACCGCGTTGAACGCGGCGCTCGCACACGGCGCCTCCGAGTTCGACGGACCGATCGCGTACCTTCAGGCCGATCTCCCCGCGATGCGGCCGGAGTCGCTGCAGGAAGCTCTCGACGAGGCGTCGGACGAGCTGGTCCACGCTCCCGCTGCATTCGTCTCCGATCGGGCCGGCACCGGAACCGCTCTGCTCGTCGCCGGACCGTCGTTCCGACCTCTTTTCGGCGTCGATTCGGCTGCGGCTCATCGGACCGCGGCGGCGGTGGAACTGGATCCCGGCCGCACACGCTGGCCGGATCTGCGCACAGACATCGACACCCCCGAGGACCTCGCCGTCGCTAGGGCCATCGGTCTCGGCGCCGCCACTTCGGAGTTGCTGCTGGGCTGATGCCCGTCAGCAGGACAACCTGCGAACACATGCTGCACAATGAACCGGTGAGCCCTGCCGACGACATCGACGAGAAGTCACTCGCCGACGACCTTCCTGCCGCCCTTCCCGCCGAAACGGTGATCCCCGACCTGGACGCGGATCTACCGGAGAACCGCTACCTGAACCGGGAACTCAGCTGGCTCGACTTCAATTCGCGTGTCCTGGCGCTGGCCGAGGACGTGTCGATGCCGCTTCTGGAGCGGGCCAAGTTCCTCGCGATCTTCGCGTCGAACCTCGACGAGTTCTTCATGGTGCGTGTCGCGGGACTCAAGCGTCGCGACGAGACCGGTCTCTCGGTCCGCTCCGCGGACGGCCGTTCGCCGCGCGAGCAGCTGCAGATGATCGCTGCGCGCGCACAGAAGATCGCCGCTCGGCACGCGGGTGTGTTCTTGAACTCGGTGATCCCCGCCCTGACCGCGGAGAACATCCGCATCGTCGAGTGGGCCGATCTCAGCGAAGCGCAGCACAAGCGACTCCACGAACACTTCCACAACGAACTGTTCCCCGTCCTGACGCCTCTCGCCGTCGACCCCGCGCACCCGTTCCCGTACATCTCGGGCCTGAGCCTCAACCTGGCAGTCAGCGTCCGGGAGGGTTCCGAGGGGAGCGAGCATTTCGCTCGTGTCAAGGTCCCCGACAATGTGAGCCGCTTCATCCGGGTCGATCCGCTGACCAGCGCCACCGACGAGACCGCACCGGCGCCCGCGCTGTTCCTCCCCCTCGAGAAGCTGATCTCGGCGAACCTCTCCGAGCTGTTCCCCGGTATGCAGATCGTCGACCATCACGTCTTCCGCGTCACCCGCAACGCCGACTTCGAGGTCGACGAAGACCGTGACGAGGACCTGTTGCAGGCACTCGAACGAGAGCTCGCACGCCGACGGTTCGGGTCGCCCGTCCGCCTCGAGGTGGGCGAGGACATGAGCGAGCACATGCTCGAGATGCTCTTGCGCGAACTCGATGTGGACCCGGCCGACGTCATGACGCTGCCCGGCCTGCTCGACCTGACGTGTCTCTGGCAGATCTACGGCATCGACCGCCCGAACCTGAAGGAGCGTCCGTTCGTCCCGAAGACGCATCCGGCGTTCGGTGAGCGGGAGACGCCGAAGAGCATCTTCTCCACGCTGCGTGACGGCGACGTCCTGGTGCACCACCCGTACGACTCGTTCTCGACGAGCGTTCAGCGCTTCATCGAGCAGGCCGCCGCCGACCCGCAGGTACTGGCCATCAAGCAGACTCTGTACCGCACGTCGGGCGACTCCCCGATCGTGAACGCCTTGATCGACGCCGCCGCCGCAGGCAAGCAGGTTGTTGCGCTCGTCGAGCTCAAGGCGCGCTTCGACGAGCAGGCCAACATCAAGTGGGCCCGCAAACTTGAGCAGGCGGGTGTCCACGTGGTCTACGGTCTCGTCGGATTGAAGACGCACTGCAAGACCTGCCTCGTCGTACGCCGTGAGGGCTCGACTCTGCGTCGCTACTGCCACATCGGAACCGGCAACTACAATCCAAAGACGGCGCGCCTCTACGAAGACGTAGGCCTGTTCACCGCCGCGCCAGAGGTCGGAGCGGACCTCACCGACCTGTTCAACACGTTGACCGGGTACTCACGCAAGCAGGACTACCGCAACCTGCTGGTGGCGCCTGCGGGCATCCGCAAAGGCATCGTCGAGCGGATCCACGGCGAGATCGCCGCGCTGCAGGCGGGCGACACCCGCGCGCGGGTGCAGCTCAAGGCGAACGCGCTCGTCGACGAAAAGGTCATCGATGCGCTGTACCGCGCGTCGCAGGCAGGTGTGCCAGTCGACGTCATGGTTCGCGGCATATGCGCTCTCAAGCCGGGTGTGCCGGGGATCAGCGACAACATCGTCGTTCGCTCCGTGCTCGGCCAATTCCTGGAGCACTCACGAATCCTGCACTTCGGTGCACAGGACGAGTATTGGATCGGCAGCGCCGACATGATGCACCGCAACCTCGACCGGCGTGTTGAAGTGATGGTGCAGGTGCGCGACCAGCGTCTGGTGGCCGATCTGCAAGACATCTTCGACTCGGCGATGGACCCGCGCACACGCTGTTGGGAACTCCGCGCCGAAGGCGCATGGGAGGCGCTCCCCGCCGCAGGCGAGGAAGTCCGCGACCATCAGCGTCGGATGGCCCAGCGCACGCGTCACCACATGGAGCAGAACTCAGCGGGATGAGTTCTCCGCGGAGAGTCGTCTGGGCCGCCGGAGGTGTTCTCTGGCGGCACGCCGAAGTAGGTGTCGAAGTGGCGATCGTGCATCGCCCCCGGTACGACGACTGGTCTCTGCCGAAAGGCAAGGCCGAGTCTGGTGAGCTCTTGGTGACGACCGCGGCTCGCGAGATCGTCGAGGAGACGGGCTACGAGATCCGCATGGGTCGCCGACTGTGCACAGTCGAGTACCGTCTGCACTCCGGTGCCCAGAAGAAGGTCGGTTACTGGGCGGTCGCGGCGACCGGTGGCGAGTTCGTGCCGAACCAAGAGTGCGACGAGCTTCGCTGGGTCGGCGTCGAGCAGGCGACGGCCCTCGTCAGTTACTCAGCGGATCGTCGGGTGCTGCATGAGTTCGCGTCGCAGGACGTCGTCGGCCTTCGGACGTTCGTGTTGGTCCGACATGCCAAGGCCGGCAAGCGGTCGGAGTTCAACGGCGACGACCGGCAGCGTCCACTCGAACCGGAAGGACGCCGTCAGGCGGCGGCCCTGGTCGACCTGTTGGGGTTGTTCGGTGCGCATCGCCTCCACGCCGCCGACCGATTGCGCTGCATCCAGACGTTCGAGCCGCTGGCCGATGCGTTGCGCACCGACATCGTGAGCGAGCCGTTGCTGTCGGAGGAGGCCTACACCGCGGATCCGGACGCCGCATTCGGCCGACTGCGCAAGATCGCGTCTCACGGCGGTGCGGTGCACGCGGTGTGCAGTCAGGGCGGTGTGATCCCGCCGGTCCTGCAGCGGTGGGCCGAGCAGGACGGGGTGGAGGTCCCGGCGTCACGCAACCGCAAGGGAAGCGTATGGATTCTGACGCTGCGCGGCGACACTCTCGTGTCCCTCGACCACATTCCGAGCCCGATCGCCTGAGCTCGGGCGCCGTCGTCAGTTCTTCTTCGCTGCGGCCTTCTTCGCGGGTGTCTTCTTAGCGGCGGCCTTCTTCGCCGGAGCCTTCTTGGCAGCAGTCTTCTTCACCGCGGCTCTCTTGGCGGGCGACTTCGGCTCGGCTTCGGGGGCGGCACGTTTCACTGCAGGCTGGTCGTCGGTGATGGGCTGTTCGCCTGCGACGATCGCTTTGAACTGCGCGCCCGGCCGGAACGACGGGACTTGCGTCGCCTCGACCCTGACCGTCTCCCCGGTTCGAGGATTACGTGCGACTCGCGCCGCGCGGGCGCGCTTCTCGAAGACGCCGAAGCCGGTGATCGTGACGCTCTCGCCCTTGTGGACTGCGCGCACGATGGTGTCGATCAGCTGCTCGACAGCGGCTGTCGCGGTCTTTCGATCGGCGTCGAGGCGCTTGGTGAGTTCCTCGACGAGTTCTGCCTTGTTCATCCAAGCCTCCGCGGATCACGCCGACCGGTCGTGTCAGCCCGTTGGTATTAGCTACGTCACACCGTAGGAGGTCATCTGTTGCGTCACAGCGACTTCGGGAAATTTCGTTTGCTCTGTTCACAGCAGAACACCCGCCGCGACGTGTTGACGGACGTCGAGGCGGGTGTTCAGCAGGAGTTCGGCTACTACAGGGTGACCGGTTTGAACGACGGGCGTTGCGCCTCGTACGCGTCGATCGCGTCGGTCTGACGCAGAGTCAGACCGATGTCGTCGAGTCCCTCCATCAGGCGCCAACGGGTGTAGTCGTCCACCTGGATCGGGACGACGAGGTCGCCCGCGGCGGCAGTCATGTCCTCGAGGCTGACGGTGATCTCCAGACCGGGTTCGGCGTCGAGTCGCTTCCACAGCAGTTCGACATCCGACTGCTCCGCCTGCGCGGCGACGAGGCCGGCCTTACCGGAGTTGCCGCGGAAGATGTCGGCGAAGCGTGACGAGATCACAACGCGGAATCCGAAGTCCATGAGCGCCCAGACCGCGTGCTCGCGGGACGATCCGGTACCGAAGTCCGGCCCGGCGACGAGCACCGACCCGTTCGACCATGGTTCATTGTTCAGAATGAAGCCCGGGTCGGCACGCCAGCCGGCGAACAGTCCGTCTTCGAAGCCGGTGCGGGTGACCCGCTTGAGGTAGACCGCCGGGATGATCTGGTCGGTGTCGACGTTGCTGCGCTGCAGCGGGACGCCGACGCCGGTGTGGGTGATGAACGCTTCCATGTCAGTTCCTCCTGCTCAGACCAGATCGGCCGGTGCGGCCAGGTACCCGCGCACGGCGGTTGCGGCGGCGACGGCCGGTGACACGAGGTGTGTCCGACCGCCCTTCCCCTGACGGCCTTCGAAGTTGCGGTTCGACGTCGACGCGCATCGCTCGCCCGCCGAGATCTGGTCGGGGTTCATGCCGAGGCACATCGAGCAGCCCGCCATGCGCCACTCGGCGCCCGCAGCGGTGAAGATCTCGCCGAGGCCCTCCTCGTCGGCCTGAGCACGGACCTTCATCGAGCCGGGGACCACCAGCATTCGCATGCCGTCGGCGATCGTCCGGCCGTTCAGGACCTCGGCCACGGCCCGCAGGTCCTCGATGCGGCCGTTGGTGCACGAACCGACGAAGACGGTGTCGACCTTGACCTCGCGCAGTGGTGTCCCGGGCGTCAGGCCCATGTACTCGATGGCGCGCGACGCGGCCAGCGACTCGGTCTCGTCGACGATGTCGGCGGGGTCCGGGATGCTGGCGCCAAGCGGCAGACCCTGCCCGGGATTGGTCCCCCAGGTGACGAACGGGGTGAGCTCGGAGGCGTTGATGTGGACCTCGCGATCGAACACGGCGTCGTCGTCGGTGCGCAGGCTGCGCCAGTACTCGACCGCGGCGTCCCAGTCGTCTCCCTGCGGGGCATGCGGGCGGCCCTTGAGGTACTCGAAGGTGATGTCGTCGGGGGCGATCATGCCGGCGCGGGCACCGGCCTCGATGGACATGTTGCACATGGTCATGCGCGCCTCCATCGACAGTTTCTCCACTGCGGGACCGCGGTACTCGAGGACGTGGCCCTGTCCGCCACCGGTGCCGATCTCGGCGATGACCGCCAGGATCAGGTCCTTGCTGGTGACGCCGTCGGGCAGTTCGCCGTCGACCGTGATGGCCATGGTCTTGAACGGGCGCAGCGACAGGGTCTGAGTGGCCATGACGTGCTCCACCTCGGAGGTGCCGATGCCCATCGCGAGCGCACCGAACGCTCCATGCGTCGAGGTGTGGCTGTCGCCGCACACCACCGTCATACCGGGCTGCGTGAGCCCCAGCTGCGGGCCGACGACGTGCACGATGCCCTGCTCGGCATCGCCCATCGGGTGCAGGCGGACACCGAACTCCTCGCAGTTGCGGCGCAGCGTCTCGACCTGCAGTGCGGACACCTGGTCGGCGATCGGGCTGAAGATGTCGACGGTGGGGACGTTGTGGTCCTCTGTCGCGATGGTGAGGTCGGGGCGGCGGAGCTTGCGCCCGGCCACACGCAGGCCGTCGAAGGCCTGCGGACTCGTCACCTCGTGCACCAGATGGAGATCGATGTAGATCAGGTCCGGATTCGTGTTGCCACTCGCGTCGACCTCGCCCGGAACGACGACGTGGTCGTCCCACACCTTTTCGGCCAGGGTCCGCGGCTTGGCAGTCGTGTCATTCATGCGCCACTTGCCTCTTCCACTTCGACCGGGGCTGCCGGTCGGCGTTTGATCCCAGGATGTGTTTGTTCCCAGTATTTGGACAGCTAGTATCGTCCTATGGGAAAGGATAGCGGAATCGGCGTGCTGGACAAATCCGTGGCGGTCCTGGAGACCGTCGCGGTCAAGCCACGCAACCTCAACGAGCTGTGCGACGCCACCGGCCTGCCGCGCGCCACCGCACACCGGCTCGCCGTCGGACTCGAAGTCCACGAGTTCCTCACCCGCGACGACAGCGGCCGCTGGACGCCCGGACCGGCCCTGGCGCGCCTAGCCGCGACGGCTCGAGACGACGTCCGCGAAGCCGCGCTCCTGGTCCTCCCGCGACTGCAGGAAGCGACCGGAGAGTCAGTTCAACTCTATCGCCGCGAGGGATCCGAACGCGTCTGCATCGCAGCGTCCGAGCCCCCGACCGGCCTCCGCGACACGGTTCCCGTCGGCACCCGATACACCATGTCCGCGGGATCCGCGGCCAAAGTCCTCGCCGCCTGGGCCGCCCCCGACATCCGCGACGCCCTGATCCCTGAATCGGTGTACACGGAACGATCACTCGCCGACATCCGACGCCGCGGATGGGCCCAGAGTGCCGCCGAGCGGATCGACGGCGTCGCGAGCGCCTCGGCGCCCGTGCGCGACGCCTCCGGAACTGTCGTCGCGGCCGTCTCCATCTCCGGCCCCATCGGTCGACTGGGACGTCGGCCGGGTGAACGTTTCGCCGCCGAACTCATCCGTGCGGCCGACGCCATCGGTGCACGACTGCAGTGACTTCGCTAACGTTCGATCATGGGAACGAAGCAACGCTCGCAGATCGTGATGTCCGACGACGAGATCACTGAATTCATCAATCAGCACCGCACCGGCACCTGGGCCACCCAGGGGAAGGACGGGATCCACCTCATCGCCATGTGGTACGCCGTCATCGACGGTGAGATCTGGATCGAGACCAAGGCGAAGTCACAGAAGGTCGTCAACCTGCGGCGTGACCCACGCGCCACGATCCTCATCGAAGACGGACTCACCTACAACGCCCTGCGCGGCGTCAGCATCGAAGGCACGACGGAGATCCACGACGATCCCGCCACCTGCCTCGCCGTCGGAATCAGCATCTGGGAACGCTACAACGGGCCCTACACAGACGACCTCAAGCCGGCCGTCGAAGCCATGATGAACAAGCGCGTCGCGGTCCGCCTCGTCCCGACTCGCGTCCGCTCGTGGGACCACGGCAAGCTCGGACTGCCCGACATGCCACTCACCGGTTCCACCGCCGAGTTCTACACCTGACATCGAGTAGCCCCGACGGGACTCCGTCGCTGCGCTCCTCCTCGAATCACAGCGCTGAATCACAAAAACGATGATGGCCCTCGGTCGCTTACGCGACCGAGGGCCATCATCGTCTTGTAGCCCCGACGGGATTCGAACCCGCGCTACCGCCTTGAGAGGGCGGCGTCCTAGGCCGCTAGACGACGGGGCCCTAGAACACTTGTTCAGTTATGATACACACGCTTTTACCCGTGTACATCGCTGGGGTACCAGGACTCGAACCTAGAATGGCGGTACCAGAAACCGCTGTGTTGCCAATTACACCATACCCCAAGGGTTTGATCCGATCGTCACCGGGCGAGACCGCCTGGCTCCTCTCGGGCCGTGGAGTACATTACCAACAACTCCACCCCAAACCACAAATCGGCAGGTCAGGATGCCTTTTCGGCGACCTGACGCGCAAGAGCCAGGCGCGCGAGGGTCTTGTCACGACCCAGCAGCTCCATCGACTCGTACAGCGGCGGGCTCACAGCGGCGCCGGTGACACCCACACGGACCGGACCGAAGGCCTTGCGCGGCTTCAGCTCGAGCCCGTCGATGAGAGCCGACTTGAGCCCCTCCTCCAACGACGCGGTGTCCCAGGCCTCGACCGCCTCGCACACGGCGATCGCGGCGTCGAGAATCGGCACGGCGTCCGCGCCGAGGTTCTTGGCGGCAGCCTTCTCGTCGTACGCGAAATCGGCGTCGTCGACGTACAGGAACTTGATGAGGTCCCACGCATCGCCGAGCACCTGGATGCGGGTCTGCACCAAATCTGCGACGACCGCGAACTGCTCCTCGTCCACCGCCTCGCTCAGACGGCCGGAAGCAGTCAGGAACACGCGCAGGCGCGACGCGAAATCGGCGGGATCCAGCCGACGGATGTGCTCGGCGTTGATCGAGTCGGCCTTCTTCTGGTCGAAGCGCGCCGGGTTCGAGTTGACGTTGCGCACATCGAAGGCGCCGATCATCTCGTCAAGAGTGAAGATGTCCTCGTCGCTCGAGAATCCCCAACCGAGCAGCGCGAGGTAATTGAGCAGCCCTTCCGGGATGAATCCACGATCGCGATGGTGGAAGAGGTTCGATTCGGGATCGCGCTTGGACAGCTTCTTGTTTCCCTCACCCATCACAAACGGGAGGTGAGCGAATTCCGGCACCGCGTCGGCGACGCCGATCCGGATGAGGGCCTGGTACAGCGCGATCTGCCGAGGCGTCGACGAGAGCAGATCCTCGCCGCGCAGGACGTGCGTGATCTTCATCAGTGCGTCGTCCACCGGATTCACCAGGGTGTACAGCGGGTCGCCGTTGGCGCGAGTGAGCGCGAAGTCGGGCACCGTGCCCGCTTTGATCGTGGTGGTGCCGCGCACCAGGTCGTCCCACGTGAGGTCTGCATCAGGCATCCGCAGACGCACAACCGGACTGCGACCCTCCGCACGAAAAGCTTCACGCTGCTCATCGGTCAGGTCGCGGTCGAAGTTGTCGTACCCGAGCTTGGGGTTGCGCCCCGCCGCGAGGTGACGCGCCTCGACCTCCTCGGGTGTCGAGAACGCCTCGTACGCCTCTCCCTCGGCGAGAAGCTGAGCGACGACGTCGAGATGCAACTGCTTGCGTTCGGACTGCCGATACGGCGCGTACGGGCCGCCGACCTCGGGGCCCTCATCCCACTCCAGGCCGAGCCAGCGGAGTGCGTCGAGGATCGCGTCGTACGACTCCTGGCTGTCGCGCGCCGCGTCGGTGTCCTCGATGCGGAACACGAACGTGCCGCCCGTGTGGCGGGCTTGCGCGAAGTTGAACAGGGCCGTCCGAGCGAGCCCGACGTGCGGGGTTCCGGTGGGTGACGGACAGAATCGGACGCGAACGTTTTCACCGGTAGTCATGCAGGTCAGCCTATGTCATCAGCGTCGTCTACTCGCGTCCGGCGTCAACGCTGGGAGTCGAGGTATCCGACCACGAGGTCGTTGACGGCCCCCGGTCGTTCCAGGTACCCGAAGTGCCCGGCGTCGGCCACTTCCTCGTACCGCGATCCCGGAATCGCATCGGCCACTTCGCGGGCCAGATGCACAGGAAGGGTCCGATCGTCGGCGAACCCCACCACCAGCGCAGGTCGAGTGATGGACCGGTACGCGGCAAGACGGTTCTCATCGCGTTCAGGCAGGTTGAGCTGCGCGCGGACGCCCGCCGTGGACGACTGGCCGCCGAACCCGATGATGTCGAGCCAGTCACGCGCGGAACGATCGTCCGCCAACGTCGTCGGCGACAGATTCATGTGCGCTGTGATCGCGGCGAAGAAGGGTGCGGGCAGCTCACGCCCGGCGTCGAGCAACGCCAGCTCGCCCTCGTTGTACGCGGTGAGCAGCGGAGTGGTGCGGCCATAAGTGCCGAGCATCACCGCGGCCCGAACCAGTTCGGGCCTCGCAAGCGCCAGCTCCTGAGCGATCCGTGCGCCGAGTGACGTCCCCACGACGAACGCGGGCGCGCCGAAGTGCTCGATCACGGCGGCGGTGTCGGCCACCATGTCGGCCAAGGTGAAACCGTTCGCGCACTCGCTCGACGGCGCGATACCGCGGTTGTCGAAGGTCACGACTCGGTAGCCCGCTTTGACCAAGGCGGGCTGTTGGTTCGCGTGCCACACTCGCCCGGGGCTTCCGGTGCCCATCACCATCACAACGAGGGGGCCGTCGCCCACCGCTGTGCACGACAGCACCACGTCGCCGTTGCGCACCTGGACGGGAGCGACGCGGCCGGGTCGGGTCACTTGTCGATCACCGGATTGCTGAGCGTGCCGATACCCTCGACGGTCACCGAGACCGTCTGGCCCGCGACCATCGGGCCGATCCCCTCGGGCGTTCCGGTCAGGATCACGTCGCCGGGAAGCAGCGTCATCACCCGCGACACCCATTCGACGATCTCGCCGATCGAGTGCAGCATCAACGACGTGCGGCTCGACTGCTTGACCTCGCCGTCGAGTTCGGTGCGAATCGCGACGTCGGACGGATCGAAGTCGGTGACGATCCACGGGCCGAGCGGGCAGAACGTGTCGTATCCCTTCGCCCGAGTCCACTGGCCGTCGTACGCCTGCTGATCTCGCGCGGTCACATCGTTGGCGACGGTGTATCCGAGGATGACGTCGTTCGCCTTCGCCGCGGGAACGTCCTTGCACGGGCGGCCGATCACGATCGCCAGCTCACCCTCGAAGTCCACACGCTCGGACGACGGCGGCCGGACGATCGCCGCTCCAGGACCGACGATCGACGTGTTCGGCTTGGAGAAGATCACCGGATCGGCTGGAGCCTCCGAACCCATCTCAGCTGCGTGTGCGGCGTAGTTCTTGCCGATCGCGATGATCTTGGTCGCCAGAATCGGCGCCAGCGGACGGGTGTTGGCCAGCTTCCAGGTTCGGCCGGTGAACGTCGGATCACCGAACGGATGCTCCGCGATCTCACGGGCGATCTCCTGGCCCTCTTCACCTTCGACGGAGACGAATGCGACACCGTCCGGACTTGCGACACGACCCAGTTTCATACCCCGAAGATTAACGTACGTCCGATCCTGTTCTAGAATATGAAATGATTGTTCCACTATTTGAGATACTTGCGAGGTGTGCAGATGACCCATGCGATGTCAGCGACCCGACGGTGGACGATGCTCGTCTGCTCCCTCATCGCCGCCATGACCACCACATGCGCCACGGCCGGTGTCGCGTACGTGATCCCAGTGCTTCACCGCGACCACGGAATCTCCTTGACCGATGCCGCCACCCTGGCCGCAGTCCCCACCATCGGGCTGACATTGACGATCATCGCGTGGGGCGCCGCACTCGACCGTTTCGGAGAGCGGCGCGTGCTCCTGGTGTCCCTGACGGTCACCCTGGTCGGCACCCTCGCGGCGTTCATCGTCGCCCAGACCGGCGGAGGGTTCGTCGCATTGGTGATCCCGTTGCTGATCGGCGGACTGGGATCCGGCGCCGCGAACGGCGCAAGCGGTCGGATCGTGGTCGGGTGGTTCCCTGCCGACCAGCGCGGCACAGCGATGGGCGTCCGACAGATGGCGCAGCCCCTCGGAATCGGTGTGTGCGCATTGACGATGCCGGTGCTCGCCGATCGATGGGGGCTGGCCGCGGCCCTGACTGTGCCCGCTGCTGTCACCGTGATCGGACTGATCGCGGTCGCCGCCGCGGTCGTCGACCCGCCCGCACCGTCGGCGGAAACATCAGTCCCGACGGGCAACCCGTATCGCGGCTCCCGCTTCCTGCAGCGTGTCCACGCGGTGAGCGTGTTGCTGGTGATTCCGCAGTCGATGCTGTGGACCTTTGTGCCCGCTTGGCTGATCGTCGGGCACGGCTGGTCGGCGTTCGGAGCGGGAGCCTTGGTCACCGCGACCCAGGTGACGGGAGCCTTCGGGCGGATCGCCGCGGGCAGACTGTCCGACGTGATGGGCTCGCGAATGCGTCCGGTCCGCTACATCGCCGTCGCCGCCGGCGCGTCGACCGCGCTGCTGGCACTGACCGACTGGATCGGCAGCCCCGTCGCGGCCGCCGTGATGGTGCTCGCCTCGATCAGCACCGTCGCCGACAACGGGCTCGCATTCACCGCGATCGCCGAGTTCGCAGGCCCGGCGTGGAGCGGCCGCAGCCTCGGCGTACAGAACACCGCCCAGTACGTGACGACCGCCGCGACCACTCCCTTGTTCGGCGGTGTCATCGAGGCGGCCGGGTACCCCGCCGCCTTCGCCGTCGCCGCGGCCGCTCCGCTCGTGGCCATCGGACTGGTGCCGCGCGACGCCGTACGTGGCCGCGAGGAGCCTGTTGGCGTCGAGGAGACTTAGGTCGGGCTGCGACTCGGGTTCAAAGACGCTCGGACAGCAGGAGCGACTCGACCTGCGCCGTGCCCTTCCGTCTCGCTGAGTGGACTCCCCTGCAGTCGACTGTGTTCGTGCCTCAACGTAGAAAACGTGCCGAAGCTGAGGCACGAGATCCAACGCATGAGGCAGCGAAACCGAGTTTCACGATCCCCGTCCCCAGCATCTTTGATGCCGAAGCACGCACGACCAAAGGACCGCACCGACATCAAGCCGGTGCGGTCCTTTCGGTAGTGCAGATCAGACGAGCGCGAGGATGCGGTCGCCCACCTCGGTGGTGGAACCGCGGTTCTCGCCGCGCGAGGCGACGTCGGACGCGACGGCCTTCTCGACGCGGGCAGCGCCCTCGTCGTCGCCGAGGTGACGCAGGAGCAGCGCAACCGAGAGGATCGCCGCTGTCGGGTCGGCGATGTTCTGGCCCGCGATGTCGGGGGCACTGCCGTGGACCGGCTCGAACATCGACGGACTGGTGCGCGTCGCGTCGATGTTGCCCGACGCGGCGAGACCGATGCCGCCGGACACTGCAGCCGCGAGGTCGGTGATGATGTCGCCGAACAGGTTGTCGGTGACGATCACGTCGAAGCGGCCCGGATCGGTGACCATGAAGATGGTCGCCGCGTCGATGTGCAGGTAGTCGGTGACGACGTCGGGGAACTCCTTGCCGATCTCCTCCACCGCGCGGGTCCACATGCCGCCGGCGAACTGCAGCACGTTGTTCTTGTGCACCAACGTGAGCTTCTTGCTGCGCGCCTGAGCCCGGACGTACGCGTCACGAATGACACGCTCGATGCCGAACCGCGTGTTGACGCTGACCTCGGTGGCGACCTCGTGCGGTGTGCCGACGCGGATCGCGCCCCCGTTGCCCGTGTACGGGCCCTCGGTGCCTTCGCGGACGACGATGAAGTCGATCTTCGGGTCGCCGGCCAGCGGGGACTTCACACCGTCGAAGAGGTACGACGGGCGCAGGTTCACGTGGTGATCCAGGATGAAACGCAGCTTCAGCAGGAATCCGCGCTCAAGGACGCCGGACGGCACCGACGGGTCGCCAATGGCGCCGAGGAGGATCGCGTCGTGCTCACGGAGCGACGCGACGTCCTCGTCGGTCAGGAGCTCGCCGGTCGCGTGGTAGCGGCGAGCACCGAAGTCGTACTCGGTGGTCTCGACGTCGGGGTGCAGCTTGCGCAGCACCTTCAGCGCCTGCGCGGTGACCTCGGGTCCGATTCCGTCGCCGCCGATGACTGCGAGTTTCACGAGAGGTCCACCTGCTTGATGAGGGTCGCGGAGACGGCGTCGCCGATCGAGGCGAGGAGCGCCTCGTCGAGCTCGCGGTCCACGCGGAGGAGCATGGTGGCGCCTTCGCCGTCGGCGTCCTGCGCGAGTGCCGCGGCGACGATGTCGACGCCGCCGTCACCCAGGAGCGAACCGATCTTGCCGAGTGTGCCCGGCTGGTCGGCGTAGCTGACCAGCAGGTTGCGGCCTTCGGCACGGAGGTCGAGGTTGCGGCCGTTGACATTGACGATCTTCTGCACCTGGCGCGGACCGGTCAGGGTGCCCGCGACGTTGACGGTGCTGCCGTCCGCGAACACAGCCTTGACGTCGACCTGGCTGCGGTGGTTCGGGCTCTCCGACTCCGTGACGACCTCGTGGCTCACGCCGCGCTCACTGGCGACTGCCGGGGCGTTCACGAAGGTGACCGGCTCGTCGACCACGGCCGAGAAGAGGCCGCGGACGGCCGAGAGGCCGAGCACGTCGACGGGGCTGGCGGCGAGTTCACCACGGACCTCGACGGTCAGGTTGGTGGGCATGCCGCCCGCGACGACGCCCGCGAGGACGCCGAGCTTGCGGGACAGTTCGAGCCACGGTGCGACCTCGTCGTCGACCGGGCCGCCGGTGATGTTGACGGCGTCGGGGACGAAGTGGCCTGCGAGGGCGAGCTGAACACTCTTGGCGACGTCGGTGCCCGCACGGTCCTGCGCTTCGGCGGTTGATGCACCGAGGTGCGGAGTGACGACGACCTGAGGCAGCTCGAACAGCGGCGAGTCGGTGCAGGGCTCGGTGTCGAAGACGTCGAGGCCGGCGCCGCGGACGCGGCCCTCGGTGATGGCGTCTGCGAGCGCCTGCTCGTCGATCAGGCCGCCACGGGCGGCGTTGACGATGATGACGTCCTTCTTCACCTTCGCGAGCTGCTCTGCGCCGATGAGACCTGCGGTCTCCTTGGTCTTGGGCAGGTGGATGGTGATGAAGTCAGCGCGCTCGAGGAGTTCGTCGAGGGTGACCAGTTCGATGCCGAGCTGTGCGGCGCGGGCCGCCGAGACGTAGGGGTCGTACGCGATGATGTGCGTCTCGAACGCGGCGAGGCGAGCCGCAGCCAGCTGGCCGATGCGGCCGAGGCCGACAACGCCGACGGTCTTGTCGAAGAGTTCGACGCCGGAGAACGACGAGCGCTTCCACGTGTGCTCTCGCAGGGTCGCGTCAGCGGCGGGCACCTGACGTGCGGCCGACATGAGGAGCGCGACGGCGTGCTCGGCTGCCGAGTGGATGTTGGAGGTCGGAGCGTTGACGACCATGACACCGCGTGCGGTGGCAGCCGGGACGTCGACGTTGTCGAGTCCCACGCCTGCGCGGGCGATGATCTTCAGCTTCTTGCCCGCGTCGAGCACCTCGGCGTCGACGGTCGTCGCCGAACGGACGAGGATGGCGTCGGCGTCGACCACAGCTTCGAGAAGCTTGGGGCGGTCCGGGCCGTCGACCCAGCGGACCTCGACGTCGCCGCCGAGTGCTTCCACGGTCGAGGGGGCGAGCTTGTCGGCGATCAGGACGACTGGGCGGCCGGCATCGGTCACAGTGTTCTCCAGATTCTCAGGTTGCGGACACCGTCGAGAAGATGTCGCGGGTCGATTCAGCACTGCCGATTCTAGTGCCCTGCGACCGTGGGCTCGTACCCGCCCATCTGCGATTGTGGTGGCCGACACGCAGCACCGGTACATTGCAGACCGCGTATCGATTGAGTCACGACCGGCTCCTGAGGCACGTGGGCCCTGGGGTTCGGGGCACCGATGCGCATAAAGTGGGATGGTCTGCGGCGCGTCCGTGGGGGTCTTTGAACAGAACGCGAGTGGAGTGAATATGAAGAAGCTGATGGTGGTCCTCGCCGTCGTGGCGGCAATGGTGTCGTCTCTCATCGGTGTCGGCAGCGCCGATGCCGCACCGCGAGTCCCGCTCGGCGGCGGCTCGGGAATCCTCGTCCTCAAGGGCGGGAACACTGCCGCAGCCTGCACCGTGACCACTGTCGGTCGTCCCGCGTCGGGCTCGCACAAGGGTGAGCTGATCGCCGTCACCGCAGGTCACTGCGGCCGCCCCGGCCAGCGCGTCTTCTCCGAGCGCTACCAGCAGCGCGGCCAGATCGGCACGATCGTGTACAGCGCGTCGGACGTCGACATGGCGATCATCCGCCTCGATGCTGCGAAGGTCGCACCGGTCCGCACTGTCGGAGGCGTGACGATCCGCTCGATCGACACCCGCCCGATCTCGTTCCCGACGGTGGTCTGCAAGACAGGCCGCACCACGGGCAAGACCTGCGGTGTCACGTGGTTCTCGGACAACCAGAGCCACTTCAGCCAGATGTGTGTCATCGAGGGCGATTCCGGCAGCCCGGTCGTCGTCGGCAACCGCCTGGTCGGCATGGTCAACGCCTACTACTTCCTGTCCTGCGCCGGACCGGAGACGGGCACGAGCTCCAAGACGATCCTGAACCGTCTTGCACGCCAGGGCTACGGCAACTTCCGTCTGGCCTGACCAGAACAGCACAGCGAAAAGAGCGGCGGCCCCGAGGGGCCGCCGCTCTTTTCGTCATTTCACACCTACCAGAATTGGCAGCTCGAGGCTTCACCTACAGCGAAGGCATGGGGCGGATGGTCGCCGAGGAGCCCTCCGCAGCGAGCGAGCCGCTAGGCGAGCCCGCGAGGACTGCCGACGAGGTGACCGTCCGCCCCATGCCGCCCACGTAGAGCAGGCACCCTAAGACGAAGAAGGAACACCTTCAACCGCAGCACGAAGCGCCGATTCCGTCTGCTTCACCGCCTGTCCGACCACGGGCTCGATGATCGCGCCCAGGACTCGTCCTGCGATTCCGCCGGGGAGCTCGTAGTCGAAGTTGACGTCGACCACTGTCGTTCCGTCGTCGCCGTCGGCGAATCGCCAGCCGGTCTGGACGTCGAAGCCTGCGATGGAGGTGAGGACGAGTACACGGCCCTCTTCCCATTCGGTCACGCGCAGGGTCGAGTCTAGGTTCTTCGGGCCGATCTTCATCGTCGCCTGATACGTGGCGCCGAGTCCGCAGGTCTGGTCGGTGACGGGCGTGAAGCGGGTGACGCCGAACATCCAGTCGGGCACGTTGCGGTAGTCGTCGACGTACGCGAACACCTGCTCGCGTGGACTGTGTGTGGTCACCGTCTGGCGCACGCCCGGCATGATTTCTCCCTGTCATCTGCGATCCGACCATCAGGCACACGGCTGTGCCTGATGTTGCGTAGACCACAATGCCATGGACCGATGGCACGGTCTACGTTGGGCTCGTGTCGTACCGCGATCCTCCGGCAAATCCGTATCCGTACGGTGCCGCTGCACCGACCGCGAGGATCCAGCGGGAGACGACAACGTCAAACGCGGTATTCAATGACAAACGAGGCATGCATGCATGCCTCGTTTGTCGTCGAGTGCCGCGGGTGCCCTACACGGGCGCAGATCACGCCTCGACAGCCGTCCTGATCTTGGATTCGATGTGCTTGATCGCCTGGTCGGCGAACGGGCCGATGAGGCCGCCGAGCACCTTGCCTGCGAGGCCGCCGGGGAGCGTGAAGTCGAAGACGACGCTCAACACTGTCGTGCCGGGCTCGTCGCCGTCCCGGAACGCCCACTCCGTGTTGGCCCCGAAGCCCTTCACCGATTCCAGCTTGATCAGCTCGTTCTCGACCCACTCGGTGCATTCGACGGTCGACTTGAGCTCCTTAGGCCCCACCTTCAACGCGGCGGCGAACACTGAGCCCTTGCCCTGGACGATGTCGGTGGTCGGCTCGAAGCTGGTGATGCCGAGCATGTACTCGGGGACGTTCTTGTAGTCGTCGACGTAGGCGAACAGTTTCTCGCGCGGTGCGGTGGTGACTGCTTCGTGCCGGACTTCGCTCATAACACTTCCCTCGTGGAGTAGGTGACGAGTCATCGTAGCGTCGTCCTTCGAGTTCTTTGACGATGCCCCGAACAGCAGACGGCCCCGCATCCACGAAGGATGCGGGGCCGTGCTGGACGATCAGACTCAGGCGGTCTCGGTGATCGGGCGGTCGACCCAGCTCATCAAATCGCGGAGCTTCTTGCCGGTGACCTCGATCGGGTGCTCGGCGTTCGCCTTGCGCAGACCCTCGAGCTCGGTGTTGCCGTTCTCGACGTTGGCGACGAGACGACGGGTGAACTCACCCGACTGGATGTCGGCCAGGATCGCCTTCATGCGCTCCTTGGTGTCGGCGTCGATGACACGCGGGCCCGACAGGTAGCCGCCGAACTCAGCGGTGTCCGACACCGAGTAGTTCATGCGGGCGATGCCGCCCTCGTACATGAGGTCGACGATGAGCTTGAGCTCGTGCAGGACCTCGAAGTAGGCCATCTCCGGTGCGTAACCGGCCTCGACCATGACCTCGAAACCGGTCTTGACCAGTTCCTCGGTGCCACCGCAGAGGACGGCCTGCTCGCCGAAGAGGTCGGTCTCGGTCTCTTCCTTGAACGTGGTCTTGATGATGCCCGCGCGGCCGCCGCCGATGGCGGAGGCGTAGCTGAGTGCGAGGGCCTGGCCTTCGCCGGTCGGGTCCTGGTCGACGGCGATCAGGCAGGGCACGCCCTTGCCGTCGACGAACTGGCGACGGACCAGGTGACCCGGGCCCTTCGGCGCGACCATGGCGACGGTCACGTCGGCCTGCGGCTTGATCAGGTCGAAGTGGATGTTCAGGCCGTGGCCGAAGAACAGCGCGTCGCCGGCCTTGAGGTTCGGCTCGATGTCGTTGGTGAAGATCGACGCCTGGCTGGTGTCGGGTGCGAGGACCATGATGACGTCGGCCCAGGCGGATGCCTCGGCGGCGGTGAGGACCTTCAGGCCCTGCTCCTCTGCCTTGGCGCGCGAGGCGGAGCCCTCACGGAGGCCGAGGACGACGTCGACGCCCGAGTCGCGGAGCGACAGCGAGTGGGCGTGGCCCTGGCTGCCGTAGCCGATGACGGCGACCTTGCGGCCCTGGATGATCGACAGATCTGCGTCGTCGTCGTAGAACATCTCGACTGCCACAGTGATTCCCTTCAAAGATGGTTATTAGGAGGTGTTGCTTGCAATTGTCGCGCTAGCGGTTCGCGGACATGCTCTTGGGTCCACGTCCGAGTGTCACGCCGCCCGACTGCGCGATCTCGCGGATGCCGTACGGGTCCAGCATCCTCAGGAGCGCTTCGAGCTTCTCGGACGTTCCGGTGGCCTCGACGGTGACCGATTCCGGTGACACGTCGATGACCTTGGCGCGGAACAGATTGACCACGTCGATGATCTCACCTCGGTTGGTGGCATCGGTGCGGACCTTGATCATCATCAGTTCGCGGGAGACCGAGTTCGTCGGTTCCTGCTCGACGATCTTGATGACGTTGATCAGCTTGTTGAGCTGCTTCGTCACTTGTTCGAGGGGGAAGTCGTCGACGGTGACCATGATGGTCATGCGCGAGATGCCCTTGAGTTCGGTCGGGCCGACGGCCAGCGACTCGATGTTGAAGCCGCGACGCGAGAAGAGACCGGAGACGCGTGCGAGCACGCCCGGACGGTCCTCGACCAGAACGCTCAGCGTATGGGTGGTGCTCACAGCGAATCCTTCCCGTTCATGACTTCGTGGATCTCGACGGGGCCTGCGGCCGACTCGTCGTCGTCGAACAGCGGGCGGATGTCCCGGGCCGCCATGATCTCGTCGTTGCCGGTGCCTGCAGCGACCATCGGCCAGACCTGTGCGTCCTTACCGACGATGAAGTCGATGACGACGGGACGGTCGTTGATCTCGCGTGCCTTGGCGATCGCCGGTGCGACGTCCTCTTCACGCTCGACGCGGATCGCGACACAACCGAGCGCTTCGCCGAGCTTGACGAAGTCGGGGATCATCCGCGAATGCGTCGCCAGGTCGGTGTTCGAGTACCGCTGGTCGTAGAACAGCGTCTGCCACTGGCGGACCATGCCGAGGTTGCCGTTGTTGATCAGGGCGACCTTGATCGGGATGCCTTCGATGGCGCAGGTCGCAAGCTCCTGGTTGGTCATCTGGAAGCAGCCGTCACCGTCGATGGCCCAGACTTCCTTCTCCGGTGCGGCGGCCTTGGCGCCCATCGCGGCCGGGACGGAGTAGCCCATGGTGCCGAGTCCACCCGAGTTGAGCCAGGTGCGCGGCTTCTCGTACTTGACGAACTGCGCGGCCCACATCTGGTGCTGGCCGACACCCGCGACGTACACGGCGTCGGGTCCTGCCGCCTTGCCGAGTTCGGAGATGACGAACTCGGGAGACAGAGAGCCGTCGGACTGACCGTCGTAGCTGAGCGGGAAACGCGCCCGGATGTCGTCCAGGTACGCCCACCACGCGGTCAGGTCGGGGCTGGTTCCACCGGTGGCGCGCTCGGCGCGAAGCGCCTCGATCAGGTCGACGATGACAGCCTGCGCGTCACCGACGATCGGCACGTCGACGTCGCGGTTCTTGCCGATCTCCGCCGGGTCGATGTCGGCGTGGATGACCTTCGCGTCGGGTGCGAACGAGTCGAGCTGGCCGGTCACGCGGTCGTCGAAGCGGGCGCCGAGCGTGATCAGCAGGTCGCTGCGCTGCAGAGCCGCGACGGCGCCGACGGTGCCGTGCATGCCGGGCATGCCCATGTGCTGGGTGTGGCTGTCCGGGAACGCGCCGCGCGCCATCAGCGTGGTGACGACGGGGATTCCCGTCAGTTCGGCGAGCTCCATCAGCTCGGCCGACGCCTCTGCCTTGATGACACCGCCACCGACGTAGAGGACCGGCTTGGACGACTGCTGGATGAGACGGGCGGCCTCCCGAATCTGCTTGCCGTGCGGACGCGTGACCGGACGGTAGCCGGGCAGGTCGAACTGCGGCGGCCACGAGAAGGTGGTCTGCGCCTGCAGGATGTCCTTCGGGATGTCGACGAGGACGGCGCCCGGGCGACCGCTCTCGGCGATGTAGAACGCCTCGGCGATCGTGCGGGGGATGTCTGCTGCCGAGCTCACCAGGAAGTTGTGCTTGGTGATCGGCATGGTGATCCCGGAGATGTCGGCTTCCTGGAAGCCGTCGGTGCCGATGAGTGCACGACCGACCTGGCCGGTGATCGCGACAACCGGAACCGAGTCCATCTGCGCGTCGGCGAGCGGGGTGACGAGGTTCGTCGCACCCGGGCCCGACGTCGCCATCATGACGCCGGCCTTGCCCGCGACCTGGGCGTACCCGGTCGCGGCGTGGCCTGCGCCCTGCTCGTGGCGAACCAGGACGTGACGGACCTTGGTCGAGTCGAGGAGCGGGTCGTACACCGGAAGGACTGCACCGCCCGGAATGCCGAAGACCACTTCGACGCCGAGCTCTTCGAGCGTGCGGACCACCGACTGTGCGCCGGTGACACGCTCGGGTGCGACGCTCGCGCCGCCCGATCGCATGGATTCTGTCGACGGCGACTGCGGCCGCGGCGAACCGTGTGCTGTTGAATTACTCACTGCACGTTCCTCATCCTCGTGTGCCAGTAATGTGTCCGACACTCTCGCCCAGGTCGGCGACGCGATGGTCACCGGGTCCTGACAAGAAAAAACCCCCGACAGCGGGTGCTGGTCGAGGGGCGCGTCGTTGGTGTTTCGGAAGGGTCTACGAAGTGACCGATCAGGCGTTGACGCGCCGACCGAGTACTACTACGAGAATCTTCTGATCCATCACACGAACAACGTAGAGCAGTGCCGCAGATGTAGTCAAATCCGCCCGCGACCGGCTCCGGTCCGCTATTGGGCGACGTGGAACAATGGTCGCCGTGACCGACTCGTCCTTCGACTTCAAGATCTCGCGACTCGCGTACGCGGTCGTCCCCGTCGCCGTCTTCGTGGTGGTGATCCTGATCGGCGGATCCGTGTGGTTCGCATTCGGGGCCGTGATCCCGTTCGCCCTCGCATGGTGGATCCACCACCTGCGCACTCACGTCGACTCCGACGGCATCGTCGCCGTCGGCACGTTCGGGACCACGACGCTCTCCTGGGAGGACGTGGCGGGCCTCCGATTCCCGAAATGGGGATCGGTGCGGGCGGTGACCACAGACGGGCGCGAGGTGCGACTCCCCGCTGTCGGATTCGCCGACATGCCCGTCCTGTCCGCGGCCAGCGACGGCCGGGTCCCCGATCCGTTCGCCGCCGAGCGGGACGCCCGACGAGCAGCCTCCGACCAATCCTGACCCGGGCGTCGCGCCCGCACTCCACCAACCGAAGCGAGGTCTGCCATGTCCGTGACCACCCGCGACATCGAAGATCTCGTGGACGCCGGCCGTCTCACCGACGCCGCCCACGAACTCGCGCAGATGGCTCCGCAGGAAGCGGCGTCCGTCCTCGACGGTCTCGACACTCGACGCGGCACCATCGCCTTCCGACTGCTCCCGAAGGACGATGCAGTGGCGGTGTTCGACGACATGTCGTCGAACACGCAGGCCCGACTCATCGAGACCCTCGGAACGTCGGAAGTAGCCGAGGCGTTCGACAATCTCGACCCCGACGACCGCGCGGAACTCCTCGACGAGCTGCCCGCGACGGTGGCGAAACGTCTGATCCGAACCTTGTCGGACGCCGAGCGCGAATCGACTGCGGTTGTCCTCGGCTACGGTCGGAACTCGGTCGGTCGGCGGATGAGTCCTGAGTTCGTCCATGTCTACGGCGACGACTCGGTGCAGGTCGCGCTGGCGCGCGTCATCGATCGCGGTCATGACGCCGAGACCATCTACACGATCCCGGTGGTCGATCACGAGCGCCGCCTGCTCGGCGTCGTGAGTCTCCGAGATCTTCTTCTCAGCGACCCCACGGGTACCGTCGAGAACCACCGACGGCCCCCTGTGTACAGCGTCGCGACGGCGTCCGCCGAAGTCGCCGCACGACGCTGCGTCGACCTCAGCCTCCCCGCGATGCCCGTGGTCGACAGCGAGGACCGGCTGGTCGGAATGCTGACCCTGGACGACGCCGCGGATGTCGTGGCCGCCGCCAGGGACGAGGACGCTGCCCGTGCCGGTGCCCACGAGATGTTGAAGACCCCCTACCTGCAGTCGTCGGTCTTCACGATCACCCGCGCTCGGGTGGTATGGCTGTTCGTCCTCGCGGTCTCGGCGATCCTGACCGTCAATGTCCTGGAGGTCTTCGAGGGGACGTTGGAGCAGAAGGTCGCGCTCGCTCTGTTCATTCCGTTGCTCACGGGCATCGGCGGCAACACCGGATCGCAGGCAGCCACCACGGTGACCAGGGCTCTGGCCATGGACGAGGTCCGAGCACGAGATGTCGCGCGCGTGGCCGCCAAGGAGGCACGAGTCGGCGTGACGATGGGCGCGGCGCTCGGACTCGTCGGCTTCGCCGTGGCGTCGATCGCCTACGACACCGAGATCGGCGTGGTGATCGGTACGACGATCGTGTCGATCTGTGTCGTCGCGGCGACCGTCGGCGGCATCATGCCGCTGGTGGCCAAGACCATCCGAGTCGATCCGGCAGTGTTCTCGACACCGTTCATCTCGACGTTCTGCGACGCCACCGGTCTGCTGATCTACTTCACGATCGCGAAGACTGTTCTCGGGATCTGACTCGGGGCGGTCCTCCCGTCAGCTGAGTGCGTCGGCGAGCACGTCGCCACCGGCTCGGGGTGGCGCGTTGCCCCTGGTCCCACTGCCTCTTCGCGAAGAGATGAGCTGCTGCTGCGGTCGGGGATTCAGCACCGACCATGCGTATCGATACATTGATACAAAGTGCTCAACACTCATCCGATTGTGTCAAGCACTTGACACAAGCTCCCCGTGTAGAACACGGCAGGAATAACCAGCAGGCCACGCGCGTAAAGTAGAAGGACAGTCCTCGGCCGTCAGCCCGGCCGGGGTATGGACAACTATTCAGCGATTTGTAGCGAGGAACTCATGCCAGCCCTTCGGTCTCGGACCACCACGGTCGGCCGCGAAGCAGCCGGAGCACGCGCGCTGTGGCGCGCCACCGGAATGACCGACGACGACTTCGGTAAGCCGATCGTCGCCATCGCCAACTCGTACACGCAGTTCGTGCCGGGCCACGTGCACCTCAAGAACGTCGGCGAGATCGTCGCCGAGGCCATCGTCGGCGCGGGCGGCGTGGCGAAGGAGTTCCACACGATCGCCGTCGACGACGGCATCGCGATGGGACACGGCGGCATGCTGTACTCACTCCCGAGCCGCGAGATCATCGCCGACTCCGTCGAGTACATGGTCAACGCGCACACTGCCGACGCCCTCGTCTGCATCTCGAACTGCGACAAGATCACACCCGGCATGCTCAACGCCGCGATGCGCCTGAACATCCCGACGGTGTTCGTCTCCGGCGGTCCGATGGAAGCCGGAACGTCGGTCGTCATCAACGGCGTGGTCCGCCCCGGCACCGACCTGATCGACGCGATCGTCGCGTCCGCCGACAGCAACGTCAACGATCAGGAGCTCCTCGAGGTTGAGCGATCGGCATGCCCGACCTGTGGATCCTGTTCGGGCATGTTCACCGCCAACTCGATGAACTGCCTCACCGAAGCCCTGGGCCTCTCGCTGCCCGGCAACGGGTCGACGCTGGCCACCCAGACCGCACGTCGTGACCTGTTCACGCGTGCAGGTGAGCTGATCGTCGACATCGCCACGAAGTACTACCAGGACGACGACGAGTCGGTCCTCCCCCGCTCGGTCGCCACCCGTGAGGCGTTCGAGAACGCCATGGCGCTCGACGTCGCGATGGGCGGATCGACCAACACCGTCCTGCACATCCTGGCGGCCGCACAGGAGGGTGAGGTCTCGTTCGACCTGCACGACATCGACCGCATCTCACGCAACGTCCCGTGTCTGGCGAAGGTCGCACCGAACTCGCCCAACTACTACATGGAGCACGTTCACCGAGCGGGCGGAATCCCCGCGATCCTCGGTGAGCTCAACCGAGCGGGCCTGCTGAACAGGAACGTCCGTCCGGTCCATGCACCGTCGCTCGAGGCGTACCTCGCCGACTGGGACATCCGCAGCGGCACCGCCACCGACACCGCCATCGAACTGTTCCACGCCGCGCCCGGCGGAGTCCGCACGACCGAGCCGTTCTCGACGTCCAACCGCTGGGAATCGCTCGACACGGACGCCGCCGACGGCTGCATCCGGGATAAGGAGCACGCCTACACCGTCGAGGGCGGCCTCGCAGTGCTCCACGGCAACATCGCGCAGGACGGCGCCATCCTCAAGACAGCGGGCGTCGACGAGGCGCTGTGGCACTTCCAGGGCCCGGCGCGTGTCGTCGAAAGCCAGGAGGACGCGGTCCACGCGATCCTGTCGAAGGAACTGCAGGCGGGCGAAGTCCTCGTGATCCGCTACGAGGGGCCCGCCGGCGGACCCGGCATGCAGGAGATGCTGCACCCGACTGCCTTCATGAAGGGCACCGGCATGGGGAAGAAGTGCGGCCTGGTCACCGACGGCCGCTTCTCCGGCGGCTCGTCCGGCCTGGTCATCGGCCACGCGTCCCCCGAGGCTGCCGCAGGCGGCGACATCGGATTGGTCGAGAACGGCGACGAGATCCTCATCGACGTCAAGACACGCACGCTCAAGGTGCTCCTCGACGACGAGACGCTCGCCGAGCGTCGCGCCAAGATGGAGGCCTCCGAGCGCCCGTGGCAGCCGAAGGACCGCCAACGCCCGGTCACCCAGGCCCTGCGCGCCTACGCCAAGCTTGCGACGTCGGCCGACAAGGGAGCCGTCCGCGTCGTCGACTGACACCTGATTCTCGATGATTGAGGCCCTCCAGCGATTCCTGGAGGGCCTCAGTCGTCAGTTCTTGACCAGCGGGTTCGTTCCGTTGAAGACGATCCAGACGGCGATAGCGGCACCGATGCCGATCACCAGCCAGGCCGCCGATCCCCACGCGGGACGTCGAGCCCAACCCCATCGACGATCAAACGCGTACAGGCCCGGCCCGGTGAGGATCAGGGCCGCGGCCGCCGCGGCGAGCATGATCTCGAATTCGAGCCCACTGCCGCCTCCGTCACCTGCGAAGAACCACACGCCTCCCGCGAGTGTCGCCTTGTAGGTCATGGCGACCAGGATGCTGCCGAGCACCGCCGACCCGGCTATCGGAGTCAGCAGGCCGAGGATCAGCAGGATCCCGCCGGCCGTCTCACTGACTCCTCCGACGAGAGCGAGCCACTTGGTGACATCGGGGTCGAAGCCGATGCTCGGGTCCGGAACGTTCTGCAGGAAGGTCGAGAACCCGTCGGGCCCGGGTCCGTTCATCCAGCCCGTCAGCTTCTGCAGTCCGTGGACGGTGAAGATGCCGCCGACGGCGAGGCGAAGGATCAACAGTCCGAGGTCGAGCGTGCCTCGACGCGCCGGAACGGGCTCCGCGGCGACCACAACCGGCGTTGCACCGGCTTCGGGCTCGGGTTCGAACGGCTCGGTCTGATACTCCGGCACCTCGATGGGAGTGGTCGGCATCGGTTCGATGTACGGCAGCGGATCCTGCGTCAGGTGCTCGGCGGTGTGCCGTTCGGAACGAGGCCGAACATCGTCGTCGACGTCGACGAACGGTTCGGTCCGGACCGGTTCGTCCGAGGAGGTCACTGCCACGTCGCTGATCGGAAGACGGGTGGTGGCGTCGGTGGGCTCGTCCACGTCGTCGGTCACCTTCTCGATGACGGAAGTGTCGGTGTCGTCGGCCGGCGACGCCGCCTTCTCGACGGCACTCGTGTCGGCTGCGTCATTGACGGGTGAGCCGTCGGGTGCGTCAATGACGCTCGGAGCCTCCACTGCGCCGTCGTCGAGGGGCTGCGGTTCCGGTGCCGGTCGCCTGCCGTGCTGTTCGAAGAAGTTGTCACGGTCTGGCTGCGGTCGACGTGGGCGGCGCGGCGACGGGCCACCGCTCGTCGAATCGCTGTCGTTGGAACTCATCACACATCCGAGGGTATGCGCAGGTGGTTGAGTACCGGCTGAGCGGCACCCGACGATTTGGTAACGATCGTTTAGGGTGGACGGCATGTCGCTGCCCTCTCCCCTCTCGCGGCGCACCGCAGCCGTGGCCGTCGCACTCGTCGTCGCGACGGCGGCGTCCGGATGCGCAAGCTTCTCCGATCAGGAGACGACGGCCGACGAAGGGACGTTCAGTTCGGTGCCGACCGGGGTGTATCGACCCGACGCACCTCCTGCTCCGAGCAGGCCGACCGACGAGGGACCGCCGCCGACCGGTCCGTGCATCGACCCGAATCCCTCGGTGATCGCCACGTGTCTCGCATCGACGTCCGGGCTCAGACCTGCCGACGCACAAGGTCAGACCACATATGTCGCCGAGCGCACCACCGGAAAGGTCATCCTGTCCAAGCGGTATGGCCCGCAGCGAGCCGTGGCCACGGTCGACGTCGACGCATCAGGCGACGGCGGTCTGATCGATTTCGAGATGTCCCCGACGTGGATGCAAGACCAGATGATCTACGCGTTGATCACCACGGCGTCGGACAACCGAGTGGTCCGGATCGCGCCGACCGGTTCGGTCAAGCCGATCCTCACCGGGATCCCGAAGGGTGCGACCGGCAATCTCGGGTCGATCACGTTCACCTCACCCACTGAATTGACAATCGCGACCGGTGACGCGGGAAGCCCGTCCGACGCGAAGAACCCGTCGTCGCTGGCCGGAAAGATCCTGACCATCGATCCGAACAGGCCGGGTGCCCGCCCGGAAATCGAGGCGTCTGGGCTGGGGTCCAACGTCGCGTTGTGCCGTGACGCTTCCGACGGTCGGCTGTTCGTCGCAGACAGCGGCGCAGCGGGTGACCGATTGTCGCTCGTGAGCCAGAAGTCGTTGAAGACGCTGTGGACGTGGGCGGACCGCCCCGGCGTGACCGGCTGCGCGACCGGCACCACCTGGATCGCCGTGTCCGTCGCATCCAAGAAGCGCATCGACGTGTTCACCAAGCCGTCGAGCGCAACTCCGACGGTCGCCGAACCGTCGACGGAAGACATGTCGAAGACGTACGGAGCCGTTGGACGTCTCACCACGTTCGGTGGAGCGTTCCAGTTGGCGACGATCAACAAGACCGTGCCCGGGTCCAAGCCGGTCGGCACCGACGACCGGGTGGCCATCAACATGCCGAAGGCCGGCGGCGAGGACCGCACCTAGCTGCTGTCGCGTGTGCCTGTGTGACACGCCGCTCCAGGTTTGACGGCGATCTGGACTCTAGGGGGACGCTTCGGTCAGGCGCCGCAGGCGGCGAGGACGAGTTCCTTGACGCGAGCCGGGTCGGCCTGACCGCGGGTCGCCTTCATGACGTCTCCGACGATCTTGCCCGCGGCTTGGACCTTGCCGCTTCGGATCTTGTCAGCGATGTCGGGGTTGGCGACGAGCGCCTCATCGACGGCCTTCTGCAGTGCCGAGTCGTCCCGGACCACTTCGAGGCCTCGATCAGCCACGATCTGTTTGGGCTCGCCTTCGCCGTCGAGGACCGCGGTGACGACCTGCTGAGCCAGCTTGTTCGTGAGCTTGCCCTCGTCGACGAGACCGATGACCTCGGCGACCTGCGTCGGGGTGATCGACAAGTCGGAGAGCTCGGTGTTCCGAGTGTTCGCCTGCTGTGCGAGGAACGACACCCACCAGCTGCGCGCGGCGTCGGACGACGCACCGGCCTCAGTGGTCGCGATGATCAAGTCGACTGCGCCGACGTTGACCAGGTCACGCATCACCTCGTCCGAGACTCCCCACTCCTCCTGAATGCGGGCGCGGCGGATCCACGGCAGTTCCGGCAGCGTCGCGCGGATCGACTCGACCCATTCCGGGTCGGCGATCACCGGCGGCAGGTCGGGCTCGGGGAAGTACCGGTAGTCCTCGGCGGTCTCCTTGCGACGACCTGCGGACGTGGTTCCGTCGGCCTCGTGGAAGTGTCGCGTCTCCTGGATCACCTCACCACCGTTCGTGAGGACAACGGCTTGGCGCTGCATCTCGAAGCGCACGGCGGTCTCGACGCTCTTGAGCGAGTTGACGTTCTTCGTCTCGGTACGAGTGCCGAACTCCGTCGCGCCCTTCGCCATCAGCGACAAGTTGACGTCGCACCGCATCGACCCCTGGTCCATGCGGACATCGGACACGTCGAGCGAGGACAGCAGGTCGCGCAGCGCGGTCACATATGCGCGGGCGACTTCCGGTGCACGTTCTCCGGCGCCTTCGATCGGACGCGTGACGATCTCGACGAGCGGCACACCTGCACGGTTGTAGTCGAGCAGCGAGTGACTCGCGCCGTGGATGCGTCCGGTGCTGCCGCCGATGTGCAGCGATTTCCCGGTGTCCTCCTCCATGTGCGCGCGTTCGATCTCCACACGCCAGGTGGTGCCGTCGGTCAGGACGACGTCGAGGTGACCGTCGTAGGCGATCGGCTCGTCGTACTGGCTGATCTGGTAGTTCTTCGGCTGGTCCGGGTAGAAGTAGTTCTTTCGCGCGAAGACGCTCGATTCGCGGATCGAACAGTTCAGAGCCAGACCTATCTTGACCGCCGACGCGATCGCCGTCGCGTTCGCGACCGGAAGTGCACCCGGCAGCGCGAGACACGACGGGCAGACCTGCGCGTTGGGGTCGCCGCCGAACGTCGTCGGGCAGCCGCAGAACATCTTGGTCGCGGTGCCGAGCTCGACGTGCACCTCCATGCCCATGACCGGGTCGAACGCCGCGATGACGTCGTCGTAGTCCATCAGTTCGTGGGTAGCCGCACTCATGCCGTCCATCGTATCTGGGGGTCGATCTCGGGGATTGTCCCGATGCCCGTATTCCGCCGCGACCCTAGCGTGGAGGCATGGATCGGGGCATTCACTCCGCCGCGACCGAAGCCACCCACGAGAGGATTCGCAATGACCGACCAGACTCCGCCCTTCGATCCCGGACCTGCGGCGCCGGCCGCACCGAAACGACTGCGCCGGTCGCGGACCGACAAGTGGATGGGCGGGGTCGCGGGCGGCATCGCCGAGTACTTCGGTGTCGACTCGACGTGGGTGCGCGTCGCGTTCGTCGCGTCGATCATCCTCCCCGGCCCACAGGTGCTGCTCTACCTCCTGCTGTGGCTGATCATCCCGCAGGATTGATCGGCGCATCCGTGCGCTCGGGTGCATTTCTGACCACGCGCACGAGGCAGAAGGCGAAGCATGGGACGAGGATCAGGTCCATGATCACGTGCACCACACTGAACGGGTTGGGCTGCGCGTGCACGAATCGGAGCACTCCGAGAACGCCGCCGATCGTCGGCGCGACCACGCAGACCCAAGTGAGCCCGGCGGCAAGAGGTCGCGCGAACTGCGCCACCGCCAACGCGAAGTACAAGACGCCGAATGCTGCGGCGCCGAATGCGACTCCGCTGTAGAACGCGAGTTGGACGACGTGGGTCACGCCGGAGACGGCGAGCAGAGCCGTGCCCACCATCCACGGAAGTCGCACGTCGCCCGCGGGCAGTCGGGTCGTCGCCATAAGCCGAGTCCAATCAGTCAGGTTGCCTGTCGAAATGAATCGTAAGGTTACCTGACTAACATTGCAAAGATGAAGGAGATCACCGACACTGCGACTTCGATAGCCGACAGCGGCGTCGGTCCGACGTCGCGCATCGGCGCACTCAGCCGTCGGCTGGCCGCACTGGTCAGCGATCGTGTGTTGACCGAACTCGCCGCGTCGGGACACCCCGACGTGCGGGCGGTCCATCTCCGCGTGTTCGCAGCGATCGCCGATTCACCGCTCAGCGTGACGGACACGGCTCGCAGGCTAGGAACGACCAAGCAGACAGTGGGGCCGATCGTCCGCGAACTCGAGTCGATGGGTCTCGTCAGTCTCACCCGCGACCCGGCAGACGCCCGCGCCTACCTCGTGTCGTTCACCGAGCGAGGCAGAACCGCGGCTCTACGGGCACAAGAGATAGCCGACCGGCTCGACGACCGCTTCGCCGATGTCATCGGCGCAGACCGACTCGCCGACTGCCGAGCCGCGCTGTGGGAGCTGATCGATCAGACTTCGTGGGAGGCGCCGCCCGGAGACCTCGCAGAGTCCTCACTGTGAAGCAGGCGAGGCCGCTGTAGTCCCCTGCCCCTTGAGCGAGCGGAGCGAGTCGAAAGGCCTGGACGTGAGACCTTCGACTCGCAAGCTCGCTCAAGGAGCAGGGGCGAGGTCGCGCAAGGAACAGAGAACGAGGCATGAACTCGGAATTCACCCGAAGATCGCGCGGGCGCCCCGGTACTGGTCGAGAGGGACGTTCTTGGTATGGCCGACCGCTTCGGAGAACGGGACCCGTTCGATGTCCATGCCGCGCAGCGCAACCATCTGGCCCCAGGCCTGATCGGCCACCATGTCGCTGACTGCCTGACCGAAACGGGTGCCGAGAACACGGTCCCACGCGGACGGCACGCCACCGCGCTGGATGTGCCCGAGCACGGTCGCCCGGGTCTCGATGCCGGTCTTCTCCTCGATGAGCGGTGCGAGGATCTCACCGATCCCGCCGAGTCGCGGACGGTTGAAGCCGTCCATCCCCTTGTGCGAGTGCGCCTCGTCCATATCCGGCAGGGTGAAGCCTTCGGCGACGACCACCATCGGAGACCGTCCACGCAGTCGAACGCTCTGCACCCACTCGCAGATCTGATCGAGGTTCTCCGGCTGTTCCGGAATCAGGATCGCGTGCGCGCCGCCCGCAGTACCGGCGTACATCGCGATCCATCCGGCGTGCCGACCCATCACTTCGAGGACCATGCAGCGCTTGTGAGAGTTGCCGGTGGTCCGCAGCCGATCGACGGCTTCGGTCGCGATCTCGACGGCGGTGTTGAAACCGAAGGTGTAGTCCGTGGCCTCGAGATCGTTGTCGATGGTCTTCGGCACGCCGACGACGGGGATCCCGTCCTCATACAAGCGATTCGCGGCGGCCATCGTGCCGTCTCCGCCGATCGCGATCAGACCGTCGACGCCGAGCCTGCGCATGTGGGCCTTGATGTTGTCCGGAGTTCCGTCGGGTTCGGTGTAGGGACCGAATCGACTGGTCCCCAGAATCGTTCCGCCCTGTGACGAGATACCGCGGACCACGGAGCGATCGAGCGGCATGACATCGCCGTAGACGAGACCTCGGTAGCCGCGCAGATACCCGACGAACTCCTGATCGTGCAGCGTCTCTCCCTGAAGAACCGTTCCGCGGATCACCGCGTTGAGTCCTGGGCAGTCGCCGCCGGAGGTCAGGATGCCGAAACGCCCCATGCCGGGAGTCCTCTCGTGTCGCGGCGGCGCGTGGACCGCACCGCTGATGAGTTCAATGACAACACTTTTCGCGGCGCAGAGTCGGGCGGACGGCCTACTTGAGTCCGTTCTCGTACGCGAAGACCACCGCTTGGGCTCGATCCCGCAGGCCGAGTTTGGCGAGCACATTGCTCACGTGGGTCTTCACCGTCTGTTCGGAGACGAACAGGTCGACGGCGATCTCCGCATTCGACTTGCCGTCGGCGACCGTCTCGAGCACCTCCCGCTCGCGCGGAGTGAGCACGTCGACGGCAGTCGTCACCGGCTTCGCCGCCCGAGAGGTGACCTCGGCGATGAGGCGCCGCGTGACCGACGGCGCGAGCAGGGCGTCGCCCGCCGCGACTACGCGGACCGCACGGACCAGCTCGTCGGCCGGTGCGTCCTTGAGCATGAATCCGGAGGCCCCGATCCGCAGCGCGGAGTACACGTAGTCGTCGATGTCAAACGTGGTCAGCATCAACACCTTGGTCGACGATCCGCTCGCGATGATCTGCTCCGCGGCCCACAGACCGTCGCGGCGCGGCATTCGGACGTCCATCAGCACAATGTCGGGCTGGAGGCGTTTGCAGATCTCAACGGCCGCGATCCCGTCTTCGGCGTCCCCGAGCACTGAGATGTCGGGGGCGGCGTTCAAGAGCGCGGCGAAACCGGCACGGACCATCGCCTGATCGTCGGCGATCACCACAGTCACTGACACTCGATAGACCCTATCGAGTCGACAGCGGGATACGAGCGGTGACGGCGAATCCACCGTCTGGGGTGGGACCTGAGGACAACCCGCCACCGACGGCCGACGCCCGTTCGTTCATCCCGATCAGCCCCTGACCGCCACCCGGACGGATCGTGTGATCGGGGTCGGCGCTCGGCCCGTTGACCGTCGAGACCACGACGGAGTCGCCGTCCCGGTCGAGTCGGACGACGATGGCCGCGCCGGGCGCATGACGAGCGGCGTTCGTCAGCGACTCCTGCACGATGCGGTAGACGGCGGCGCCCGCGGCCCCCGGGTCGTTCCATTCGTCGAGGCGGTCGGCGAAGTCGACAGTCACGCCTGCCGCTCGAACAGAGTCGATCAGGTCGGGCAGGTCGCCCACGCCCTGCATCGGACTCAGGTCGGCAGAACCCGTGCCGCCGTCCGCATCGGTATCAGAAGGCCGGAGAACACCGAGCAACTGACGGACCTCGTCGAGCGACTGACGCGCCGCCTCGGCGATCGCGGTGAACTCGGCGTCGGCGCCGGGGCCGATCGTCTCCGCCGGGTCGGCGGCCGCCAGCCGGTACTTCGCGGTCTGCGACATCACGACGACCATCGACATCCGGTGTGCGACCACGTCGTGCAGCTCGCGGGCGATCCGGGTCCGCTCGGCGAGCACCGCCTCCCTCGCCTGTGCGTGCTCGGTGGCACTGACCTGCTCCGAGATCACCTTCTGCGACGTCACTCGATACCTCACGAACGACGTCCCGATGGCGACGACGAACAAAGCGAAGATCCATCCGATGCGCATGTCGGGGCCCAGTCCGACGAAGAACGCACCCGCTGTGATCACGGTGAGGACCGGGATCCGGTCGAGGTTCTGTGTCAGCAATGCTGCGAACGTCATCGCGAGCAATACCAGGAACATCGACACCGGCATCGGAATGACGTCGGCGGAACGCGGAATCAGGCTCGTCGCAGCGGCCGTCACCGTCACCATCGCCCAACCGGTCCGCACTGCTTTCGGGCCGGCGAACATCAACGCCAGCGGCGCACACGCCGCGATCGCGAACGCGGGAAGCAAGTACGCCGCTATCTGATGAGTCTGGGCGACGGTCGGCCAGGTGATCGACGTCATGATCACGGCGAGCAGCATGCCCAACCAGTTCCACCGGTTGTTCAGGTAGTGCCGGACCGCGGGATCGGGCACGGCGTCGAACGACACGCGGTTCAACGCGGATCGGGTACGGGTCAGACGTTTCACCCGTCAACCGTAGATCGGCGAACACGTCGGACACCTCCCCCACGAGAGGGAGATCCGACTCCGCCCGCAGGGTGAGAGATCACCGTGCCCTGCCCGAAACGTAGGGCCCCACAATCGCTTTCGCGGGCGATCCGGCCTGGTGCCCGGGCCCGAGAACGTTGACGTCATGACCGAGAACCTCACTCTCCGCGCTGTTGCCCGTCGTGTCGTCGCCGCATCCACGATCGCCGTGTTCGCCACCCTGGTCCTCGGCACGACAGCTGCGGCGGCCGCCGCATCGGGCGCGCCGACCACGATCGGGCCGATCACGAACCCAGCCGAGAAGACGATCGCTGCGCTGGTCGGTGATCACCCGGAGCAGGCACTGACTGCACTCCCCTCCGACTTCCCCGCAGTAATGGGCTACCGACCGGGCGTCGAGGACGGCAGACCGGTCAACACCACGGGCGACTGTTCGTCGCCCGTCCCGATGCCTGACCGATTCGAGCCGCTGTGTCGAAGTCACGACTTCGGATACGACCTGCTCCGCTACGGCGATCGGACGGGGAGACCTGCCGCACCGTGGGCGCGGCTCGCGCTCGACGAGATGCTCGTCGACGCCATGCACCGGTCATGCAGCAACCCGATGTGCGATGCCGCCGCGAGTCTCGCCGGAGTCGGACTC
This sequence comes from Gordonia sp. PDNC005, assembly GCF_016919385.1. NCBI lineage: Bacteria > Bacillati > Actinomycetota > Actinomycetes > Mycobacteriales > Gordoniaceae > Gordonia > Gordonia sp. PDNC005. The sequence continues at coordinate 2,488,377 of NZ_CP070351.1, forward strand.
GATGCGAACTCGTGGAGACAACACTGGTCGGCCCCGGTTCCGGAGTCCGCGGGCGACATGGCCGCGTCGGCGGCCCTGCGTGTCACCGAATCACTGGCGGGTCGACGATGAGCGCGCCGCGAATCTCGTCCGCCGCCCTACTCGGCGGTCTGATCGGTTGGGCGCTCTCGCTCGCACCCGGCCAGCTGCCCCGTGCGGCGATGGTGTCGGCGGTGGTCGGCACCGTCTTGATGCTGCTCGGGATGGGCCTCGGAGCCGTCGGGGCCCGCCTGGGCAGGCGCCGGGTCGCATCGTCCGAACTCGTGTCGGCGGTGACCGTGGCGGCGGCCGCGGCGATCGTCGGTGCGCTGTGGTGGCAGACCCGTGTCGCCGACAGCGTCGGTGTCCCGACGCCCGGTCCCGTGTGGGTCGCCGCAACAGCGGGCGTGCCGCTGACCGTCGGTCTGGCGCTCGTATCGCTACCCGGTCGGGTGTGGGCGGTCGGCGCTCTGCTGACCGCGCTCGTCGCCGGCCCCGCAGCCCAGGCGCGCGCCGCCGCCCCCGATGTTCCGGCTGATCCCGCGTTGAGCTACTCCGTGCTCGACTCGACGTCCGATGTCGACGCCAGAGCGCGGGCGCTCGTCGATGAGTGGGCGCAGAAGCCGCGCACCGACGCGGTCGTGGTGATCGTCCCGACCGGGTCGGGGTGGGTCGACGCCAGCGCGGTCGAAGGCTTCCGCCGTCATTTCGACGACGACGTCGCATTCCTGGCGATGCAATACTCCGACGTCCCGTCGTGGCAGGCCTACGTTCGGTCGCCTGCCGCCGCGAGCGACAGTGCGATCGCCGTCGTGCGTGCACTCGATCGCCGGATCAGCACCTCGCCGGACCGACCCGACGTCTACCTGTTCGGCCAAAGTCTCGGCGCGGTCGGCGCAGACGCCGCGCGGGCGTGGGCCGAGGACCATGCGGTCGCGATCGACGGGACGGTTCTGTCCGGTCCGCCTGCGGGGACGATCGAGTCTCTCCCCGCATGTGAGCCGAGGGTGGTGCTGGTGAATGCCACCGACCCGGTCGCCGACTTCGACACGTCACTGACGTGGCACGCCCCCCGACAACGCCGACGGAACGACGACGGTCGGGGCGCCACGACAGCAGCTGCCCTGGGTTCCCGGGCTGTCCCTCATCGGGACCGCTCTCGATCTGGCCGTCTCACTCGACGGCCCGGTCGGCACCGGACACCATTACGGGATCGAGCAGGGTCTCGCCGTCGGCGAGCTCCCGCGCGGATGTCAGACGATCGGACCTCGTGCGGCTTCGTAGGCCGCACCGACACGGTACAGCCGGTCGTCGGCCAGCGCGGGCGCCATGATCTGCAGGCCCACCGGAAGCACTGCGCCACCGTCGGAGGCCGTGCCCGACGGCACCGACATGGCGGCGGTCCCCGCCAGGTTGACCGGCAGGGTGCACAAGTCGAACAGGTACATCGCGAGCGGGTCGTCGACCTTCTCCCCAAGTTTGAACGCTGTGGTGGGTGTGGTCGGGGAGATCAGGACGTCGACGTCGGCGTAGGCCTTGGCGAAGTCCTGCGCGATGAGGGTGCGGACCTTCTGAGCCTGGCCGTAGTAGGCGTCGTAGTACCCCGAGCTCAGCGCATATGTGCCGATCATGATGCGGCGCTTCACCTCGGGACCGAAGCCCGCCGCGCGCGTGAGCGCCATGACCTCGTCGGCGCTGTGTGTGCCGTCGTCGCCGACCCGCAGGCCGTACCGCATCGCGTCGAAACGCGCGAGGTTGCTCGAGACCTCCGACGGCAGGATCAGGTAGTAGGCGCCGAGCGCGTAGGAGAAGTTCGGGCAGTCCACCTCGACGATGGTCGCGCCGAGCGAGGTCAGCGTGGCACACGCCTGCTGGAACGACTCGAGGACACCCGCCTGGTAGCCCTCCCCCTGCAACTGCTTGACGACGCCGATACGGACGCCGTTCAGATCTCCGGCCGCGCCGGCCCGAGCCGCGCCGACCACGTCGGGCACCGGGACGTCGATCGACGTGGAGTCACGCGGGTCGTGTCCGGCGATCACCTCGTGCAGCATGGCCGTGTCGAGCACGGTGCGGCCACACGGTCCACCCTGGTCGAGCGACGACGCGCATGCCACGAGACCGTAGCGCGACACCGTGCCGTAGGTCGGCTTCACACCGACGGTCGCCGTGACCGCGGCGGGTTGCCGGATGGAGCCGCCGGTGTCGGTGCCGATCGCCAGCGGCGCCTGGAACGACGCGAGCGCCGCCGCGCTGCCGCCGCCGGAACCGCCGGGGATCCGGTCGACGTCCCACGGGTTGCGCGTCACCTGGTAAGCGGAGTTCTCGGTGGACGATCCCATCGCGAACTCGTCCATGTTGGTCTTGCCGAGGATCGGGATGCCCGCAGCGCGCAGTCGTTGGGTGAGCGTCGCGTCGTACGGCGAAACCCATCCCTCGAGGATCTTCGAACCGCAGGTGGTCGGGGCGTCGACGGTGGTGAACACGTCCTTGAGCGCGATCGGGACGCCTGCGAGCGCACTGGGCGCCTCGCCCGCGGCGATCGCGGCGTCGGCAGCCTTCGCAGCGTCGAGCGCCTCTGCGGCGCCGACGTGCAGGAACGCGCCGAGCTCCCCATCGATCTCGGCGATGCGATCCAGGTGCGCCTGTGTCACCTCGACGGACGACAGTTCACGTGCGGCGATCTTGCCTGCGAGCTCCGCGGCGGTCAGCCCGGTGATCTCGCCTGCTGTTCGGGTGGTGGTCTCGGTCACTGTTCCTCCCCGAGGATCTGCGGGACGGCGAAACGATCCTGTTCGACGGCGGGTGCTCCCGACAGCGCCTGCTCGGGCGTGAGCGACGGCGAGACGACGTCGGGGCGGAGCACATTCTGCAGGTCGGCGGGATGCGCCGTAGGCGGAACGTCGTCGGCGGCGACTTCGGCTACCTGTGCGACGTGCGTGAGGATCGAGTTCAGCTGCCCGGCGTACTGGTCGAGCTCGGCGTCGGTGAGCGCCAAGCGCGACAGACGCGCCAGGTGCGCGACCTCGTCGCGGCTGATTGCGGACTCAGGTTCGGATGACATCGCCGGACCTTTCTCGCCTACGGCCCAGATGGGTGGACGCAGGGGGGTAGACGCAGATGGATGGATGCAGTCAAGGATATGGGACCGCCGTCGTCACTCCGCAGTCGCCTCCATCCCCAACTGGCATGTCCTACATTCAGACGAACGATTGTGCGCCCTCCACTGGCCGACACTCGCCGAGCGACGTAGCCTGTGGCCATGATCATCGTCACGACCAACGAGCTGCCCGGCTACCGGATCGAGCATGTCTTCGGCGAGTGCTTCGGCCTCACCGTGCGCTCGCGTCACATCGGCTCCAACATCGGAGCGGGGTTGAAGTCGCTGGCAGGCGGTGAGCTCAAGGGCATCACGCAGCTGCTGCACGAATGCCGCCAGGAGGCCCTCAGTCGCCTCGCCACCGAGGCTCAGGGGCGCGGCGCGAACGCCGTGGTCGCCTTCCGCTTCGAGACCACCGAGTACGCAGGCGGCGGCGGTGTTGAAGTGTGCGCCTACGGCACCGCGGTCGGTGTGCGCTCCGTCGACGGCCAGGCGCCGCCGCAGCAGCAGTTTGCACCCCAGGGCCACCAGGTCGCTCCCGGCCAGCCTGCTCCGCAGCAGTAATCGCGTTGTCGTACCTGCTGCGCCTGCGCCTCTCCGACCGCCCAGGCAGTCTCGGCATGCTTGCGGTTGAGCTCGGTGCGGTCGGCGCCGACATCCAATCACTCGAGGTGATCGAGCGAGGGGACGGATACGCGGTCGACGACATCGTCGTCGAACTGCCCGTCACCGCCCTGCCCGACACTCTGATCACCGCCGCCGAGAACGTCCACGACGTGCACGTGGAATCGCTCCGACCATTCTCCGACGTCCTCGACACACATCAGGAGTTGGAACTGATCGACGTCGTCGCGACAGCCGAGACGGACCGTTTCCAGGTGCTCGTCGACCTCGCGCCGCGGGTGCTGCGCGCTTCGTGGGCGATGATCGTCGCGCGCCCTGGCGTCGACGTCCTCACCTTGTTCGGCAGTTCCGGCGCCCCCGAGACTCCGCTCGAACAGGCCGACTGGCTTCCTCTTCAGGCCGCGACCAGCTTCGCTGGCGACCTCGACTGGGTTCCCCAGATCTGGCGCGACATGGACACCACACTCGCCGCCGCTCCCCTGGGCGACGGCGCGAAGGCGCTGGTCCTCGGCCGCACCGGCGGGCCCGACTTCCGGCCGTCCGAGGTCGCGCGCCTGGGTTACCTCACCGGGATCCTCAGCACCGTCATCGATCACGGACGCTGACCACTCGACGGGCCGAGCTCACTCGATGAGCGGGGTTCACTCGATGGGCGGGGCACCCGTCTCGAGCAGCACTTTGAACCCGTCTTCATCGAGGATCGGCACGCCGAGATCTTCGGCCTTCGCCGCTTTGCTGCCCGGGGCGTCGCCGATGATCACGTAGTCGGTCTTCTTCGACACCGATCCCGATGCCTTGCCGCCGCGCGCGATGATCGCCTCCTTCGCACCGTCACGCGTGAAGTCGACGAGCGAACCGGTGACGACGAGCGTCTTGCCTTCGAGGGTCCGCACGACCGTCTCGTCGACCTCGTCCTCCATGGACACGCCCGCGGCACGCCACTTGGCGACGATGTCGCGATGCCAGTCGACGGCGAACCAGTCGTGGACACTGGCCGCACGGGTAGGTCCAAGACCGTCCACCTGTGCGAGCTCCTCGACCGACGCGTTCTCGATGGCCTCGAGCGACCCGAACGCCGTCGCGAGGGCACGGGACGGCGTGGGGCCGCAGTGACGGATCGAGAGTGCAACAAGCACCCGCCAGAGCGGGACGTTCTTGGCCTTGTCGAGATTGTCGAGGAGGCGCCGCCCGTTGGCCGAGAGCGCACCGTCTTTGGTCGTGTAGATGTCGGTTCGGAGCAGGTCGTCCTCGGTCAGCGAGAACAGATCACCCTCGTCGACGAGCACGCCGCTGGACAGAAGCGCCTGAGCACCCTCGTATCCAAGTGCTTCGACGTCGAACGCGCCGCGTCCCGCGAGGTAGAACAATCGTTCCCGCAACTGGCCGGGGCACGTCCGCTGATTGGGGCAACGGATGTCTTTGTCGCCTTCCTTGGCGGGAGCGAGCGTGGTTCCGCACTCCGGGCATTCGACGGGCATCACGAACTCGCGTTCGGTGCCGTCGCGCAGTTCGACAACAGGCCCGAGGACTTCGGGGATCACGTCGCCCGCTTTGCGAATCGTGATGGTGTCGCCGATCAGCACACCTTTGCGTTGCACTTCGAAACCGTTGTGCAGGGTCGCGCGGGCGACCGTCGACCCGGCGACGGTGACCGGCTCCATCAACGCCCACGGGGTGACGCGCCCGGTGCGCCCGACGCCGACCATGATGTCGAGGAGTTTGGTGGTGACCTCCTCCGGTGGGTACTTGTAGGCGATCGCCCACCGCGGCGCGCGGGAGGTGGCTCCGAGCCTTCGCTGCAGCGTCACATCGTCGACCTTGACGACAAGACCGTCGATCTCGTGATCGAGTTCAGGCGAATGACGGTTCTCGCCCCAGTATGCGACCGCTTCGAGAACTGTGTCGGCACCGACCACCTTGCGGGTGTGGGTCGACACCGGCAGCCCCCACTCGGCCAGCGCGACGTACGCGTCGTGCAGCGAATCCGGCCGCCACCCGTCGATCCGGCCGATTCCGTGGCAGATCATCCGTAGGTTGCGCCGGGCCGTGACCTGGGGGTTCTTCTGGCGCAACGAGCCCGCCGCCGAGTTGCGGGGATTTGCAAACGGCGCCTTCCCGTCGGCGACGAGCGACGCGTTGAGAGTCGCGAAGTCCTCCAACCGGAAGTACACCTCGCCGCGCACCTCGAGGAGTTCCGGGACCGGACGCACGTCCGACGACAACTGGTGGGGCACTCCGACGATGGTGCGCGCGTTGAGTGTCACGTCCTCGCCCGTGCGGCCGTCGCCGCGCGTGACGCCCCGGACGAGTGTCCCGTTCTCGTAGACCAGAGCGAGCGCGACTCCGTCGATCTTCAGTTCGCACAAGAAATCGATCCCGGCGCCCGCATCCGCCTCCGTCCGCGACACCCAGCCGCGCATCTCGTCGGAATCGAAGACGTTGTCGAGAGACATCATCCGCTCGAGGTGGTCGACGGACGCGAAGTCGGTGGAGAATCCGCCTCCGACGAGCTTTGTCGGCGAGTCGGCGACCGCAAGCTCCGGGTGCTCCTCCTCAAGCGCCGTCAGCCGCTTGAGCAGGGCGTCGAACTCGCCGTCACTGATCGTCGGCGCATCCTGGACGTAGTAGCGGAACTGATGTCCGCGCACCTCGTCGGCGAGCTCGGCCCATTCGCGGGCAGCGGCGTCGGAGGGCGTGGGCGTCTGGGCGTCGGTCACCGGTTCAGATTAACGCAGCCCTCCGACAGGTCCCGGAGGCGATTACGCTGGCCACATGCCGCACCCGATCATGTTCGACGACGCCGACCCGATCCTCGCGCTCCTGCGTGAACGTGCACTCGCCCTACCCGAGGCCACGGAGAAGACTGCACACGGTCGTCCGACATTCCGCTGCGGGAAGATGTTCGCGATGTACGGCGGCTCCCGCAAAGGCGAGACGAAGGTCCCCCACGACAACGCGCTGCTGTTCGTTCCCGATCCGCTGGAACGCGACGCCCTTGAACAGGATGAACGCTTCTTCGTTCCCGCATACGTCGGCGCATTCGGCTGGCTGGCGATCGACCTCGCGCTCGACTGCGACTGGGACGAGGTGTCTGAGCTCCTCGACGCCGCATTCCGACAGATCGCACCCAAACGTGCGATCGCGCTGCTGGACGGATAGTCCGCCGGGGACGACCGGGCGGCGGGCGAACGGCCGGCTCAGAGGGCAGCTGGGTCTGATGCGAGGAGTTCGGCGGTCTGCGAGGCGACGCGCAGGGCGGTCGCGGCCCACGACGGCTCAGCGTCGGCCAGGCCGCTGTGCGGTGTGACGACGACGTTGTCGCGCAGGACGGTGCGATTCATGCCGATCTCGTCCATGAGACGAGCGAGGCCCTGAGCGATCTCGTCGGGCCGCGGCTCTGCCGCCGGACGCGTGGTCGGGACGACGCCCGCGAGCATCACGCCACCCGCATCGAGAAACTCGGCCATCCGGTCCTTGCCGACGTCCGTCGTCGGGGTCGACAGATCCACTGTCACCGCGTACGAGGGCAGCATGCGGACAAGAGCGGACTGCGGAGTGCTCGCGCCGTGCAGGACCATCGGCGTGCCGATCGCCGCGGCCATCTCCTCGAAGCGCTGAACGATCAGCGACATCGGCACCGGCGGGATGGCGTCGAGCCTCGTGAGCGGCTGCACACTGCCGTTCAGCACGGCATCGATCTGCTGTTCGTCGAGTTGCACGACGATCTCCGCGCCAAGCCTGCGCCGCAGCTCCTTCACATGCTCGACGAGACCGTCGGTCATCGACGCGACGACGTCCAGTCGGGCGCCACGGTCGCGAACCACCTTGTGCCCGTTCCGGAGTTCAACCTGCGCCGAATAGGTGAACGGCCCGCAGAGCTGGACTTTCAGAAGCTTCCCGGTGTCGATCAGACCGTTCGAGTCCCAGTGCTCCTCGAGTGCGTCGAGATCCCTCGCCAGCAGATCGCGTGCTCGCCTCGTCACCGACCCGGGACGGGACGTGAGGCGGTAGGTGTCGTGGACCATCTCGAACGGCATGTCGATGAGGACCGCGCCTGCACGCCCGACGGGATCGGCTCCGACACCCCTAGCGGGCAGTTCCGGAACAAAGGCGAAGTCGGTCTCCCCCGATACGACGGCGACCGCTTCCACGGGGTCGACACCCGGCATCGGTCCGAGCCCGGTGCCGAGTCCCGTCGGCACCCGAGATCCGGCGAATGTCACCGAGTGGCCTCGACGGTGTCCGCGATGCGGCTGCATCCGAGGACCAGGTCGCCGTTCGTATCATCTGCGGCGTAGAGCACTGCCGCCTGGCCCCGCGCGACACCGCGCAACGGGGACCGCAGGTCGATGCGAACGCCCGGCTCCCCGTCGATCTGGATCGGGGTGGCGACGGCAGGCGCGAGACCACCGTGTGCGCGCACCTGGACGGTGCATTCGACGGGCCCGTCCGGCGTCACACCCGACGTCCAGACAGCACGGGCCGCGACGATCGACGAGACGTCGAGGTCGGCGGCCGACCCGACGGTGACCGTGCCCGACTCCGGGTCGATGCCGGTCACGTAGCGCGGGGTTCCGTCCGGGCCGGGACCCTCGATGCCCAACCCCTTGCGCTGCCCGATGGTGAATCCGTGAACACCGTCGTGGTCGGCGAGCTTCTCCCCCGTCGACTTCTCGATCACCGCACCGGGGCGGACGCCGATCCGCGCTCCGAGGAACGCACGGGTGTCGCCCGTCGGAATGAAGCAGATGTCGTGAGAGTCGGGCTTGTTCGCCACCGACAGTCCTCGGCGTTCCGCCTCTTCGCGGATCTGCGGCTTCGGGGTGTCGCCGATGGGGAACATCGCCCGCGACAACTGCTCGTGGTCGAGCACGGCGAGCACATACGACTGATCCTTGTCGGCGTCGACGGCCCGTCGCAGCTCCCCGTTCGCCAATCGCGCGTAGTGGCCGGTCGCGAGGGCGTCGAAGCCGAGCGCCTCGGCCCGCTCGGCGAGCGCCGAGAACTTGATCTTCTCGTTGCACGACAGGCACGGGTTGGGCGTCTCACCGGCGGCGTACGACGCGACGAACTCGTCGATCACGTCTTCCTTGAACCGGTCGGCGAAGTCCCACACGTAGAACGGGATGCCGAGCACGTCGGCGGCGCGGCGGGCGTCGTCGGCGTCTTCGCGCGAGCAGCAGCCGCGCGATCCGGTGCGCAGTGCGCCCGGCGCTGTCGACAGTGCGAGGTGGACGCCGACGACGTCGTGTCCGGCTTCGACGGCTCGGGCAGCGGCGACCGCCGAGTCGACTCCACCGCTCATCGCTGCAAGTACACGCATCAGCGTCTCCCTCCTGTTCGAGATCCCGCACTGAGCAGGCCTGCTGCCCGAGCCCGGTCGACCACGTCGCCGATCACGTCGGCGACCGCGGTCACATCGTCGTTGTTGTTGTCGTGGGCCAGCGAGAAGCGCAACGAACCGCGCGCCGTGCCCATGTCCAGCCCCATCGCCAACAGCACATGACTCGCGGCCGCCACTCCCGCGGTGCACGCGGAACCCGTGGAGCACTCGACCCCCTTGGCGTCGAGGAGCATGAGCAGCGAGTCGCCTTCGCAGCCCTCGAATGACACGTGGACGATGCCCGGCAGCGCATCGGCCGCGTCGGGCCGTCCGACCGCGCCGTTCACTCGGACGCCGCCGACCGCGACCAACACGTCTCGCAGGCGATCGCGAAGCGCGACGACGTGAACGTTGTGTTCGTCTCGACGGGTGACGGCCGCGCGCAGCGCCGCCGCCATCCCCGCGGCCGCAGGCACGTCCTGGGTGCCGGACCGAATGTCACGTTCATGGCCTCCGCCGTGGAGCAGCGGGGTGCACGCGACGTCGCGCTGCAACAGCAGTGCGCCCGAGCCCTGTGGCCCGCCGAACTTGTGACCTGCGATGCTCAGCGCGGACAGCCCGCTCTCCGCGAAATCGATGGGCAGGTGCCCCGCCGCGGCGATGGCGTCCGAGTGCACGGGCACGCCGTACTCCGCGCCGAGCCGAGCTACCTCGGCGATCGGCTGGACCGTGCCGACCTCGTTGTTCGCCCACATCACCGAGATGACCGCCACCGACTCGGCGTCGGACGCGAGCAGTTCACGCAACGCGGCGACGCTGACCACCCCGGCCTCGTCGACGGGCAGCACTGCGAGGTCCGCGCCCGCCTCGTCGGCCAGCCACTGGGCCGGATCAAGGATCGCATGATGCTCGACCGCCGATACCACGACGGTGCGACGACGGTCGTCCTCGCGTCGTCGGGCGGCGTAGATGCCTTTGAGGGCGAGGTTGTCCGACTCGGTGCCGCCGCTGGTGAAGATCACTTCGGAGGGCCTGGCCCCCAGATCGCGCGCGATCGACTCGCGCGACTCCTCGAGGATGCGACGTGCGCGTCGTCCCGAGCCGTGCAGAGAGGATGAGTTCCCCGGACGTGCCCAGGCCGACTCCATCGCCGCACGAGCCTCCGCGACGAGGGCGGTGGACGCTGCGTTGTCGAGGTAAGCAGGGTGCTGGGGCGTGGACATGACCCCACCACGATAGCCGCGTCCGGTGAAGGGTAAAAAATCATCGGACCACTTGGCCGACTGCGAGGACGCCCGCCGGGTCGTACTGCCCGGCGAGTGCGATGAGCCACGCACGCGTGTCGTCGTCGTAACAGCGGCCGATCACCGATGGATCGGAGGCCGCCGTGAAGTTCGGCAACCGCGAGCCGTCGCTGAACGACGCCAGCGCCTGCAGCAGAGACCCGACTGCCTCGGGAACGAGATCGGCGATCGGCGGAACGAGTACACCCACGATCTGAAGGTTGGCGGCGGCGGCGCGATGACAGAGTGCGCTGGGGTGTTCGGAGGGGCGGCTCAGCGCGCCGCCGAGGAGTCGCATCTCGACCATGAGCAGCGGGCAGTGCGCTGCGGGGCCGGCCTGTTCGAGCAGCGCTGCGATCGTGTTCGGCGTCACCTCGCCGAGCAGTACCGAATCCTCGAACACGGGCATGGGATCCGCCGGATCGGCGTGGACTGCGCCGATCGCCGCGTACGGCAGCGGAGAGACGGCGTCGAGCAGCGGCACCGCGACGTCACGCATCGGTGCGAGTATCGACGCCGCTGTCGCCGGGTCGGCGAGACTGACGAACCGCACGGCGACCGTGAGTCGTCCGGCAAGCATCGGCGGGACCCCCGGCATATCGGGAAGGCGAAGAAGCGCGACGGACGTGTCCGCGTCGTCTGGCAGCGTGTCGATCCACGCGTTCCAGGCATGCAGTACCGCGTCTGCGTGATCACCGTCGAAGTACAGCGCACCTCCGTAGAACCCGCGTATCGGGAGCAGATCGATCAGCGCGTCCACCACGATTCCGAGCGTTCCTTTGCCGCCCCGGAGACCCCAGTACAGTTCGGCGTTCTCGTCCGGCGCCGCTCGGCGAATGCTCGCATCGCCGGTGACGACGGTGAACTCACGCACGTAGTCGGCGGAACTGCCGAGCGCCCGCACCATCGGGCCGATTCCGGCGCCGGTGAGCAGTCCGACGACGCCGACCGACGGCGCGGAGCCGCACACCGGTGCGAGGCCGAGCGGAGCGGCGGCGTCGATGACGGCCTGCCAACGCAGTCCGGCCCCGACGCGTGCGGTGCGCGCGGACGCGTCGACGTGCAGCCCGGCGAGTCCGCCGGTGCGTACGAGCAGCGTGTCTCCGCCGATCGGAGTGGCGCCGTGACCGGTGGCGTGGACGGCGACAGTCATTCCGTTGTCGGCCGCGAACGCGACGACAGCTGCCACGTCGTCGGCGTCGACGACGTCGATCACCGCCCACGGGTGACGAGACACGGTCGCGTTGAACGAGATCGTCTCGTACGCGGGATCCGCCGGCCGGTGCACGTCGCCGCGGACGGCTGCGCGCAACGAGGCGATGTCGGCACGATCAATGCTGCGGGTCGATTCGGTGGTCACGTCGAACTCCTCATCCTCGGCCACGGCCGAGTGCCGTGGGCGGTGAGGTCAGAGTGGCTCCGACTCGTTGTCGGTCTCTTGGAGCCTGCTTGGACGGTCGGTTCGTCGTGGACCGAGTCACCCGTGCGACGAACCCGAATCCGCGAGGAATGCGAGCGCGCTCGCCTCGACTCGTGGGAGCCCGAGCCGGCGAGCCCGCTCGACGATCGACTCGAGAGCCGCAGTGCGGTCGGGTCCGTGCGGGGCGCGTGAGATCTCGACGAGACGACAGCGGAGCGAGCCCGACGGGCTGTCAGCAGACGTGCAGAGCACTTGCGCCCGTTCCAACGCTGCGTCGCCCTCCGCCTGCTGGTCGAGCAGATAGTGCAGGCGGGCCACGGCGAGGTCAACGGGCCCCACACACCCGACTTGCCCCACCGTCGCGATGCAGCCGCTGAACGGCGTGAGGTAGTTCAGAAACCTCGGCGCGTGGTCGACGAGCTGCAACTCGGCGACGAGGTCGGCCAGGACGGTCGCCTGAGCGAGCGACGTCCAGAACATCGGATGATCGTCTGTGGACCACACATCGACCATGTCGCGCACGGTCGCCACGTCGCCCTGCGTCCACGCGACGGTCGCGACACCGGCGGCCATCAACCGGGACACCTGATTCTCCGGCGCTTCTGCGACCACGGCCGCGGCCCAGTCCATGCGGCCTGCTTCGTCGGTGCCGAGCACTTCGTCGATCAACTCACCGACGCCCTGCTGCCCGGCGAGTGCCATCAGAGCCAGCATTCCCGAGCCTGCAACGTACAGCTCTGTCTGCTGGTGGACGGCCATCGCGACGCGGAAATGATCCCGCGCCAGATCAAAGTCGGCATGCCACACCGCCAATGCCATCTCCATCCAGCGGAGTTGAGCGCGCAGCACAGGCAGGCGCATGCGTTCGCTGCCCGCGATGGCCCGCTCGAGGTGAGCCACCGTGGTCTGCAGGTCTCCGACAGTGAGCGCGGCCATCGTGATGACCGAGTCGGTGATCACCGAGTCGACGTCGGCGTCGGGGTGCGGGTGGGCAGCTATCCGCCGCGCGAGGTCCATCTGCTGGTGAGCGTGGGATGCCACACCGGAGTAGGTGATCAGTCGGGCGAGTGCGGCGTCGGCGGCGGCGGCCGGATCACCGAGCTGAGCGGCCGCGGCGTCTGCACGTTTCAGCAGCCCTGCGACGACCGAGCCGTCGTGGTGATAGCAGTGCCCGATCGCGAGGGCCCCGAGGATTCCGACGAGCGCGTCCGGCCGGTCTGCGAACGTGTCCACGGCGTGCTCGAGCACGGCGTGAAGCGGTCCGGGTTCTTCAGCGGGCGACATCCACGGCCACCCGCCGCCCGCCCTCAACAAAGTCCTCGCCACACGGCCGGCGGTGTCGGCAGCGCCGTCGTTCACGGCGTCCCGGAGACGGTTCTCGACGGTGTCGAGCACCGACTGAACCCGCCCTGCTCTGGCATAGGCGTCGAGCATCGCGACGAGGAGTTCGTCCCGGTGCGCGACGTCGGCCTCGCCCCCCACCAGCGACTCATACGTCGTGAGGGCGCAGCCGTACCAGTACGCGGCGTTCTCGGAGTCCCAGCGGACGGTGGCGTCCTTCGCCGCTTCCCGGCAGGCGGCGACGACAGTGTCGACATCCGCGACCGGAAGCGCGTCGAGGAGGTGCGCCGCCCGTGCTTGGGACGCTCCCGGACCGTTGAAGTCGTCGAGGACGTCGGCGATTCTCATGTGCATGCGACATCGTCGCAGTGGCGCCAACGACGACGACGCCTGTTCACGCAGCAATGCATGCGCGAAGGAAGGCTGACCACCGGACGATCCCCAGACGACGATCCGCTCGTCTGCGGCCTCATCGAGGCAATCGGCGACGTCGGTCGGCGGTCTGTCCATCACACGTGCGAGGAACGGGACGTCTATGTCCTCACCGAGCAACGCGGCGTAGCCGATCACTTCACGCACCGGCGGGTCGAGGGTGTCGAGTCTGCGTCCCAACACCGAGCGCACGGCTTCGGGCATCGTCTCGGCGCGCTGCCCGGCAGACAAGCGCGCGTACTCGGTGACGAACAACGGGTTGCCTCCGGTGCGTTCCGCGATCTCAGCGGCGTCCTCCGACGACACTCCCCCGTCCGTGACGGTTCGCACGAGGGCGACGCCCTCGTCGAGTGTCAGGCGTGGAACCACCACGACGTCGCCGCCCGCCCGTATCAACGCGCTCCGGAGTCGCACGGTGGCCGGTCCCGTCTCCTCCTCGCGAATGGTCATCACCACGGTGAGGTGTGCTCGCGTCGTCACGGACGCCAGGTAGCCGAGGAGGCCCGACGTCATCGGGTCCGCCCAGTGAACGTCATCGACGACAACGGTGACGGGGGTTCCCGCGCTCGCAGTCTCCAGCAACTCCTGGACACGCTCGTACACGGCGAATCGAGCAGTGTCGGCGTCCACTCCTGCGGGGATCGACAATACTTCGTCGGGGTCTGCACCGAGCGCACGGCACAGTTGCCGTAGCGGCCACCACGCCGGAATCCCCTCGGTGTCGGGGCACCTCATCCAGACCGTCCGCTCACCGTTCTCGTCGGCGAGGCGGGACGCCTCCTGAGCGAGCCTCGTCTTGCCGATTCCGGCCGGGCCGACGAGCGCGAACCATCGGGTGCCCGAGCGTGTCGGCGAGTACAACGCGCGGATGCTCTGGACGAGCGCCTCCCGGCCGACGAGTGGAGCCGGGTGGGCACGCGCGGGCCCGTCGACGACCGCGGATTGGCGACCGGCCGCCGGTTCACGCGCAGTCTCGGCACCGGACCAGTGTGGGGGACGCGGCCACGCGGCGATCTCCGGGTCTCGACGCAGAATCGCGGCCTGCAGTTCTGCCAGCTCGACCCCCGGGTCGAGGCCGAGTTCGTCCGCGATCACACGAGCGTGGTCGGTGAACACTGCGAGAGCCTCGCCCGCGCGACCCGCACGGTACAAGGCGATCATGTGCAGCCAGACTCCACGTTCTCGGAGCGAATCAGCGGACCGGAGTGCCGCGATCTCGCCGAGCGCCCCACTGACCTCACCACGCGCGAGCGTCGCGGTCACGTGGATCTCGGCCACGCCGAGCCGAACCTCGTGCAGAGCCGCCGCCGTCACCGACACCCAGTCGCGATCTCCGAACTCGTCGAGCAGGCCGCCGTTCCAGAGGGCGGCGGCTCGAACGGATGTGTCCTCGGCGTCCTCCCAGCGCTGCTCCCGGCGCGCGTCTTGAGCAGAGCGAGCGAACCGTTCGAACTCGGCGAGGTCGAGAGTGTCATCGCCCACCACGAGCCGGTAGCCGGGACTGACCCGCTGAATCGGCGACGCCTCACCGTCGGTGTCGCGCAGGAGTCGTCGCAGGTTGGACACGTACGCCTGCAGGCTCGTGTCCGCCGCGGCGGGCGGGTCATCGCCCCACACCGCGTCGATCAGCCGATCACGTGACACCACTGCGCCCCGATGAAGCAGGAGCACAGCGAGGACAGCACGCTGTTTCGGTGAA
Source organism: Gordonia sp. PDNC005 (assembly GCF_016919385.1). Lineage (NCBI taxonomy): Bacteria > Bacillati > Actinomycetota > Actinomycetes > Mycobacteriales > Gordoniaceae > Gordonia > Gordonia sp. PDNC005. The sequence goes on from NZ_CP070351.1 coordinate 2,503,617, forward strand.
CCCAGGTCCACTGGGGTGCCGTCTCTCACGACGGCGAGCGGTCCGAGCACCCGATACTCACGCATCGACTCGCCCATTCACCCAGTCATTCTACGGCTCGAAGGTCCGCGACCGTGCCGATGTGCGAGGTTGGTCCGCCGAGGTCGTCCATACGATCCACAGTTTCCGGCTCCGCCTGCTCCGCACGTGCTCCGCCCAGGGTCACGGCGGCGACCACGGCGCCCACGAGTGCGACCGCACAGCTGATCCACAAGGCGCTGACGAGGGCCGCGGTGAACTCGTCAGCGGCGTCAGGCACAAAGGCCGACCGGGACGGGAACACCGCCCCGAGTGCGGCCACACCGAGTGCGATGCCGGATTGGCGGAACACGTCGTTCACCCCGGTGGCCAGACCGACATCGTCCGTACCGCTCTCGGACAGGACGATCGCCGACAGCACGGGGTTGAACACGCCCGCTCCGACGCACGCCAAGAGAAAGCCGGGAACCAGATTCCACCCGTTGCCGTCGACGGTCGCAATGGTCATCCACGCCATCCCTCCCGCGACTCCCGTCAGCGCGAGCGTTATCAGAATCCGCGGAGGGACCACGCCCATCAACTTGTCGGTCGCACCGGCCACCAGCAGCATCACCATGGTGCCCGGAAGGTAGACGAGCCCGGCATGGATCGGCGACATGCCGAGCACTCCCTGCAGGTAGAGGGTCACATAGACGAACACCGCGAACATGGACGCCGAGATCGCGAAAGTCGCGAGTTGAGCTCCGACGAATGCCCTGGTGGCGAACAGCCACAGCGGAAGCATCGGTTCGTCGACGACTGCCTCTATACCGATGAACATCACGAACGCGGAACCCGCGACGCCGAACATGATCATCGTGCGCGATCCCGTCCAGCCGCTCTCCGCGGCTTGGAAGAAGGCGTCGGTGAGGGCTGCGAGCGCAACGATCGCGGTCACCTGTCCGGCCCAGTCGCCGCGCCGTGGCGCAGCGCTCCGCGACTCGTCGATCCAGCGAACTCCGATGAGCATGGCGAACCCGACCGGCACATTGATCAGGAAGATCGCCCGCCAGTCGAGCCATTCGGTCAGCACTCCGCCGAGCAGCGGACCGACCGCGAACGCTGCACCGATCGTCGCCCCGTAGGCGGCGAGTGCCGTCGTCCGCCCTCGGCCCGCGGGAAACGCGTGCGCCAGCAACGCCAGCGACGTAGCGAACAGCAGCGATGCGCCGAGGCCCTGCACCACTCTGGCCACGTTCAGGAACAAGATCCCGTCGGCGACGGCGCACAGCGCGGACGCCACGGTGAACACGACGGCGCCGATCACGAACACTCGGCGTCGTCCCGACCTGTCGGCCCACGCACCGGCGCTCAGCACCGTCGCCGCCAGCGCCAGGGTGTAGCCGTCGATGACCCATTTGAGGGCACCGAGGTCGGCGGCCAAGTCGAGCGACACCGCCCCGAGTGCGGTGTTGACCACCGCGATGTCGAGCATCAGCATCGCGGTGGCGGTGCACACGACCGCGAGTGTGACGCGGCGGCGAATGTCCCATCGGGGATTCGGATCAGTCATGAGAGTCCTCTCGAGTAGTTCGACGAGGACAGCGTGATCGTGGCCGCTTGGAACGGTCTTGCCGTCGACTTGGCGCACGAAGCGCGGCGTGGCGCGTCAGGCCATCGAGGACTCGGCCGGTGCCACTCGTGTGACGTCCACCGTCACCATGCGATCGGCCAGATCGGTGGCCGGGTTGATGAGACCCTGTGCCGCCCGAGCCAGCTCGCGCCGGTCCGGGACGGGAAGTTGCAGGTCGAACACGGTCAGTGTGACGGTGAGGTCGCGTGCCGAGACGATCCGCATGAACGTCGAGCCGATGGTGTCGTCCCCGATGAATCCGGCGAGTGCGGTCGGGCGACCGGCTTCGCTGTACGAGAGACGCATCGGCAGGACCGGGACGCCGGCGTCGACGGCCGCTTGGAAGAACGCGGGGCGGAAGCGTCCCGACGCCGCGCCGCACCATGTGGTGCCTTCCGGGAAGACCGCGACCGCGCGGCCGCGGTCGAGGATTCCAGTGACCTTCTCGACGATCGGAACCAGCAGTCGGAGGTCACCGCGCACGTGTGACAGCACTCCGAACGATCTGGCGATGATACCGAATCCCGCCATCTGGGCCACTTCGCGCTTGGCGACGAACCGCGCAGGCGCCACCGAGGCCATCGCCACGATGTCGAGGAACGAGACGTGGTTGGCGACGATCAGCGCGCCGCGCACCACTCGAGCGTTGTCGGGTCGGTGATCTTCGACGGTCAGGCGGACGCCCATCGACCGGAGGCACAATCGTGCGCTCGATCGCCAGTAGCGGTGACGAGCGCGTCGCGGTACCAGCATCGTCATCGTCCCGACGATCAGGAGCGCGGTCGAGATGACGCAGAACCCGGTCAGTCGTGCCGCGGAACGGGCTCGTGAGGCGCGGTCGACGTCGGGCACGCATGCCGTTCCGCAGGGGCTCAGCGGCACCCACGGGTTGACGGTCGTGTTCGTCATGGTGTCGCTGCCCGGCCCCTACTGGTCCGCGCTCTTCATCCGGGCCATCGCGCCGCGGAGTCGTTCGACGTAGCGTGACTCGCCCTGGTGGCGGTCGAGGACGGTCAGGAAGTCGCCGACGTCGAACACCTCGTCGAATGCAGGTTCGCCGCACACCCTGGCGCCGAGTCTCGTGTAACCCTTCAACAGGGCGGGGAGACGGAGAGTCTCCGGCGGCTCCAACTCGTCGAGTGACTTGCCGTCCACCTCGACCCGGATGTGCGGGAACGCCTGCCATGCACCGCGGTACTTGTCGCGGGAGAGGTCGCGAATGCCGCGGAGCTCACGTCCGCGGCCCAGCGGCGATTCGAGTGGCACGGACACGCAGCCCATCATGTAGCGGTAGGCGCCCTCCTCGAGGTAGCCGAGCAGCGCGGCCCAGAGCATCGCCGTCACCGATCCACTGCGGTGTTCGGGGTCGACCACGGCACGGCCCATCTCAACGGTCTCCCCGCGGATCGGGTCGAGCTCGTCGAGATCGAACTCGCTCGCCGAGTACCAGCCGCCCGCCGCGATGGCGCGCGGCGGCGGGAGGACACGGGCGCAGCCGACGAGTTTGTCGGTCGGGAGGTGACGCACCAGGAGATGCTCGCAGAAGTCGTCGAACCGGTCGGCGTCGCGACCCGATGCGGCGTCGCCGATCGAATCGGAGTATCCGGGTTCGTTGTTGAAGACGTCGAAACGCAGACGCTGTGCCGCGTCGACGTCGGTCGCGTCCTCGGTGATCGTCACTTCGTAGTCGCCACCCGCCAGGAGGACGCGGCGAGTACGTGCGCTGTTCGCTGCAACCTGAATCACTGTCATGACTGCAGTCAAGGCGATCCGAGCGGCCTCGCGGTCACGCCGACGTGTCGTGTTCGCACACGGCCCGTGAACTCCTCGACGCGTCGTTTCCCGCCCCGCAACCCGGACGTTTCACCGATGTTCTGTTGGTCCCAGACGCGGGACACCCCGCCGCACCGGGTGCGACGGGGTGTCCCGTGGATGACTCACCGGAGGGTGATCACAGCGCTCACTTGCGCTTGTTGATCTCCTCGGTCAGCTGCGGTGCGACATTGAAGAGGTCGCCGACGATGCCGAAGTCGCTGATCTCGAAGATCGGTGCTTCTTCGTCCTTGTTGACGGCGACGATGGTCTTCGAGGTCTGCATGCCCGCGCGGTGCTGGATGGCGCCCGAGATGCCCAGGGCGATGTACAGCTGAGGCGAGACGGTCTTACCCGTCTGACCAACCTGGAACTGTCCCGGGTAGTAGCCCGAGTCGACAGCGGCACGCGATGCGCCGACGGCTGCACCGAGCGAATCGGCGAGCGCCTCGACGACGGCGAACTGGTCGGCCGAACCGACACCGCGGCCACCGGAGACGACGATCGACGCCTCAGTGAGCTCGGGGCGGTCGCCACCGACGATGGCCTCGACGCCAGTGATCTTGACGGCGTTCTCGGCTTGCGCCGGAACCTCGACGTTGACGACCTCGCCTGCGGCGGCAGCCGGTGCGGCCTCGACGCCACCCGGACGAACCGAGATCACCGGGGTGTCTCCGCCGGCCTGTGCGTCGACGACGAATGCGCCGCCGAAGATCGAATGAACGCCGACACCGCCTTCACGGACCTCGATGACGTCGGTCAGCAGACCCGAGCCGAGACGCACTGCCAGGCGGCCCGCGACTTCCTTGCCTTCCGCAGTCGCGGCGACGATCACGCCTGCGGCGCCGACCTGCTCGGCGAGGGTCGACAGGACGTCGACCTTCGGTGAGACGAGGTATGCGGCGGCGTCGTCAGACTCGGCGACGTAGATCTTCTCGGCGCCAGCCTCGGCGAGGCTGCCGGTGATGTCTGCAGACGTGCCGGGCTTGCCGACGACGACGGCCGCGGGACTGCCCAGTGCACGGGCGGCGGTGATGAGTTCGCTGGTGACCTTCTTCAGCCCACCCTCGGCATCCTGCTCAACGAGCACGAGTACTTCAGCCATGAATTTTCTCCTGAATGTCTTTGGTAATCGCCGGAACGAGTGGGATCAGATGAGCTTCTGGCCGACCAGGTACTCAGCGACCTTGGTGCCGCCGTCGCCTTCGTCGGTGACGCGCTCGCCTGCGGTCTTCTCGGCCTTCGGGGTGACGCCGGTGACGGTGCTGCCCGCGTTGGCCAGGCCGACCACCTCGGGCTCGATGCCCAGGTCGGCGAGGGTCAGGACGAGGACTTCCTTCTTCTTCGCGGCCATGATGCCCTTGAAGGACGGGAAGCGGGGCTCGTTGATCTTCTCGTTGACCGAGACGATCGCCGGGAGGGACGCCTCGACGTGGAAGATGCCCTCGTCGGTCTCACGCTCACCCTTGAGGGTCTCGCCGTCGACCTCCAGCTTGCGCAGGTGCGTCAGGTGCGGGAGCTCCAGGTATTCGGCGATCATCGCGGGGACGGCGCCCGAGCGACCATCGGTCGCCTCGTTGCCTGCGATGACCAGCTCGACGCCCTCAACGGTGCCCAGCGCGGTGGCGATCACGTATGCGGTCTGAACTGCATCGCTGCCGTGAATCTGCGCATCGTTGATGTGGATCGCCTTGTCGGCGCCCATCGAGAGCGCCTTGCGGATGGCGTCGGTGGCGCGATCGGGGCCGGCGCACAGCACGGTCACTTCGCCGCCGTCGCGCTCCTTGATCTGCAGCGCTTCTTCGACTGCGCGCTCGTTGATCTCATCGAGAACGGCGTCAGCAGCTTCACGGTCCAGCGTGTAGTCGCCATCGGCGAGCTTCCGCTCGGACCAGGTATCGGGAACCTGCTTGATCAGAACGACAGTATTCGTCATGGGTCTTCGTCGACCTCCTGCATCGGGTTCGGCAACTTACCAGCCGGTAAGGCCCAGGGTCTCTCTCACTCTAGCGGCTTGATCACGTTGCGAGAACGTGGCGTCACTCATATCTCCCGCGGCCGCGGTTCGGATTGCGCGAACGTGTTCCACTAGTGTCGTGGAAATGACCGAACCGCAGGCTGGATCACCCGCCGATCAGCTCGCCCTGACCGGCGAACGCACCGTCCCGGGAATCCCCGCCGAGAACTACTGGTTCCGCCGTCACGAAGTCGCCTACGACTACATCCTCCGACGCTGCGCAGGTCGAGACGTTCTCGAAGCAGGCTCCGGCGAGGGCTATGGCGCGTCGATGCTCGCACGTGACGCGCGGTCGGTGACATGCGTCGACTACGACCAGCAGGCAGTCGAGCACACACGCCGCGTGTACCCGGAACTGACTGTGCACCAGGGCAATCTGATCGATCTGCCGCTGGACGACGCCTCTGTCGACATGATCGTCAACTTCCAGGTGATCGAGCACCTGTGGGACCAGAGCGAATTCGTCCGCGAGTGCTTCCGCGTGCTGCGCGGCGGCGGCGAACTGCTCATGAGCACGCCTAATCGCATCACCTTCTCGCCCGGTCGCGACACCCCGCTCAACCCGTTCCACACGCGGGAGCTCTCGGCCACCGAACTGACCGAACTGCTGTCGGACGACGGCTTCGATGTCGTCGACATGCTCGGCGTCTATCACGGTGCGCGGCTCGTGGAACTCGACCAGAAGTGGGGCGGATCCATCATCGACGCGCAGATCGACCGCGCTCTGGCCGGTGAGCCGTGGCCCGACGATCTCGTCGCCGACGTCGCGGGGATCACGATCGCCGACTTCGACATCCGTCGCGCATCCGAGGCCGACATCGACTCCAGCCTCGACCTGCTGGCCGTCGCCGCACGTTTCTAGGACACACGTCAGCGATGACCGACCGTGTTCCCGGGCAGTTCACCCTCGTCCTGCACTCTCACCTCCCCTGGCTGCCCAACCACGGCCGCTGGCCGGTCGGCGAGGAGTGGCTGTATCAGTCGTGGGCCGACTGTTACCTACCGATGTTCTCGATGCTGCGGAGACTGGCCGACGACGGCCTGACCGATCAGCTCTCCCTCGGCGTCACTCCGATCCTGGCCGCACAGCTCGACGACCCGTACGCGGGCGCCTCGATGTACGAGTGGCTCGCCGATTGGCAGTTACGGGCCATGGAGGCTGCGCTGTCGCGCGACGCGGTCCGCGCCGACGCGGGAACACGCGAGTTCCGTTCCGCGGCAGCTGCTCTCGCCGATTTCGAGACGCAGTGGAGGCACGGCGGCAGCCCTCAGATCCGACCTCTCGTCGATTCCGGAGTCATCGAGCTGCTCGGCGGTCCGCTCGCTCATCCCTTCCAGCCTCTGCTCGACCAACGGCTTCGCCGACTCTCCCTCATCGAAGGTCTCGCCGACGCCGAACAACGCTGGGGCACAAGGCCGTCGGGCATCTGGGCGCCGGAATGCGCGTATACACCCGGCATGGAGAACGAGTACGCCGCCGCAGGAGTGAAGCACTTCATGGTGGACGGCCCGACCCTGCACGGCGACACCGCCCTGGGCCGACCGGTCGGCGATTCCGGCGTTGTCGCCTTCGGTCGTGATCTGACGGTCAGCTACCGCGTGTGGTCGCCGAAGTCCGGCTATCCGGGGCACGCCGACTACCGCGACTTCCACACCTACGACCACGAGACCGGGTTCAAGTCCGTGCGGGTGACCGGCAAAACCGTGCCCGCGCACGAGAAGAAGCCGTATGACCCGTCCCGCGTCGACGCGGCGATCGACGCCCACGTCGACGACTTCATCGGCTGCATACGCGACCGATTGATCTCCGAGTCCGAGCGCATCGGACGGCCCGCGCTCGTCGTCGCGGCCTTCGACACCGAGTTGTACGGCCACTGGTGGCACGAGGGTCCGATCTGGCTGGAACGTCTGCTGCGTCGCCTCCCCGAGGCGGGCGTCACCGTGGGCACGCTCGACACGGCCCGGCGCAACGGTTTTGTCGGCGAGCCGGTCGACCTCGCCGACTCGTCGTGGGGTTCGGGCAAGGACTGGCGCGTCTGGGAGGGCCCGCAGGTTCAGCACCTGGTGCAGCTGAACTCCGAAGTGACCGCGACCGCCCTCGATTCGCTCGACAAGCGTCTCGCGACGACTGCGCATGCGAGAGACGAGGTCGCCGACCAGATCCTGCGCGAAACGCTGATGACCGTGCAGTCGGACTGGCCGTTCATGGTCTCCAAAGACACCGCCGCCGGGTACGCCCAGGACCGCGCGTACAAGCATGCACACGCGACACGCGAGATCTGCGCTGCGTCCGACGCCGGTCGAGTCGAGGCGGCGACACGACTCGCCGGTGGGTGGCGCAACGCCGACAACATGTTCGGCGCGCTCGACGCCCGCCGCCTGCCCAGCCGTGACGGAGATGACCGATGACCGCCGCACTCGAACAGACCCGGCCGGTGAAGGTCCTGATGGTTTCGTGGGAGTACCCACCGGTGGTCGTCGGGGGCCTCGGACGCCATGTCCACCACCTGGCCGAAGCCCTCGCGGATCTCGGCGTGGACGTCACGGTCCTCACCCGCCGGCCGTCGGGCACCGACGAGTTCACGCACCCGACCATCGACACCGTGGTGAACGGGGTTCGCGTGATCGCCGTGGCAGAGGACCAGCCGGAGTTCGACTTCGGTCTCGACATGATGGCGTGGACCCTCGCGATGGGACACAGTTTCATCCGCGCCGGACTGCGACTTCTCGGCCACGGGGCGCTGGGCCACGGGTGGACCCCCGACGTGGTGCACGCCCACGACTGGTTGGTCGCACATCCGTCGATCGCGCTCGCCGACCACTTCGACGTCCCATTGGTCGCGACGTTGCACGCGACCGAGGCGGGCCGCCACAGCGGCTGGGTGGCCGGGCACGTGAATCGACAGGTCCATTCGGTGGAGTCGTGGCTCGCGAATCGAGCGGACGCCCTCATCACCTGCTCCGCGTCGATGCGCGACGAAGTGACCGAACTGTTCGGTCCGGCGCTCGCCCCGATCAGCGTTATCCACAACGGCATCGACGTGAGCGCGTGGACGTTTGCGGCGCGCACTCCTCGGCGTCGTGCCCCGGAGCTCTTGTTCGCCGGTCGCCTCGAGTACGAGAAAGGTGTGCAGGACCTGATCGCCGCCCTGCCCGCGATTCGCGCGCAGCATCCCGGAACCCGACTCACGATCGCGGGCGAGGGAACGCAGACCGACTGGCTGCACGAGCTCGTCCGCACCCACGACGTGATCGATGCCGTCGCCTTCGCCGGTCGACAGGATCACGACGGCCTGATCGGGCTCATGCATCGTTGCGACCTGATCGTCCTGCCGAGCCGCTACGAACCGTTCGGGATCGTTGCACTCGAGGCAGCGGCTACCGGCATCCCACTGGTCACCTCGACCGCAGGCGGGCTCGGCGAAGCCGTGACGGACGGAGAGACCGGCTGGACCTTTCCCCCGTTCGACCCCGTCGCCGTCGCGAAGGCCGTGTGCGACGCCCTCGACGACCCCTCCGTCGCCTCCACGCGGGCACGGCGGGCCGCGGAACGACTCACCGAGGAGTTCACCTGGCGGGTCGTCGCCGAGCGGACCGCAGCCGTGTACGGGGCGGCACAACACCGCGACACGCCGGTTCGGCCTCGCCCACAGATTCCGGTACGCCCGATGCCGGACCGCGATCCGGGCAACTGACCGTTATCGGTCTAGCATTTGGCCACATCCATCTGTTCAGCGGACAGGGCCGATTTCCCCAAAACGTGGAACTGAGGCCGACTTTGGGTTGATCCTTATTGTGTGATGTCCACCACTTTCGGTGGCGGACGGCCCCCACCACAAAGAGGTACCCATGAACCGCAAGACCAAAGGCGCGCTCGCTATCGGCGCGGGAGTCATCATTCTGCTCGGCGGCGCCGGATCGCTGGCGCTGTGGGGCGACGAGGCGCCCGTCGGAGGCAGCGACGTCACCACAGGCGATCTCGACCTCACCTGCGGCGCCTCGGGGGCCTGGACGGACATCTCCACTGACATCCCGGGTAACCCGAGCGCTGTTCCGGCCGGCGCCCTGATGGTCCCCGGGGACGTCTGGGAGTACAAGAACGACTGCACCGTCGTCGCGAAGGGCAAGAACATGCATGCCCAACTCACCGTCGACAACTCGTCGGTCCCCGGCTCGACGATCACGGACCCGGCGTGCGGAGGCTCCTGCGTGACCTTCGCCAACACCGTGGCGATCGGTACCGGCGGCGCGGTGACCACTCCTCCACCGATCACGGTGAACGACGGCAACACACTCCACGTCAGCGTCAAGGTCACGTTCAACGCGGCGACGCCGAACCGAGTGGGTGTCAACACGGCTCTCAACGTGAGCGGGATGCTCATCAAACTCGACCAGGTCCGCCCCTGATGAACTGACGACCGCGAAAGGAAGTCCGTGACCAAGCGGAACATCCTGCTCGCCGCGCTGGGCATGCTCGTGGTGTCCCTGCTGTTCGGGTCGCTGTCGACGACGTTTGCACTGTGGTCCGACCAGCAGTCCAGCGACGCCACCGACGTCGCGACCGGAACCATCGAGTTGTCGCCGGGCGACGGGACCGGACCGGCATTCGCGTTTCCCGCGTTGAGCGGGACGAACGTGCCGGTCGGCGGCGTGTCACAGGCCAACCTGACCATCAAGAACACCGGCACGACGTCCCTCCGGTTCCGTCTGCGCACGGCAGGTCCCACGGTGAGCACGTCGGGGGCGACGGTCGGGGTCACTCTCGACGGTTCGGTGGGCGCGTGTCCGGGCGGGCCGGCCGCCTTCACATCGCAGACGGTGACGTCACCGACCGTGTTCACTGCGCCGTGGACCGGCATCGCGCGCGGGGGCCAGACCGTCTGGTGCATCCGTGCGACCCTGGCGGCGGCGACCGGCACGCTCCCCGCCACCTACACGATCTCGTTCGCCTTCGACGCGGAGCAGACTCGCCCATGACCGGCCCCGTCACCGCCACCGACAAGCCGCGTTCTCGGATGCATCATGTGTGGCAGGTCGTGTCCTGGCTGCTGCTCGCCGCCGCTTTCGCGACTCTGTGCGCGACGATCCTCGTGCCCAAGGTCGCCGGAGGTCGCCCGTACACCGTGCTCACCGGTTCGATGCGGCCCGACTACCCGCCGGGCACGCTGATCGTGGTGAAGCCGAAACCGGTCGATCTCGTCGAAGTCGGAGACGTGATCACCTACCAGGTGAGATCAGGCCAGTCCGACGTCATCACGCACCGCGTCGTCGAGATAACGCACGCCCCGAACGGCGAGCTGAGATTCATCACGCGAGGCGATGCGAACGGGCGCAACGACGATCCCGTACGGCCCGTGCAGGTTCGCGGCGTGCTCTGGTACTCGATCCCCTACCTCGGATTCGCCAACAGCTGGTTCACCGGGCACAGACGGACGATCACCGTCTTCGTCCTCGCCGGACTGTTGTTCGCATACGGCGCCTGGGAGTTCTATCGAGACTGGCGGGAGGGCGGCGACCCCGACGACGATGCGGACGACCCACCGGCCGACGAGACACCGACCGCCCTGATTCGTGCAGCCGACACGGCAGGAGGTCGAGAATCGTCATGACATCCGACGCCTCCTCCGTCTCCAGGCGTGTCCGCGCACTGTTGGCGTGCGGCGTTCTGCTCGGGTCGGGTGCGATGGGCACCGCGGCCCTGTGGTCGACATCGGCGCAGACGGTGTCGGGCACGTTCACCACCGCCTATCTGAAGATCCAGACGAACGGGTCCACGCCGTACTCCTTCACCTTCCCCGGCTCTCTGCTTCCCGGGTCGTCGACGGCGTTCCTGATTCAAGTGCAGAACATCGGATCCACACCGTTCACATACGTCGGGTCCGTCCAGAGCGCGTCCGCGCTCGGCCAGGCGACGACGCTCACCTCACGGGTCGGCGGCACGGTGACCGGACCTACGTGCACCGGCGGCAGCGGCGTGACCGGGCAGGCCATCACCGGTGCGAAGGCCACCTTCCGGTCGACCAGCGGAGTCCTTCCGGCCACGACGGGGGCCGAGAACGTGTGCGTGCAGCTGACTCTGCCTCTGGGTGCGGTCGGGACGCTGGCGGGTTCCACCGGAACCGTCCTGTTCACCTTCGACGCGACGGGGGTCTGAGATGACCGACGTCACGAAACACCGACTCGACCTGGCGCTGACCCTCGCAGCGACCATCGGAACTCTGTGTGTCATCGCGGCTGCGCTGTGTCTGGCCTTCGGAGTCCGACCGGTGATCTTCGAGACCGGATCCATGGCTCCCGCCGTCCCCACCGGATCGATCGGCTTCGCCCGGACCGTTCCCGCGGCCGACGTCCGTCCAGGCGACATCGTCACCGTGACCCGCGATGACGGTGTCCGGGTCACCCACCGGGTGGTGACCGTGACCCCCGCAGCGGGGACAGCCGCGATTCTGACATTGCGTGGAGACGCCAACGCGTCCCCCGACCCGCAGCCTTACATCGTGAGCACCGTGTACCGATCTACGACCACGATCCCCGTCGTCGGCTACCTCGCGTCGTGGTTGAGTGCACCGCACACGCTCGTGCTGCAAGCACTCGCGGCCGCCGGACTGCTCGCGATCGCCTTCGCACCCCACGGCGGATGGCGTCGGACGACAACCGGCCGCCGAGTCATCGCGGGGACGGCGGTCGCGACGTCACTCGCTCTCGGCGCCACCGCTGTGCACGGGGTCGGCGACGCCGCTGCCGCGCCCCTGACTGGCACGGCCACCGCGACCGGAACCGTCACCGCCGGACGCCCCGAGAACCCGACCTCACTCCGCTGCGACAACGCAAGTGGCGGCATCATCGGAATCGGCAGCTCCGTGACGCTGACGTTCCCGAATCCGACGTCTCACTCCGCGTACACGTACCGGATCGTGACGACCGGCTCGGGAGGTCCCCAGACCTCCAACTTCGCCGCCTCTTCATTGCCGACACCGACCGCCACCGTGGATGCGGGAAGTCTCGGCCTGGTCAGCTGGCTCATCTCATTGATTCCGGCCCTACTCGGAGGCAGTGTCACGTTGACCATGACCCTCACCAACTACGTCGGCAACTTCGCGTCGTCCGGGTCGCTATCGCAACAGGTGGTTGTCAAAGGCGGCGGATTGACGGGATTGGTCCCCCAGCTGAGCTGCAAGACTCCAGGCGCGGGCGGCACCGTGACCGGCCCCGCCGCGCGAAGGGCAGCGCCGAACTCGACACAGTCGTCCACCGCAGCCGTATCGAGCGCGTCCTCGGAGACATCCGGTCCGTCCTCGTCGGCTGTGGCAACACCGCCAGGGAGCGCGTCGTCGTCGACGATCTCGGAGTCCACGTCGTCGACGACCACGAGTGTGGAGCCGCCGACGTCGCAGACTCCCGAACTCCCACCGGGCGGCACCCCGAGTCCGAGTGGGGGCCACGCGTTCTTCCGTGACGGTGCGACCCTGACGATCCGGGACGCGACGACGACGGCCGTCGAGTACACCGGCGACCACTCCCCCGGCAGCACGGTTCGGTGGCGCCCAGGCGCCGACGTGCTCGAGATCATCGATCTCGATGGCACCGTCACGACAATGACGTGGACGGGCAGTCGCTGGGACGAAGCCGTGACCCGGCCGCAGACCACGGAAGCGCCGACCGCCGAACCGGCAGCGCCGACCACCCGATCTGCTGACACTCCAGTTCCCGAAGTCGGCTCGGCGACTGATCACGCGGTTACCGAGAGCGGCTGAACCCCGTCGAGACGCGGTGGGCTAGTCCGACTTCTGCTTCGCCTCGGCCTGGGCCTTCTTGCGTTCGATGTCGGCGAGCGCACGCTCGATCTCGGCGCGCTGCTCGGCGCCTTCCTCCCACATCTCGACACGATTCTTCACCGCACGGGCCGGAGCGCCGACGGCGATCGAGTAATCCGGGATCTCACCGCGGACCACAGCGTGCGCGCCGAGAACCGATCCGCGTCCGACGATCGTGTTGCGCAGGACGGTCACCTTGGCGGCCACCCACGTGTCGGCGCCGATGCGGACCGGGCCCTTCACGATGCCCTGATCCTTGATCGGGACGTCGATGTTGTCGGTGACGTGGTCGAAGTCGCAGATGTAGCACCAGTCGGCGACCAGCGTCGACCCGCCGACTTCGATGTCGAGGTAGGCGTTGACGACGTTGTTGCAGCCGAAGACGGCCTTGTCGCCGATCCGAAGACTGCCCTCATGGCAACGGATCGAGTTGCCGTCTCCGATGTGCACCCATCGGCCGATCTCCATGCGCGCCAGCTGCGGCGTCGAATGGATCTCGACGTCCTTGCCGAGGAACACCATGCCGCGCAGCACGATGTGCGGGTTCGCGAGCCGGAACCGAGCGAGCCGGTAGTAACGCACCAGGTACCAGGGAGTCCACGCCTTGTTCCGCTTGACCCATCGCAGGGAGTCGAGCGTCAAGAAACGAGCCTGTTCGGGGTCGCGGTTCCGGCCGGCGCGCCAGCGCGAGCGGTAGGACGCGTTCCACATGGTGGTCATGAGGTCAAACCCTAATCCAGGCATGCCCGGCCTGCGGAATCAGGCAGACCCTTTCGCGATAGAGTCGTGCGCGAAGCTTCCACGCCCGACGGCAACGAGTCGACGGGCCGACGTCAGGAGTCGCATGACCGGCGCAGCCCGCCTACGACGCAGTTCACGTCTGCTCGTCGTAGCAGCTCTTGCGGCGGTCGTCGCGCTGATCGGCACGGCGTGCTCGGACGGTCACCACGACGTCCGGCAGAACGCCCCGTACGGCTGGCCGATGTACGGCGGCAACGCTGCCAATGCGAACTTCACGTACTCGCAGGTCCCGGACGACCTCCAGCTGATCTGGAACCGCGACGTCGGAGGCGCGATCACCGCTCCACTCGCCATCAACGGCAGCGGCGACGTCGCAGGCGTCGCGAAGACCGCGTCGGGCTGCAACCTCAACGTCTTCGACCAGCGGGCCGGCCGCAAGAACTACTGCAAGCGGCTCGGCGACGGTTCGCCGCTCAGCACACCGCTCTTCGACCAGATCGGACAGCCGTATGTCGGCGAGGCGGGCATGTTCTTCGCCTTCAACGGCGGCGGTGCGATCCGGTGGCGGTACCCCACGTACGGCGTGCCGCTGTCCGCGAAGTTCGCCGCACCCGGCCGTGTCCTGGTCGCGACGACACAGGGGCAGGTTCTGCTGCTGAACGCACAGACCGGTGATCTCGCGGCGCCGGAAGCCCTCCTCCGGCCGGACACGAACGTCGACCCCACCGTGGGGCTGGCCGACTGCACGGTCGGCGGACCGGCATGCGCAATCGCCGCGCCACCTGCACTCGACCTCGGCGCCGGACGCGCGTTCCTCACCGTCTTCCCCAAGGGTGCACGCTCCTCGCAGGTCAAGGCGATGACCTACACCGACGGCGCGATCACCGACCTGTGGTCCGCCGACATCGGCGGCGGTGTGATGGGTCCCCCGACTCTGTCGGCAGACGGTAAGACCGTGTACTCGTTCGGGCGAGACGGCAAGCTGTACGCGCTCGACGCCGCGACCGGCACCGTCCGTTGGTCGCACGACGTCGGCGGCCACGGTTTCGCGACGCTGTCCGTATCGCCGGACGGGATCCTCGTGCCCGCTGGTGCGCTCGGCGGCCCGCTGACGATCCTGCGAGACAAGGGATCAAGTGTCGAGGTCGTCGCTCAACGCGACGATGTGCAGACCGCCGGGCTCGGCACACAGACGTCGGCGGGGACCGTGTGGGCGGTGGCGCGCGACGGCGAGTCCCTCGCGCTCACCGAGTTCAGCACCGCGGACGGCGCCACCAAGCGCACGCTGCCGCTGCCGGGCGCGAAGGGCTTCTCCACCGGTGTGGCGGTCTCTGCGTGGGGCTCCATCGCGGTCGGCACGTCCAACGGCACCGTGTTCTTCTTCTACCGCCCGTTCTGAGTCGATGGCGTTCGCGTTCACCCTGGACGACGTCGCGTTCTTGACGTCACGGTACGGAGAGAAGGCGTTGGCGACGGCGTCTGAGATGCCGTTGACGGACGCGTCTCTGCTCAAAGACCTCCCCGAACTGCGGAGTCGGTACAGCCCGCACGAGGCGGCGCTGGTCGAGACTGTCCGGACCCGTCGGCGCGCCGTCGGCAAACTCGACGATGCAGACCGCCTGCTCCTGAGCGACACCGCACTGCAGCAGGCGACACCGACCGCGGTGGCGGCACACCGCGCCGGCGACATCGCGAGCCGCCATCCGGGCGCGGTAGTCCACGACGTCACGTGCTCGATCGGCGCCGAACTGTCGTCCCTGTCTGCGCGCACCGAACTCGGCGGGGTGCTCGGAAGTGACCTCGACGAGGTTCGACTCGCCATGGCGGCGCACAATCTCGGTGACCGCCGTGGCGTTCAGCTGATGCGCGCAGACGCACTCGCGCCCGCCTCCAACGCCGACGTCGTGATCGCCGATCCCGCCCGACGCAGCGCCCGCGGGCGGACGTTTCGACTCGACGAGTTGGACCCGCCCCTGCTGGAGCTCCTCGCCGTGTACGCCGGTCGCCCCCTGGTCGTGAAGTGCTCCCCCGGCGTGGACTATCGGATGCTCCGCGACCGGTTCGGCATCGAATGCCACGTCCAGGTCACCTCGCTCGACGGCGGCGTCCGCGAGGCTTGCTTGTGGACGGAGTCCGACGATCTCCCCGACCGCCGTGCGACGGTCCTGCGCACCGTGGACGGGGTCGTCCGCGCCACGGAGCTCACCTCCGACGATCCCGACGACATCGTCTCCCCCGGTGTTGACGAGTGGATCGTCGACCCCGACGGCGCCGTAGTTCGGGCGGGCTTGGTACAGCATTACGCGCACCGCCACGGTCTCCGACAGCTCGATCCGCAGATCGCGTACCTCACCGGGTCGACGGTCCCCGCGGGTGAGCGCGGTTTCCGGGTGATCGACGAGGTCGGGGTCACCGAGAAGGCTCTGCGTGGCGCACTGTCGTCTCACGATTGCGGAAGCCTGGAGATCCTGGTCCGCGGTCTCGACATCGATCCGGACAGACTGCGCCGAAAGCTGAAGCTCAAGGGTTCGAAGCCGTTCGCGTTGATTCTCACCCGGGTCGGCCGCAACGGCGTCGGGTTTCTCTGCGAACCTGGCGTCCGCACACCGCACAGGTGATCAGACGAGCAACGGCCCGCCTCCCAGCGGGAGACGGGCCGTTCCTGATGTCGGATCAGGCCTCCGGCTTCACACCGGTGATCAGGACGTTGTAGAAGAACTGTGGCGGAACGATCTTGCGGAGCACGTTCTCGTCGAGCCACGTCATGCGCTTCCATCCGCCGTAGGCGAATCCCGCCCAGCCCCAGCCGAGCTTCTCTTGCGGGACGGCCGCCTCGAAGGTGCGGACGGGCCAGCCGAGCATCGCCGCGGCGAGTTCTTCGGCCTCCGAGCGGACCTCGACGGCCCCTGCGGCCTTCGCGAGACGCTCGAGGTCCTCGGGTGCAAACGTGTGGATGTCGACGACTGCTTCGAGTGCGGCGGCGCGCGAGCTCTCGTCGAGCTCGGCCTGCGGGCGACGCCACTGTTTGAGCGGTCCGAACTTGGTCACGTTGGTCGTGGCCCACCACGTGGCCCGGCTCATCCAGCGTGCATAGAAGTCGCCGTAGGTCGACGGCTCACCGGCGAAGACGAAACGACCGCCGGGCTTCAGGACGCGCAGCACTTCGCGCAGCGACTTCTCGACGTCCGGGATGTGGTGCAGCACAGCATGGCCGACGACGAGGTCGAAGGTGTTGTCCTCGTACGGAATGCTCTCGGCGTCAGCGACGCGACCGTCTACGTCCAGGCCGAGGTTCTCCGCGTTGCGGAGCGCGACCTTGACCATGCCCGGCGACAGATCGGTGACCGATCCCTTGTCGGCGACACCCGACTGCATGAGGTTGAGCAGGAAGAACCCGGTGCCGCAGCCCAACTCCATGGCCCGACCGTAGGGCAGGTCGGCGTCGGGGACGATGCGGTCGAAGCGTCCACGTGCGAAGTCGATCAGTCGCTGGTCGAACGAGATGGACCACTTCTCGTCGTACGTCTCGGCCTCCCAGTCGTGGTACAGCACCTGGGCGAGCTTGGTGTCTTTGAGCGCCGCCTCGACCTGCTCTGCGGTGGCGTGCGGGTTCGGCGCCGGATCGACGGTGTCGTCCGCGTCGTTCTTGTCGATGGTCGTCATGAAGGTGAGGTCCTACTTTCCGGTGAACTTCGCTTTGCCGGGACCGTTGGCGACGAACGACTCCATGCCGATCGTGCGATCCTCGGTGGCGAACAGTGAAGCGAACAGCTGGGCCTCGATCTTCAGGCCCGTCGTGAGGTCGGTGTCGAGACCTGCGTCGATGGCGGTCTTCGCGGCGGCGAGCGCGACTGATGCGGCGCCCGCGAACTGACCCGCCCACTTGAGAGCGGCGTCGTACACGTCGTCAGGGGCGACGACCTCGTCGACGAGGCCGATCGCGAGCGCCTCTTCCGCGCCGACGAAACGACCGGTGAAGACCATGTCCTTCGCACGTGACGGACCGATCAGACGTGCGAGGCGCTGCGTGCCGCCGCCGCCCGGGATCACACCGAGGAGCACCTCGGGGACACCGAGCTTCGCGTTGTCGCCAGCGATGCGGCGATCTGCGCCGAGTGCGACTTCGAGCCCGCCGCCGAGCGCGTACCCGGTGACCGCCGCGACCGTCGGCTTCGGGATCGAGGCGATCGCGCCGAGGCCGTCCTGCAGCCTGCCCGCGACCTTCGACATGTCGGCGAACGACATGTCGTTCATCTCTTTGATGTCAGCGCCTGCGGCGAGGACCTTGGGGCCGCCGTAGACGACGACGGACTTGATGTCGTCGCGCACGCTCGCCTCTTCGGCGGCAGCCACCAGTTCGGCCTGGACCTGGCGGTTCAGAGCGTTCATCGGCGGGCGGTTCAGCCGGATGGTGCCGACGCCGGGATGCTCGGGCGATGTCTCAAGAGTCACGAACTCAGCAGTCATAAGGGCAGGCTACCGGGTGACACCTGTTCTAGACGAACCCGGTACGGGGCGCATGTGACTACTGTTGTCACATGGGCGCAGATGCTGTCGAGTTGCACGTTCCCGGACCTGACGGGGTGACGCGGACTGTACGTCTGAGCAGCCCGGATCGCGTCTACTTCCCCGAGGCAGGACTCACCAAACTCGACCTCGCGCGCTACTACGAATCCGTCGCCGACGGCATCACCCGCGCTCTCGACCGTCGACCGTGCATGCTGCACCGATTCCCCAAAGGCACCACGGAGAAGAAGGTGCATCAGAAGAAGCTTCCAGCCGGTGCGCCCGACTGGGTGGAGACCGTCGACGTCTTCTTCCCCCGCTACAAGCGGATCGTGGGTGAACTGTGTGTCACCGAACCCGCGGCGGTGCTGTGGGCCGTTCAAATGGCGACCGTCGAGTTCCATCCCTGGAACTCCCGACGCGGGCACATCGAAGAGCCCGACGAGTGGCGCATCGATCTCGATCCGATGCCCGATTGCGACTTCGCGAAGGTGCGTCGTGTCGCCTCGATCGCGCACGAGGTGCTCGACGAACTGGGCATCGTCGGATACCCGAAGACTTCAGGCGGACACGGCCTGCACATTTACGTACGGATCGCGCCGGAGTGGGGCTTCGCCGACGTTCGCCGCGCCGCCCACGCATTCGGAGCCGAGGTGGCCCGGCGTGCAGCAGGTGAGGCGACGGTCACCTGGTGGCGCAAGGACAGGGACCCCACCGCGGTCTTCGTCGACTTCAACCAGAACGCGCGCGACCACACGATCGCCGCCGCGTACTCCGTCCGCGCCACCCCGCGCGCCACGGTCTCGGCACCGATCACCTGGGACGAGATGCCCGACGTCGAACCGGACGACTTCACCGTCGCAACGATGCCTGCACGATTTGCGCGTCTGGGCGATCTGCATGCTCCGATCGACGACGTCGCCCACCGCCTCGACACTCTCCTGGAGTGGGCGGACCGAGACGACGCCGAGATACCGCCCGTAGCGGATGACGACTGAGTCAGGCGTTCGTGTTCTTGAGCCGCTCCATGCGGCCGTCGCCGAGTGCCGTGAGGTACTCGCCCGAGTCGGCGAACGTGAGCCCGGCGAGGCCGGATGACGAGATCGACGGTTCGATCGGTGTGATGGTGCGCGGCGCGGCTTGAAGTTCGGCAACCGTGCCGTATTGCGCGATGTGCCTCAGCTGGGTCCACGTCGGCGGCAGCAGGAAGTGGTCTCCGCGGTCCCAGTCGGCGAGTGCGTCCGCAGCCGTCTGCCATCGAGTCTCGGCGGCCTCGCTGGTCTCCCCGTCAGCCTCCTGACCGTCGGGCATCGCGGCGAGGAAGAACCGGGTGTCGTAGCGTCGACTCTCATTCTTCGGCGTGATCCAGTGTGCGAGCGGTGCCAGCAGATCTGCGCGCAGCGTGAGACCTTCGTCGTTGAGGAACTGTGCGAACGACAGCTCTTTCGCAACGAGTCGAGCGCGCGCGCCGAACAACGACGACGGGTCCGGATGCATGTCGTCGGCGGTGCCGGCGAGGAGCACACCGCACTCCTCGAAGGTCTCTCGGACCGCAGCACAGACAAGAGCTCGGGCCGATGACTCGTCCGTGGCGAACTGCTCCGCCCAGTAGTCGACGTCTGGGCCCGTCCAGGCGATCTGCGCCTCCCGGTCGCGAGGATCAACACCGCCACCTGGGAACACCGTCATCCCGCCTGCGAACGCCATCTGCTGGACGCGGCGCTGCAGGAACACCTCGACGCCCGCAACGGAGTCACGGACGAGGACCACCGTCGACGCGTCGCGCAGGGGAACAGGTGCTGACATGTGGACTCCTTCGACCATGCTGGACCGAGCAGACGCTCGGTTTCTCATCGTCGCACACGCCCCCGCACCAATCGAGAGGAGGACAGAACGGCCTACCCGGCGACGCCCGATTGTCCACACTGGCAATCGCGACGCCACGGAGGAAGTCACGAGAATGGTTCGGCAGAAGACCGCCTCGACCTACAAGGAGCCCCATGCCTGCCGCATTCGACGACCTGATCGCCACCGTCCCGTTGGGCGCCTGGATCAACGGGCAGTCGCGGCCCGCATCGTCTGGAGAGACATTCGACGTCCACAACCCGGCAACCGGTGAGGTCCTGGCGTCCGTCGCCGATGCGACCGTCGACGATGTCGCGGACGCTGTCGCAGCGTCGAACGCGGTCGCAGACGAGTGGGCGGCCACTCCGCCCCGCGTCCGCGCCGACATCCTGCGCCGCGCGTTCGACCTCGTCATCGAACGGCGAGATCAGTTCGCGCTCCTGATCACCCTCGAGATGGGCAAGCCGGTCGCCGAAAGCGTCGGCGAGGTCAACTACGGTGCCGAGTTCCTGCGATGGTTCTCCGAGGAAGCCGTCCGGATCAACGGGCGCGTCACCACCGCGCCCTCGGGCAACGGCCAGATCGTCGTCACCAAGGAGCCGGTCGGCCTGTGCCTTGCGGTCACCCCGTGGAATTTCCCGCTCGCGATGGGCACCCGCAAGATCGGCCCCGCGCTGGCCGCCGGCTGCACCATGATCGTGAAACCGTCCGAGGACACCCCCCTGACAATGCTGTTGCTGGCGAAGACGCTCGCCGAGGCCGGACTGCCCGCAGGCGTCCTCTCGGTACTGCCTACGATGAACTCGATCGACGTCGTCGCCGCGCTTCTCCACGATCCCGCGATGGCGAAGGTCTCGTTCACCGGGTCGACGCAGGTCGGCAAGATTCTCCTCGCTCAGGCAGCCGACCAGGTGCTCCGCACGTCGATGGAGTTGGGCGGCAACGCACCGTTCCTCGTCTTCGACGACGCCGATCTCGACGGCGCTGTTGAAGGCGCGGTGGCCGCGAAAATGCGCAACGGCGGTGAAGCGTGCACGGCCGCGAACCGGATCCTTGTACAGAACAGTGTCCGTGAAGAGTTCACCGCGCGGCTCGCCGCCCGCATCGGCGCCATGAACGTCGGCCCCGGCTGGGAGGACGGCTCGGCCGTCGGGCCCATCGTCAACGACCGGCAGCGCTCCCGGATCGCCGCCCTCGTCGACGAGGCTGCAGCGGGCGGCGCCAACGTCCGCACGGGTGGCAGGTCCCTTGACGGCCCCGGCTCCTTCTATGCGCCCACGGTTGTCGACAACATTCCTGCGGGTAGCGCAATTCTGACCGAGGAGATCTTCGGCCCGGTTGCGGCGATCGTCGGCTTCGAGAGCGAAGAGGACGGCATCACCCTCGCCAACAGCACCGACTACGGGCTCGCATCGTACTTCTATGCGACCGACATCGCCCGCATCCAGCGGGTCGCGCGCCGCCTTCGGGCGGGAATGGTCGGCGTCAACCGTGGGGTGATCTCCGATCCGGCAGCACCATTCGGCGGCATCAAACAATCCGGCCTCGGCTCAGAAGGCGGCTCCGAAGGCATCAGCGAGTACCTCGACACCAAGTACGTGGCATTGCCCCCGTCGATCTGACAGGTCAGCGAACCGCAAACGACCCGACGCCCTCGCAGGGCCAGCCGTTCTACCCCTAGCTGTACACGTCGGCGAGGTTGACGATCTTGAGCGCGGCCGCCCGGCGCGGGACCTCAGACGGATCGCCTGCCACCGGCTCGGTCGCGAGGAGTCGCCTGGCCGCCGCCACCGAGTCGGAATCCGGGGTGAACGCCGAGTTCACGTCGACGGTCTGTTCGGGGCGTAGGCACAGGCGCCCGGACATGCCGACGGTGATCGCGTCTGAGGTCTGAGCGATGAGCACATCACGCTCGACCGCACGGGTGGGGCCGTCGACGGGGCCGGGAAGGCGTGCCGCGCGGCTGGCGATCGTCAGCCGGGTGCGGGGGTAGGCGAGACCGATCGGGTCATCGGCGATGTCGGTATCGCGGCGGAAGTCGCCACTACCGAACGCGAGCCGCGATGTCGCGAACCGTCGAGCGATCGATGTGGCGGCCTCGATACCAACAGCCGATTCGATGAGCGCGACGATGGGGGCGTGGGCGGGCAGTCGCGCGGATGTCGCATCGACGTGGTCACCGTCCTCGACTTTGGCAAGCATGATGCCCGCCAAGCCCGGGAGTCCGCCCAGGGCCGCGACATCATTGGCCCACGCAAGCGTCGTCGCGTCGTTGATCCGCACCCACGCCTTGACATCGCCCGACGTCAGCAGGTCGACAACCGCATCGCGGGCCGACGACTTCGCGTCGAGCGCGACCGCGTCTTCGAGGTCGATGACGACCACGTCGGCGTGCGACTCGAACGCGGCGGAGATCCGCTCCGGACGGTCAGCAGGCACCAGAAGCCAGCTCCGTGCATGTTCAAACGGGACCGTCCGCGTGCGGACGCTGACTGCGGTGAGATCTAGCGACGTCATGCAGCCATTCTTCGCCCGCACAGGGTCTCCCGAAATCGCCACTTCGTACAACCAGCAGCGCCTAATTCACCTAACTGAGCACCTCGTCATGTTGGACAAGTCGCAAATTCCGATTGTCCCGGCCGCGCAGTTCACGTGCTCGCGACTCAGGTCACAGTGAATTCGATCTCCCCGTCCCCGATTTGACGAAAGCACGGTTGCACGATGACTCCGCTCCGCTCCTCCATCCTGATGAATCACCCGGCATACACCGTCTGGCAGGTGATCCGCGATGTGCCGAACATCAGCCGCTGGTTCCCCGGCATGGTGTCGTCGACGGGCGACATGAAGGAGCGCACCGTCGTGTTGACTGATGGCAGCAAGATCATTGAGGAGATCGTGACTCTCGACGACAAGCTACGCCGGATGCAGTATCGCGCCATCGACGGCGACCTGCCGATCACCCAGCACCTCGGCACCGTCGACGTGTTCGACATCGACGCCGACCGTTCGCTCGTCGCCTACAGCACTGAGATCGAGCCTCCGGAACTCGCCGAGGCGTTCCATACCGCAATCGAAGAGGCGGTACAGAATCTGCCGACATATATCGACTGAAACCGCCTCGCGCCCAGGCGCCCGGCCGTCCCCGCATACGTGCGACTCGGACGCCGGGCGCTCTGCGTTAGCGGACTCACACAAGTTCATCAACATGATGGACACAACAGTCCGTGAACTTGTACACAACGGCGCATTACGCGGCGACGCCGATCGCGTCATCCTTTTGTTCACTCCCCTGGCGAACCTCGCCGGCCTCACGGAAGGACCCCGCAATGTCGAACACCGAGATGCAGAATCAGGAGGCCGCCGAACCTATCGGCAAGTGGTCCTTGTCGATGGCGTGGTGGTCGCTGTTCAGTGCCATGTTCTGGCTGTACCTGTCCGCCGCATCAGCGGCAGCCTACGGACCGAAGGCGACCGTCAGCGGTCTGGTCCTCACGATCGTCTCGTACGGCGTCGTCAACGCCTTGTTGGCGACCTACTCACTCCGGACAGGCAACACTGTCCAGTCTGTGTCGCAGCTCCTCTTCGGCAAGGTCGGCGCCACCATCGCGTCGCTCCTCATCGCGGTCACCGCGCTCTACTACGGCGTCTTTGAAGGGTCGGTCATCGCACACACCCTTGAAGTGCAGTTCGGCGGCAACATCAAGGTGTGGTACGCAATCTGCGTCGCCTACGCAGTACCACTGGCGTTCGGCGGCGTCCGCGATTGGCTCGATCGTCTCAACGGATTCCTCCTTCCGTTCTACGTGGTCGGCCTCGTCGCCCTTGTTGTGTTCGCGACTGTCAAGCAGGGCTACCCGACCGGATGGCTCACCGCACCCGCCCTTGGGTCGTCCGTCCCCGGATGGCTCGGCTCATACGCCATCTTCATGGGCGTCTGGGTGATGATGATGTTCACGATGGACTTCGCGTCGATGGGCCGTTCGGAAGACGCAGACTTCCACCGTCGCGCTACGTTCGGCCCGCTGTTCTACGCGTGCACCTTCGGCATCAACGGCTTGATCGGCATCTACGTCGTCACGGCGTTCGGTTCCGGCGGCACCGAAGGTGGCGTCGTCGAAGCAGTGCTCGGCTCACTCGGCATCTTCGGTGTCATCTTGATCGTCATCTCACAGACCCGCATCAACACCGCGAACTACTATCTCGCGTCGAGCAACTTCGAAAACGTCGTGAAGTCCGTATTCGGCGTTGATCTGCCCCGCATCATCTGGGTCGTGATCTGTGGTGTCGCCGCCTTCTCACTGATGCTGACCGACGTCCTCAGCTACCTGCTCACCGCAATGGCCTGGCAGGCCGTCCTCATCGTCGCGTGGGCTTCAGTCGTCATCGTCCGTGTTGCACTTCGCCGGGATTGGCAGGGCGACCTCGCCTCCGATTCCGACCCGGCGCTGCGCCCACTCGCCGCGGCGTGGTTCATCGCGTCTGTCGTCGGCGTGACACTCCACCAGCAGACGTCGTTTCCTGCCCTGTCGGCTGTCGCCCCGATCATCACGTTCGCCGTCGGCGCGGGCCTTGGCTGGCTGCTGCTGAGCTTCGACCGCACTCGGACCGCAGTCGAGGGTGCGCCGACTCCACGTCCGCTCGCCGCCGCCTGATCGTCCGACGATCGAACGTCGGCCCGGCGGCTCCTTGTGAGCGCCGGGCCGGCTCGTGCCAGTCGACCGTTCAGTCGCCGCCGAAGCCGTAGTCGGTCCACCGACGCAGGACCGCATCTTGGACCTCGCGCGGGAACGACGTCGTGAACTGAGCAGGCACTCCGTGTGTCACACCCGTGGCCAGTTGCTCGGGCTGGAGCAGACTCATCACCGACTTACCGCCTCGACCGGCGGCCACATCGTCGCCGGTGAGGTACGGAACGAGAGGGATGCCTGGGGCGTCGTCGAACACATACTCGCTGCCCGGTCGATACCGGGTGGCAAACGCCCACGTGAGCGCGGCGCTGTCGGTGATATCGATATCGTCGCCGACGAGGAGCACCTTCGGCACCAGCCAGCCGACATGCGACGCGAACAGGATATCGGCGATCTGTCGGACAAGGTCGGCTTCGGTGATGGGGTGTGCAGCGAATTCGTGCAACCGCACCGACACTGCGAGATGGCAGACCGCGGCCTCGAACGGGCACCATGCCAGGTCGACGGGCAGTCCCGCACCGCGCAGCAGATTGACAGCAGAAGCCGCGATCATCGTCCCCCAGATCGTGTGATTCTCCTCAGGCGGCATCCCAGCGACGCAGAACGGCAGAATCGGCCGCTCCCGATGGGTGATCGTCTCCACATGGAACAGCGGCTTCGGTGAACCCTCGTCGAACTGGTAGCCGTGATATTCGCCCATCGGTCCTTCCATCCCGGTCTGCTCGGGATCGATCCACCCTTCAACGACGATCTCAGCGGTCGCCGGAACCATGAGCCCCGCATGCAGTTCACTCGGCACTACCTCGACACCCGTACCGACGAGTGCACCGACGTATCCGTCCTCGCTCACGTTCTCCGGAAGGGGCATGCCCGCCGCGGCGATCGCGGCGGGCGGAGCCCCGAGGACGAACGCCCACGGAGTGCGCTCTCCGCGCGACTTCCACTGTTCGTGGATCATGCCGATGTGCTGCATCGGCATGGCGGGGCCGACGAGCGTCCGAGAATCCTGGACCATCAACCTGCTGATCGACCAGCTGGTCCACTCGCCGTCGGGCGTCCGCACCACGTGCATGCCGTATGTGCCGAAGTACCGGCCGCCGTCCTGCATGTGCAGCAGCGGGCTGCCGAAACGCTCGAGGTCGACGTCGTCACCGGTCAGGACCACGTCCTTCACGGGGCCGGTCGCCACCTCGTGCGGCGGGATCGGTCCGGCGGACATCGCCTCCACCAGTCGTTCGACGATGTCGCGGGCGGTCGCCGACCTGTCCAGCCCCACGTGCGCGGCGATGCGGCCGAATCCGCTGCCGACCGATGACATGCCCGCGGGTGCACCGAGCAGGCGGTACCCCGGCGCGGCTCCGACGACCGACTCGAACAGCGGCGCGGGACCGCTCGTCTCGTACACGCGGCGGGTGATCGCGGCGGCTTCGAGGTCGCTGTCGACGGGCGTCCCGATCGCGACGGCGTCACCGATCGCCAGGAGTTCGTCGACGAAGTCTCGGAAGTTGAGTGACCCGCCTCGTTGCATTGGGTCTCCTTCTCTCATGCGAGGGTCCGGTCGGCAGTCTCGCGCGAGGCCATGCCCGTCCACCGACGCGCTCCGGTCCAGTCGAGTCGGAGCTGGTCGAGGATGCGCGCGACGAGGTGGTCGACGAGGTCGGCCACGGTGTGCGGGTCGTTGTAGAACGCCGGGACGGGCGGGAACACGGTGGCACCCGCCTTGGTCACCTCGAGCATGTTCTCGAGGTGGATCGTCGACAGCGGCGTCTCGCGGGCGACGAGGATCAGCGGCCTGCGTTCCTTGAGCGTCACATCGGCGGCCCGGCTGATCAGGGACTCCCCGAACCCGATCCGGACCGCGGCCAGGGTCTTCATGCTGCACGGCACGATGACCATGCCGTCGACCGGAAACGATCCGCTGGATATCGCGGCGCCCTGGTCGTCCGGCTTGTAGACGTGAGCTGCCAGCGCGGACAGTTCGGCGACCGACATCCCCGTCTCGTCGGTGAGCGTCGCACGCGCCCACCGGCTGACTACCAGATGCACCTCGACGTCCATCTCGCCGAGCACCTGCAGTAGCCGGACGGCGATCGGCGCACCCGTCGCTCCCGTCACTCCGACGACAATCCTCATGTCATCCTCCCAGCATATAGTTTGCGTACGTCCTACTTAGTTCGTGTACGTACTATACACTCGGCCGAGTGACCTCTCGTCCCCGCTCCGATGTACTCGACGGCATCGCGCCTCTCGCCCGACGCCTGCATCAACGTCACACCCGCCTGTGGCGCGATGCTGTCGGCTCCGACCTCACCGGGCCCCAGTACACGGTTCTCGCGCTCCTCGCCGGAACCGACGAGCTCGATCACGCGAGTCTCGGTCAGGCCGCCCACCTCGATAAATCGACTCTCACTCCGCTCTTGAACCGACTCGGCACACGCGGCCTGATCACCGAACGGCGCGACGAGTCGGACCGTCGACGCCGATTGATCGCGATCAGCGAAGCCGGACGCGACGAACTGACGAGTGCGACCCCGGCCGCCGTCGCCGCGGGCGACGAACTCGTCGAACGTCTCACCGCGGACGAGCGGGCGCAGCTCTCAGCCCTCCTCCGCCGCGCGTTGGGATCGAGCGAGGACGACCGGTGACGAGTTCGGCGATTTACACGACTTCGGTCACGACGAGATCCCGTGGTGGTTCTGATTTGACGCTCCCTCCCGAGCACGCCGACAACCGAGCCGTTCACCGGAAGGGTCAGTAGTGACCGGTCATCTGGAAGGCGAGCCACAGTTCCGCACGAACGGTCGGGTCGTCGAGCTCGCGGTGAATCGTCTCCTCGATCCGGTTGATCCGGTAGCGCAGAGTGTGTCGATGGATGCCGAGTTGCTTGGCCGACGCGTCGGCCTGGCCGTTGTTCGAGAGGTACGCGACGAGTGTCTTCACGAAATCGACCCGCGACCCCTCCCCCAGTGCGACGATCGGCGCGATCGCCGACTGCGACCAGGCGACGACGTCGTCACCGGTCAGATGTCGCAGTAGGCCCGCCTCCACCACATCTCGAGCCACCACCAGATGCCGGGTTCGGCCGGACGACGCGTGGAACACGTCCTGCACGCGCTCCCACGCTCCGGGCAAGTCGGCGAGCGGAACCACCTCGCTCGCGGAACCGCGGCAATGGGGAACTCGACGTAGGACCGCCTCCAACGTGCGCAGATCGCCCTCGGCGGTCGGCAGTACGACGCCGACCCGCCCGACGGTCAGCTCCGCGCACAGCGTGTCGATGCGCCGCAGCGCACGATCAGACTCTGCGGCCTCGAGGAGATCCGCCGCATGTTCGGGAAGGGTCACGAGCATTGCGGCGCGCACGTCCCCGTCGGGGACGGTGACACCGAGGACCTCGGCCGTTGATCTCGCCAACTGATCATGGCCCGCCAACAGGAGATTCAGCACGGCGAGTCGGCTGCTCCGCGCCACCTGATGCAGGGCGTCGGTGCGACGGATGTCCTCGGCGAGCAGGTGAGTCGCGGTCTCGACTAGCAGACTCTCGTCCGGCGTCAACGCAGTCGCACGCCCCACCGCGAGATGCCCCCTCACCTTCCCCGACACGATCACCGATCGGATCGACACCGACTCGACCGGGAGCGAGATCGCGACGGCCGTCGGTCCACCCGGACCACGGTCGGGCATCTCGGCGAGGACCCGTGCGAGGTAGGCGCGCGCACTCTCGGGAACCGCGGCACGTGGGGACCCGTCGGCGTCGATCAACAGAAGCCAGCCCCCGAGTGCGGCGGCGAGCCGTTCGGCGATCGATCGGGCTCCTGCCGAGTTGACGGCGGACCGCACCAGGTCGCGCTGCACACGCGCGAATGCTCCCGGTGTCGTCTCGACCATTTCACTACTCCCGACTCGGGTGGGGACACATACTTGGCATGATCAATATACGCAGCGGGCAACGCCGACGTACTATGAAGTGACACCGTCGCACTCGGCTCGGTGCCATACTCGTTGATTAACGTGGAGAGAAGTGCCCACCAATCCCGCGATTCTGAGCGGACTGCAACCGTCCCCGCAGAGACCGGCCGTCGCGATACGCCAGGCGGGCGACCGGCAACTGCTCGTCGAATACGGTCCGATGAAGGCCGATCTGCACCTGAACTTCCGCGTTCAGGCACTCTGGCAGATACTGAAGGACTCCCCTATTGACGGCGTCGTCGACTCGGCCCCCGGCTTCCGATCGCTGCTGATCACATTCGACCCGGCGCGCACGTCCAGATCCCGGGTGATCGCCGAGATCGCGGCCCGCGAGCAGTCGGCGCCGGACATCATCCACCTGACCCTTCCGAGCCGAGAAGTGTTACTGCCCATTGCTTTTGATGATTCGCGCACCCGTGAGGCCGTCTCCCGGTACCGGGCCGACACACGCGACGACGCCCCCAACGTGTCCGATGGCGACAACATCGACTACATCGTCCGATACAACGGCTTCGACGACCGTGAAGAATTCATCTCGACATTTCTCGGAACAACCTGGTGGAACGGCCTGATGGGCTACTTTCCCGGCCTTCCGTCATTGTTCTCAATGGACCCTCGAACACAATTGACAGTGCCGAAATACAATCCGGCAAGAATGTGGACTCCGGAAGGATCAGTCGCCCTCGGAGGTCCCTGCGTCGTTTTGTACCCGATGGAGGCTCCAGGCAGTTATCAACTGTTCGGAAGATCCATTCCGATGCGCGCCACATTCGATTCGCCCAGAGCGGGAGAAAGCGCCGAAGAGCGTAATCTGTTGCGCGTCGGCGACCGCGTGCGATTCCGCCGGGTCACCGAGGAGGAACTGATCGAATTACGACTCGAAGTGTTCGAGAATCGCTATCGGTACGACATCGTCGACTCGGAATTCGCCGTCGCCGAATATGCCGCCGACGTGAATCGGCATCGGAGCGAAACCGAGACCGTGGCCCGTCGACGGGCCGACGCCGCAGCACTCGTGGAGGTGCCGTGAACACCGTCCCCGTGTTCGAGGTCCTCGCTCCCGGACTCGAGACCACCGTCCAGTCGTATCCAGGCAGAGTCGGCCTGACCGCACTCGGCTACTCGCCGGGCGGGCCGATGGACTCGCGATCGTTCCGAACGGCGAACGGCCTCGTCGGCAATCCACTGTCGGCCGCAGCTCTCGAGATCCCGAAGATCGCGATCACCATCGTCGCCCTTCACGACACCCAGATCGCGGTGTGCGCACCTGACGGCGTCACCGTCCACATCGACGACCGACCGGCCCCGACGTGGCAGACGCTCGACGTGAAGGCCGGCAACCAGGCTCGGGTCGGCGGATCTGTGGCTGCCGGATATCGCGCCTACCTCGCGGTCCGCGGCGGAATCGATGTCCCGGCCGTCTACGGATCGACGGCAACGTCGCTGATTGCGGGCATCGGCGGTATCGAGGGACGTGCATTGCTGCGCGGCGACGTGCTGTCGGCGCCGAACGTGCGGCCAGTCGCCCGCCGGAGCGTTCCCGAGTCCATCCGACCGCGCTTCACCACCGAGTGGGAGATCGAGATCATCCCCGGCCCGCATTGTCACCCGGATTTCCTCACCGCCTCCGACTGGTCCGACCTCCTCGACACCGGCTGGCGCGTCGACCTCAACTCCGACCGTGTCGCGACTCGCGTGCAACCGCACAGGTTCGCGTGGACGGCCGGACTGTCGAACGACCCCGCGGCCGGAGGCCATCCGTCCAACGTCCTCGACCAGGCGTACCCGGAGGGGGCCGTCATCGCGACCGGTGATGTGCTGACGATCTCCGGTCCCGAGGCCAACACCTCGGGCGGTTTCGCCGTCGTCGCCACCGTCGCACGATGCGCACGATGGAAACTCGGACAGATCCGGCCCGGCCGCGATGTCATACGTTTTCGGGAGATCTCGCACGCCGAGGCCCTCGCGCTCGACGAACGCCTCGAGTTCACCGTCGACCCGCGGCGCGCGACTCCCGTCCGCTGACTGCACGCCAGACCAACGACCGCGCTCGCTCGCCCCGTTCCCCTTCGACGGGGCTGGGACGAGCGAGCGTGACGAGGGGGTCAGACCGTCAGGCGAGGCCTTCGGCGAGTGCGGCGAGACGAGCGCCCCGGTCGCGGCGGGCCTGCACGGCCTCGTCCAACGTCACCGTCGTCAGCGTGGTGACCGTCGCCGGAGCGGACTGCCCGACGATGTCCATATCGGTGCTGATGACAGTGCCGACCATCGCGTAGCCTCCGCCCGACACCGCGTCGCGGTGCAGGATGATCGGCTCGGAACCGGACGGGACCTGGATGGATCCGATCGGATACCCCGCGTCCACGATGTTCGACGGGTCCGATCCCGCACCGAACGGCTGGGTGCGGGGGACGAAGTCGAGCTGTGCACCCGCGTATCGGAAGCCTGTGCGATCGGCGACCGGGGTCAATTGCCACGGGGTGCCGAGCAGCGTCGACAGGCCCGACTCGGACAGGCGGTAGTCGTACAGGCCGAGGACGATCCTCAGCTCGACCTCCCGCGCCAGCACCGGGCGGTCGGCATCGTCGATGCGCCGAGCGACGAACCGCGTCGCCGCCCCGATCGGCACCACGTCACCCTTGGCGAGGGCGCGACCACCGAAACCACCGAGTGCGCCGAGCGTGTACGTCGACCGCGAACCGAGGACCTCGGGGACGTCGAAACCACCCGCGACCGCAACATACAACCGTGCGCCGGCCTCGATGAAGCCGAACGACAAGACGTCGCCGTCCGCCACCTCGAGCGATTCCCACTGGTCGCGTTCCTCGCCGTTGATCAAGACCTTCGCGCGGCCGCCCGTGACGGCCACCGCACCGCGGCCGCGGAACGCCAGCTTCGGGCCCATGTAGGGGGCCTCGAGGACGGCCGCGCCCGCTGGATTGCCGACAAGGAGGTTCGCAAGGACGGCGGACGACTGGTCGAGCGCGCCCGACGGCGGGATGCCGACGTTGTACGCGCCGCTGCGTCCGCGGTCCTGAATTGTCGTCGCGAGGCCGGGTTCGACGACCTCGACAGCTGCGTCAGTCATGGAGCGCTCCCAGAAGATTCGTGTTGTACGCGACCGGGTCGGCGAGGAACTCGTCGAGCTCGAAGTCGACAGGAACGATGCGGTACACGTCCTCGCCGCGTTCGGCCGCTGCCTCGAGTTCGCGGTACTCCGCTTCGTCCACGGGCCGGAATTTGACGATGTCGCCGGGACGGAACAACACCATCGAGTCGGCGAACACCTCGTGACCCTGTGACGGGTCGAAGATCGGCAGCGGCGTGACGCCGAACATCTGATAGCCGCCCGCGCCCTTCACCGAGTAGATACAGGCGAAGCAGCCGCCGTGGCCGACTGTCAGCTTCGGAGTCTCTGTCCGCGGACGCAGATACTTGGGCAGTTCGAACGCGTAGTCGGCCTGATCGACCATTTGGAACATGAACGGCAGACCAGCGACGAAACCGACCATCGACACCATCCACGGCGTGGAACTGTGCTTCTCGATGAACTCGTCCACCGACGAGAGTCCGAGCTCGACCATGCCGTACTCGAGGTCGGTGCCCTCCGGTCGTTGATGGCGGTCACGGAACTTTGCTCCGACCTCGCGAGTGTACGGGTCGTCGTACCACACGGGGATCTCCACGATGCGGGTGGAGATGCTCGGGCGTTCCTGTCGTGCGACGTCGGCCTCGATCTCGCGGACGGCGGCCTCGAGATCGGCCGGCGCCAGCACTTCGGGGTCGAACCGGATCAACAGCGACGCGTTGGCCGGGCAGATGTCCAGGACACCGTCGATGGCTCGTTCGGCGAGCCGCGAGCTGATCGCGCCCGCCCGGAAGAACGCCGAGAGCGACATGTCCTCGGCGATCTGCACAACGAGGTGTTCGTCCGCGCCCCACGAGTAGCGGGCCTGCGCGGGCAGTTCCGTCGTGGTCACGCGGCACCAGCCTCGGCTCGATCGGCCATCCATTTCTCCAGCCAGGTGGTGTGGAATGCGCCAGACGCGAAGTCGGGCGACCGCAGGATCGTCTCGACAAACGGAGCCGTTGTCACGATCCCTTGCACGTCGAGCTCCCCGAGTGCACGGAGCATGCGGGCCACGGCGAGGTCGCGGGTCGCGCCCCACACGATGATCTTCGCGAGCATCGAATCGTAATAGGGGCTGATCACCGAGCCTGTGACGACCCCGCTGTCCAGGCGCACGAACGGGCCGCCCGGCAGGGCGAACTTCTCGAGCGTGCCCGGGCTCGGCAAGAAGTTCATGTCGGCGTTCTCGGCGTTGAGACGGATCTCGATCGCGTGACCGCGCGGCACCAAACTCTCCTGGACGAACGACAGCGGCTGACCGGCGGCGACACGCAACTGCTCGGCGACAAGATCCTCACCGAAGACCATCTCGGTGACCGGATGCTCCACCTGGATGCGCGTGTTCATCTCGAGGAAGTAGTAGTCGTTGCGCTGCTCGTCGTACAGGAACTCGACGGTGCCCGCGCCCTGATACTGGACGGCTTCGGCGAGACGCACGGCGGCGTCGCACATCCGCTGACCCACCTCCGGCGTCACGAACAGCTGGCCGGCCTCCTCGACGACCTTCTGTCTGCGACGCTGCACCGAGCAGTCGCGCATGCCGAGATGGACGGCGCGCACTCCGTCGCCGAACACCTGGACTTCGATGTGGCGAGCCCGCGGGATGAACCGCTCGATGTAGACGGCGTCGTTTCCGAACGCCGCACGCGCTTCGGCCTTCGCCGTCTTGATGGCCCCGATGAGGTCGCTCTCCTGCTCGACGATGCGGATGCCTCGGCCTCCGCCGCCCGCGGACGCCTTGATGGCGAGGGGGAAGCCGATGTCGGCGGCCACCGCCACCGCCTCGTCTGGGTCGGTGAGCTCACCGGCTGATCCGGGGACGGTGTTCACATCGGCGGCCTTGGCCGACCGGCGGGCCGACACCTTGTCGCCCATGTCGCGGATGGCCTGTGCCGCCGGGCCCACCCACACGGCTCCGGCGTCGACGACGGCTTGCGCGAAGTCGGCGTTCTCAGACATGAAGCCGTATCCGGGGTGCACCGCGTCAGCACCACTCGACTCGATCGCCGCGAGCACGTTGGAAATGTTCAGGTAACTCGCGGTGGCCTGCGCCGGCCCCACGCACACCGCCTCGTCCGCAAGGCGCACGTGCTCGGCATGCTCGTCGGCCTCGCTGTAGATCGCGACCGTCGTGATGTCGAGTTCTCGCGCGGCCCGGATGATCCGCACCGCGATCTCGCCGCGATTGGCAATCAATAGTTTCTGCATCGGTCCGGTCCTATTCGGTGTCGACGGTCGCGACGACGTCGCCGGGAGCGAGGGTTGCGCCGTCGTCGACGGCGAACGAGGCAAGCGTTCCACTCGCGCCCGCCTTGACCTCGCTGAACTGCTTCATGATCTCGACGAGACCGATGGTGGTGTCCGCGGTGACCGGATCGCCCTCATTGAGGAAGGCGGGCTCGCCGGGGGCCGGGGAACGGTAGAAGACACCGGGGAGCGGTGAAGCGACGTTGTGCTGCGCCATGATGAACGCCTTTCGAGAAATGGAGAGTGGGGGCTGTGGCGACCAGACCGTCAAGCGGCCAGTTTCAACTCTGTCAGGACCTCGCGGACCGTGGTCGCGATCTCGACGGCGTTCGGAGTGTCCGAGTGGACGCAGACCGAATCGACGCGGATCGGGAACTCCGTGCCGTCGTCGGCGATGGCGACGCCGTCGCGGAGTGCACGGACTGCGCGCTCGCGCGCCTCGTCCACCGGAGTGGCGTGCGGGCGGCGGGCGACGATCAGCGAGCCGTCGTTGCGGTACTTGAGGTCGACGTAGAACTCAGCGACAAACGGCACGCCGAGCTTGTCCGCTGCCTTCTCGTGCTCTGAATTCGGGATGCCGAAGATCGGGACGCCGTAGTCCGCGGCGACCACCGCGATCGCCTCTGCCATCTCCGGATCTCGCGACGACATTCCGTACAGCGAGCCGTGCGGCTTGATGTGATCCAGTTCTGCGCCTTCCGCCTTGAGGAATGCGACGAGGGCACCAGTCTGGTATCGCACGATGTCAGCGGCCTCGTCCGGGAACAGCTTCATCTCACGACGGCCGAACCCGACAAGGTCCGGGAGGCCCGGATGCGACCCGATCGTCACGCCTCCGGTCAGGACGTTGACGACCGTCTCGTGCATACCGACCGGATCTCCGGCGTGGAACCCACAGGCGATGTTGACGGTGTCGACAAGTGGGATGAGCGCATCGTCGTTGCCGAACGAGTGAATGCCGAAGTTCTCACCCATGTCGGAGTTGAGAGAGACCATGATTTCCTGCCTTTGCGTGTGTGAATCGTTGGTTGAACGGCGGCGCCGTACCCGGCGCCCGGCCCGACTACTCCGGGTCGTTCTCGTATTCGTAGAAGTCGGTGAAGAGCTTTCCGTTGCGCCCCCAGTCCTCGCGGGCCACGTCGGTGAAGATGAACTGAATCGTCTCGGTCTTGCACTTGGCGATGCGAGCGATCTCGGGAGTCAGGACCTCGACCATCTCGCGCTTCTGCTCGAGGGTGCGGCCGGGGAACCAGTCGATGCGGACGAACGGCACAATTGCCTCCTGTTGTCGGGGATGTTCTGCAGGTGGGGACGTCACGAGTGAGCGACCTTGGGGTCGTCGCCCGTCGGGTCGACGTAGATCTCTTCGCCGCGAACCTCGACCGGGAATTTCGCGAGCTCGGCATGAGTGGGATTGAGGCCCTTGCACGTTGTGAGGTCGAACTGCCAGAGGTGCAGCCTGCAGGTCAGTTTCTCGCCGTCGAGTTCACCTTCGACCAGCTCCACCTGCTGGTGCGGACAGATCGCCTGGGTGGCGACCACCTCGCCGCCGTCGAGGACGACGATCAGGATCTCCTTGCCGCCGACGGTGAACGACTCCATGTCGCCCTCCCACAGGTCGTCGAGCGTGGTGACGAGTTCGAATGCCATTGGTCTTGTTCCTAAAAGAATCGGTCGTAGTGAATGTTGTCGGTGGAGAGTCCGAGGTCGAGGACGAGCTTGCGGACCACCGCGTCGGTCATCATCGGAGGGCCGGCGACGTAGACGTCTCGCTCTGCGAGATCGTCGACCGACTCGGCGTCGATGAGCGAATGGATGAAACCGCGTGCACCCGTCCAGTCGTCGTCGAGTTCCATGGAGACTGCTTCGACCAGCTCGATGTCGGCGACACGTTCGCGGACCTCGTCGACGAATTCGATGGCACACATGTCTGCTGCGGTTCGTCCGCCGTAGTAGAACGAGACTCGTCGGCCTGCCGCGTCCGCACGTTCAGCGAGACCGCGCACCACCGAGACAATCGGCGCCAGTCCGGATCCGCCGGCGACGACGAGGATGTCTCGCCCGGTGTCCTTCAGGTACGCGTGGCCGTATGGCCCGTCGATCACGACTTCGTCACCGACCTTCAGTTCGTCGACGACGAGCGGCGACACCGCGCCTCCCGGCACTCGCTTGATCTGGAACTGCCATCGACCTTCGCTGTTCGGAAGGTTCGACATCGAGTAGGCGCGTTCAAGGGTGCGTGGCGAGCCTTCACGCGATCCGTGGTGGATGGGTGCACCGGCGACGGACAACATCGCGAACTGACCGGGGAGGAAATCGGCTGGACCGGAGGCGGTCAACGTCACCTCACGCAGGTCGTGCGTGAGGTGACGGACCTCGGCCACCGTTCCGACCCGGAGGTCGGGAGTGGACTGCTTCTCGAACCACGCTTCGCCGGACTGCAGTGAGATCGTGCAGTCCGTGAGCGGAATCGACTGGCAGGCGAGCATCTTGCCCTTGCGCTTGTCGCGAGGCGAGAGCCCACCCGCGTCCGGATCCAGCTGGTGCACCTCGCCCTCGGCGAGGGTGAACTTGCATGTTCCGCAGCCGCCGCTGTTGCACTCGTACGTGGCGGCGACGCCGGCCCGGAGGGCGGCGCGGAGCAGCGTGTCGTCGTCGCGGCAGACGAACCTCCGACCGTCGTCAGTGGTTACGTCGTGGGTCGATAGCGTCGTGGCGCCTCCTTCCGGACCGGTCATGTCAGCTCCCCAGTGGGAGCTGTGCGCGGAACGCGGCCGCGGCGGCGATGGCGCGCGCGGAGGCGTCCGGGTTGTCCGGCAGCTCCGAGCAGAACGCGTCGATCGCGGCGTCGCCGAGCGGCACCCAACGATCGAGCCAGCCCTTGATGACGGGTACGTTGCTCGGGTTCTGCGCCATGTGGCCGATCAGCTCGGTGGTCCAACGCCTCGAACGGTCGCTGTCACGCAGTCCCGCCTCGGCGACGAGCGCGAACAGTGTGTCGTTCTGGCGGCGGGCGCTGACGGCCTGCGCCCGGAAGAACGCCTCGTCGATCGCTGGCTTGGCGACGACATTGAGGGCGACGAACGCCTCGGCCCAGTCCCGGGTGGCGAGGATGCACTCCATGAGCTCGCGGAAACGCTGCCACGCGGGATCCTCCTCCCAGATCTGCCGCTCGTTCTCGCCGAGGCCGACCGACGGATGGCTCTTGGCCATTTCCGCGGTGCGGTATGCGATGTGAGAGAGCAGGCGCAGTTGGTCTGCGGACTGGAACGCCGCGCAGTTGGCGATGGTCGACGCCTGCGCCATGTGGACGAGGTAGGCCGAGGCCATTTGCACCGTGTGCAGCAGATAGCGACCGGGTGCGTACAGCCGGGCCAGCGACGCGACCCATTCGCCGCCGAGGCCCTCGTCGTGGCCCTCCAGGTTGTGCTGGTCGAACAAGCCCTCGACGTAGGTCTCCTGACCGTCCTGGAGGATGTTGTAGGTGCGATAGACCAGCTCGTCGGGGTCCCGGAAGGCGTCCCAGTCCTCGTGAGTGATCGGCGAGCCGTTCCGGTACTTGCGGTACCAGTCGGCCATGAAGCCCTCGTGGTCGACGTCCCACGGCTGCTCCTGGTCACGGGTGTGCCAGAGAAGCTTGGTCGAGACGATCTCGTACTCGGAGGGGCGGCGCCGGCGCTTCGCGAGGTGATCCCAGGTCTTCTGGGGGCGGAGTGCGTTAGGTGTGCTCATGGGTGGATTCCTCAGGTCTGGCTCACGCGCGGTGAGCGAGGTAGAAGCGGATCTGCTCGGTGCCGGTCTCGATGCGTCCGACGAAGGAGGGCATGCTCACTTCGAGTTCACGCATGAGGAAGGGGCGACCGAGCTCCTCCTCGATGGTCTGGCGGCGGAGAATGCACTCTCCTCCGTCGACCTCGACCCGGACGTAGGAGCCGCGGTTGCGGATGTCGACGCGCTGGCCGTCGT
This sequence comes from Gordonia sp. PDNC005, assembly GCF_016919385.1. Classification (NCBI taxonomy): domain Bacteria; kingdom Bacillati; phylum Actinomycetota; class Actinomycetes; order Mycobacteriales; family Gordoniaceae; genus Gordonia; species Gordonia sp. PDNC005. The sequence goes on from NZ_CP070351.1 coordinate 2,541,982, forward strand.
TGTCGATCACCGCCGCCGATGCGACGGCGTCGGCGATCTCGCCGGCCTGGACGACGGGTCCGACGGGGTCGGTGATGGTCCCGGTTGTGTCGGTCATGTGCTCATGCCTCGCTGTAGTAGAACTCGACGGTGTCGGTGGGCTCGAGGCCGGTGTCGGCGAGGATCATCGTCCGCGGGAAGGGCTCGCTCGCTCCCTGCTTTCGGGCTCGAATCACCTTGCCGGGCTGGTCAGGGACGTGGACGCCGACGGAGTGCTCGGCTGCCGCGATCGCGACCTCGTCCATCGTGTTCTCCGTGTCGACCGGGACCAGTTTGAGGACGAAATCGCCGTGAAAGTGCGAAGAGATCGGGAAGAGTGCCATATCGAATGCTCCTTGTCTGGTCGCGGCTCAGCCGGCGAGTTCGATCTTGCGGTAGGCGTCGAGCCACGCGTAGTTGTGAACGTCGTCGCCGCCGGGGCCGATCACACCGAGACCCATGTACTCGAGGACGCCGTCGAGATTGGCCGGCTGGATGTCGCCACCGAGGAACCTGTCGATGAGGTTCTTGTGGTGGCGGTACCGCTCGGGGTTCTGTTGGAAGATCCACTTGTCTACCTCGGAGGCGAAGTGGTACTTGCGGTCACCGTGCACGATGCTGATGTCCTTGAGCGTCTTGCCCGGAGTGCCGACGATCGGGAGCTGCGACAGGTTGCAGACCATCGGCAGGGTTCCGGGGACGGTCTTGTCCATCCGGCCGTTGACCATGTTGTCGATGATCACGTCCCACACCTTGCCGAAGGTGTCGTTCCATCCGGGGTACTTCTCCTCGAGCCAGTCGCGCTCCTCCGGGCTCACGCCCGCGGCCGGGTCCCACCACAGCGTCGGACGCCACGAGTAGGTGCCGAGGTGCTGGCCGTGATGGTGCTCGTCGAGATCCGCCATGAAGATGTCCCAGTACCAGGGCTTCTCCAGGCCGAGGTCCTCGATCGACTTGATGAACTGGGTGACGATCCACTCCTCCATGAACTCCTTGAATGAGCTCTCACGGACGTCGAGCGGGACGTAGTAGTCCATGGGGATGCCGGAGAGGATGGTGAACAGTCGATACGACCGCCAGAACGAGACGTCGATGTGGTTCTGCGCCTTGTCCTTCTGTCCGTTCTCGATCAGCATCTGGAGCAACGGGGTGCCGAGCTGGGCGTGACGGGCCTCGTCGGACTGGATGGACTGGATCAGCTTCGAGAAGGTGAAGTCGCCTGCATTGGCGGCGTCACCGGACAGACCGATGAACTGCAGGTTGGTGAATCCGGTTTCGAAAGCGAAGTTGGCATAAATCGACGTCTCGACGGAGTCCCGAGTCATCATGATGTCGTCGAAATAGTGACGGGCGCCGAGTGCGACCCAGTTGTTCGACCACATCGTCTGATGCGACCACTCGAACTGGCGGTCCTTGTTGATGTACTCATGGGGGAAGTAGAGCTGGATCTGGCCGTGGCGCATCTCGTCGAGCATCCCGAAGGTCGCCATGTTGCGCATGCCGGGTGCCTTGTTCCACCTCGCGAACCGGGACTCCTGCAAGGCGGCGCCGTACTCGACCAACGCCACTGCCGCGTAGTGCTCTTTGAGAATCGAGATCCAGCCCGGGTCGGCCTTGTTGTAGAGGTCGGACCGTTCGAGGGCCGCCTTCACCGAGTAGGCGCCCTCATCCTTCTGCCGCTGGACGTCGACGTACTCGCGGAACGAGACCTTGTAGGGCTCGTCGTAGGCGGCCCACACGTCGTCGGGGAGGCCTACGCCGCCGCTGTGCTCCGGCGGGAAGAGCTCGTCCATCGTTATGTACGTGGGCGTCCATTCGGTCGCGCGTGCGAGGTCGTACCACTCGCTGCGTTCGAGCAGTGCCATCTGAAATCGCCTTTCATTGCAGGGCTGAAGCGCGGCGGGACACCGGCTCCGGTTGGGTGATCGTGTGTGAGAGGGGGTCAGCTGCCGTGGAACGACCCGAGCGGGCCTTCGCCGCCGGGATAGCAGAAGGTGATGTCCGGCGAGTAGAAGCCGAACGTCACGTCGAGGGGATCGGCGGGGCGGAGCGCGTAGACGTCGTGATCGGGGTCGAGGAACTCGAGGGATTCGACGACGAAGCCGCCTCGACTGTCCATCACGAAGGGGTAGCGCCCGCTCACGAACTCGGAGGTCTTCGGGTCACGGGTGATGTAGCGGAGCTGACCGGTGCCGCGGACGAGTGGCGAGTCGTCGACGCGGGCGACTGTCCGGATGATGGGCTTGCCGTCGACGCTCGTCGTGGCGATCACCTTGTTGTCGGCGGTCACCTCGATCGCAGTGCTGCCGCCGACGGTCGCCGGGACGCCGCGCTCTGCTGCGTACCGGACCATGGGCTCGGAACTGTTGAAGTAGTGCGTCCACCAGCGCGCCGGTGTGCCGGCTTCGGTGTCGAGACCGGCGAGGTCGACGCCGAGGTAGGTGAGCGAATACGCTCCGAACCCGTCAACGACCTCGGCTCCGTTCGACGTCTGGTTCGCCGTCGGAACCAGGTACTGGTTCATGTAGACCGCGAAGTCCGCGCGAGGCGACAGTCCGTCGGGAACGAGTGCCGCAACTGCGTCGGTGTCCTCCGGGATCCACACCAGGTACAGCATCTCGCTGTTCGCGATCAGCTGCGGTGCGTGCAGTGCGCTCGTTGCTGTCATTGATCACTCCATCTCGTGAGTCACATCTCTTGAGGACTAATGATGTGAGTCATGACACGAGAATGGAGTGCGCATGTTGGCGAGAATCACGAGACGAGTTGTACAACTCGGCGAAGCCACTGGTGAAGTGGTTCCCCGCGCACCACACGAGGCCGGAAAGTGGCCTTCGTTGCGCTTCTGTCAGGCGCGGCGATGCCCGCCGGCTCGCCTGCTGCGGCGTGCGAAGTAGCGTCCGTCGTCGTACGACAGCGAGATGTTCTGCCGGAAAGTCGTCGACAGGTTCTCCGCGGTCAGGGTGTCCTCAATGGCGCCCTGTGCGACGACACCTCCCTCGGAGAGCATCAGCACATTGGTGAAGCCCGGGGGGATCTCTTCGACGTGGTGGGTGATCAGCACCATGGCGGGCGAGTCGGGGTCGGCAGCGAGCGTTCCCAGCCGGTCGACGAGCTCCTCGCGCCCGCCGAGGTCGAGGCCCGCCGCAGGCTCGTCGAGAAGTAGCAGTTCGGGGTCGGTCATCAGACCACGCGCGATGAGGACACGTTTGCGCTCGCCTTCGCTCAGCGTCCCGAAGGTGCGGTCGGCGAGATGCTCGGCGCCCATGGACTCCAGGATGTCCGCGGCCTGCGCGCGATCCATCGGGTCGTACTCCTCACGCCATCGCCCCAGGACGGCGTATCCGGCGGAGATCACCAGGTCCGACACCTTCTCGTCTGCCGGGACGCGGCCGGCGAACGCCGAACTGACGAGTCCGATCCGGGTGCTGAGCTCCCGGATGTCGGTGCGGCCCAGTTTCTCGCCGACCACGAACGCATCACCGGTGGTCGGGTGGTCGAGCGCTGCGGCCATCCGCAGCAGGGACGTCTTACCGGCGCCGTTCGGCCCGATGATCACCCACCGCTCGTCCAATTCCACTCGCCAGTCGACGGGGCCCACGAGAGTCTTCCCGCTCCGCACCATCGACACGTCGTGGAACTCGATGAGCAGGTCGGGATCAGCGATGCGTTCAGTCACGCCTCCATGGTGCACGATCGACGTCGCCCGTCCGGCGACGGGGAATATTTCAGTTGTCGGTGTCGCTGCAACCAAGCGTGACCGACTCCCCCGCACTCACCGTTCCGCTGTCCCTCCTCGACCTCGCACAGGTGGGGCCGGGTGAGACCGTCGCCGAGTCCCTCGCCCATTCGCTGAACCTCGCCCAGTACGCTGACCAGCACGGATACTCCCGCCTCTGGTACGCGGAGCACCACAACATGCCGGCCATCGCATCCGCCGCTCCGGCGGTTCTCATCGCCCACATGGCAGCCCACACGTCCCGCATCAGGCTCGGCGCGGGAGGAGTCATGCTTCCGAATCACTCGCCTCTGGCGATCGCCGAACAGTACGGCACCCTCGCCGAGCTGCACCCCGGCCGGATCGACCTGGGCCTCGGGCGTGCGCCTGGCGGCGACCAGGCCGTCTTCCATGCCCTTCGCCGCAGTCCGGCCGCGTCCGAGCACTTCCCCGGCGACGTGGTCGAACTCCTCCGGTACTTCTCGGGCGTCGGTGTCGACGGAGTACGCGCCACGCCGGGCAGCAACACGAACGTTCCGCTGTACATTCTCGGTTCGTCGCTGTTCGGCGCCCAGCTCGCGGCAGCCGTCGGGCTTCCGTTCGCGTTCGCGTCCCATTTCGCACCGCAAGCGCTCGAACGCGCCGTCGACATCTACCTGCGCGACTTCCGACCCGCCGAACTCCCCGACGGTGGACAGTCCGAACCGTACGTGATGGCCGCCGCGACGGTCATCGCAGACGACGACCCCGACCGGGCTTCCGCCCAACTTCACAACGCGAAGGTCCAGCGCGTCCGGCTGCTGTTCAACCGCGGACGCAATCTGACGAACGCCGAAGCCGAGATGCTCCTCGACGGCCCGCAGGGCGCTCAGGTCGACGAGATGCTCCGCTACGCCGCCGTCGGCACCCCGGGACAGGTTCGTGAGCAGTTGGCGGCGTTCGCCGCTCACGCGCGCGCCGACGAGCTGATCCTCGCCCCGCTGGCAAGCGACCGCGACGTCTGGCTCGGCACGGTCAAGCACCTCGCCCCTATCCCGTGAGACCGCGGGCAGAGGGAGGGTCAGTCGATCCTGGCTCGTTCGGCGATGACGGTCATCGAACCGGGCTCCACTTCGGTGAACCCGGCGTCGCGGACCGCGGCGACAGCGCCGCGTTCGGCTGCGGCGACAAGTGCTGCCCAGCGTTCGGCCGACGCGAGTCGCACGTCCAGCGGACATCCGGCGGTGTACCAGGTCTGCGCTTCGTCGAGCGAGAACAGCGCGACACCGAGCATCGATGCGTGCCCCACCTGCGCCGCGGCCTTCCCGACCGTCATGTCCAGGCCGGGGTTGATCCACAGGCAGAGTCCTTCGCCGCCGCCTGACGGATCACCGGACAACAGCTCTCCGTCGACGTCGGTCCCGCCGATCTGCAACTTCTTCACCCGGGGATCAACGTCGCCGACGCGTCCCGGAACAAATGCCCTCGCCTCACACCCGTCGTGTTCCGCTGTGACGCCCCAGAGTCCTTGAACATCGGACCACTGCTTGCCGCGGGCTCGCCGAGCGATCTTTCGGATGCGCGCATCGCACCAGGCGTCGAGGCCCGGCGCCCACAGGCCGTCCGCCTCGGCGCGCTCGTCGAGGCAGAGGAGGACCACCGCCCGGGCAGCGGCGACGAGCAGGCCGTGACGATTCGGCGGGTCGGACTTCTCGATGCGCAGCACCATGCCCATCGCGAGGACGTCGGCCGGATCCTCCGGATCGGTGCCGCCGCCGCCGACGTAGCCGACGAGGCGGTCGTAGACGTCGGAGAACACCGACTACGACTCCAGCGGCACGCGACGCAGCGTGCCGTCTTCGATGTCGGCGGCTTCGATCTCGTCGCGCGTCACCCCCAGCATGAACAGGACCGCATCCAGGAACGGGTGATCGAGCGTCGTGTCGGCGACCTCCCGCAGCGCAGGCTTGGCATTGAAGGCTATGCCGAGACCCGCGGCAGCGAGCATGTCGATGTCGTTCGCACCGTCGCCGACGGCGATCGTCTGCTCCATCGGCACACCCACCTGGTCGGCGAACGCGCGCAACGCGCGTGCCTTCCCGGGCCGGTCCACGACCTCGTCGATGACCCGACCGGTCAACACGCCGTCGACGATCTCCAGGGTGTTGGCGCGGACGAAGTCGAGCTCGAGATCTCGCGCAAGCGGTTCGATCACCTGACGGAAGCCGCCGGAGACCACACCGCAGTGGTACCCGAGGCGATGCAGGGTACGAATCGTCGTGCGGGCGCCCGGGGTCAGCTCCAGCGCCGCCGCGACACGGTCGATGACCTCGGCGTCGAGACCTTCCAGTGCCTTGACCCGTTCATGCAGGGACTCGGCGAAGTCGAGTTCACCGCGCATCGCGGCCTCGGTCACCGCCGCGACCTCGGCTTCGCGGCCCGCCTCGGCTGCCAGCATCTCGATCACCTCACCCTGGATCAGAGTGGAGTCGACGTCGAACACGATGACCCGCTTGGCGCGACGCGCCAGCCCGCCACGTTCAACCGCGATGTCGATGGGGAACCGCGTCGCGACGGTCACCAGCCCCGCCCGCAACGCGGTATCGGCGGCTTCGTCCTCCCCGACGGTCACCATCAGTTCCAGGCCGGTCAGCGGGTAGTCCGCGATGCCCCGAATGGAGTCGATGTTGCCGCCGCAGCCAGCTACCTCGGCGGCGACGGCCTGGAACGACTCCGCCGACACCGGCTGGCCGAGGATCACGATCGCGTGTGTCGACGGGCGATGCCCGTTCGACGTGGCGTCCACGGCGAGTTCAACAGACATCCCGCGTGAGTGCATGGGCAGATCCACGGCGTCGAGGACAGCGGCCGCAGAGCCGGTTGTCGAAACCAGAACACCGAGGGTCAGGTGGTTGTGGATGACCACCTGTTCGACGTCCAACAGGTCGACGCCGACACCGGCGAGCGCACCCATCAACGACGACGTCACGCCCGGCCGATCCGGCCCGCTGACGGTGAGGAGGATGGTCCGCTTGGTCTGCACAGTGTCCACGCAAGAATTATGAAGGCTCGTCTCCCGACATGCCGCATCGGGCCGCCTACTCGGGTGCCGGGCTTGATCTCGCGGCACCTCCAGCCCGACCGACCTCCTACGGAGCCTGAGACACCGCAAGGCCCGTCCGAGGATCTCGGACGGGCCTTGCGGTCAGATCTGGTGCGTCAGTGCGCGTCGTGCTTGTCGCTGCCCCAACCCACATGGGCTTCGGCGCGCATGCGCTCCACCATGTGCGGGTAGTGCAGTTCGAATGCCGGGCGCTCCGAGCGGATGCGCGGCAGTTCGGTGAAGTTGTGGCGCGGCGGCGGGCAGCTGGTGGCCCACTCGAGCGAGTTGCCGAAGCCCCACGGGTCGTCGACGGTCACGACCTCGCCGTAGCGGTAGCTCTTGAAGACGTTCCACAAGAACGGCAGCGTCGACAGGCCGAGGACCAGGGCGCCCGCGGTGGACACCATGTTCAGCTCGGTGAATCCGTCCGACGGCAGGTAGTCGGCGTAACGACGCGGCATGCCCTCGTTGCCCAACCAGTGCTGCACGAGGAAGGTCAGGTGGAAGCCGATGAACGTCAGCCAGAAGTGCCACTTGCCGAGCGTCTCGTCGAGCAGACGGCCCGTCATCTTCGGGAACCAGAAGTAGATGCCGGCGTAGGTGGCGAACACGATGGTGCCGAAGAGCACGTAGTGGAAGTGCGCGACCACGAAGTACGAGTCGGACACGTGGAAGTCGATCGGCGGTGCTGCGAGCAGGACACCCGTGAGGCCACCGAAGAGGAACGTCACGATGAAGCCGATCGAGAACAGCATCGGCGTCTCGAACGTTATGCGGCCCTTCCACATCGTTCCGATCCAGTTGAAGAACTTCACACCGGTCGGGACCGCGATGAGGAACGTCATGAACGAGAAGAACGGCAGCAGGACCGAGCCGGTCACGTACATGTGGTGAGCCCACACCGCGACGGACAGAGCGGCGATGGCGAGCGTCGCGTAGACCAGGCCCGAGTAGCCGAACAGCGGCTTCCGCGAGAAGACCGGGAACACCTCGGACACGATGCCGAAGAACGGCAGTGCGATGACGTACACCTCGGGGTGACCGAAGAACCAGAACAGGTGCTGCCACAGGATGACGCCGCCGTTGGCCGGGTCGTACAGGTGCGCGCCGAACTGGCGGTCCACCTCGAGGCCCATGAGCGCTGCGGTGAGCAGCGGGAAGATCAGCAGGATCAGGACGCTGGTGACCAAGATGTTCCAGGTGAAGATCGGCATGCGGAACATGGTCATGCCCGGTGCGCGAAGGCACACGACGGTGGTGATCATGTTGACGGCGCCGAGGATGGTGCCCAGACCTGCCACACCGAGGCCCATGATCCAGAGGTCGGCGCCGACGCCGGGCGAGTGGACCATGTCGGTCAGCGGCGTGTACGCCGTCCAACCGAAGTCCGCTGCGCCACCCGGGGTAAGGAAGCCGCCGAGTGCGATCAGGTTGCCGAACAGGAACAGCCAGTAGCCCAGCGAGTTCAGGCGCGGGAATGCGACGTCGGGCGAGCCGATCTGAAGCGGGAGGACGAAGTTGGCGAAGCCGATGACGATCGGCGTCGCGTACATCAGCAGCATCACGGTGCCGTGCATCGTGAAGAGCTGGTTGAACTGCTCATTCGACAGGAACTGAAGTCCCGGATGAGCAAGCTCGGCACGCATCAGAAGCGCCATCAGCCCGCCGACGAGGAAGAAGGCGAAACAGGTGACTATGTACATCTGACCGATCAGCTTGTGATCGGTGGTGGTGATGAGCTTGTAGAAGAAAGAGCCCTTGGGCTGGTAACGCTCCGGGTAGGGGCGCTGGGCCTCCACCTGAGTCGTCGGCTGATCTACCGCGGTCACAGATTCCTCCTCGTGAGCACCATCGTCCTAGGTTCCCCGTCTGGGGTTTCCCGGTCGGCTGGCACTGGACCTTCGTCCGTCCTAACTGCTGTGGCGCCGACCGAAGACAGCGCGCTGCACAACTGATCGTAGACCAGACTCCGCCCCAATTCCGACTGGGTCCTACGAACTGTCGTAATGCGGTCCTACGAACTGTCGTATTACCTCAGTCTCAGTGCGCGCCATGCCTGGTCGTCCGGGCGGCGGGTCGACGCAGCGGTGCTAGCGTAGGCGCGTGCGTACAGACCTTCGACGACTCTTCTCCGGCCGCCGCGCCGTCGCCGTCGCGTGTGCCGTCGCCCTTGTCGCGGGCACGGCGGCGTGCAGTTCCGACGACGACCTTCTGCGCACCCCCGACGGCTCAGTCATCTCGACGACGACCACCCGTTTCGCGGAGGTCAACATCGTCAACCCGGGCCGCGACTACTCACGCACCTGCCTCGCTCCCACACCGGTCGACGCGGGCAAACCCGACGCCAAGCGCATCGTGGTCACCGATCCCACTCTCCTCGACGCACTCTGCGCTCTCGGACTCGCGCCGCAGGTGCGTGCGATCGCCGGGCAGGCGGGCTCGGTCCCGGAGTACCTCGGCCCCGCGCTCGCCGCCGTCCCGACGATCGGCGACACTCCGACGGCAGATCAGGTGACTGCGGCCAAGCCCGACCTCGTCCTCTCCACCCCGGAGACCGCGGCACGCGCCGACGTCATGCGGTCGACCGGCGCACTCGGAAAGGCACGTGTCGTATCCGTCGACACCGATGCCGATTGGCGGACGTCGTTCCTCGCCGTCGCCGCGGCCACCGGGCGCTCGGCGGCAGGCAAGACCCGAATCGACGAATTCGTCGCCGAGGCCACCCGAGTGGGCCGTGTCATGGACGCCGCGCACTCACAGGTGTCACTCGTCCGATTCACCCCCGACGACACTCTGATCGAGGGAACGTCGTCATTCGGCGCCCAGATCATGGCGATCGTCGGCGTCGGCCGCCCCGCCGCACAACGCACACCCGAGACCGTCGCCGCGACGGACGCCAACTTCACCGACGCCGACGCCGACCTGATCCTGGTGAGCTACCAGGGCGACGGCGGACGGGACCGCGGAGAGGACGTTCTGTTGTCGGACCAATGGCTCGACATGGGTGCGCCCACGTGGAAGCGCGTGAAGTCGGTCGACGACGGCATCTGGCACACCGATCCCGGCCTCGCCTCGGCATGGCTGGTCCTCAACGACCTCAAGGATTGCTTGAACAGCAGTTCCGCCGAGAACTGATTGTCGTACCCGGCGGGTAGAACTGTGTCCGTGAACGTCCCGCCTCTCCGAGTCCTGTGGCGACCGGGGCTCGGCCTGGCGGTATGGCCATGGCGACCCGACGCCGATCCCACCGGCTCTGCCGAGCCACCGTCGCCCGGTTCCGTGTTCGACGACGAGGTCGACCTCCCGTCGTCGCTGGCCGATCTCCTCGGTGGAAGGGTCCTGCGCCACACCATCGAACTGCGGTCGCCGGGCGGTGCCCGTACGTTCACATCCACCACTGCCGTGGGGGTGCCGACGGCAGTGCAGCTCCTCGACCGCTTCGATCACCTGCCCACCGGTGGTGACACGGCGTTCTACCGATACGTTCTCGCGGGTGTTCGGGCCGTCGTCGACGCAGGCGCCGTCGCCCCCGGTGTCGTGGACGTCGCCGGACAACCCGAGGTGAGGTGGCTTCCACTTCCCACCACTGCGTGGCGAGCGTGGCTCAACGTCGTTCACGGCAGCGCGCCGCCTGCGATCACCGAGAACGGCGGCAGTGCCGCGATCACCGACTTCGCCGCCGAGATCCTCGACTTCGAGGTCCGGAATCGGATCACCCATCGCGTGACGTCGCACGTGGACCTGATCGCCGGTCTCGCCGCTCCGTCGCCGGTGCCGGTGGCCGCGCCGCCCGGCGCGCGTGGCGCGTGGAACGACTGGCTGTCGACAGTCGGTCCGGAGACTGCGACTCTTGTCCTGCGCCTCAACGAACCGCCGGATGATCCTGATTCTCTGCACAGGGACGACCGGAGCTCGGAGAGTGCGAGTGCCAGGTGGCGGCTCGAGGTGTGCCGACACGATGCCACGGGCGATGTGGTGCCGGTGATCCCGCACCGCATCGATCCGCACGATCTCGAGGCGATCACCGGCGACCTGGCGTCGACTGTCCGAGCGTTCGGCGAGCTGGCGCGTGCCGAGACCGACCCGCACAGCCTCGACTTCCTCCTCGACACGGCGACAGTCGAGGAACTGTTCGCGCACGGCGCCACCGCGATCGCCGACGAGGGAGTCACCGTGCTGCTGCCGCGGACCATCGCGACGGTCTCCCCCAGTCTGTCCCTCGGCGCCGGGGCCGCGCCAGACGGTGGAAGCAGGCCGGGATTCGTCGGCCTCGACGAGATCTCGGACTTCGAATGGCGACTCGCTCTGGGCGACACCCCGGACTCCCCCGCGCTCACCCAGTCCGATCTGGACGAACTCGCGCAGCAGCACGGCAACCTGGTTAAGGTCCGTGGCCGGTGGCTGCGCGCGGAGGGCGCCGCCCTGACCCGGGCTGCGGCGTTTGTGGCCGCACAGAAGGCACTGTCATCCGCCGACGGGGACCCTTTGACGATGGCCGACCTGCTGAGGCTGGTCGCCGACCCCACCGACCGGGTCCCGGTCCCGGTGTCGAGCGTGAACGGACTCGGCTGGCTCGACGACGTCGCGCGCGGCGGCACCATAGTCCCGGAACCCGTGACGCCGCCGCCCACGCTTCACGCCTCCCTCCGCCCGTACCAACAGCTCGGGCTCGACTGGATGGTGTCGCTCGGCCGAATCGGCGCGGGCGCAGTCCTTGCCGACGACATGGGTCTCGGCAAAACCGTGCAGGTGATCGCCCTGCTCACGACCATGCGGGCCGACGAACCCGGGCGTCAACCTGCTCTGGTCGTGTGCCCGATGTCCGTGATCGGCAACTGGCAGCGCGAGCTCGCGACGTTCGCGCCGGGCCTCCGCGTGATCGTCCACCACGGAACCGGCCGGTCGGTCGACGTGATCTCCACCGGCGACATCGACGTTGTGCTGACCACCTTCGCCACGCTGGCTCGCGACCGCGCCGGTCTCGCCGGGCTGCAGTGGAGCGAACTCGTCGTCGACGAAGCTCAGCACGTGAAGAACGTTCACACTGCCGCGGCGAGAGCACTGCGTGCGATCCCGGCCCGGCTCCGAATCGCGCTCACAGGCACTCCTGTCGAGAACCGGTTGGAGGACCTCCGAGCCGTCATCGATCTGGTGAACCCGGGGATGCTGGGGTCGGCGTCGGTGTTCCGGGCACGCTTCGCCGAACCCATCGAACGCGATCGGGATGCCGACGCGCTGCGCAGACTCACGGCTCTGACCGCGCCCTTCATCCTTCGGCGCACCAAGACGGATCCCGCTGTCGCACCAGACCTTCCGGAGAAGACGGAACTGACGGTCCGTACCAATCTGACAACCGAGCAGGCCGGCCTGTACCAGGCCGTCCTGAACGATCTGCACGAGGCGCTCGGCGACCCGAATCACAAGGGCGAGTTCCGGCGCCGCAGTGTCCTCGCGGCCCTGACCAGGCTCAAGCAGATCTGCAATCACCCGGCGCATTACCTCGCCGACGGGTCTGCACTGCTACGCAGGCGCAGACACCGGTCGGGCAAAGTGGAGCTGCTGATCGACATCCTGACCACGTTGATCGCCGAAGGCGACCGTGCGCTGGTGTTCACCCAGTTCGCGGCGTTCGCCGAGCTCCTCAACGAGTGGCTGACGCCGATCCTCGGCGTCGACGTGCCGGTACTGCATGGGGGACGATCTCGCCGTGACCGCGACACGATGGTCTCCGACTTCCAGTCGGCTGACGGGCCTCCGGTCCTGATCGCCACGCTCAAGGCCGGCGGCACCGGACTCAACCTCGTCGGCGCGAACCACGTGATCCATGCCGACAGGTGGTGGAATCCAGCTGTCGAGGACCAAGCGACCGACCGTGCATACCGAATCGGGCAGACGAAGAACGTGCAGGTCAGGAAGTTCGTGTGCGTTGGAACTCTGGAGGAGCGCATCGATGAGATGGTCACAGCGAAGCGCGAGCTTTCCCAGTTGACGGTCTCCACCGGCGAGAACTGGCTGAGCGACCTCGACGACGACGCTCTGTTCGACCTGCTCGCCCTGCGCGACGAGGCGGTCGGCGAATGACCGGGCGGGCGCGCCGCGCGCCGGTCCGCGGGTACGGCATCAGCCGGTGGGGCCGGGCGTTTGTCGACGCTGTCGAGGCCGGGACGGACCATCGCCATGTGACCGGTGCGCGTCGCTACTTCCGAGATCGCCACGTCGACGGCATGCGGATCGTCCCCGGCCGGGTCACATCGTCGGTGCGCGGCAGTCAGCTCGACCCGTTCGACGTGATACTGACATGTCGAACTGTCGACGCCGACACCGTCGTCGCCCTGCTCCGGGCACAAGGGGCGGTCGACGATCTCCTCGCGCTGGCGCGAGGCGAGCAACCACCGGGGCTCGGCGGTCTGATCGCGCCGACCGAGTCGGCCGACGTCGAATCGAGTTGTACGTGCCCTGATGAGGCGCCCCGCTGCATTCACGTACTGGCGACCGTGTTCGAGGTGGCCGCGGAGATCGACCGACGTCCCACTGCTCTGCTGCAGGTGATGGGCACCGACCTGCCCGAGCTACTCGCGTGTGCGGGTGACGAGGGCGGGCCGTCGTCCACGACCGAGCTCGCCGACGACCGCGACATGCTGCCGGAGGACTTCTACGGAGACCGGATCGTCCTGCCGCCCCCACCTCCAGTCCCTGCGGTCGACGCGCTGGCCGACCTCGATGCGGCCGTGCTCCGGAGCGCGCTGCGCGCGTCGGGTGTTCCCGCCACTCAGTTGGCCGAGGCCGTCGATGACCTCGACACCTTTTACCGTGAGCTCCGTCGACGTTCGTGACGTCCGACGTGACACGATGATCGGCGTGCCCGACGATTCAGCGCTGCACCGACTCCGGGTGCGTCTCGACCGTTCCGACGATGCGTACGCGCACGCGCTGTGGGTCGGCGGGCAGCGATCCGAACCATGGGCTGCTGCCGTCTCCGAGGCGAAGGCCGATCTCGCCGAACCCGGAGACCTGTTGGACACGGATCCCGTCGCGCTGATCTCTGCTCGTGCGCAACGCGCGATCTCCGAAACCGTTCTGGCCCAGCAGGACGCGATGCCGAGTACACCACTGCGCAGCCGTGCCGGGCATGGTGACATTCTGCTGGTGATGCGCGACGCCCTCAAAGCAACCGCAGCACTGCCGGGGCTCGTCCGTGACGAAGTCGCGCACATCTTCGCCGACCGTCCACGTGCAGTGTTGATCCGACTCGCGATCACCATCGCGATGGCGCTCGGATTTGTGGTTACGTACGAGCTGATCGGGTGGTCGAGCTACGACATGAAGTCACTGTCGATCTATCTCTTCTCGGCCGTCGCAGGCAGCGTCGTCTGTACGAATGCCCTGTGTTTCGATGCGCAGCGCGTCCGGGAGTCGTTGGCGTCGCAGCAGCCGCTATGGCGTGTCCTCGTGGTGAAAAACATCGCGATCGCGCTGATGATCGGCGTTGCGGCGATTCCCGTCGTCATCCTCATCTCGACAGGCACCGATCACCCGAACGCGGTCGTCATCATCGATCAGCTGATCGCAATGCTGTTCATCTGGCTCGGCGTCGCGAATGTGCTGTCGGTGATCTCGCCGTTGCGACGCGAACCGTTCACCGCCAGGCTAGGCGACGGTACGTGGCTGCCGTTCCTGCTGTCGTTCGGCATCTCGTACGGTGTCGGACTCACCGTGAACCTGATGATTTACTGGCGGATGTGGGCCCGCCACGCCGCGTCGAATGAGATCGTGGGGGGCGCGTGGTCGGCGTTCTTCCTGGTCCTTCTCTCATCGGTGGTGGTCTGGGTGCTGCTGACCGTTCTCGCTGTTACTTCTGCACACCATCCGATCGTCCGGCGAGTGCTCATCCGCGAGATGCGCTGACTGAGCTCCTGACATCGGTCCGATGACAAAGGTCCGCCGGCATCATGCCGACGGACCCTTGGGAGTAGACCGATCTTCAGGGGCTCAGAAGTCCCAGTCGTCGTCTTCGGTGTTGACTGCCTTGCCGATGACGTACGAGCTTCCCGAGCCTGAGAAGAAGTCGTGGTTCTCGTCGGCGTTCGGCGAGAGCGCCGACAGGATCGCCGGGTTCACGTCGGCCTCGTCCTTCGGGAACATCGCCTCGTAGCCGAGGTTCATCAACGCCTTGTTCGCGTTGTAGCGCAGGAACTTCTTGACGTCCTCGGAGAGTCCGACTTCGTCGTAGAGCGCCTCGGTGTAGTCGGTCTCGTTGTCGTACAGCTCGAAGAGCAGCTCGAACGTGTAGTCCTTGAGCTCCTGGCGACGCTCCGGTGTCTGCGTCTCGAGTCCACGCTGGTACTTGTATCCGATGTAGTAGCCGTGGACGGCCTCGTCGCGGATGATGAGGCGGATCATGTCGGCGGTGTTCGTGAGCTTGGCGCGCGAGCTCCAGTACATCGGCAGGTAGAAGCCCGAGTAGAAGAGGAACGACTCCAGGAGGGTCGACGCGATCTTCCGCTTGAGCGGATCGTCGCCTCGGTAGTAGTCCATGATGATCTGCGCCTTGCGCTGCAGATGCTCGTTCTCCTCCGACCAGCGGAACGCCTCGTCGATCTCTTTGGTGGAGCAGAGGGTGGAGAAGATCGAGCTGTAGCTCTTGGCGTGCACCGACTCCATGAACGCGATGTTCGTCATCACCGCTTCCTCGTGAGGGGTGAGGGCGTCCGGGATCAGGGAGATCGCGCCGACCGTGCCCTGGATGGTGTCGAGCAGCGTCAGACCGGTGAAGACCCGCATCGTGAGCGTCTTCTCGTAGTCGGTCAGGGTGCCCCACGAGGGGATGTCGTTCGACACCGGAACCTTCTCCGGCAGCCAGAAGTTACCGGTCAGACGGTCCCAGACCTCGGCGTCTTTGTCGTCGGTGACCCGGTTCCAGTTGATGGCCGACACGCGGCTCACCAGCTTCACGGGAGCTCCGTCGGCAGGACTGTGGGCGGACTCAGACATGGCACCTCGCGTCGTGAGAAATGTTTGGCAGGAGAACGAGGCTAACCCTACCGCTTGGGGCTGACACTCCCCGTGAACACAAGATCGTGTGTCTTCGCGTGTTCGGCGTGTCGTGCCGCGTGTCCGCCGTCAGGCACGGTCATCCTGTGACAGACGACTCGGAGAACCGTGGGATCACAGTCCACAGCGAGCATGCCGTCAGGCGACCGGATTCCTCTTGACGAGTTGCTTGACGATCACATTCTTCTGAATCTCGTTGGTCCCCTCACCGACGATCATCAGCGGCGCGTCGCGGAAGTACCGCTCCACGTCAAACTCGGTGGAGTAACCGTATCCACCGTGGATGCGGACGGCTTTGAGTGCGATCTCCATTCCCGCCTCCGATGCGAAGAGTTTCGCCATGCCCGCCTCCATGTCGCAGCGGTCACCGCTGTCGTACTTTCGGGCGGCGAACAGGGTGAGCTGCCGGGCAGCCTCGAGGGAGGTCGCCATCTCGGCGAGATAGTTGCCGACCGACTGGTGCTGCCAGATCGGCTCGCCGAACGACTCCCGTTCCTGCGCGTACTTCACCGAGTCCTCGAGTGCGGCGCGACCGACGCCTAGTGCGCGGCTCGCGACCTGGAGGCGGCCGATCTCCAGGCCGCGCATCATCTGCGCGAAGCCCTTTCCCTCTACACCGCCGAGGACCGCGGTCGCGGGCACCGCCATGTCGTCGAAGACGAGTTCGCAGCTCTCCACGCCCTTGTATCCGAGTTTCGGCAGGTCACGTGACACGGTGAGCCCCGGACCCTGCTCGACGAGCAGGATCGAGACCCCACGATGCTTGGGGTCGGCTGCTGGATCGGTTTTGCACAGAAGCGCGATCAGTCCTGATTTGCGAGCATTGGAGATCCACGTCTTCGAACCGTTCACCATGTAGCCGTCCCCGGTGGGACGAGCGACAGTCCGCATCGCCTGGAGGTCGGAACCGCCGCCGGGCTCGGTGAGAGCCATCGTCGCGCGGAGCTCTCCGGTCGCCATGCGCGGAAGGTACACGTCCTTCTGCTCCTGCGTTCCGAAGTCCTGGATCAGTTTGGCGACGACGGTGTGCCCGCCCATGGCGCCGGCGAGACTCATCCAGCCGCGGGCCAGTTCTTCGGTGACGCCGACGTAACATTCGGCGCTCACCTTCCCAAATCCCCAAGGTTCGGGGATCGCCAGCCCGTAGATCCCGATCTCCTTCATCTCGTCGATGAGGGCCTCAGGGTAGGTGTTGGTCTTCTCCAGGTCGTGGACCACCGGCTTCACCCGGTTGTCGACGAAGTCGCGGACCAGTCGGATCATCTGCTGCTCTTCGGGTGCAAGCATGTGCGGCGCCTTTCGTCGGTCAACACACCTCATAAACGTTCTTACACGCCCGGATCGAGACGCCCATCACGTGCACCGGCGAGAAGCGCCGACCGATAGACTCAGATCCTCATCAACGTGTGCGACGCGGAGGTCACCGGGGACATGGACGACAAGCTCGCGCCGTCGGCACGCGGTGCCGAGATCGTCCGCTCCCGCGTACGGAACTACTACACGCTCGTCGCGCTCATCGTGGTGATGTTCGCGGCGGAGTCCACGATGCATTTCACGCATTTCACCTGGTCACGATGGATCGTCACAGGGACGGCCGTCGCCGCCACCGCGCTCGCCCTGGGAGCCGGCCTGCGGCCGGTCGACCTGGGGCTCGCCCCGTCGACGATGGCTCGCGGCGGCCGGTGGGCCGCGGCGATCATCATCGTCGTGGTCGCTGCGATCGCCGTGGCGATGGTCATTCCGCCGCTGCGCGAGCTGTTCCGGAACGACGCATATCGGGACCTGCCGTGGGCGATCCTGTCCGCATTCGTCTTGATTCCACTGCAGACCGTGATCCCCGAGGAATTGCTGTTCCGAGGTGTTGTCCTGGGCAGCCTGCTGCGGAGGCACTCGACCGGCGTCGCCATCGGCCTCCAGGCGGTGCTGTTCGGCCTGTGGCACGTGGTGTCGTCACTCGGCCTCACCGCCGGAAACGAAGGCTTCAGCGACGCCGTCGGTTCGGGTGCGGTCGGCGTGATCCTCGGCATCGTCGGCGCCGTCGTGTTCACCGGCGTCACCGGCGTGGTCTTCGGGTGGCTTCGAGTCAAGACCGGAAGCATCCTGCCGTGCCTCGCCCTCCACTGGGCGGCGAACGGCGCAGGCGCGGTCGCCGCCGCTCTCGCGTGGCAATTCTCCTGACCGGGGAGACGCCGACCTACGGCGAGACTACGCGACTCGAGGGGTCGATGAGGATCTTGGCGTGGACCTCCGGATCGCCGAGCGCCGTGAATGCCGCATCGACGCCGTCGAGGCCGACGGTCCCGGTGATCAGCGGCTTCACGTCCACCTTTCCGTCGGCGATCATGTGCAGCGTGTCGCGGAACTCGCCGGGGTCGTAGCCGAAGACGAACCGCAGGTCGACCTCCTTGGTCCCCGCCATCGACGGGGTGAACGTGTCGGGCTCCATGCACACACCGACAACCACAACGCGTGATCTCAGCGGCGCCGTGTTGATGATCTGGTCGATCATGCCCGGTACGCCGACGCACTCGAAGACCACCGGACCGGCCGGGACCTCGCCGATGCGTTCGGCGACGCGGAACGCGTGCCACCACGGGATCGGTCCGGGCAGCATGCGGAGCTTGCGCATGGTGTCGATGCCGATGCCGACCAGGTCGGTGACAGAGCGGATCTCGTTGCGTCCGGGACGGTAGGCGTCGAACGGGTCGGTCTCTCGTGGGTCGACGACGACGTGTGCGCCCATGTCGGCGGCGAGTGCTCGACGGCGGGGTGACAGGTCGCTGGCGATGATCTTCTTCGCGCCTGATGCCTTGAGCATCGCGATCACCGCGAGTCCGATCGGTCCGCATCCGATCACGACGGCGGCCTGGCCCCGTCCGACCTCGGCGCGGCGGACGGCATGCCAGGCAACGGCCATCGGCTCGGTCAGCGCTGCTTCGTCATCGGAGACGCCCGCCGGAACCTCGATGACCATCGCCTCTTGAACGACAACCTGCTCCGCGTAAGCGCCCGGCGCCTGCTCGGAGAGCCCCAGGAGGTGAGGTCCGGAATCGCCCTCGATCATCGGCAGTGCGACTACCCGCGTCCCCTTCTTCCAACGCTTGTGGCATCCGGGGCCGTACTCTACGACCGTCCCGGTGAACTCATGGCCCATCACGATCGGCTGGTTCATCCGCATCAGATGTGGATAGCCGGCCCTGTCGGCCACGTCGGCCACAAGATCGGCGTGATGGCGTCCGTGCAGGTCGGAACCGCAGATGCCGGTGCGTGTCACGTTCAACACCACCTGCCCCTTGCCCGGCGTCGGGTCGGGAAGGTCCTGGACGGTCAGTTCACCCTGCTCGCACACCACAGCTCTCATGCCGTCGAGCGTAGTGGTCCGGGACGGAGCGCGGGGACGTGACGGCGGCCCGCCCAAATCCTCCTTCATTTTGGAGCACCGCTCTGTTACGTTCGACGGAACCGCCCCTGCGCACGATGCGCCGGGGTCAGCACCCGAAGGAGCCTCCATGGCGACGATATCCACGGACGGACCGATCTGGACCCTCGACCTCGGGACCGACGAGAACCGCTTCTCGCCCGACTGGCTCGCATCAGTGCAGGCCGCTCTCGACGAGTTGGAGGCGTCTGATGATCCTGCCGCGTTGGTCACGATCGGCAGCGGCAAGTTCTTCTCGAACGGTCTTGATCTGGACTGGCTGATGGGTCATTCCGACCAACATCAGGCGTATGTGGACAGCGTGCAAGCCCTGTTCGTGCGGGTCCTGACGCTCCCGGTGCCCACTGTCGCGGCAGTCAACGGGCACGCGTTCGGCGCGGGCGCGATGTTGGCGATGGCACACGACTACCGGGTCATGCGATCCGATCGGGGCTTCTTCTGCTTCCCCGAAGTCGACATCCGCATCCCGTTCACGCCCGGGATGAACGACCTGATCACGGCCAAACTCACACCGCAGACCGCTCTGCGCTCCATGACGAGCGGACACCGCTACGGCGGTGCCGAGGCGGAAGGCGCGGGCATCGTGGACACCACGACAACGCTTGACGATCTGCACAACACCGCCGCGGGCATCGTGCGTGGTCTCGCGGGCAAGGACCGCACCACCCTGGGCGCCATCAAAGCACGCCTCTTCGAGGACGTCGTCGCCTCCCTCACCGGCGACACCGACGGATCGAAGTAACACAGTCATGGGCCGGCCTCGCCGTCACGACCGAGACGAACTGCTCGGGCACGCCAGAGCGCTGTGGCTGTCGGGTGGAATCTCGTCGGTCACGATCCGGGCGTTGAGTGCCGCATCTGGTGCGTCCAACGGCGCCGTCTATCACGCGTTCGGGTCGCGAGACGGACTGCTCGCACGCGTGTGGGCGTCCGAAGCCGAGGGCTTTCTGCAGTTGCAGCGCGAACAGGTCGCCCAGGCGTTGGCCGACGGCGACCCGGTCGCCGCGTTCGTGGCGGCCGCGGTCGCTCCGGCAACCCACGCCGAGAGCGACGCAGACGGTGCGCGGGTGCTCCTCGCGGCCGATCTGGACGACTTCCTGACGTCGGACCTCAACGACGGCGCGCGCGAACTGCTGCACGGGCTGCGCGTTGATCTCGGCCGACTCCTCATCCAACTCGCCGAAGCCCTGTGGAACCGGCGAGACAGGGCGGCCGTCACCGCGATTCGATACGGGGTGGTGAATCTGCCCGGCGCACTCCTCTTGAACGGCGACGACGTGGCCGACCCTGTCGCCATGCACGTGCTCGAACAAGCCGCGCGCGGCATCGCCGCCGAGCCGCCGCCCGAAAGCCACAGAAAAGACAGACCTGCCGTCTAGTGTCACGCGGTGACACCAAACGGCAGGTCAGAACTAGCTGCGACTGCGCGTCACACTCACAGCATGCAACTGACGCAGCCGTCCACTTCAGTGCCCTCCAGCGCCATCTGACGGAGGCGGATGTAGTACAGCGTCTTGATGCCCTTGCGCCACGCGTAGATCTGCGCCTTGTTGACGTCGCGGGTGCTCGCGGTGTCCTTGAAGAACAGCGTGAGGCTCAGGCCCTGATCAACGTGCTGAGTAGCGGCGGCGTAGGTGTCGATGACCTTCTCGTAACCGATCTCGTACGCATCCTGGTAGTACTCCAGGTTGTCGTTGGTCAGATACGGCGCCGGGTAGTAGGCGCGGCCGATCTTGCCTTCCTTGCGGATCTCGATCTTCGACGCGACCGGGTGGATCGAGCTGGTCGAGTGGTTGATGTAGCTGATCGAACCGGTCGGCGGGACGGCCTGCAGGTTCTGGTTGTAGATGCCGTGCTTCTGCACGAGCGCCTTCAGCTCACGCCAGTCGTCCTGCGTCGGGATGTGGATTCCGGCGTCGGCAAAGATTCCGCGCACCTTGTCGGTGGCGGGCTCCCACACCTGATCGGTGTACTTGTCGAAGTACTCACCCGAGGCGTACTTGCTGTCGGCGAAGCCGGCGAACGCGCTGCCGCGCTCCTGGGCGATCTTGTTCGACGCGCGGATCGCGTGGAAGACGACCGTGTAGAAGTAGATGTTCGTGAAGTCGATGCCCTCCTCGCTGCCGTAGAAGATCCGTTCGCGGGCGAGGTACCCGTGCAGGTTCATCTGGCCGAGACCGATGGCGTGACCGTCGTCGTTGGCACGCTTGATCGACGGGACCGAGTCGATCGACGTCTGGTCTGCGACGGCCGTGAGGCCGCGGATCGCGGTCTCGATGGTCTGCGCGATGTCGGGCGAGTCCATCGTCTTCGCGATGTTCAACGACCCGAGGTTGCACGAGATGTCGCGGCCGATGTGCGAATACGAGAGATCATCGTTGAACGTCGACGGCGTCGACACCTGCAGGATCTCCGAGCACAGGTTGGAGTGGGTGATCTTGCCCGCGACCGGGTTGGCGCGGTTCACGGTGTCCTCGAACATGATGTACGGGTAGCCCGACTCGAACTGCAGCTCGGCGAGGGTCTGGAAGAACTCGCGGGCCTTGATCTTGGTCTTGCGGATCCGCTTGTCCTCGACCATCTCGTGGTACGTGTCCGAGACGTTGACATCGGCGAACGGCTTGCCGTAGACGCGCTCCACGTCGTACGGGCTGAACAGGTACATGTCGTCGTTGTTCTTGGCCAACTGGAACGTGATGTCCGGGATCACGACACCGAGCGACAGTGTCTTGATGCGGATCTTCTCGTCGGCGTTCTCACGCTTGGTGTCGAGGAACCGGTAGATGTCGGGGTGATGCGCGTGCAGGTACACCGCGCCCGCACCCTGACGTGCGCCGAGCTGGTTGGCGTAGCTGAACGAGTCCTCGAGCAGTTTCATGATCGGGATGACGCCGGAGCTCTGGTTCTCGATCTTCTTGATCGGTGCACCGTGCTCACGAACGTTCGACAGCAGCAGAGCGACGCCGCCACCGCGCTTGGACAGCTGCAGTGCCGAGTTGATCGAGCGGCCGATGGACTCCATGTTGTCCTCGATGCGGAGCAGGAAGCACGACACTGGTTCACCGCGCTGCTTCTTGCCCGAATTGAGGAACGTCGGGGTGGCCGGCTGGAAACGGCCGTCCATGATCTCGTCGACGAGGCCGCGCGCGAGAGAGGTGTCGCCCGCGGCGAGGGTCAGTGCGACCATGCAGACGCGGTCTTCGAAACGCTCGAGGTAACGCTTGCCGTCGAACGTCTTGAGCGTGTAGCTCGTGTAGTACTTGAACGCGCCGAGGAACGTCGGGAAGCGGAACTTCTTGCTGTAGGCGTGGCCGAACAGCAGCTTCACGAACTCACGATCGTACTGATCGAGCACCTCGGGCTCGTAGTAGTTCTCCTTGACGAGGTAGTCGAGCTTCTCGTCGAGGTCGTGGAAGAACACGGTGTTCTGGTTCACGTGCTGCAGGAAGTACTGGCGCGCGGCTTCGCGATCCTTGTCGAACTGGATGTTGCCGTCGGCGTCGTACAGGTTGAGCATCGCGTTGAGCGCATGGAAGTCGAGCTCACCCGGCTCGTGGCCGGACGGGCTCGAATGCACCCCCGACACGCTGGCCGAGACGGTGGAATCTGTGGCGGTGACGGTGGGTGACACTTCTGGCTCCATTTCAAAGCGCATTCGCGCGGTGTGCTCTGGCGAACTCGGCGAGGCCGACCTGACAGGCGAGGACGTCGTCGACGGTCCCCATCAATTCGAAGCGATACAGGTACGGGACCTGACACTTGCTCGCGACGATCTCGCCTGCCATGGCGAACTCCGCACCGAAGTTCGTGTTGCCTGCGGCGATCACTCCGCGAATCAATGAACGGTTGTGTTCGACGTTGAGAAATCTGATGACTTGTTTGGGGACGTAGCCGCCACCCGCGTGGGCGGTGACCTTCCCCGCGTCGCTGACCTTCCCGCCCCCATATGTCGGGAGGATCAACACATACGGTTCGTGGACCCGGAACGCGCCCTCCCGATCGATCAGCGGGATCCGCTGCGATCGGGCACCCAACTTCTGAACGAAGCGGTGAGTGTTCTCCGAGACCGACGAGAAGTACACGATCAGCGGCAGGTCCGAGGCCTCGACGTGGTCGGCGGGCTCAGACACGACGAACCGATCAGGCTACGCGGGCGGCGAGCGCCTTGATGCGGTCCGGGCGGAAACCCGACCAGTGGTCGTCACCGTCGACGACGACGGGAGCCTGCAGGTAACCGAGCGCCATGACGTAATCGCGGGCTTCGTCGTCCTGGCTGATGTCCACCACGTCGTAGGAGAGACCGAGCTTGTCGAGCGCCTTGTAGGTGGCGTTGCACTGGACGCAAGCGGGCTTGGTGTAGACGGTGATTGCCATCGGTGTGATCCCCTCAGTTGGCGGCGCGAGCCGCTCAGTTCGACTGGTTGAACGTTGTCGGTGTTCGGGAGGCCTTCCCTGCGAATGACGTCGATGAGATTCGATCGCCGTACGTCCGCCCCCCGGACACTCCAAACACTACACCTAGTGGGTGGCTTTTCAACTGACCACAAGAACTTGTGAATAACATTCGTGAAAGTCCCAGGTCGCGCACTGATCATCCACAGGGCTTCCGGCGTGTCAGGGGCCGCCCGGCGTGTCGTGCACACCACTGTGCATCGACCGTCAACAACTGTGGATGAGCCCATGAGACGAGTGAACCCCATGGGTACGACAACAGTCGTTCCATGGGGTTCACTCACGGTCGCCGGGATCGCCGGCGGGCCGGGGTCAGTCGCGCCTCTCGTCCGTGTCAGACGGAGACGGCGACCGAGTCTGCGAGTGCACGGACCGCGTCGACGACCTGCTCGGTGATCGCGTCGGTGCGGACACCGGCTTCGTCGAGCTTGCCGGTCGCGACACCGATCTCGACGTCTTCGATCACACGGGCGCCTGCGATGCCGACCGACTTGCGCGTGTCCTGACGCGACCACACGCCGCCGTACTGGCCCAGCGCGGCGCCGATGACACCGACCGGCTTGCCGACGAGCGCACCCGCGCCGTACGGACGGGACAGCCAGTCGATGGCGTTCTTGAGGACCGCGGGAAGAGTGCCGTTGTACTCGGGAGTGACGAGCAGGACGGCGTCCGCATCGGCGACTGCGCCGCGGACCTCGGCGACACCGGCGGGCAGGGTCTCCGGGGTGTCGATGTCCTCGTTGTAGAAGGCGAGCTCGCCCAATCCCTCGACGATCGTCGCCTCGACCCCGGCCGGCAGATTCTCGAGGGCGATCTCAGCAAGCTGGCGGTTAATCGATCCGGTGCGCAGACTGCCGACGAGTACCGCGATCTTCACTGTGTTGTCCGACATCGTGTTCACTCCTGAAGTAGCTGATCCGACGACGGCTCCGTCGTCCCTGTCATGAGCGTAAACGGACCACGGTCCGGAATACTTCCCGGGGATACCGTGACCTCCGTCACCCGACCGGGACGGGCCAGGTGAGAGCACTGATCGGATACCCTCTCCTCCATGACCTCCCCCGATCGAGCACCCGTCGGCCTGCCGGTCGTCGGCCTGCCCGTCGTCGGCGGGCCGCCGCTGTCCACCGAACGCGCCGACGCCGCACGCAACAGGCGGCTGCTACTCGCCGCCGCACAGTCACTGATCGACGACCAGGGCGCCGCGGCGGTCACGATGGATGCCGTCGCGCGCGCCGCAGGCGTCGGCAAGGGCACGGTCTTCCGGAGGTTCGGCAATCGGACCGGCCTCATGCACGCTCTCCTCGATCACTCCGAGTCCGACCTGCAGCAGGCGATGCTGTCCGGACCGGTCCCACTCGGGCCGGGCGCCCATCCCCTCGACCGACTCGTGGCCTACGGTCGCGCACGTCTGAAGATGACCGTCGACCACCTCGACATCCTGCTCGAGGCCGGCGCCGACGATCCCGACCGCCTGTCGCATCCGGTCTGGGCGATGTCGACGCAGCACGTCAAGATCCTGCTCCGCGAGTTGGGCTTCACCGGCCGCCTCGACGTGCTCGCGCACACAGTGCAGGCCCCCCTCGACGCGATCACCGTGCGGCACCTGCTCGACGTCGTCGGGCTCACTCGCCACGAGATCGCCGACGATTGGGAAGCCGCCATCCGCACCCTGGTCGCGGGCGCAAAGCTCTAGTCGCGGGCGGTGAGCGCGGCGGCCCGGCTGAGCTCGGGCCCCGCGGGGAGCCGAGACAGGATCGACCACGGCATACGCGGAGGGTCGTCGCCGAGGCCGAGACTGGGTCCCGCGTCTTCACCCGCGAGACGGTATCGGACACCGGTGTCGGCGATCACGAACCGCTGGCCTGCCAGGGCGCTGCCGGACGGAGCACCGGTGACCGCGACGTGCTCGGCGGTCCCAGGCGGCAGGAGCACCAGATCGACACGTGAACCCGGCCCGTCGGCCGATGCGAGCCGCACCGGCGCCGTCGACACGGGCAACACATCCACCGACAGCATCGATTCGTGGGCCGAACGCTCGTCACGGGCCCGCGACCACGTCCGACACAGCACCGTCGAGTCGACGATGCGCGGCGCGGACTCGGGAAACTGATCAAGCGGAAGTCGTGTCACGTGGGGAACGGACGTCAGCTCCCCCGGGGCCACCTCTCGGACCTCGGCACCGCCCGTTCGATCGGCGGCACGCAGCATGTCGGCCGCCGTCGCCGGAATCTCCTGAACACCGTCGCGCAGCACCACCCGGTAGACGACTGAACCGTCGACGGCAGCGGTTCGCATCACCGAACCGACAGGCAGACCGAGCGGTCCCGGTGTTCCACGATCCGCGATATCGGGCACCGTGAGCTCGGGCCGCTCCGGGAAGGAGTCGAGCAGCGCCGCCGACGCCGACCGGGCTTCGGCGTCCTCCAGCCCGAGCGCGCGCACAACCTCCACGCGGGACGTGTCGACTCGCGCACGGACCGGGACCGGACCGTCGTCGAACAGCAGCCAGACGTGACCGCCGTACGACACGACGGCGCCGGCGCCCCGAGGCGACGGCGACACCGACAGCGACCCTGCGACGACAGCCGTGCCGTCGGGCCCGTCGCACACCGTCCACGTGGACGAACCGTCGTCCGCGGGTCCTGGCAACGACCCGGGTGCACCTGCGATACCGAGAGTCGGGCCGCGCGGGTACTCCCGCAACGACCGCGCGCTCACCGACTTCACCGGCGCGGGCCCGCCGACCACGAGTCGTGCCGATGCCAGGTTCAGGACGGGATGCATCACCCCGTCGACCAGCACGAACAGCCCTCCTCCCGAGTCCGCGACGATTCGGGCGTCGCCCACCGTCGGCGCGGGGCGGATGAGGCCGTACACACCGCCGCCCGCCAGGATCAGGACCGCGACGACACCTCCCGTGACGAGTGCACGAACCTGCGATCGCATCGGGTCGTGCACCATCCGCACGTCGCGGCGGACAAGCGCGTGCTCGGCTCGCGCAAGCCCGAACCGGTAGCCGCTGACTTGAGCGCGCGTGGTTGTCCGTCGCGACATTGATCTTCCCCCGAAGTCGATGACCGTTTCCCCTTCCGGCGACGGTAGTCCCGTTGTACGGTGACGCCACACGATTCGGGGGAATCGATGTTTTCAGGGGGAATGCCAGATGCGTCGCATCATCAGACCCACGCGCGGCGACCCGTGCATGAATGAGCCGTTCGACGTCCCGGACGGCGACGGGTACACAGGACTGCACCGGGACGGGCCACGACTCGTCTGCGTCTTGGCACTCGTTCCGGGGCCGCCCGCACCGGTGCCGCTCCCGAACGGTCCACGCACCCGCGTCCCGGTGGAGACCATGGCGGCGTGTATGGCGCGGTCCGACGCACGGCCGCTCCGCGTGGACGTCGTCACCCGGACTCTCGTGTGGTGGGGCGATGGTCCCGCCACACGCGCGTACCGAGGGCTTCTCGGACCGCTGGCCCCCGCATCGCACCGCAGTGTCGCCCTTGTCGTCCACGTAGATCCGGCACAGCACCCGCAGGCCGTCGCACTGAGGGGAGGCGGCAACATCGGCGCACTGCGCACTGTGCTCTGGTGTGTTCGCAGGGTTCGTGCGGCTTGCGCTTCCGCAGGCGTGCAGACCCGCCCGCTGACCGCGGCGGACCTGTCCACGGACGGCGCCTGGACCGTCGCGGACGCTACGGACGCGGTGGCACGAATCCTCCCGAGCGGAGTCGAAGGGGTCGCTCCCCCGCTCGGCGGCGACGGTCAACTCATCGGCGCCGCCGACGACGGTACGCCGATCGCGCTACGGGTCGCGGGCCCCTTCATTCCGAGAGTGACCGTCGACGCCGATCTCCCCACCGTTCGGCAGACCGTCGTCCGGGCCCTCGCTCTGGGCGTGCGAGCACATGTCGTCTCCGATCGCCCCGACCAGTGGACCCCACTCGTCGACATGATCGGCGACCCGTTGCTGCTCTCGTACGGTCCGACCGTTCCGCCCACGTCCCAGGTCGTCGTCGACGACACTCCCGAGCAGACCGTCCGGCACACCGGCCTCACCGTGATCGACGTCGGTGACCACGGCGCCGCGGACGGCTACCTGCTCAGACAGGAGCCCGACGACTCATCGGTGCTGCATCTGATCGGCCCAGGCGGCAGCCGTCGCACCGTCCGCACCGTCACCACACCCGCAGAACGCGCGCTGACGGGCTAGAGTCGCCTTCGCTCAGGGGACGAGCGCACGAACGAAGACCGTGTCCGACGACGCTGCGTGCACGACCACGGCGGGATCGGACGCGGCGAGCCAGACTGCGTCGCAGGCGGATGCCGTCAGCGTCGCGCCGTCGGCTCCGACGATGGTCACTCGCCCGGACAAGACGGCGAGGATCTGCGGGCCCGGCAGGTCGAAGCTGATCGACGACGGTCCGCGCAGTCCCGTCCCGTCGAGTTCGATGCGCGAGAGCTGGAACTCGGGTGCAGGCGTCAGGTACACACGCTCGGCGCCGACTGTCTTCGACGTCGGCATCAGATCGTCGAGGTCGACCGGAGTGAAGTCGAGGACACGGAGCAGTTCGGGGACGTCGATGTGCTTGGGTGTGAGACCGCCCCGCAGCACGTTGTCGGAGTTGGCCATCAACTCGACCGCCGTCCCGTGCAGGTAGGCATGCAGATTTCCCGCCGACAGGTAGAGCGCTTCGCCGGGCCGCAGACTCAGCCGGTTGAGGAGCATCGACGCCAGCACTCCGGGGTCGCCGGGGTAGGCCTCGCCGAGTTCCAGCAGCGAGCGCAGTTCCGCGACGAATCGCTCCTCACCGCGCGCGAGGGCCCGCACCGCACCGTCGAGGACGGCCGGCACGAGGCCGCCGATCACCGAATCGGGCAGGGTGAGCCATGTGGTGAACACGGCACGCAGACCGGTCTGATCCGGTTCCGCGGCGAGCATGCCGAGATACGGGTCGAGTTCGGGGACGTCGAGGCCGCGCAGCAGCTCGACGGTGACGGTCGGATCGCGGAAACCCGCGAGGGCGTCGAAATCGGTCAGCGCGATGACCAGTTCCGGCTTGTGCCAGCCGTCTCGGTAGTTGCGCTCCGGTGCGTCGAAGCGGAGCCCGGCGGCATTCTCTCTCGCGAACCCCTCCTGCGCCTGCTCCGAGCTCGGATGAGCCTGCAACGACAACGGTTCCTGAGCCGCCAGGACTTTCAACAGGTACGGCAGCCGAGGGCCGAAGGTCTCGATGACCGACGCACCCAACTGACCGACCGGATCGGCTTCGATCAGCCCGAGGAGTGTCTCGCCCGGACCGTCGGAGACGACTGTCGCCGGCGACGCCGGATGCGCTCCGAACCACAGTTCGGCCTCGGGGTGAGCCGACGGAGACGGCGCACCACGCATCTGCGCGAGGGCTGTTCGCGATCCCCACGCGTACGGCCGGATGACTCCGGCGAGCAGCTTCATCAGGCGGTCTCTCCCGCCAGTTCGAGGTACGCCGACGCCATGTCGGCGCGGACCGCGACAGTCAGATACGCCGACAGGTCGGCGGGCACGTCGGAGAACTCCGGCTCACGGCGCGGCTGCTCGGCGAGTCCCGCTGGGCTGTCCGGGGTGTCGCTCTGCTCGGTGACGACATCGATGTCGCCGAGTGCGCCCACTCTCTGCTGGACGCCCCATCCCCGGTTCGCGGTGCTCACGAGGATCACGCGGGGTTGTTCGGTCGGCGGCGCGTCGTCGAAGTCAGGGTCGTAGAAGATCGCGTCGGCGGCGCCTGCGCCGCTGTGTGCGGACACCCGGACTCGCGCGAGTGCACTCTGCTCGTCATCGGATGCAGATGCGATCCCGGCGACCGCGAACACCGTTGACGCGATGTGTGCGGCGAGAACCGTCGACGCCGGCGTGTCGCCTGCCCACACGACGGGTCGTCCGGCCACCCGCAGGGCGAGGAGCTTGGCCTGATTGTGAAAGCTCTCGTGCGACGGGTGATCGGCGGCCGCTTCGGCGTCGAGCAGATCGGCGACGTCGGCGAGAGAGGTAGGCGCAGGGTGCAGCCGAACGGCGTCGAACGCCGTGCAGACGGCCACGAACACGGCGACCAGACGCGCGAACGCGAACCGGTCGTCCACACGCAGTCGCGGCGACAGGTCGGCCACCGGATCGGAACCGATCGCGTCGGCGACGGGTCCCTCGACGGGGACTGCCGTCACGAGTTCGGCACGCCGGCGGAGTGCTCGCTGTGCTGCGTCCGCGTACGCCCGGTCACCCGGATCGTCGCCTGCGACGACAACAACGTCGAGCGGCCCGATCCAGCCGGGCAGCGACGGTGTCACGACGAGGGGCGCGTCGAAGCGGGAGGCGAGGAGCGCGACGACGAACCGTGCGGCTCGGTCTGCGGCTGCCGAACGGCCCGTCACGAGGACCACTGCGCGCGGACGGAGGTCGGTGAGACGGTCCAACGCTCCCTCGGCGACCGCGTGCGCCACGGCGCGCACGTGTGCACCCGACATCGCCGCCGAACGCAGCAGGCCGTCACGATCGGCGGCGACGAGACCATCGGTGTCGTCGAGATCGCGGAAATGGGCAGACATGAGGCTAAGACTAGTCAGCGCGACGCGCCCGGGTGCTCGAGACTGCGCTCAATCGACTGGATCGGGCAGTACCCGCAGGTGCCCGCGTCGGCCGGGGCGCGGAGCCGGAGCGCGTGACGGGGCGTCCGCGGCGCGGTGGCGGCCTCGCGGTGCGTCGTCGAACTCCGGCATGGTGCGGAACGACGGACGAGCGACGGCAGTCGCCGAGCCGACCTCACGAACCGAGTCGGCCAAGGCCGTCAGATCCTGGTCCTCGGTCGCCTGTGTGAAACCGCTGCCACTGCGCAGCATCTCCCAGCCGCGCGGCACGGTGATGCGGTCGGCGTGTTCGGCACACAGGTCCCACGAATGGGGCTCGTCGGAGCCGGCGAGCGGACCAACGACAGCCGTCGATTCGGCGTAGACGAAGGTCAGCGTGGCGACGGCGAGTCGCGAGCAGCCGGGCCTGCAGCACTGACGGGGATGACTCACATCGCCAGCCTATAGGGCTCGCCCGAAAGAACCACGATCGACACGCGGACCTACACTGTGACCATGGGTTTCATCCTCGCGCCGCTCACCTCGGGCGTCCGTCTGCTCAACCCGCCGCCGCGGCGCACACGCGATCGCCACGGACGCGGTCTGCGTGGACCGTTTCTGGCGCCGGGGATCCCAGCTCGCAAGACCAGGTCGGACGAGTTCGATCGGGCCGCCGTCGATGCGTTCGCCGAACTCGACGCGAAGTGGCACGACGCACTGAAGGGCCTCGACGTCGCCGTCGACGACATTCCCCGCATGCTGCCGCGCGGCAACGACCCGGAGGAATGGGAGTCGGTTCAGTGGCCCGATGAGGTGACCGCGGACGGCCCGGTGCCGCTGGCACGCCTGATGCGGGCGGGCACGGACACCCAGGGTCGACCGACCCGCGCCCAGATCATCTTGTTCCGTCGACCGCTCGAACTGCGCGCCCTGGACGACGATCTCTCTGAGCTCTTGCGTGAAGTGCTGATCCAGCAGGTCGCGACGTTCCTCGGAATCGACGAGGAGACCGTCGAGGACGGTCCGGAAGCCTGACGTACACAGAAAGCACCGGGCCGCCCTGATCTCTCAGGACGGCCCGGTGCGTTCGTATGGTCGACGCGCGAGTTCAGATGATGCCGCGCTTGAGGCGACGGCGTTCGCGTTCGGACATTCCACCCCAGATGCCGAATCGTTCATCGTTGTGCAACGCGTACTCCAGGCAGTCCGCTTTCACCTCGCAACCCGAACAGATGCGCTTGGCTTCACGTGTGGAGCCGCCCTTCTCGGGGAAGAACGCTTCTGGATCGGTCTGCGAGCACAGTGCCCGGTCTTGCCACTCGTCTTCGACAGCGTCGAACAGAGCCTCGAAATCGCTTGGCAGCGCGGTGAGTTGCCCAAAACCGTTCGCTGTCGTGCGACTGGTCGGCTCAGCTCCCTCGCCGTGATCAATAGTCATAGTCGGCGCCCTCCCTGCTCCGCTCCACCCGTAATGACACTGATGTGATTACACACGTCGGGAGCGGTCTCGGTCAAGCCGAAGAGCAAGATTCATTTTTATCATCGGGGTCTGACAAAACCGTTTCCACACACATTCACCCACGCCCGTCGGCGTGTCGCACGGTGCTGACTACAGTGGATCGCTGTGAAGGTGACCGTACTCGTCGGGGGCGTCGGCGGCGCTCGTTTCCTACAAGGTGTGCGAGAGCTGTTCGGCGTCACGCCGTTCCCCGAGGGGACGGCGCAGCAGGGTGAACACTCCGTGACCGCGATCGTCAACGTCGGCGACGACGCGTGGATGCACGGCGTCCGCATCTGTCCCGACCTCGACACCTGCATGTACACACTCGGTGGCGGAATCGACACCGAGCGCGGATGGGGTCGCACCGACGAGACCTGGAACGCGAAGGACGAACTCGCCGCGTACGGCGCGGATCCCGACTGGTTCGGACTCGGCGACCGCGATCTCGCGACACACCTCATACGCACTCAGATGCTCGACGCCGGTTTTGCGCTCAGCGACATCACCGCGGCGCTGAACAAGCGCTGGCTTCCCGGTGTTCGACTGCTTCCGGCGACAGACGACCGCCACGAGACGCACGTCGTCATCGACCGCCCCGAGGGCGAACCCGGCGAGAAGGTCGCGATCCACTTCCAGGAATGGTGGGTCCGTCACCGCGCACAGGTGCCCACCCACGGCTTCGCGCAGGTCGGCTCCGACGACGCCAAGCCCGCTCCCGGCGTCGTCGATGCGATCACCGACGCCGACATCGTGCTCTTCGCACCGTCGAACCCGGTGGTCAGCATCGGTGCGATCACCAGCGTCCCCGGTCTGCGGGCCGCGCTGCGCACCACAAAGGCCCCCGTCGTCGGAGTAAGCCCGGTGATCGACAACAAGCCGCTGCGCGGCATGGCCGACGAGTGCCTGTCGGTGATCGGCGTCGAGACGTCCGCCGAGGCAATCGCCGCACACTACGGCCCCCGCTCGGGGAACGGGCTGCTCGACGGATGGCTCATCGCCGACGGAGATCACGCGAGCGTCGAGGGCATCGCCGTCGGCGCAGCTCCCCTGCTGATGACCGACCCCGCCGCCACCGCCGACATGGTCCGCGCCGCATGCGCTCTCGTCGGAGTGCGTACGCCGTGACCGACAATCGGGCGCACGATCACCGAGCGACGGACGGGCTCCAGATCCTTCCGGTGACCGGGCTGGGCGAGTTCGGTCCAGACAGTGACGTCGCCGCCGAGATCACCGCGGCCGCGCCGTGGCTCGTCGACGGTGACGTGCTCGTGGTGACGAGCAAGATCTTCTCCAAGACCGAAGGCCGCATGGTCGACGCGCCGACCGATCCGGAGGAGCGCGACGCGTTCCGGCGGCGACTGATCGACACCGAGACCGTCCGCATCGTCGCACGGCGCAATCGCACGCTGATCACCGCGAACCGCAACGGCCTCGTCCAGGCGGCTGCCGGCGTGGACGGTTCGAACGTCCGGACCGACCAGATCGCGCTGCTCCCCCTTGATCCCGATGCGAGCGCCGCTCGGCTTCGAGCGGTCCTCGCCGCCGACCATGGTCTCGACGTCGCCGTGATCGTCACCGACACGATGGGTCGCGCCTGGCGCACCGGACAGACCGACGTGGCGATCGGGGCCGCTGGGATCGCCGTCAGCCACGCGTACGACGGCATCGACGACGCCTACGGCAACACGTTGATCGTCACCGACATCGCCGTGGCCGACGAGCTCGCCGCCGCCGCCGACCTGGTGAAGGGCAAGCTCGACGCCGTGCCTGTCGCCGTCGTCCGCGGGTACACGCCGGTCGACGACGGGTCGACGGCCGCCGACCTCGTCCGCGACCTCGACGACGACATGTTCCGCCTCGGCGTCGAGGAGGCGATCGATCAGGGCCGCCGCGAGGCATTGCTGACCAGACGCTCGGTGCGGTCGTTCACGGACGGTCCGATCTCCGACGACGTGATGAACGCGGCCTTCGCGGAGGCTCTCACCGCGCCTGCTCCGCACCACACGCATCCGATCCGGTTCCTGTGGATCCGCGACGCCGACCGTCGACGCTCGCTGCTCGACGCCATGGGCGACGCGTGGCGGACTGATCTGTCCGCGGACTCGAAGACAGTCGAATCGATCGACAAACGCGTCGCACGCGGCCAGATCCTCTACGACGCACCCGAACTCGTGATCCCCGTGCTCACCGGCGACGGAATGCACACGTACCCCGACTCCCGCCGAAACGCCTGCGAGAACACCATGTTCACCGTCGCGGGAGGAGCGGCTGTCAGCGGTCTGCTCGTCGCGCTGTCGGTCCGCGGCGTCGGGAGCTGCTGGGTCGGGTCCACGATCTTCGCCGCCGACACCGTGCGGACGCACCTCGACCTGCCCGAGGACTGGCAGCCGCTCGGCGCAGTGGCGATCGGCTACCCGGCCGCTCCGACGGGTCTGCGAGAATCTGCGTCGACCGACGGACTGGTGATCGAACTGTGAGCATCACCGACACCACGCGCGCGATCCTCGCCGAGTGGACGCCGCCCGACGCCGAGCAGGACTCCCTGCGCCACACGTTTCTGGCATTCGTCGACTCGGCTCCGAACCCGTGCGAACGTGCCTGTGTCCCAGGGCATCTCACCGGTTCGGTGATCGTCTTCAACGCCGAACTCACTCATGTCCTGCTGACTCTGCACCCACGTGTCGGCAAATGGATCCAGCTCGGCGGGCACTGCGAACCCGGCGACGTCAGTGTCGCCGCAACCGCGCTGCGGGAGGGCCTGGAGGAGTCCGGGCTGGCGTCACTGCAGCTCACCGGCGGCCCCGTACACCTCCACACCCATCCGATCACGTGCTCGCTCGGACAGGCCACGCGTCACCTGGACGTCAGGTTCGCGGCCGTCGCCGACCCGGCGTCGGACGGCGGGCTCCCCGAGATCGTGCGCAGTGACGAGTCCGTCGACCTCGCGTGGTGGCCGATCGACGCCCTCCCCGCGAACATCGACGCCGACACCGTCCCGCTCCTGGTCAGCCTCGGTTCTTCCGCCCTGCGGCCCTGACCCGGCGAGACCGGGCTCGGGCTGTTTCTGCAGCGTCGAACGTCAGATCGTCTGGACCGTACCGGTAGTCGTCGACGCGCCGCATGGAACGAACGCCGAAGACGACCAGAACGATGAACCAGATCAAGACGACGGCGACGCACGCGGCGATCACAACGGAGTCGGCGCCGTCGGACACGGTCATCGTCGCGGTGATCAGAAACGGGAACAGCAGAAGCAGGACAGCGGTGATCTTGCGGTTCGTCTGAACGGACATGTTCGGAATGTACCCAGCGGTCGACGCCTCCGTCATTCGCTTAGACCACAACTCAGCTGGGAGGCTCGGCTCGGACTCCGGTCACTCCACGCGAAGGTTCTTACCGACGGACACGATTCCCCCCGTGCTGACCTGGAACCGCTCGCGATCGTGATCGAGGTCGACGCCGAGCTGACCGTCGTCGACGACGACGACGTTCTTGTCGAGAATCGCGTTGCGCACCACGGCGTTCCGGCCGATGCGGACGCCGGGCATCAAGACGCTGCCCTGGACTACCGAGCCCTCGCCGATCGACACGTCGTTCGACAGGACCGAGTTCCGGACCGTCGCGCCGGCGACGATGCACCCGGCGCCGACCATCGAGTCGCTCGCCGATCCGCCGCCGATGAACTTCGCGGGCGGCAGGTGACTCGTCGCACCTCGGATCGGCCACCGCTGGTTGTACAGGTTGAATCGCGGATTCGGCGATATCAGGTCCATGTGGGCGTCGTAGAACGCGTCGATGGTTCCGACGTCGCGCCAGTACCCCTTGTCGCGTTCGGTCTCCCCGGGGATGACGTTGGAGTTGAAGTCGTACACGTACGCCTCACCGCGTTCGACGAAGGCGGGGATGATGTCGCCGCCCATGTCGTGGTCGGAGTCCCCGTCGGCGGCGTCACGCTTGAGCATCTCGACGAGTGCGTCGGTGCTGAACACGTAGTTGCCCATCGACGCGTACGTCACGTCGGGGTCGTCGGGAGTACCCGGCGGGTCGCTCGGCTTCTCGACGAACGCGGTGATCCGGTCGTCGTCGCCGGACTCGATGCAGCCGAACGCGAACGCCTCCGACCGAGGAACGCGGATACCTGCGACCGTGGCGGCCGCGCCGCTGGCGACGTGCGCCTCGACCATCTGCGACGGGTCCATCCGGTACACGTGATCGGCGCCGAGAACCACGATGTAGTCGGGCTTCTCGTCGTCGATCAGGTTCATCGACTGGAAGATCGCGTCGGCGCTTCCGGTGTACCACCGCGGACCGAGACGCTGCTGGGCGGGGACCGGGGTGATGTACTCGCCGTGGAAACCGGACGTCCACCAGTTCTGCGAGATGTGCCGATCCAGGGAATGCGACTTGTACTGGGTGAGCACGCAGACGCGTTCGTAGCCGCCGTTGACGAGATTCGACAGGACGAAGTCGATCAGTCGGTACGATCCGCCGAACGGCACCGCGGGCTTGGCCCGATCACTCGTCATCGGGTAGAGCCGACGGCCCTCTCCGCCAGCCAGGACTATTCCGAGGACGTGCGGTTGTGATCTCACTGCTCCAACATATCGGCCCCGCCGCGAGCCGACCACCCGACGGGCGAGTCCGTCACCCCGCGAGGCGCGCCACGGTGACCGTGACGTCGACGGTGGCCGACGTCGTCGTATCGCCCGCGAGGGCGTGAGCAGCGGCGTCGAGCTCCACACGGATCCGGTGGAAGGCCGCGGGCCCCATCCCGGCGATGTCGGCCAGAGCTCCGGCCGTCAGCTCGAGGTGTGCGGTCACACGCTCCTGCGAACAGATCTCGAACGCGGCGACCAGATCCGCCGCGATCCGCTCGGTCTTGCCGTCTCCGACACGGAGCATGCCCATCGGTTCGACGATCTCCTCGAGGTGGCCGCGGTTGGGTGTGACGATCACCCATCGGCCACCGGTGCGGAGCACCCGGGCGGTCTCCGCGGCGTTCCGCGGCGCGAACACCGACAGGACGGCGTCGGCGGATCGGTCGGCGACGGGGATCTGCGCCCACAGGTCGGCGACGACGGACACGACGCGTGGATGGGATCGGACGGCAGCCCGTGCACACGACTTGGACAGGTCGATCGCAACGCCGACACGGTGGTCGGCGGATGCCGTCAGGGCCGCCGCCAAGTAGGCTCCGGTTCCGGCGGCGGCGTCGACGACGGTCCCCTCGCCGTCGGGAACGGCTGCGGCGACGGCGGACGTGATCGGGTCGTAGAGACCGGCGTCGAACACGGCGGCGCGAGACGCGACCATCTCCGGGGTGTCGGAGCGGTGGGACGTCCCCTTCCCGCTCAACAGCGACACGTATCCTTGTTTTGCGAGGTCGAAGCGATGACCATTCGGGCAGCCCAGTGACCGCCCCATCAACTCGAGATGTCCCGAGCAGACCGGACAGACGAGGCAGGCAGCCTCGAACAGGTCAGTGTCTGGCGTCAGGCGGTTACCTCGCGCAGCGCCTCACCGAGTGCGCTGGCCTCGGCGTCGTTCAGCTCGACGACCAGTCGGCCGCCTCCATCGATCGGGATGCGCACGATGATTCCGCGCCCTTCCTTGACCGCTTCCATCGCACCGTCACCCATACGTGGCTTCATCGCCGCCATTGTCCGTGCTCCCTCCAACGATTCACTGGACCGTTCAATGATACGTGTGCCGCACGACACGCTTTCGCGCGCATCCGGTGATCGATCGATCGATCACGGTTCGATCGGGGGCACCTGAACGGTTGGGAGAGACCCGGTGTCGGCGACATCGCGACCCGATAGCTCTGACACGACGTCCCGGAGTTCGTCGATCTCGCGGGCGAGTTTCTCCAGTGCCCAGTCGACTTCGGCGGTGTTGTACCCGCGGATGTTCTGGGCGAAGACAAGCCTGCGGACGTCGTCACCGCTGATGCCCGCACGAGGAAGTCGTGTGAGCGTGGTGCCACGGTCCACCGGCGGCAGATCTTCACCGCGACCGAACGCGAACCACACCACGGCGAACAGCAGCGCGACCAGCACGGCCACGCCGATCACATACAGTCCGATGATCACCACCCGACCAGCGTAGCGCTGCGGTCAGAACAGGCGGGGATCCAGTCCGGCGATCGGTGGGCGTTCGTCGCTGCGGAGTTCGGTGGTGTGCGGCGAGAACGCACCCGAATCGTCCGGCACGAACTGAGTGAGCCCGACACCCGAGTCGTCGATGCCACACCGCTCCAGCAGCGTCGCGACGATCTGACGGCTCATCACTGCGAGATCGCGGAGGGGACGGTTGCGGTGCTGCCTGACCCCGAGATTCACCTGTCCGATGCCGGGGAGACCGTACCGGTCGTATGTGTCGATCAGCAGCCCGATCTCCACCCCGTAGCCAGGCGCGAAACGCACCGAGGTCAGCAGTTCCCTCGTGCCCGCGTACTCGCCGCCGAGCGGCTGCAGCACCTCCCCGAGTTCGGGTTTGAGTGCGGTGAGGAGTGGTCGGGCGAGCAGTTCGGTGACACGACCGCCGCCGGACGACTCCCGTCGCGATCCGGTGAGGAGCGGACGGCGGTAATACCCTTTGACGAGGTGGATGCCGGGATCGGCGAGCAGCGGACCGAGCATCTTCGGCAGGAACATCGGGTCGGGGTCGATGAGGTCGGCGTCGACGAAGGCGACCAGATCGCCCGTCGTCGCCGCGAGAGAGCGCCACAACGCCTCGCCCTTCCCGGGCATCGGTTCAAGGCCGGGGATCGCCTCCTCGCGTGAGACGACGCGCGCCCCCGCGGCGCGAGCGCGCTCTGCCGTGCTGTCGGTGCAGCCGGAGTCGAGGACGATGAGCTCGTCGACGAGTGTTCCGACGAGCGGCCTGATCGACTCGATGACACCGGCGACGGTGTCCTCCTCGTTCAACGCGGGCAACACGACGGAGACTGTTCGGCCTGCTTTCGCGGCGACCAGATCGTCGACGCTCCATTCGGGGTGGTCCCAAGTGTGAGTGTGCGACCAGCGAGCTTCGCCTTCGCCGCGGTCAGTCCAGGCAGGGTTCACGCGAGACCCCGCACCGTGCGTGCAGGCGCCCGGGTTCCACGGATCGACGCGACCATGTCGACGGCGCGACGAGTATCGGCCACCTCGTGAACTCGGAACACCCGCGCTCCCGCCGCTGCGGCCAACGCGGTCGCCGCCAGAGTCCCGGCGACCCGGTCGGTCAGATCGGCGTTCAACGTCTCCCCGATGAAGTCCTTGTTCGACAGCGCCATCAGGACCGGCCATCCGGTGTCGACGAGTCGGTCGAGTTCACGGAGCAACGCCAGCCCGTGGTGCGTGTTCTTACCGAAGTCGTGAGTCGGATCGATGAGGATCCCGTCCTCGCGCACTCCGGCCTCCCTGGCACGGGTCGCCGCGGCGCCCAGCTCGGTGACGACGTCGGCCACGACGTCGTCGTATGCGACCCGGTGCGGCCGGGTACGGACCACGGCGCCGCCGGTGTGCGAGCAGACGATGCCGGCTCCGGCTTGCGCTGCGACGTCGAGGATGCGGGGATCAGCGCCCGCCCACGTGTCGTTGACGATGTCCGCGCCCGCTTCGCAGGCCGATGCGGCGACCTCACTGCGCCAGGTGTCGACGCTGATCAGCAGGTCGGGATGCTGCGCACGGATCCACGCGATCAGGGGCACCACCCGCTGCGCTTCGGCGGCGGCGTCGACCTCCTCGCCGGGACCGGCTTTCACACCGCCGATGTCGACGATGTCCGCGCCCTGTTCCACGACGAGGTCGACACGCGCTTTCGCGGCGTCGTCGGAGAACGTGGCTCCCCGGTCGTAGAACGAGTCGGGAGTCCGATTGACGATCGCCATGACGAGCGCTCGGTCGACGGCGACGGGACGACCGCAGAGGGTCGGGGCGGGAGTCGTCCCCGACGGGCTCGACCCGGCCGAAGGGGCAGAGATCACGATGTCACCCTACGGCGCGAGCGAGGCGTCGATCAGCGCGGGGCCTTGGCCGCCGCGACGTCTGCCGGGTAGTCGTCATAGAACGGCACATAGCCGTCGGCGCGGCCCTTGAGCACCCACACCTCGTCGTCGCCGACGTCGTTGAAGCCCTGGTCGCGCAGCTCCACCTTGCGGTTCTTGAACGTGGACGTCACTTCGAGTTCGTCGACGAACCGCACGAACAGCGGCACCGCGTACGCGGGCAGCGATGCGTACAGCTGGTCGGCCAGCTTCTTCGGGTCCGGCCGCTGATCACCCGTGAGCGTGATCGAGACCATGCCGGCCTTACCGTCGCAACCGGGGACCTCGACGCCGTACGCGACCGCGCCGTCGATCGTGTGGTCCTCGCCCGCCGCGCCCTCCACCTCGGTGGTCGCGACGTTCTCCCCCTTCCAACGGAAGGTGTCGCCGAGTCGGTCGACGAAGGTGATGTGCGAGAACCCGATGTCGCGAACCAGGTCACCCGAGTTGAAATACGCGTCGCCCTTCTTGAAGGCGTCGCGGACGATCTTCTTCTCGGTCTCTCGCGAATCGGTGTAGCCGTCGACCGGGACACGCTCGCTGATCTCGGCGATCAACAGACCGGGCTCGCCCTTCGGAACTGCGACGAGGCGGCCCTTGGCGTCGCGCTTGGGCTGGCCGTCCGCGTCGTACTCGACGAGCTTGAACGGGAGCGGACAGAATCCGACGGTCCGCTTGACCCCGAAGACGTTGACAAACGCCAGGTTGAGCTCGCTGGCGCCGTAGAACTCGACGACACGGTCGATCCCGAAACGGTCGACGAACTCGTCCCAGATCTCGGGGCGGAGTCCGTTGCCGACGATGAGGCGCACCGCATGCGCGCGGTCGGTCGGCTTCTCCGGTTGGGCCAGCAGGTAGCGGCACAGTTCACCGATGTACGAGAACGCGGTCGCCCGGTTCTCGATCACGTCGTCCCAGAAACGGGACGCGGAGAACTGCTTGCCCAGGGCCATGCACGCGCCGCTTGCGAGGACTGCGCCGAGGGACACCGACACCGCGTTGTTGTGGTACAGCGGGAGGGCCACATACATGGTGTCCGACGGGCGCAGACGCACGGCGAGACCGCCGATGCCCGTGTAGTTCGCCAGCCAGCGGTTGTGGCTCATCACGCTGGCCTTGGGCAGGCCGGTGGTGCCGGAGGTGAAGATGTAGAACGCGAGCGTCGATGCCGGAAGCGTCGCGGTGACCACCGGGTTCGCCTCCGACTTCCCCGCTGCCGCCTCCTCGAGCGCCGCGAAGTCGAGGATGTGCTCGGGGTGGCGTTCGGGACTCATCGAGTCGAACGCCTCGTCGCATTCGGGGTCGCGGATCAAGATGTTCGCGTCGAGCAGCGACATGCTGTGATCGATGACGTCGCCGCGCTGGTTGTAGTTGAGCATGCCCGCGACCGCGCCCAGTTTGAGTACCGCGAGAATCACCAGCAGGTCGGTCGGATTGTTCTTCGACAGGATCCCGACGACATCGCCGACTTTGACTCCGCGTTCGGTCAGCACCGCGGCGTATCGATTGACTGTGCGATTGCACTCGCCGTACGACGACGACTCGCCGTGCCATCGGACGAAGGGCCGGTCCGGGTGGTCGGCGGCGAGCTGCGCGAAGATCTGGCCGATGCTGTTCTTCTTGTCCGGGGACCGGAAGATCATGTTCGGCGCATGACGAGCCATTCCGGGCAGGTCGGGGGCCATCTTGACGACACCCTTGAGAATGTCGGTGAACCCTACCTTGGTGGGCACTGTGTTCATGGGTTGCTTCACTCCTCACGCCGGACGGTGAACGCCGTCACCTTACCGTAGAGTCAGTTCATTCATGGCGGCGGACACCGAGTCGACCACCACGAGCCGGTCCATCGCCCGGTCGGAGACGAATCCGCGAGCGCGCAGATCGTCGAGCCAGGCGAGCATCGGATCGTAGAACCCGCCGTGGTTGACCATCACGACGGGCTTGTCGTGAACCCCGAGGTAGGCACCGGTCCACGTCTCGAACAGCTCCTCGAACGTGCCGACCCCACCGGGCAGTGTGATGAAGCCGTCGGACATCTCATCCATCAGCCGCTTCCGCTCGCGCATCGTGTCGGTGACGATCAACTCGTCAGAGTCCAGATCGGCCACTTCCAACGCCATCAAATGCTCGGGAATGATGCCGATCGTCTTTCCGCCGGCTCCGCGCGCGGCGCGGGCGACGCTGCCCATCATGGAGATGTTGCCGCCCCCTGACACGAGCGTGGCCCCGGCCGCGGCGATCGCCTTGCCGGTGTCGGCGGCAAGACGCAGGTACTCCTCGTCGACCGGGCCCGACGCGCAGTACACGCAGATCGCGAGCGCATCGCGAGTCACGGACGGATCGCCTTCTCGCAGACCGCCTGAACCGCTTCTTCAGGCGTGTCGACAAGCGTGATCAGATCGAGGTCCTCGGGTGAGATCTTGCCGTCGGCCACGAGCGTGTTCTTCATCCAGTCGACCAGCGGCCCCCAGAAGGCCCGGCCGACCAACACGATCGGGAAGCGCAGCACCTTGCGGGTCTGCACGAGTGTCAGAGCTTCGAAGAGCTCGTCGAGAGTGCCGATGCCGCCCGGCAGGCACACGAACGCCTGCGAGTACTTGACGAACATCGTCTTGCGGACGAAGAAGTACCGGAAGTTGATCGCCAGCGTGACGTACGGGTTGATGTGCTGCTCGAACGGCAGCTCGATGTTGAGGCCGATGGACTGGGCGCCGGCTTCGAAGGCGCCCCTGTTCGTGGCCTCCATGGCGCCGGGTCCACCGCCGGTGATCACGGCGAAGCCCGCCTCACCGAGCCTGCGACCGACCTCGACGCCTAGGTTGTACTCGTCGCTGCCCGGTTCCACCCGGGCCGAGCCGAACACGGTGACGGCCTCGGCGACACCGCTGAGCGCGTCGAAACCGGCGACGAATTCGGATTGGATGCGCAGTACGCGCCAGGAGTCGTGGATGCGGCGATGATCAGCGAGCTGCGGGTCGCGCGGGTCGACCCATTCGAGCAGCGTCCGGTCGGTGGTGATCCGTTCCGCGTCTCCGGACACTCTGACCTGCGCGGCTCCGATGTGCCGCAGCGGCACCGCTTCGAAGGTCGCTTCGTCGTCGTCTGTGGGCTGCGCGTTCGCGCCGGGTTCGCCATCGGCCATGGAAGGAGACGCTACCAACCAGCGGGGCGTCTCACCGTGTCAGACGCGCACCTCGAACACCGGGAAGCCCTCCGCGACAGCAAGGATCTCGTCGTCCGACGAGGCGGCCGTGAGGCCGCAGACAAAGTCGGAAACCTGCCAGCCCCACTTGGTGAGGTAGTCACGGATGATCTCAGGCTTGGCGGCGTCATCGAGTTCCGCGAGGGTGACGGCGGCAGTGCGGCGGCCGCGGCGTAGCCCGACCGCTCCCCCAGCCCGAACGTTGCGCACCCATTGTGTGTTGCCGCGCGGCGAGAACAGGAACCTGCGTCCACCGACGTCGAGCACATTGACGGGCGTCCGACGGACCTCGCCGGTGCGCCGTCCCACCGTCCGCAACTCATGGACGCCTTTCGGCGCGGCTCCGATCCTCGCGAGTCCGCCGACGAGCCGATTCGATGCGGTGAACATCGTCCCGCTCGGCGCCTCGTACCTGGTGTCGTTCATGACAATCTCCTTCGTTCAGAAGTCTCGGTAGGGCGGCATCACGGCCGCCGTGTTGACCACGAGCGAGAACACGGCGAACGCCCACACGGTCGGCAATCGAGCGCCCGCCGCCGCGAGCAGTGCCGTCGCCGCCACGTACAAGCCGATCTTGACCGCGTACTTCGCGACGGTCACGTCCATGACGGGCCGCGGGGACGCGAACAGCGCCCACAGGGCCACCGCGGCAGCGACTGCTGCGAGTCCGGCGAGCACCCCCGGCCATCCGCGGCCGACCACCGCCCACACCCCGCCGCCGAGGACGCCGAGCATCAGGACCTCGCTCACGAAGAGCAGTCCGGCCAGTGACCAGAGATACGCGGTGACCATCTCAATCTCCCATGAATCGTGAACAGTGTTCTCGTTTCACGACGATACAACTCCACCTTCAATAAATCAAGAACGGTGTTCTCGTTTATTGGATCGGGCCCGACGGACATGCGACGATGTGAGGTGATGAGCATCCCCGCCGAACCCGGAGTCCGAGCCCGCAATCGTGCCGCGCTTGAGTCACAGTTGCGCGACGTCGGACGCCGCCACCTCGCCGAACACGGCGCGGCGGCCCTCTCGCTGCGTGCCGTGGCGCGGGACATGGGGCGCACCCCGTCGTCGCTGTATCGATACGTCCGCGACCGCGACGACCTGCTGACCGTGCTCATCGTCGACGCGTACGACGATCTCGGCGACGCACTCGACACCGCCGTGGCCGGTCATGA
This sequence comes from Gordonia sp. PDNC005, assembly GCF_016919385.1. Lineage (NCBI taxonomy): Bacteria > Bacillati > Actinomycetota > Actinomycetes > Mycobacteriales > Gordoniaceae > Gordonia > Gordonia sp. PDNC005. The sequence continues at coordinate 2,586,258 of NZ_CP070351.1, forward strand.
GCCCGACAAGCCGAGGTTCGAGGCGTTCGCGCACGCGCTGCGCGCGTGGGCCTGCGCGCACCCGAGCGAGTACGCCCTGCTCTACGGCTCACCGGTGCCGGGTTACCACGCACCCGCCGATGCGACCGCGCGTGCAGGCAACCGCCCGATTCTGGCTCTAGCCCGGATCGTCGCCGGTCTGGCCGGTGTGCCCGACGTCCCGGGCACCGACGCGACCCGACAGCGACGAGCCGTCGACGCCCTCCGGGCGGCGACTCGGGAAGACGGCGTAGTTGAACTCGGCCTGACCGCCGAGGTGCTGACCAGGACCGTCGCGGCGTGGAATCTGCTGCTCGGTGCGATCACGAGTGAGCTTTTCGAGCAGTTGGGGCCCATCACCGATCGGCCGGACGACATCTGGGCCGGGATCGTCGACCTCGCCGGAGCACTCGTGTTTCCCACCGGATCGTAGAAATGCGCTGCATACGGCACGTTCACCCATATAGGCCAAAAGATGCCGTATACCGCGCGCTTTTACGACAAAAGGTAGGTGCGCAGTATCTGGGTCACCTGAGTGATCTGCTCGACGGGCACCCGCTCGTCGACTCGGTGCGCCAGGCTCGGGTCGCCGGGCCCCAGGTTCACGGCCGGGATGCCGAGCGCGGAGAACCGGGAGACGTCGGTCCAGCCGTACTTCGCGCGGAACTTGCCGTCGGCCGCGGCGACGAGCGCAGCCGCCGCGGGATGCGCGAGACCTGGCAGCGCGCCGGCCGCGGAGTCGGTGACCACGGCGGTCACTGCGCCGGACGCAAGCTCCGCGGCGAACACCTCACGCACGTGCTCAAAAGCCTGAGCCTCACTGCGGTCCGGGGCGAAGCGGAAGTTCACGTCCACGTACACCTCGTCCGGGATGACGTTTCCGGCCACGCCGCCGTGGACGCCGACGGCCGAGAGCCCTTCGCGGTACTCGCACCCGTCGATGTCGACTCGGCGTGGTTCGTACGCTGCGAGGGTGGTCAGAAGGCCGCCGAGTTTGTGGATCGCGTTGTCGCCCATCCACGCACGTGCCGAGTGAGCGCGAGTGCCGGTCGCGGTGAACCGGACGCGCAGAGTGCCCTGGCAACCCGCCTCGATCAGGCCCGCGGTCGGCTCACCGAGGATCGCGACGTCACCGGAGAGCCAGTCGGGAAGGTCGCGTTCGATCGTGCCGAGTCCGTTGAACTCCGCGGCGATCTCCTCGCAGTCGTAGAAGATGAGCGTCAGGTCGTGGGCCGGTTCGTCCAGCGTCGCGGCCAGATGCAAGAAGACGGCGTCCCCCGACTTCATGTCGACGGTTCCGCACCCGTGCAGGACGTCGCCCTCCTCGTCGGTGACCGTCCGGCGTGACGGAACGTTGTCGACGATCGGCACCGTGTCGAGGTGTCCGGCGAGAATCACCCTGGTCGGCAGCCCACGGTTCGTCCTGGCGAGCACACAGTTCCCGTGTCGGACGACCTCGAATCCGGTCAGCTGGTCACGCAGGGCCGACTCCACCACATCGGCGATCAATGATTCGTCGCGGCTGACACTCGCGATGTCGACGAGCGCAGCCGTCAGATCGATCGGGTCTGCGGACAGGTTCAGCTCAGGGGTGCTCACGACAATCCATCGTAGGCGCGTCGGACTGCCCCGTTAGACTCGTGCCGTGACTACTCAAGGTGCTGTTGCCATTGGAATCGCCACCGTGTGGGAGAACGACGGTCAGACCACCGTCCTCGACACGTGGTACCCGACCCCTGAACTCGACGCGGCGCCCGGCGTCACCGGATCGACCGAGTTGACGGGCGACGACGTCCCGGCCGACCTGCGTCCGCTTGTCGGCGCCGACGAGGCCCGCGGCGTCCGCACGATCGCAGTCAAGACCGTGATCGCCGACCTGTCGGTCGCACCAGTCGACGCGCACGACGTCTACCTGCGCCTGCACCTGCTCTCACACCGTTTGGTGCAGCCGCACGGCGCCAACCTCGACGGCCAATTCGGGCTGCTCGCCAACGTGGTGTGGACCAACTTCGGCCCGTGCGCCGTCGACGGCTTCGAGCAGACTCGCGTCCGCCTGCGTGCCCGCGGCCACGTGACCGTCACGTCGATCGACAAGTTCCCGCGCATGGTCGACTACGTGTCGCCGTCGGGTGTCCGCATCGGCGATGCCGACCGCGTGCGTCTCGGCGCTCATCTGGCTGCTGGAACCACCGTCATGCACGAGGGCTTCGTGAACTTCAACGCCGGCACTCTCGGCACCTCGATGGTCGAGGGCCGCATCTCGGCGGGTGTGGTGATCGGCGACGGCTCCGACATCGGCGGCGGCGCGTCCACCATGGGCACCCTGTCGGGCGGCGGCAAGGAGATCATCACCATCGGCAAGCGATGCCTCCTCGGCGCCAACGCCGGCTGCGGCATCCCGCTCGGCGACGACTGTGTCGTCGAAGCCGGCCTGTACATCACCGCGGGCACCAAGGTGACCGGCCCCGACGGTTCGGTCGTCAAGGCCCGCGACCTCGCAGGCCGGTCGAACCTACTCTTCCGCCGCAACAGCGTCACCGGCGCCGTTGAGGTGACCGCCAAGGAGGGCGACGGCATCGAGCTCAACGAGGCTCTGCACGCCCACAACTGATCCAGCTGCTGAAAAAGACCCGCTCATCGCCTCACGAGGGCAATATGCCCTCGTGAGGCAATGAACGGGTCTTTTTCAGCAGAAGATTCTGTCCTTCAGTTGAATGAACAACTGCGCCAACCGGCACATTCGGACTCATTCGAACACAGCATGTTGTTCATACCCCACCGAAGCGACGCAACGAGCCAGCCTCGACGAGGCTTTCGAGTGGACAGCGATAGGGCGATAGTTCAACCTCAACGCCCGTCGCGTCGCGAAACCGGTTCGGTCCATGTCTGGTTGAGTGCGATTCTCGTGAGTGTGCTCGTGGTCGGCGGGGCTCGCCTCTGAACGGTTCTGTGCCGACCTCAACACCTGGCAATCCGGCAACTCGACTGCCGGACCGTACGAGGACGGAGAAGCGATCGCTCGCATCACCGCCGATTCGCTGTCGCACCACGGAATCGAAGATCCAGAAGCTGGTGGTCCGGGATCATTGACGGCCTCCTTGTTCGCGGGTGCCGCCACACCTGCTACTGCGAGGACATGTGGGACGTCGTGGGGAACGCCTATCTTCCGTGAGCGATCAGCGGCGAGTTCAGCCTAGGCGAGCGACGGCGGCGGCGATGCGTTCGTCGGTGGCGGTCATCGCCATCCGGATGTGCCGGGCGCCGGCAGGGCCGTAGAAGTCGCCGGGAGCGACGAGGATGCCGCGGTCGGCGAACCAGTCGAGAGTGGCGCGCGAATCCTCTCCTCGGGTTGCCCACAGGTAGAGGCCTGCCTCGGAGTCGTCGACTGTGAAGCCGGCACGCAGCACCGCAGCGCGCAGCTGATCGCGACGCGCGCGGTAGCGCTCGCGCTGGGCGTCGACGTGGGCGTCGTCGTTCAGCGCCGCGACGGTGGCGCCCTGGATCGGGAACGGCACGATCATGCCCGCGTGCTTGCGAACAGCGAGCAGTTCGGCGATCAACGCTCGGTCACCGGCGAGGAATCCCGCCCGGTACGACGCGAGGTTCGACACCTTCGACAGCGAGTGCATCGCGATGAGGCCGGTGTGATCGCCACCGCTGACATCGGGGTGCAGCACTGACAGCGCCTCCCCCTCCCAGGTGAGCCCCAGGTAGCACTCGTCGGACACGATGACGGACCCGTGCTCCCGCGCCCAGTCGACGACCCCACGAAGGTGCTCGACGGACAGCACACGCCCGGTCGGGTTCGACGGACTGTTCAGGAAGATCAGAGCGGGGACGTCGTCGCCGTAGTCCTCGACACGATCGGCGCGGACCGGGTTCGCACCGGCGAGCAGCGCACCCACCTCATACGTCGGGTAGGCCACCTCGGGGATCACCACGGTCGCATCCGCGGGCACGCCCAACTGCGACGGCAGTCCCGCAACGGCCTCCTTTGTTCCCACCACCGGCAGGATCGACGACACGTCCAGACCCGTGACACCGAAGCGTCGCGAAAGCGCTCCGACGGCCGCCTCACGCAGTTCGACAACACCGACGGTCACCGGGTAACCGGGGAACTCCGACGACGCCGCCAGCGCCTCCCGGATCAGCGGATCGACGGGATCGACGGGTGTGCCGACCGACAGGTCGACGATCCCGTCGACATGCTCCGCGGCCCGCGCCTTCGCGCCTGCGATCGTGTCCCACGGGAAGTCGGGCAGTCCGGCGCTGACCGGTCGAAGCCGGTTCACGGGGCGAGTCACGTCGAGATCAGTCCTCTTCGCCCATCGGGGGCAGGCCCTTGATGAACGGCGGGTCGTACTCGGTCTTGCCGACCTTGCTGGCGCCGCCCGGAGAGCCGAGCTTGTCGAAGAAGTCGACGTTGGCCGACACGTAGGGCTCCCAATCGTCCGGCACATCATCTTCGTAGAAGATCGCCTCGACCGGGCACACCGGCTCACACGCACCGCAGTCCACACACTCATCGGGCTGGATGTACAGCATCCGGCCACCCTCGTAGATGCAGTCGACCGGGCACTCTTCGACGCACGCACGGTCCAAGACGTCGACACACGGCTCGGCGATGATGTAAGTCACGTCGGTTCTCCTTCTTGTTCATTCCTGCTCGGCGCGAGGGCTGATCGCATCGAACACCACAACATCGCGGCCTTCGCAGACCGCACCGTACAAGACTATCCGTGCAGGTCCTGTCGACGGGAATCAGTGCACCCTGACCTGCAGAGATTTTTGCTCATGCCGTCAGAGGAGCGAAACGGCACTCGACGCATCGACGGTCCGGTACTCGGTGGTCCGCTGCCGCGGCGTGCGCCCGATACCGGTGACGATCTCGTGAAGCTCGGCGACGGTCTTCTCCGATCCGTGCTGGCTGCCGGCCATCCGGGAGATGGTCTCCTCCATCAGCGTGCCTCCGAGGTCGTTCGCGCCGCCGCGCAACATGGCACGAGTTCCGTCGACGCCGAGCTTGACCCAGCTGGTCTGCACGTTGTCGATGCGGCCGTGCAGCATGATCCGGGCCAGAGCGTGGACCGCGCGGTTGTCGCGCTGCGTCGGCCCGGGCCGTGAGGCTCCTGCCAAATACAGCGGTGACGACTGGTGCACAAACGGGAGCGGGACGAACTCGGTGAAACCACCGGTCCGGTCCTGGATGCCACGCAGCACGTTGAGGTGACCCACCCAGTGGTGCGGCGCGTCGACGTGCCCGTACATCATCGTGGAGCTCGACCGCAGGCCCACCTCGTGGGCCGTGGTGATCACGTCGATCCAGGCCGACGCGGGGAGCTTTCCCTTGGTGAGAATCCACCGGACCTCGTCGTCGAGGATCTCCGCGGCCGTGCCGGGAATCGTGTCGAGGCCTGCCTCGCGGAGAGCGGTGAGCCACTCGCGTACCGACTGCCCGCCGCGTGACGCGCCGTTGACGATCTCCATCGGGCTGAAGGCGTGGACGTGCATCGACGGCACCCTGGCCTTGACCGCCCGGACGAGATCCGCATACCCGGTGACCGGCAGTTCGGGGTCGATGCCTCCTTGCATGCAGACCTCGGTGGCCCCGGCGACGTGCGCTTCCCACGCGCGGTCTCCGACCTCTGCCGCCGAGAGCGTGAACGCGTCCTCGTCTCCCTTGCGCTGAGCGAACGCGCAGAACCGGCAGCCGGTGTAGCAGATGTTGGTGAAATTGATGTTCCGGTTGACGACGTACGTGACGTCGTCACCGACCACATCTGCGCGAATCGAGTCCGCGAGGGCCGCGAGAGCTTCCAGTCCGGGACCGTCGGCGGTGGCCAGGGCGAGGTATTCGTCGTCCGACAGACCTGCCGGGTTGTTCTCCGCGCGCCGCAGCGCGGAAGCGACATCGGACCCGAGACGCTCGGGTGCACTGCTGGAGGCGAGTTCGAGGACCTGCTCGCGGATGGTGTCCCAGTCGCCGAACGCGTTGTCGATGTCGCTGCGGGTGTCGGTGTTGCGACCGTCGGAGTCGATCTCGGTGTTCAGGTCGACACGCCCGGACGACGCCCACTCCTCGTCCGGCTCCTGCCACGGCAGACCCTCCGGTCGGACGTCGCGAGCCAGGCCGGTCTCCGGATCGGTGAGTGCGGCGACGTGGCGGCTGATGCGCGGGTCGATCCACGGCGATCCGGCCAGCACGAACTTCGGCTGGGCCGCCGACCGTTCGGTGAGTGTGAACCCGGCTGACGCCGTGATCTCGGCGAGCGTGTCCAGGTTGGGCCACGGGCGTTCGGGGTTGACGTGGTCGGGTGTCAACGGCGACACGCCACCCCAGTCGTCGACGCCCGCAGCGACGAGCGCGCGGCACTCGTCCGCCGACACGAGATTCGGCGGGGCCTGAATCCGCATGCCCGGACCGAGCACGATCCGCGCCACCGCGACGGCGGCGACGAACTCGTCCATGTCGGCGTCGGGGGCCGAGCCCATGGCGGTGTCCGGCTTGGCGCGGAAGTTCTGGACGATCACCTCTTGAATGTGTCCGAAGGCCTTCTGCGACTTGCGGATCGCGAACAGCGATTCGGCCCGTTCGGTGAGGTTCTCGCCGATGCCGACGAGGATGCCCGTCGTGAACGGGACCGAGAGTCGACCAGCGTCGGTCAGGACGCGCATCCGGACGTCGGGATCCTTGTCGGGGCTTCCGTAGTGGCACTCCCCCTTGTCGGTGAACAGCCGACGAGCCGTCGTCTCGAGCATCATGCCCATACTGGGCGCGACCGGCTTGAGTCGATTGATCTCCTCCCAGCTCATGACGCCGGGATTCAGATGCGGGAGCAGCCCGGTCTCCTCGAGCACTCTGATCGACGCCGCACGCACGTAGTCGAGCGTCGAATCGTAGCCTCGCTCGTCGAGCCACTGAGCCGCCTCCGGCCACCGGTCCTCCGGTCGGTCGCCGAGGGTGAACAGTGCTTCTTTGCATCCGAGCGCCGCACCGTTGCGGGCGATGGCCACGACCTCGTCGAGTTCGAGGAACATGCCGTGACCGTCGCGCTTGAGCTTGCCCGGCACCGTCACGAACGTGCAGTAGTGGCAGCGGTCGCGGCACAGCCGGGTGAGCGGGATGAACACCTTGCGCGAGTACGTGACCTGCCCGGACCTGCCTTCGGCGTCGAGCCCGGCGTCGCGGACGCGACCCGCGGCCTCCGTCAGGGCGGCGAGGTCCTCGCCACGGGCGGCCAGCAAGACGGCCGCCTCGTCGACGTTGAGCGGTGTCGCGTCGGCAGCACGGCGCAGAGCGCGTCGCATCGCCGACCGAGCCGGAGCCTGTGCTCCGCTGACAGAATCGGAAGACGTCACTCTATCGATGGTAGACACGGATCGATGACGGGCGGCGTCCGCCGTCGGCTCAGAGGCGATTCAACCGGTTCATCGATTGGGCCAGTGCGGGCAGGCCGACGCCGCAGAACAGCAGCAGGAGTGCGCGCCAGTCGTAGATCAGCGCACCGTTGCCGTTGACGCCCGGAAGCAGAGCGACCAGCGCGACGAGCATCCAGGAGATCATCGGCGCGTATCGCCAGGGCGAGTCGGTGATCTGCGCGGCGAGCTGCAGCAGAACGACATTGCCCACGGCTGCGGCCAGCGCACTGACCGGCAGGGGCATCGTGCCCACGAGGACGTTCAAATAGAAGACGGTGACCACACCGAGGACAAATCCGCAGACCGTGAGGACGGCGATCTCCACACGGTCGCCCGCGCTCATCGGAGCCCCTCGAACAGGTCGGTCTCGAACTCGGGCGAGTCGACGTCGGTGCGGATGAAGTGCTCCACGGTCCCGATGGGTTGCGCGATCAGATTCGACAACGCGTACTCGGTGCGCGACGGCGCGACGATCACCTGAGTTGCATGCGCGGCGAGTCCGCGGACCTTGCGGTCGAGCACGGCCGACACGTCGACGGCCGCAGTGATCTCCTCGTCGGGGTAGCTCGGAAGCTCTCCCGGTTCCGGCATCCGCCAGCCCGAAGGGACCGTCGTGATCGCGGCGAGACCCTCCTCCAGCGATGAACGCCCGGTCACCGACTCGTACACCTTGTGCGGGTAGCCGGTGGCGGCCCGCGAGGCCGCGATCGCGTCGACGGACACCTCGTGCACACGCTTGTGGTCCGGATGCCCGTACGTTCCGGCAGCGTCGTACGTGACGATCACGTGCGGTGCGAACCCGTCGATCTCGCCTCGTAGCGCGGCGACGAGATCGTCCTGCGTGGCCTGGAACAGAGCTCGCGGGTTCTCCGCGGAGGGTGTCCCTGCCATGCCGGAGTCGCGCCATCGACCCGCGCCGCCGAGGAATGCCGGACGCGGCGCGTCGACGCCCGTCGGCGTCAGCTCGGACAGTGCGGCGGTGAGTTCCCCGATGCGGAAACCACCCAACTGGTCCGCTCCACCGTCGGCGACCAGCATCGCCCACTCCTGACCGATCACCTCCCCCTCTTCACCGAGGGTGAAGGTGACGACGCGGACATCCACCCCTTCGTCGAGGTAACGGGCGATGGTTCCGCCCGTCATGATCGTCTCGTCGTCGGGATGCGCGTGGAGGAGCATCAGACGCAACGGCGCCCCGGTCACTGGAGACCCCAGCGGACCGCGTCCCCGAAGACGCCGACCTGCGGCGGTCCGTCGAGCGACACTCCGACCACCTTGTCCGTCGACGCCCCGAGCACCGTGTCCTGATAGACCGGCAGATACACCGCCTGCGCCGCGAGGAGTTCTTCGGCCTGGGAGAGCTGCTGGTCGGGTTCCTCGGAACTCATCGCCTGGATCGCCAGGTCCATCAGCTCTTGATCGCACAGGCCGGAGATGTTGCCGGTGTACGTGTCATCGCTAGATCCCGCAGCGGGAGTGGTGGAGGTCGGTGCGCCGCTCGGTGTCGGCAGCACACTCTCGTCGGCGGCCGGATCCTGATCGTCGTCGGCTTTGTGAGCGCCCGCCTCGGTGCCGGCTTTCGGCGCGGCGCATCCCACCTGCGAGGCCAGTGACGTCGCCGGATCGGCTCCGAGTCCGGTCCACCCGACCACGAGGTCCACGCGCGCGTTGCGCAGCGCGGCACCGTACAGCTCGGTGTTGGACATGCCCTGCACGCTGGCGCGGACGCCTGCGGCGCGGAGCTGATCGGCCATCGTCTCCGCAGCCGACATCACCGACTCGTCGGAGTTCACCGCGCCGATCCGGACCACGAGGTCCTGGCCGTCCTTTGTGTACGGCGCGACCCCGTACGGAAGACCGGGTACATCACCCGGCACCAGGGTCGGCGACGTCGACGGGACCGGGCTCGACGACGAGGCGCCGGGTGTCGTCGGTACGGGACGCTGCACGATCTGCCCGGGATGGAAGCCCGCGGAGGCGAGCAGTTCACGGATCTGATCAACGCCCGGCCGCGGGTGGCGGACGTCGGTGTATCCGGAGTTCGACGGCGCGAAGACCGTGTTCGCGAATGGCGTCACCACGGTGTCGCCCGCTGCAGCGGCACGGATGAGCCCGGTGTCGAGCACCCCGAACACCGCTTTGCGGACTGCGAGCGACGACATCGTCGCCGACCGGGTGTTCGCGTTCACGGTGAGGCCGCGGACCGCGGGTCTGCGGGCGGCCTTCACTCCGGGGATCGCTCCGACCTCGGCGGCCGATGCCGGTCCGGCGGTCAGCGAGACCATCGTCGAATCACCGTTGCGGATGGTCTGCGCCATCTGCGGCGCAGTGCCCGCACGACGCAGCACAACCTGATCGATCTCGGGCGGCTTGCGCCAGTAGCGGTCGTTGCGGATGAGCCGAACCTCGTCGCGGGAACGGTCGATCGAATAGATCGCGAACGGCCCCGCGGTCACCGGTTTGCCTTCGTCCATGCCGGACTGGAAACCGTTCTGCTTCGACTTGAGCGTGTGACTGGGCAGAAGTGATGTGAACAGCTCGCGCCACGCGCGATACGGCGCGTCGAATGTGACGGTGACCTGCTTGCCACCACCGCTGGTCTTCACATCGGTGATCGCACGATAACCGGCCGGTGCGACGACGTTCGGCTGCCTCGACATCTGCTGCCACAAGTATGCGAAGTCGTCGCCCGTGACGGGTAGTCCGTCAGACCACTGCGCGTCGTCGACGATGTGGTAGTCAACCGTGAACGGCGCCTCCGACGTGACCTCGGCCGACACAAGCAGGGCGTCGTTGAGTCGCCATTGCACCCCTTCCGGCGTCTGCATCGGGGCGAAGGCGCTCGGCAGGGTGAGTGCCGCGACAGCGGTGGTCACCGAACCGAGGTCCGAACCGACGTGCGGGTTGAATCCCGCGCCGATCGAGTCGGTCGCGACGTAGACGGTCCGCTCGTCCGGGTACTCGTTGGGAGTTGTCGTCGGGAGTGTCTCCCTGACCGGTGGCGGAGGGTCGGCCATACATGCCGTGGCCGTCATTCCGACCGTCCCTGCGAGCGCAAGCGCGAGCACGCTCCTGCGCAGCGAACCGACCCTCATCCACCAGACCTCTCGTTATGCGTTCGCGTCACGCGCCTTGGCCCGCGAACGCTCGCGGGCGCGGGTCGACGCATCGAGATTGACCTTACGCACACGGCACACCTCGGGCGTCACCTCGACGCACTCGTCGGCGGCACAGAACTCCATGGCGGCCTCGAGGTCGAGTTCCATCGGCTTCGCGAGAGTCTCCATGACGTCGGCAGACGACTGACGCATGTTGGTCAGCTTCTTCTCACGAGTGACGTTGATGTCGAGGTCCTCCTGGCGGGGGTTGATGCCCACCACGTGGCCCTCGTAGCTGTCGTCGCCCGGGTTCACGAAGAACGTGCCACGGTCCGCGAGCTGAATCATGGCGAACGGGGTGACGCTGCCCGCGCGGTCGGACACCAGCGAACCGGTGTGGCGTGCGCGGATCTCGCCCGCCCACGGTCCGTACTCGGCGAAGACGGCGTTGGCGATGCCGGTGCCGCGGGTTTCGGTCATGAAGTCGGTGCGGAAGCCGATGAGGCCGCGTGAGGGCACCTCGAACTCCATGCGGACCCAGCCGCTGCCGTGGTTGTTCATCTGGTCCATGCGACCCTTGCGCGCGGCGAGGAGCTGCGTCACGGCGCCGAGGTACTCCTCGGGGACGTCGACGGTCAGGTTCTCGAACGGCTCGTAGGTCTTGCCGTCGACCTTGCGCGTGACGACCTGAGGCTTGCCGACGGTCAGCTCGAAGCCTTCACGACGCATCTGCTCGACGAGGATGGCGAGCGCCAGCTCACCACGCCCCTGAACCTCCCAGGCGTCGGGGCGACCGATGTCTTCGACCTTGAGCGACACGTTGCCGATGAGCTCGCTGTCGAGACGGTCCTTGAGCATGCGTGCGGTCAGCTTGTGGCCCTTGACGCGGCCGGCGAGCGGCGACGTGTTGGTGCCGATGATGACCGAGATGGCCGGCTGGTCGACGGTGATGCGCGGCAGAGCGACCGGGTTCTCCGGGTCGGCGAGGGTGTCGCCGATCATGATCTCGGACATGCCTGCGACGGCCACGATGTCGCCCGCGACGGCGACATCGGCGGGAGCACGGTCGACACCGAGGGTGACGAGCAGCTCGGTGATCTTGGCCTTCTCGATGACGGATTCGCCGTCGACCTCGCGGCACCAGGACACCTGCTGCCCCTTGCGGAGCGTGCCGTTGTGGATGCGGACCAGGCCGAGGCGACCGAGGAACGGCGACGCGTCGAGGTTCGTGACGTGCGCCTGCAGCGGAGCGTCGACATCGCCCTTGGGCGCGGGGATGCTGTTGATCAGCACGTCGAACAGCGGATCCAGGTTCTCGCCGTCGGGCACGGAGCCGTCGGCGGGCTGCTCGGTGCTGGCGACGCCCGCACGGCCGGAGGCGAAGAGCACCGGCAGCTCGAGTGCGAGCTCGGCTGCTTCGGCGGCCTCGTCGTCGAGATCGGATGCGAGGTCCAGGAGCAGATCCTGGGCCTCGGTGACGATCTCGCCGATGCGAGCGTCGGGACGGTCGGTCTTGTTGACCACGAGGATCACCGGCAGGGACGCGGCGAGCGCCTTGCGGAGCACGAAGCGGGTCTGCGGCAGCGGGCCCTCGGACGAGTCGACGAGCAGGACGACGCCGTCGACCATCGACAGCGCACGCTCGACCTCGCCACCGAAGTCGGCGTGGCCGGGAGTGTCGATGACGTTGATGACGTACTCGGTGCCGTCGGGCTGACGGCGGTGCACGGCGGTGTTCTTCGCGAGAATGGTGATGCCCTTCTCGCGTTCGAGGTCGCCGGAGTCCATGACGCGGTCGACGAGTTCGGCGCGCTCGCCGAACACACCGGACTGACGCAGCATCGCGTCGACCAGAGTGGTCTTACCGTGGTCGACGTGCGCCACGATCGCGACGTTGCGGAAGTTGGGGACTGCGCTCACTAAGGTCTCTTTCATCACGTTGACGCCCACGCGCCGTCAGGCGCGTTTGCGCCGGGGCGTGGTTTGAACCCTGTAAGGGTAGCGGCACTGCCCCGGTCTGCGCGATTTCATCGATGCTTGTTTTTGGTTAGCCTGCGCTAAACTGTGGTCATGGGTAAGAAGGATCCCGCCCGGATCGCGGACATGAAACCGAAGAAGAAGTGCTGTCGGAAATCGACGCGCTGCCTTCGGTGCCCCGTGGTGATCCACCGCATGGGCAAGCTCGACTGCCACAAGATGTCGAAGAAACAGGCGAGCAAAGCGCTGAAGAAGGCCCGGGCGGCCTGACGTCCCTACTGCTGTTCAATCAGCAGGTCAGAGACCAGTTCCGGAATCCACACACGATCGTTCGGCACCACCGCACCCGCTTCGTCGAGCTCGATCAGTTCGTCCGCGTCGACCCATCGCAAGGCCCGATGCTCCACCGCCACAGGCTCCCCCGAGACGATTCGAGCGCGAATCGCGACCAGTTCGAGTCCGACACGCGGCCGAACGACCGCGTCCAGCTCCTCCCCCACGGAGACGGCGACGTTTAATTCCTCACACAATTCTCGGACGAGGGCACCGGCGCGCGTTTCGCCCGACTCGACCTTTCCGCCGGGCAGTTCCCACAGGCCCGCTAGCTCCGGCGGATACGACCGCTGCGCGAGCAGAAGCCGCCCGTTCGCGAATACCGCGCCCGCCACCACGAGTACTGCGCTCATGGTCCGATCACACCGATCCGCTCGGCCATCGGCGTCGTCGACACCCGCTGCCCCACGTCGATCTGTTGATGCGCAACGGCTTCGGCGCTCGATCCGTTCGGTAGGCGAACCCGCACGTGCCACGAACCGACCATCGGACGCACCCGAACCGCCTCGGGCTTCGCCGTCGCATCGGGTTCGACGACGACGGAATCGGGCCGCAGCGCGACCCGACAGGGACCTGCGGTCAGGTCTGCGAGATCACCGGCGAGAGCGATGTCCCCGACCGGAGTGTGCAGCAGCGCATCGCTCACCGTCCCGTCGACAATGTCGGTGGCGCCGAGGAATCGGGCGACCCACTCATCGGCCGGCCTGCGCCAGAGTCGTTGCGGCGAGGCGGTGTCGACGATCTCGCCGTTGTTCATCACCGACACCACATCCGCCATGAGGGCGGCCTCCCCATGGTCGTGGGTCACGACGACGGTCGGCGTTCCGGACGCCTTGACGATCTCGGTGATGGCCACGGCGAGATCGTCTCGTAGCCGTCGGTCGAGGGCAGCGAGCGGTTCGTCGAGCAGCATGAGCCGTGGATGCGGCGCGAGCGCCCTGGCGAGCGCGATGCGCTGCGCCTGGCCACCGGACAGTTCGGTCACACGCCGGTTCGCGGTTCCGGGCAGTTGTACGAGGTCGAGCAGTTCATCGACTCTCGCCGCGGCCTCGGCGCGGCCGACGCCTCGGCGCGCGAGGCCGTACGCGATGTTCTGGCCGACCGTCCGACCGGGGAACAACTGACCGTCCTGGAACACGACGCCGAAGTCCCTGCGGTGCACCGGCGTGCGGGCCAGGTCGACCCCGTCGAACAGGACGGTGCCACCGGCTACCGGCTCGAGTCCGGCTATCGCCCGCAGAAGCGTCGACTTCCCACATCCCGACGGTCCGAGCAGTGCTGTGACCAGGGCGTCCCCGCCCACTGCCCAGTCGACGCGGTGAACCACCTCGCGGTCGCCGTACCTGATCGACACGTCATGCAGCGTCAGCACGTGCTCTCCCTGTTCTCCTGCGCTTGTCTCCCCAGCCCTTTTCTCCCCAGCCCTTTTCTCCCCAGCGCTCGTCTCCCCGGCGCGGACGACACCGTCTCGACGACGGCGACGACTGCGGCGCTGACCGCCACGAGCACCACGGAGGCCGCCATGGCCGCCGCGAAGTTGTCGGCGCCCGGCCTTCCCATCAGCGAGCCGATCAGCACTGGGAGCGTTGTCGTGTCGGCGCGCGCCAGGAACGTCGTCGCACCGAACTCGCCGACGGCCATCACAAACGCGAAACCGGCGGCCGCGGCGAGAGATCGTGCGGTCAGGCGCAGGTCGACGGTGACGAACACACGAAGCGGGCCGGCGCCGAGCACGGCCGCCGCATCGCGCAGACGATCCGGCACCTGCTCCAGTGCAGGCACCATCACGCCGACCACGACCGGAATCGCGATGAGCGCCTGCACACACGGCACCACCAGCGGCGACGCGGCGATCTCGTAAGGCACCGTCGCGAGCGCGAGGACGTAGCCGAAGCCGAGAGTGACCGCGCTGACACCGAGCGGCAGCACGGACAGGGTGCCTGCGACCTTGGCGATGACACCTCCGGTCCGGGTCAGAGCCGTCGCAGTCAGCAGCCCGACCACCATCGCGATCGCGGCGGCGAGCAGTCCGCTGCTGATCGAGTAGGTGAGAGAGGAGTATGCGGAGGGCCCGTAGGTGGTGTCCGCGAGCGCCCGGTACCCGGCGAGGCCCCAGTGCCCTCCCGGCCGGAGAGAACGGATCAGGAGGGTCACGATCGGCAGGATCAGCCAGATGCCGATCCACGCGAGGACCCCGACGACCACCAGCCGCTCGCCCCCGCGCGGCGAGCGCAGATGTGCGCCCGCTCCGCTCGGCGGAACTCGTGTGGGACCCACGATCCGCGCGACACCGAGGGCGGCGAGCACCAGCACGATCTGCATCATCGACAGAGCCACGGCGTCCGGCAGCTTCGCATAGCCGACTCCCTGCAGGTAGATCTCCGTCTCGAGGGTCGACGCGTCGCCGCCTCCGAGGATCTGAATCACGCCGAAGCTCGTCGAACAGAACAGGAGGACAAGGGCGAATGCCGACGCGATCGCGGGCAGCAGTCTCGGGAGCACAATGTCGAGAAACGCTCGAGCCGACGATGCTCCAAGGGTCCGTGCCGCGGCGATCTCCCGTGGATCGATCCGCTGCCATGCCGCAGTGACCACCCGGACCACAACGGCTACGTTGAGAAAGGTGTGGGCGACGATGATCGCCGTCCACCCCTGACCTATCTCGAGGAACGCGAGCGGGCCGTCGAAGAGCGCCCGGAATGCAACGCCGACCACCACGGTCGGCAGCACGAACGGAACCGTCACGACTGCACGCAGCAGGCCGGATCCCGGGAGCCTCACCGTCGACAGAAGCCACACGATCGGCGCGGCGACGACGAGTGCCGCCACCGCCGAACCCGCCGCCTGCCCGACGGTGACCGCAAGCAGTCGCCAGGCATGGGTGCGGTCCCAGAGCTCAGCGAGGGTTGCACCGTCGCTGTCGTCGAAGGCACGGGCCACGAGAACGCCGAGCGGCCACACGAACACCGCGGTCGCGAAGACCAGCGGCACGAGCGAGATCAACGGAAGGGCGATCCCGCCACGAACAGAGCGGGCTGCGGTCAGGGCTTCACGGTGGCGCGCCACTGGGTGAGCCACTCCTCGCGATTCTTGTTGATCCAGTTCGGGTCCATGCGGACCGTCCAGCCGGGGGCCGGTGCGCGCTGACGCCAGTCGGCGGGCATCGGGGTGTTCTTCTGGACCGGGTAGACGTACATCGCCGTCGGCAGAGCCGCCTGCACCGCGGGGCTCAGCATGAAGTCGACGAGCTTGCGGGCGCCGTCGGAGTTCCTGGCGCCCTTGAGAATGCCGATGTACTCGATCTGCGCAAAACAACTGTCGAGGATCGCACTCGTACCAGGGGTGGCGGCGGGGCTGGACGCGTACGAGACGACAATCGGCTTGGATCCGTGGCCCTCGCCTGCACTGAACAACTGGTTGTACGCCTGCTCCCAACCCGACACCACCTGGACGCCGTTGCCCGACAGCCCACGCCAGTAGTCGAACGCCTTCGACTTGAATCGGCCGATCGTCGACAGCAGGAAACCCATGCCGGGTGACGACGTCGCGGGGTCCATCACCACGGTGAGATCACGATAGGTCGGCTGGGTCAGATCGTCGATGCTGGTCGGCGGTTCCACGCCCTTGTCCTCGAACCACGCGTCGTCCACGTTGAGGCACACGTCGCCGCGGTCGACGGCCGTGAGTTGATCCTCGTGGCCGGTCACTGCGAACTCTGCGGCGCCTTTCGCCGCCAGCGGCGAGGTGTACGGCTCGAGCGCGGCGGCCTCGATCGGCCGTGCCGCGAAGGTGTTGTCGATCCCGAACACCGCGTCGGCCTTGGGCGAACCCGGAGTCAACGACACGACCGACGAGAGTTGACCGGCGTCACCTGACTTCTGGATGTTCAACTTCAAGCCGGTCTCGCGCTGGAAGTCGTCGACCAGGTTCTGCGGAAGGGCGAACGAGTCATGGGTGAGGAGGTTGACCTCGGATGCGCTGTCGGACGAGGACGCGCATGAAGCCGTTCCGGCAGCGGTGGCCGCGACGAGGCCGACGGCGATCACTCGACGAAGCACGGTGGCACGAATCTTCACGACAGTCTCCTGAAATAGGTCGACGCGGTCGACGGGCTCGGGCCCGATCGTTCTGCGTGAATCTAACCAGGTGGCCGCGTCGCGCGCGCACGGAGGAAGGCTGGTGATTTCAAACGCACCACCCCCTGATTTCACACTGGTAACAATTGTCACACCAGCCTCAGTAGTTTCACGGGGTTCGGGTTAGACTCTCGTCACTGTCCGAGCCGTCTATCGATAGGACCCCGTCGTGCGATTTGCGCGCACCAGCCGCACCGCCACCGTCGTCGCAGCCTTCGCTGTGACCGGCGCGCTCGTCTCCCCCGCGCTCGCTCACGCCGAACCCGCCGCCCCGGCGCCGTCGGCCGAGCAGACCATCCCAGTGCCCGAGACCGCACCGGACGTCGATCCCGCCGTCCTCAACTCACTCGGCGCATTCGCCCCCGCTCTGATCGGCTCGATCGCGACTCGCGACGACAACGGTCAGGTGAACGACAACCTCCTGGAGCAGGCACGCGCACTCGCGAACAATCCGGCCCTGCCCGCGCAGGCGGCCGCCACGTGGCGCCAGCTCATCGACTTCCTCGGCGAGCCCGGCAAGGCCAAGGCAGTCGAGGCCGGCGCGATTCCGGCGGCCGAGCAGAACGTCGCGAAGAAGAAGAGCGACTCGCCGAACATCCCGACTGGCCCGAAGAAGCCCCGCATCCAGCAGTTCCTCTACCCGACCATCGGCCTCGGCTGCATGGCGGGCGGCGGCAACTCGGTCGGCATGGCTCTTGTCACCGCCGGACCGCAGCAGGCGCCGGCCCCCGGCCCGAAGCGCGGCCAGGCCGGCTTCGTCTACACGAGCCTCGGCACCGGCCCGGCGAAGTCCTCGCCCCGCCGCCTGTACGTGACGTGGCTGAATCTCGAGAACGGCCGCAGCGGACGTACCGCGCTCAAGCCGAACCCGAAGATCAACGCCACGAAGGGTCCGGGCACGTTCACCGGGATCGCCAACACCGGCCGCGGACGCATCGTCTCGACGATCTACGGCGACGTGACGACCACCCAGAAGGGCCGCACCGTCTCGTGCACCATCGCGCCGACGATCGGCACCGCGATCATCTGACACGAGTATCGCGACGAAACACCCTCCGGCAGCGCCGGAGGGTGTTTTTTCTCATCCCGGCCTGCGATTCGGGTCACTCGACCAGGCCCGAATGTCGCGCTGACGTCACAACTCGGACTCGCTCCTTGAAATTCGCCCCCTCGACACACCACCATTAACTTCAACACCATTTGCCACACCCGTCACACGAACTCGTCGATGGGCGACAGACCGTGGTGAATTCGCAAGTTTGTGGAGGAGACGACGTGAGTGCAGTCGTGAAAAGTTCGATCCGTGCCGGAATCGTCGGAGCCGCAGCGGCATTGGCCGTGTCGATGAGTGGTGTCGCGGCCGCCGATCCTGCCGCGCCGTCCACCGCCCCTCCGGCGACCACGCCTCCCACGACCGCCGCACCCGGCGCCCCGGCGGGTGAGGCGCCCAGCCTGTCCGGCATCCCCGGCGACGCCGAACTCGCCGACCTGCTCCGGACGTTGAAGTCGTCCGGGGGCAGCGAGCAGGCGATCGCCGCACTGTCGTCGATCCTCGGCTCGTCCGGCCAGCTCGATCCGAGCACGCTCCTGTCGACGTTCGGAATCAACCCCGGTGCCCTCGACTCGATTCTTCCCTCGGCGACCACACCGCCCGCCACGACACCGCCTGCACCCGGCGCTCCCCCAGCGCCCGTCGAACCGAACCAGGTGGACGCTGCCGTCCGCCCCACCAACGTCGACGCCCTCACGACTCTGCAGAAGTTGACCGGCACCCAGATGCTCAGCCCGGCGATCGCACCGTTCTGCGCTGCTCCGACTGACGACAATCCGCTCGGCCTCGTGACAGCCCCCACTGTCGCCATTCCCGGGCCCTGGCCGATCGGCGACTCGACGATCGTCGGCAGTCTGGTCAAGGGCATCGGCGGTGACAGTCTCCTCAAACTGCTCGACCCCGCCGCGACAGCACCACTGCAGGAGATCAAGGACGGTCAGACCGCTTACGCGCTCGTCCCGCCGACCGCTCCCGGGTCGACGAACCTGAACGTCGCATGGTTCAACACCTCCACCATGAAGGGCGGCCTCGAACCGCTCAAGCCGCTGGCCGACGACAAGACTGCGGGCCCGATGCTCAAGGCGCTCGCAGCGACGCCCGGGTTCAGCGGCGTCCGCCTGGCCCGCGCATCCACCGGCGAAGGTTCCGTCCTGTCCGCAGTGTTCGGTACCACGACCACCGCCGGGCGCACTTGCTACTTCCTCCCCGCGCTGGGCGTCGTCAAGAACTGACGCCGTCCGCACCGCCACAACCGAATTCACGCTCGAAGACTGAGGTACTTCCCATGAATGCGCAGCCCCGCCGCATCGATCCCGCACTCGCCGCCCCCACCGAACGGACGGGTCGACGTTCCCGCACCGCCATCCGAGTCGGTGCCGTGCTCGTTGCAGCCGGAGTCGTTGTCGGCGGCGTGACGGCCACCCGCGCCATCGCCACGCCGCAGGACTCCGCTCCCACCGCACCGGGCGGGCAGACCGCAGGCACGGTGTTCGCCAACCGGGCGGTGTCCGACGCCGACCTTCCCGCCTCGGCGGCCGTCGGACAGCAGTTCAGCTACTGGACCCTCGGGGCCGACGAACGAACCCACCTCACCACCGCGACGGTGCTTCAACCCAAGGGCACCGCCCCTGCGGGTGGTTGGCCGGTTGTCGTCTACGCCCACCGTCCAGACGGACTGTCGCTCGGATGCGCCCCCTCCAAGCGTCGCGCATCACGCGACACGGCGGCCGTCTCCGGACTGTTGCGCAGTGACTACGCCGTGGTGATCCCCGACTACACGACCGTCGGAGTCACCGGCTCCCCGCAGTACGTCGATTTCGGCGTGTCCGCGCACACCGTCGTCGACGCGGTGAAGGCACTCACCGACATCGAGCCGAGTGTGTCGCCGCGATGGGCGGCTGTCGGAGACTCGCTCGGTGCAGGCACTGCCGTTGAGCTCGCCCGCAGTGCCACCACCTGGCAGAAGGGATCCATGGACTTCCGCGGCGCTGCAGCGACCACCCTGCCCGTCGGGTACGACGACGTGCTCGCAGGTCTGAGCCCCGCGTCGAGCCCCGTGTCACCGGACACCGTCGCCGACGTCGTGTATGCACTCGCCTCGCTCGACGCCGACGATGTGACCCCGTTGCTGACACCCCGCGGCAAGGAACTCGTCACCAAGGCTCGCACGATGTGTGCGCCCGCCCTCACCAAGGCCATCGGATCGACCAACCTGTCCGCGCTGGTGACCGCCCCGTTGGCGGCCAACTCGGCCCTCGACACCGCACTGCGCGAAGGTCTGCAACTCCGCACTCGAGGATTCAGCAGGCCGATCCTCCTCAGCCAGAAGCTGGTCGATGACGAGACCGCGGTTCCCGCCAACCTGCGGTACCTGACAACGGCTCAGCTGTCGAGCAACAAGGTGCTCGCCAAGACGTACCTCACCGGAAGCCCGACCGATGCGTCACGTCAAGAACAGGCCGCGGTCGCCGCATTCCTCAAGGGCCTGTTCTGACAGGACCTGCGGGCTCGGGCGTCACCACGCGTTGATCGTCGTTCCGCACCTGCTGAATTGTGGGTTCACCATCGGGTTCCACGCCATCGCTCCGATCTTCTGACGAATCGACAGCTTGACCGGGCCGGCGCCGGGATGAACCACCGTTTGCCAGGTCACCCGATGCGCACGAGTGGGTGTGACGACCGCTCCGCGGCGACCCGTGCGTAGGTTGTGCCAGGTGACACGCGTGGAGATCGTGTACTCGGTGATGTTGAGCCACGGATCACCCGTGATCGGCTGGTTGGCCCGCAGTTCGATCGCCGGTCCGGGCAGACTGTCGGACGGGAACCGGATGCCGGTGTAGATGTCCACGGGCAGCCGGATGCGCGGTTTGGGCCACGGGTTGGCACTGTCGCACCGGATCGTCTTCACGTAGTGCGGTTCGGCAGACGGCACCGCATTCGCCTGTGGCGGCGCGACGATCGCCCCCGCCGTTCCCACCGCGACGAGCAACGACGCCGCGATTCTCGCATTCCGTGACCGAGTCCCCACCAGTGTCCGCATGGCGACAGTGTGCCAGCACTACCATGGCCCCATGGCGAGAATTCAGATTGCTCAGGACCCGGTCGCCGACGAGCTGCTCTCGACGGACCCGTTTGCACTTCTTGCGGGCATGTTGCTCGACCAGCAGTTTCCGATGGAGCGTGCGTTCGCCGGCCCCGCCAAGATCAAGGACCGTTTCGGCACCCTCGATCCGGCGGCGATAGCTGCCGCTGAGCCCGAAGCGTTCGCCGATCTGTGTGCCACTCCCCCGGCCGTTCATCGCTACGGCCGCTCGATGGCCGGAAGGATCCAGGAGCTGGCACGCGTCGTCGTCGACGAGTACAACGGCGACACCGCATCGATCTGGACGACGGCACGCAGCGGCGAGGAACTGTTCGGCCGAATCCGAGCCCTGCCCGGATTCGGTGAGCAGAAGGCCAAGATCTTCACCGCGTTGCTCGCGAAGCAGCTCGATGTGAAGCCCGCGGGTTGGACCAAGGTGACTGGTGATTACGGCCGCAAGGGTTTCCGTTCGGTCGCCGACGTGGTCGACGCCGACTCGTTGATCAAGGTCCGCGAATTCAAGAAGGCCGCCAAAGCGGCCGCGAAGAAGTAGTAGGGCGTACGTGGTACCGCCGGGTACACTTCGCGCATGAGCAAGGCACCCATCGACGCACGCGAGGTCATTAGCCTGCCGTTCCGCGTCGGATTCGCCACCGCCGGCATCGTGCTCGGCACTGCCGAATCGATGATCAACGTCGCACGCATCACTGCAGGCAGCATCGAGACAGAGGTCAACGACGTGCTGGGCGTGCAGACGTCCGCCGACATCGCCTCCGTCCGAGCGCCGCTGACGATTCTCGCGCAGGTCGCCGATCTGCTGAGCGCCGATCGCCCATTCGGCCGAATCCTCGCGACAGGCGGCCCGCTCGACCGACTGATCCAGCCCAACGGCGTGATCGATCGACTGACAGCGCCCAACGGACTGTTGGAGAAGCTGACTGAAAAGGGCGGCATCCTCGATCAGATGACCGATGAGAAGGGAATCCTGATGCGGCTCGCCGCGAAGGACGGCCCACTCGACCGACTGACCCGTGACGGCGGCGTCGTCGACCAGTTCACCGAGAACGAAGGCATCCTCGAACGCCTCACGTCCGAGGGTGGCATCGTCGACAAGCTCACCGCGCCCGACGGCATCCTCGAGAAACTGTCGCGGCAGGACGGTCTGCTCGACCGCGCCGCCAGCGATGAGGGATTGCTCGACCAGCTCCTCGGCGAAGGCGGCGCCATCGACCGGCTCATCGAGCCTGGTGGTCCGCTCGACAAGTTCACCGAGTTGGCAGAGACCCTGGCATCGCTTCCCCCGAATCTCGCGGCGATGCAGGAGACCGTCGATCATCTCAACGAGGTCGTCGAACTGCTCAACGCCTCGGTCGCCCCGATCGGCGGCATGGTCGAGAGACTCCCCAAGCGGCTCACCCGAGGCCCTGCTGGCAACGGCCGCAACGGCTACGAGCCGCCCGCACTCTGACCAGACCCGCATAGATTCACGCCCTCGGCCGCACCGGTCCTCACCGGTGCGGCCGGTGCGTTTCGCCGCTTCTACTGCTCGTTGAGCGCCTTTCGCCTCGCAGGCTCGCTCAAGATCCGCGAAGCGAGTCGAAGCGTCCGCACACCCAACCGCCGTTCTGGTCGAACTGACAGACTAGTCTATTGTGTTCTGCAACACACATGGCTATAGTGGAGATATCAAGCAACCCGGACATCGCGACACATCAGAAGGAGGCGGACACCATGACCAGTACCTTTGATCTCCCCGATTCGCCTCTTGAACTCGCTCACCTGCAGGACGCGGTGGCCGTGAAGCTGTCGTCTGTGTCGCTGACCCCGATGACCGACGACGACGTGCTGCAGATGTCTGGCATTCTCGAACAGTCGCATCGCCGATCGGACGGCGTCGACGCCCGCGTCTTCGCCGAAGTCTCCACTCGTGGTGCGTACCGCAAGGCCGGCGCCCAGACGCCGGGCAAGTACCTCACCTCCGCGCTGCGCCTCGGTGCCGGCGCGAGCAAGCGCCGCCTGACTGCGGCGTTGGCGATCAGCCCGATGTACAACTACTCCGGCGACCAGCTCGACCCGGCCCTGCCGGCCACCGCAGCCGCGGTCGCCGATGGCGACCTCTCGGTTGACCACGTCAACGAGATCGTCGCCGTGATCGAGGAGATCCCCGCCGCCATCCCGGCAGAGGACAAGGCCCGCGCCGAGGCCGAGCTCGCCGAACTGTCCCGCGACCTGACCCCGGAGGGCACCCGCGAAGTCGGACGCCGCATCCTGGCTCACCTCGACCCCGATGGATCGCTGACTGACGACGCCGACCGCGCACGAACCCGAGGATTTGCGATCCAGCCGCAGGACAAGCGCCTGATGTCCAAGATCCGGGCACAACTGTCGCCGGCGCTTCGAGCCAAGCTCGAAGCCATCCTCACCCTGTGGGCCGAGCCCGGGATGAACAACCCCGACGACCCCGAGTCACCCCGCGGCGCGGCCTACGGCGCCGACGCCGAGGCACTCTCCGCCGCCCGCGAACGGGATGTCCGGTCGCAGTCCCAGCGCAACCACGACGCACTCGAAGCAATGCTCGACCACCTCCTCTCCAACGGCGCCCTCGGCGACTCCGTCGCCCTCCCCTCGCATTTGGTGGTCACCGCATCGCTCGAAGACCTCGAAAACCGGGCAGGTGTTGCGGTCACCGCCACCGGCACGCGTCTTCCGGTCGCTGATCTTGTGGACATCGCAGCCGATGCCACCCCATGGCTCGAAGTGTTCGAGGGCCAGTCCTCGCAGATCCTGTATTTCGGGCGTGGCCGCCGCCTGGCGTCACTGGCTCAACGGTTGGCATTGTTCGGAAGGGACCGCGGGTGCACCGCACCCGGCTGCACCACCCCGTGGTCACGGACCCAGGCCCATCACATGCCCGACTGGCACGACGGCGGCCCCACCGACATCAATCATCTGGGCGGGGCCTGCGGCAGGCATAACCGCAGCGTCTCCACCACGCCCGACGGATGGGAGACCACCATCCTCACCACCGGTCCCTTCAAAGGCCGGGTCGGATGGCGACCCACCGGCTCCAACCAGCCGTGGAAAGTCAACCACTCGCTCCAGCCGGAGAAGTTGCTCCCGGCACTGCGTGCCACCAAGTCCGGATCAGCGGTCGAGAAATGGCTCTCCTGCAGGATCCCTGCCCCACCACCCGGACCGCCGGCCCCACCAGGGATCGACGTGGTCCGGAACCCCGCCTGAGCTGGTCAGGCGGGGACACCGCCATGCCCTGCTCCACGTAGATCGTCGCCTGCTTTCGACTCGCAAAGCTCACTCAAGGAGCAGGAGGGCAATTCCGCTCAAGGAGCAGGGAAGTTCTGCGAGTCGAAAGGCAGGACAACATCTATTTGGCGACGCGGCGGAGCTTCACGTTGGCGAACTCACCGAGACCCCACTGGCCGAGCTCGCGCCCGTAACCCGACTGCTTCACACCACCGAACGGGAGGCCCGGCAGCGACGTGCCATGCTCGTTGACCATCGCGTTGCCGACATCCAGGCGCTCGGCGATGTCCTTGCCGCGCTCGACGTCGGACGTCCAGACCGAACCGGTGAGGCCGTACTCGACGTCGTTGGCCAGGGCGACTGCCTCTTCGTCGTCCGACACCGAGTACACGACGGCGACCGGACCGAAGATCTCTTCGCTGTACAGGTTCATGTCGGGGGTGACACCGGTGATCACGCCGGGCGACATGAACGCTCCTGGACCATCAAGCGCTGCACCGCCAGTGTGCAGAGTCGCGCCCTGGCTCACTGCCTCCTCGACCTGACGGACCACCTCGTCCCGGGCGGTGACGGACGACAGCGGCCCGACAAACGTCGACGCATCTGAGGGGTCACCCACAGCCAACGCATTCACACCATCGATGAGACCCGCGACAAAATCGTCGTACAGGTCGTCCTTGACGATGAAGCGCTTCGGCGAGTTGCAGGCCTGGCCCGCGTTCATCATGCGCATGCCCGCGGCCTGCGCGCCCGCTGCGCGCGCATCCGGGCTGTCGAGGACGATGAACGCGTCCGACCCGCCCAACTCGAGCACCGACTTCTTCAGATTGCTCGCTGCGATCTGTGCGACGGCGGCACCCGCGCGACTGCTGCCAGTCAGCGAGACGCCCTGGATACGGCGGTCTGCGATCATCGTCGCCGCCTGCTCGTTGGTGGCGTAAACGTTGATGTACGCGTCAGTCGGTGTGCCCGCAGCATGCGCGATTTGCTCCATCAGCGCAGACGACTCTGCGCAGATCGGTGCGTGCTTGAGCACAATGACGTTGCCCAGCAACAGGTTCGGGGCAACAAAACGCGCCACCTGGTAATACGGGAAGTTCCACGGCATGATGCCGAGGATCGAACCGACCGGGACACTCGTCACCGACGACTCCGCGGCGCCCTGTGGGTCGAGCTGCTTCGTCTCGAGGAGCGCCGGGCCGTTCTCGGCGTACCAGTCGTAGATCATGGCGGTCAGGGCGAGTTCACCACCGGCCTGCGGCAAGGGCTTGCCCATCTCCTTCGAGATCACGGCACCGAGTTCGGCGGAGCGGTCACGGTAGGCCTGAGCAGTCGCTCGCAGCACCGCCACGCGCTCGTCGATCGATGTGGCTCGCCACGACTGATAAGCGGCGGCGGAACGTTCGAGGATCGGGTCGATCTGGTCGTCCGAGAGCGTCTCGAACTCTTTCTCGACGATGCCGGTGGACGGGTTCGCGGTCACATAAGACGTCATGCGCCCGACCATACGCCGACTTATGGCCCGTCGGTCGGGATCTGTGCGAGCTCATCGAAGACACTGGCCAACGACGCGATGTAGTCGTCGACTCCATCAGTGATCGGGCCGCCGGCATTGACCGAGAGCGTGACTGTGTCACCGATCCGGTGCACTCCGTGAGTGAGGCTGTGAGCGCTCGACAGAGCGGGGAATCCGGCGGTGAACTTGACCGATCCTCCGCCGAGCGTCAGGTCGGCCGCCCCTCTGTGCACCGCCGAGACCACCGCCCAACCTGCCACCGACACGGGTGGCGGCCCATCCGCACCGAGCCGCGCCGCCGTGGCTGCGAGGACGGCGGGCGCAGAATCTGCGGCTCGGCGCGAGGCGGCCCGAACAGCCGACGACACCCGAACACGAGCGGCGCGGATCTCGTCTGCGATCAGCCTCGCGCGACGGTCACGGTCTCGGACGTCGGCATGGAGACCGATGCCCACGGTCTGGAAGTTGTTGCGTGCCGGTGGATCTCTGTCGTCGTTGAACGCGACAGTCAGCTCCACCGACGCGTCGCGGCGAGGCGCATTCAAGAAATGCGGAAGCACCTCGGCTATGCCGACCAGCACCCCGACCGTCGTGGATCGCCCAGCCACCCGCAGGGAGGCTGCATCGAGCGTGAGTGTCCGCAGCTCCCGTATTCCTCCCGGTCGGACGTTCGCTCGTGTCGGCGAAACGTCGGCGCGTCCCCTGCCGGGTTCGTCGGCCGCCGCCCAGACCGCAATGCCCCGGACCGTAGCACTCAGCAGATGCGCCCCGATCAACGCCCCGGAGCGCAGGGCCGCCAGTCGAGTGTCCTCGACCGAGACGGACTCGTCCCGTAGAAACGGTGCGGGCTCGCCGCCGAACAGCGCCCGAGCGATCGACGACACGCGCCGCCCGTCGCCCACCGCGTGTGAGATCTGCAGCACGGCAACACGCCCCGGCCCATCGACCCGTGGAACACCCGCGACAGAGTCGAACACGTGCACCCGCCACAGCGCTGACGATTCGTGCAGTGGACGGAGTCCTGTTATGGCGGCCAGGCAAGCAGGCCAATCGTCACCGGACATGACGACGATCGCGTCATCTCGGATCGGTGCAGGCACCCAGCGTGGAAAGTCGAGATCACCGGGCACAGTGCGGACGTCCAGGTGCAGATCGGCGATCGCTGCGGCTCGACGCCGGAGCTCCGTGACCATGTCCGACTCTCCACTGCGATCGAATGCGAAGAGCAGGAACTGGTCGTTCGCGGTGCCCCGTCCCGACCAGTACATCGCGGCGTCTGCTGGCGCCATGGAGAACATCGGGATCCCTTCCACCACTACCTGAATGCCATCAGCCAATGGCAACGTGGGAACGTAGCGTCATGGCAATCACGACCGCCGGCGACATCGATCCGGCCACACCCGTCATCGTAGGCGTCGGTCAGGCGTCCGAACGTCTCGGCGATGCCGACTACCGAGGACTCGGCGAGGCCGATCTCGCGGCCGACGCCGTCCGTGCCGCGTTCGCCGACACCGGGATCAACACCGCGCAGGTCGCGGCACTGATCGACGTCGCAGCCGCTGTGCGGTCGTTCGAGAAGTCGAGTCCGGCGTCGTCGTCTCCGCTGGGTCGGCCGAACAACATGCCACGTGCCGTCGCGGCCCGCATCGGGATGACGCCCCGCCGGGCCGTCGAAGAGGTCACCGGCGGCCAGAGTCCGCAGCATCTGGTCACCGAGTTCGCCACGGAGATCAGCGCGGGCCGCACCGATGCCGTGCTGCTGTTCGGAGCGGAGGTCATGTCGACGGTCCGCGCGGCCCTCAAACAGGAGGAACGTCCCGACTTCACGGAGAGTCTCGAGGGACAGCTCGAGGACCGCGGCTACCAGATCGCCGGCCTCACTTCCATCGACGAGGTGAAGCACGGGGTGGTGATCCCCATCGCGCAGTACTCGCTGCTGGAGAACGCTCGCCGCCACCGGCTGGGCATGTCGCAGGTCGAGTACGCCACCCACATGAGCGAGCTGTTCGCGCCGATGACACGAGTCGCCGAGGCGAATCCCCATTCGGCGAGCACACATGTCCATTCGGCCGACGATCTCGCGACCCCGACCGACGAGAACCGGCGCGTCTCCGTCCCCTACACGCGACGCCTCGTCTCCCGCGACCAGGTCAATCAGGCCGCCGCAGTGGTCCTCATGTCGGTGGGAGCCGCGACAGAAGCCGGCATCGACCCGTCGCGGTGGGTATTCCTGCACGGCTACTCCGACCTGCGCGAACCGCCGCTGCTCGAACGTCCCGACCTGTCCCGGTCCCCCGCTGCGGCAGCCGCGCTCGATGCGGCGTTGGAGATGGCGGGCATCGGCGTTGACGACGTCAGCGCTCTGGACTTGTACAGTTGCTTCCCCATCGCAGTCTCGAACGCCGCCGACTCTCTCGGCCTGGCGGCCGACGATCCGCGCGGCCTGACAGTCACCGGCGGTCTCCCCTACTTCGGCGGCCCGGGCAACAACTACTCGATGCACGCGATCGTCGAGATCGTCGACCGATCCCGGCGTGCACCCGGCTCTTTCGGGCTGGTCGCCGCGAACGGCGGGGTGATGAGCAAGTACTCGGTCGGCGTCTACTCGACGACGCCTCGAGGTCTCGGGCCCTCCACCTCGGATGCCGTGCAGGCCGAACTCGACGTGGCGCCACGGGTGGAGATCAGCCGGTACGCCGACGGGCGCGCGACGATCGAGACGTTCACCGTCCTCAATCCCGACCGTGACGACCGTGCGGGAACCGTGATCGGACGGCTGTACGACGGAACACGATTCATCGCCACCGCCGACGGCGACGCTCTGCTCGACCTGTTGACCGGACCGGGCGATCCGATCGGGCAGACCGTGCACGCGCGATCGTCGGCATCCCGGAACATCGTGACGGCGACCCGTGCCGAGCTGGACGACCGCCATCCTCGGCCCGCGATCGGGTTCTCCGACGAGTACCAGGACCTGATCGTCCGACGCGACGGGCATGTTCTCGAAGTGGTGATCAACCGTCCCGACTCCCGCAACGCGATCAGCCCGGCGACCAACGCCGAACTCGACGCAGTCTTCGACGCCTACTTCGCCGACCCCGACCTCTGGGTCGCGATCCTCACCGGCGCAGGCGACAAGGCGTTCTCCTCGGGCAACGACCTCGCCGCCAGCGCGGGCGGAAGCGGCTTGTCGATGCCGGAGAACGGCTTCGCGGGTCTCACCGCCCGCGCTCACCTGCCCAAGCCGATCATCGCGGCAGTCAACGGCCTCGCCCTCGGCGGAGGCCTGGAGATCGCGCTGGCCTGCCATGTGATCGTCGCCGACGAGAAGGCCACGTTCGGGTTGCCCGAGGTGAAGGTCGGCCTGGTCGCCGCCGCAGGCGGCCTCGTCCGTCTTCCTCGGGTCATCCCACCCGCACTCGCCCGCGACATGATCCTCACCGGTCGCCGAATCGACGCTGCGGACGCGCTCGCCCACGGCCTGATCTCCCGTGTCGCTCCGCACGGGGAGGTGCTCGAACTCGCGCGGACCGTCGCAGAGGAGATTCTCGCTGCGTCGCCCGTTGCGGTCCGCTCGTCGATCGGCACGATCGCTCGGGCCGACGCCGAACCCGACACAGTGACCGCGGTCCGGGAGAGCCTCGACGTCCTCAACACCGTCCTGGTCAGCGAAGACACCCGCGAAGGCATCATGGCGTTTGTGCAGAAGCGCCCGCCGAACTGGTCGGGCAGGTAGCCGGGAGGCTTCAGCCGGCGAACGCGGCCTCGAACCAGTTGGAGAACTCGCAGGCGAGATGCCACCGGTGCCCGGCGATCACGGTCTGCAGCATCGGGAGCGGAAACTCGACGAGCAGTCGCGCATGGACGCCGTTGTCGGTGTCGCGAAACTGGTGACGGACGCCGCCGATCGGGCGGCCCGTCGAACTGAGCGCAACACCGTCGAGCCGGACCGGAGACCGCGCGTCGATCGGCGTGACCAGGCTCGACACGTCGTCATAGTCGATGTCGAAGAGAGCCGCGAACGGGCTGCCCCCGTTCGTCTCGAGAACCTGCTGTCGACCATCTGTCATGCGGAGCACGAAGTGGTCCGGGCAGGCACGCTCCATCGCGTCCTGGTTCGAGGAGAACGTGATCTCGGTGAACCAGTCGGCGAACTGCTGTGCCGTGCCGCCCGGCACCTCGAGTTCGGTGACGCAGATGCGCCGACGCCGACTGAGGGATGCCTGCGCGCGTCCGACGACGTCGGCGATCCGGGCGTCGCGCGCGAGTCGGCGGAGTATCTCGTCGTCACCGAGAGTCCGCTTGGTCTGCAGCCAGGCCTCACGACGTTCACCGACCGGCATCGGTTCCGGCACCGGAACGCCGAGCTTCTTCGCCGCGGCGTCGATTCGCTTGTCCTCCCAGGCGAGGACGTCGGCGCGAGACACCTGCCGACCGTTGATCGTTGCGGTGATCTCGAGACGCGGCTGATCCATTTCATCCCTAACGCTAGATTAACTATCGTTAAGCAACGCTAGGCGCGTCATTTCACGGCGTCAACCCCCGATCCCGCAAGAATGGAACTCGTGTCCGACACCAAACAACCCACCCGACGCACCGGTGGGCGTTCCGCGCGAGTGCAGGAGGCCGTCGAAACCGCCGCCCTGAAACTCCTACTGAGCGGCGGACGCACCGGGCTGACGATGCGCGCCGTCGCACAGGAGGCAGGGGTCGCCGAGACGACCGTGTACCGAAGGTGGCCGTCGACCGATCACCTGACCGCCGCCGCACTGCTCAGACTCGCCGACACGGATAACCCGATCCCCGACACCGGCTCGCTCGTAGGCGATCTGAGTGCCCTGCTGACACAAGTCGTCGACCTCTTGAGTAGGCCGGAAGTGATCCGAGTGGTCCGGAGCGCGGCCGCACTCGACGACGAGGCAACAGTCAGCCAGGCTCGTACGGCGTTCTTCAGCGGCCGATTCGCAGCGTCGTCGGTGATCGTGGAACGGGCCGTCCTCCGCCGAGAACTACCCTCGACCGCCGACCCGTATCGCGTCATCGAAACCCTCGTCGCCCCCGCCTACATGCGCGCACTCCTGGGCAATCGGACGTTCGACGATCAGTTCGTCGCCAATTCGGTCGCCTACACGCTCGCCGGAGCGAGGGCATTCGGCACGGAACCGCCCCGACGATAGGTTCGTCCGAGAAGGATGTATCCATGCACTGGTTCAACTGGTGGTGGAGCCACGAAGTGATCCACGGCGGCAAGGGCCCTCTCCTGCTCGCCTTGATCGCGTTCGTGGCCACATTCCTGATCACCCGAATCGTCACTCGGCTGATTCGGGCCGGCGTCGGCCCCTTCGGAAACATCAACATCGACGGCGTCCATCTGCACCACTCCACACCCGGCGTGGTGATGGTGATAGGCGGTGGGCTCACCGCGGTCGGCGCGCCGACACTGTCCGTCTGGGCGTACCTCGCCGCGTTCGCCGTCGGAAGCGGCTCGGCACTTGTCCTCGACGAGTTCGCGATGATCTTTCGCCTGCGAGACGTGTACTGGAGCGAAGAGGGCCAGATGTCCATCGGCGCGGCGACATTGGCGGCCGCGTGTCTCTGCCTCGCGGTGGTGGGCCTGTCTCCCGCGAGCGTGCCCGGCCTCTCGGGAACCGTCGTGTGGATCCGGTACGCACTCATGGTGTACCTGGCCGTCAATCTGATCTCTGTGGCGATCGCCGCACTGAAAGGCAAGTACCCGACGGCAGTGGTCGGCGTGTTCGTCGCGCCAGTCGCATGGATCGCCGCGATCAGGCTGGCCAGGCCGGGATCACTGTGGGCCCGCATCCGCTACGACGAACCCCGGAGAGACCAGGCCCGCCGCCGATTGGACCGGTTCGACCACAGGTGGGGCCCCCTTCAGCGCTGGTGGGCCGACTTGATCGGCGGCAGGCCGACACGACCGGATCACTCACTGGAGAGAAACTAGGACGTCCAACCTATTGCATTACTTGGACATCCAAGTTTATGGTGATCGTGACCACCTGGAGAGATGTACGAGAGGCTGTTTCACATGGGCGATCTGCGCACCATCGACCACTACATCGACGGCGCACGCGTCGCGGGCACCGGCGCGACCGCCGACGTCTACGACCCCAGCACCGGCGCCGTGCAGGCGCAGGTCCCGCTCGCGTCGACTGCCGACGTCGACGCCGCTGTCGCCTCGGCCGCCGTCGCGCAGCGCGAATGGGCATCGTGGAACCCGCAGCGCCGAGCCCGCGTCATGATGCGCTTCGTTGACCTGGTCAACCAGAACATCGACGAGCTGGCCGAGCTGCTGTCGTCCGAGCATGGGAAGACGATCGCCGACGCCAAGGGCGACGTGCAGCGCGGGATCGAGGTCATCGAGTTCTCGATCGGCATCCCCCATCTGCTCAAGGGCGAATACACCGAGGGCGCGGGCACCGGCATCGACGTCTACTCGATGCGTCAACCCCTCGGCGTCGTCGCGGGCATCACTCCGTTCAACTTCCCCGCGATGATCCCGCTCTGGAAGGCAGGCCCCGCGCTCGCCTGCGGCAACGCGTTCGTCCTGAAGCCGTCCGAGCGCGACCCCTCCGTCCCGGTCCGCCTCGCGGAACTGTTCACCGAGGCCGGACTCCCGGACGGCGTGTTCCAGGTGGTGCACGGCGACAAGACCGCCGTCGACGCACTCCTGAACAATCCGACCGTTCAAGCCGTCGGATTCGTCGGCAGCTCCGACATCGCGCAGTACATCTACTCGACGTGCGCCGCGAACGGAAAGCGCAGCCAGGCGTTCGGCGGCGCCAAGAACCACATGATCGTCCTCCCGGACGCCGACCTCGATCAGGCGGTCGACGCCCTCATCGGTGCAGGCTACGGCTCCGCGGGTGAACGCTGCATGGCGATCTCGGTCGCCGTGCCGGTCGGTGAGGAAACCGCCGAAGCACTGCGCGCGAAGCTCGTCGAACGCATCGCGGCCTTGCGCGTGGGCCACAGCCACGACCCCGCCGCCGACTACGGTCCGCTCGTCAGTGCGGCCGCACTCGAGCGCGTGAAGAACTACATCGGCCAGGGCGTCGAGGAGGGCGCGGAGCTCGTCGTCGACGGTCGGACCCGTGGCAGCGACGACGCGCAGTTCAACGGCGTCGACATCTCCGGCGGCTACTACCTCGGCCCCACCCTCTTCGACCGCGTCACCAAGGACATGTCGATCTGGACCGACGAGATCTTCGGCCCCGTCGTGACCATCGTCCGCGCCGCGGATTACGAAGAGGCCCTGGCCCTGCCGACGGAGCACGAGTACGGCAACGGTGTCGCGATCTTCACCCGAGACGGCGATGCGGCTCGCGACTTCACCTCGCGCGTCCAGGTCGGCATGGTCGGGGTCAACGTCCCGATTCCGGTGCCCGTCGCGTACCACACGTTCGGCGGCTGGAAGCGGTCCGGTTTCGGCGATCTGAATCAGCACGGACCTGCGTCGATCATGTTCTACACGAAGACCAAGACAGTCACGTCACGGTGGCCGTCGGGCATCAAGGACGGCGCCGAGTTCTCCATCCCGACGATGAACTGAGCGCCGCGCAATGCCTTACCCGGTTCTGAACGACGACGACCGCATCGTCGTCGAGACGGCGCGCGACTTCGCGCGCAAACGCCTGGCACCGCACTCCCTTGAGTGGGACGCGACCAAACACTTCCCCGTCGAGGAGATGGCCGAGGCCGCATCGCTCGGCATGGCGGCCATCTACACCCGCGAGGACGTGGGAGGCTCCGGACTGCGCCGTATCGACGGCGTCCGCATCTTCGAGGAGCTCGCCAAAGCCGATCCGGTGACAGCGGCGTACTTGTCGATCCACAACATGTGCACCTGGATGGTCGACACCTACGGCACCGATGAACAGCGCAAACGCTTCGTTCCGAAGATGGCGTCGATGGAGTTCATGGCGAGCTACTG
The DNA here is from genome assembly GCF_016919385.1 of Gordonia sp. PDNC005. Taxonomy (NCBI): domain Bacteria; kingdom Bacillati; phylum Actinomycetota; class Actinomycetes; order Mycobacteriales; family Gordoniaceae; genus Gordonia; species Gordonia sp. PDNC005. The sequence continues at coordinate 2,620,103 of NZ_CP070351.1, forward strand.
CCTCACCGAGCCGGGCGCGGGCTCGGACGCCGCAGCGCTGTCGACATCGGCCAGGCGTGACGAAGACGAGTGGGTGCTGCGCGGATCCAAGCAGTTCATCTCCGGCGGCGGAGTGTCGGACGTGTACGTGGTCATGGCCCGCACCGGCGATGCGGGCGCCCGCGGCATCTCGACGTTTGTGGTCGAGCGCAATGCGCCCGGACTGTCGTTCGGGCCTGCGGAGGCCAAGATGGGCTGGCACAACCAACCGACCGCCCAAGTGATCTTCGACGACGTTCGAGTCCCGGCCGACGCCGTGCTCGGCGGCGTCGACGGCGAGGGCACCGGCTTCTCGATCGCCATGAACGGGCTCAACGGCGGCCGATTGAACATCGCCGCATGCTCGTTGGGCGGCGCACAGTCGGCGTACGACGCGGCCCTCAAATATGTCGCCGATCGACAGGCGTTCGGGGCACCGCTGATCGACGAACCGACGATTCGCGCGACGATCGCGGAGATGGCGATGAACCTGGAAGCGTCACGACTGATGCTGTGGCGTGCCGCGGAGGCCGTCGACGTCGACGACCCGGACAAGGTGGAGCTGTGTGCGATGGCGAAGCGGTTCGTCACCGAGCATTGCTTCACCATCGCCGACCAGGCCCTGCAGTTGCACGGCGGATACGGCTACCTGCATGAGACGGGTGTGGAGAAGATCGTCCGCGATCTGCGTGTGAACCGCATCCTGGAAGGCACCAACGAGATCATGCGGATGGTGATCGGCCGCGCCGAGGCCGCCCGCGTCACCAAGGAGAAGACCAGATGAACGGGACGAGTGAAACGAGAGGGCAGACAATGCGAGTCGCATTCCTGGGCCTCGGCAACATGGGCGGGCCCATGGCCGCGAACTTGATCGCCGCGGGGCACTCAGTTGTCGGATTCGATCTGTCGGAGGCCGCTCTCGCGCACGCGGCCGAGCACGGGGTCGAGCCCGTCGACTCGGCGCGGGCGGCCGTCGACGGTGCGGACGCGGTCATCACGATGCTGCCGAGCGGCACGATCGTCAAGGCCGTCTACAGCGACGTCCTTCCTGTCGCAGCTGCAGGCACGGTGTTCATCGACTCATCGACGATCTCCGTCGAGGACGCACGCCACGTGAACGAGCAGGCACTCGCGGCGGGCATGCGCCAGGTGGACGCCCCGGTGTCGGGCGGCGTGAAGGGCGCCACCGCGGGCACGTTGGCGTTCATGGTCGGCGGAGACGACGTGTCGGTGGCTGCGGCCGAGCCGGTGCTCGAACCGATGGCCGGAAAGGTTGTGCCGTGCGGCGGTTCCGGCAATGGCCAGGCCGCCAAACTGTGCAACAACATGATTCTCGCCGTCCAGCAGATCGCCGTCGGTGAGGCGTTCGTGTTGGCGGAGAAACTGGGTTTGGCCGATCAAGCGCTGTACGACGTCGTGACGGGTGCAACGGGCAACTGCTGGGCGTTGCACACGAACTGTCCCGTCCCCGGCCCGGTGCCCACTGCGCCTTCGGAGAACGACTTCAAGCCCGGTTTCGCGACAGCCCTCATGAACAAGGATCTCGGGCTTGCGATGGACGCTGTCACAGCGACCGGATCGACGGCGCCGCTCGGCTCGCATGCGGCAGACCTGTACTCCGCATACGCCACCGAGCACGGACATCTCGACTTCAGTGCGATAATCGACACCTTGCGTTGACCGAGACTCGGTGAGCGATCAGACCCGAGGAGGACCTGTGCGGGACGACCGTGATCCGATCGCTCGGGCCCGACGAAACTGGGAGGACGCAGGCTGGGGCGGTGAGATCGCCGACGGCATGGAGGCGGTCACGTCCGTCATGCGTGCGCACCAGATCATGCTGGCGCGTGTCGAGCAGGAGCTGAAGCCGTTCGGCCTGACGTTCGCCCGGTTCGAGCTTCTGCGTCTGCTTGCATTCACTCGGCACGGCGAACTGCCGATCTCGAAGGCGTCGGACCGCCTACAAGTGCACGTGTCCTCGACGACGAGTGCGATCGCGCGGCTCGTCGACGCGGGACTCGTCGAGCGCCGCCCCCACCCGACCGATGGCCGGACGACGCTCGTCGCGATCACCGACACCGGCCGCGATCGTGTGGAACTCGCCACTGCCGCGCTGAACACTGTGTTCGCCGACATAGGGATGCCCTCTGCGCAATCACGCGCCCTGGTGACTGCTATCCGCTCTCTTCGTGCAGCTCACGGCGATTTCTGACGAAGTCACCTCCAGCATGGCGATGAACCCACGGCGATTCTGACCGCTGCGAGACCTGACGTCCTTCGGTAGCGTCGGCAGTGTCGTCCAATCGGACGACCGCCCCGTGGAGGGGTTGAGCGCTCGATCGAAGGAGATTCACGTCATGGGACTCGCAGACGACGCACAGAACAAGGCCGACGATCTGAAGGGCCGCGCCAAGGAGGCCACCGGCGCAGCGATCGGCGACGACGACCTCAAGAACGAGGGTCAAGCCGACCAGGGACTCGCGGCAGTACGCGAGAAGGCCACCGAAGTGGCCGACAAGGTGAAGGACGGCATCGACTCGGTGAAGGACAAGCTCACCGGGCACTGAGCAGACGACACAGCGGGCGGCCGAATTCGATTCGGCCGCCCGCTGTTCTATGTCAGGACGCGAGCTTCAGGCCCACGACTCCGCCGACGATCGCAATGATGCACATGATTCGGACTATGCTGACGGCTTCGTCACCGGAGACCATCGCGTAGACGACGGTGACGGTGGCGCCGATGCCGACCCAGATCGCATAGGCGGTACCGATCGGCAGATCGCGCATCGCGATCGCCAGTCCCGCCATACTGGCTACCAGTGCCACGGCGAAGACGACTGACGGATAGAGCCGGCTGAAGCCCTCCGACTTTCCGAGGGCGGTGGCCCACACTGCTTCAAGCAGCCCGGACACGACAAGAATGATCCACGACATGACGAGCACCTTTCGAACAAACACCGTCTTGTCGCAGGCCGGGTACGGTGAGCTCGTCCGGGGGCCGAGATCCGGCCACTCCCCTGACCATACCCAGCCTCGACGTGCAGGCCAATGCCCTTTCTGGTGCGATCAGTCACCACCAGGAACCATTGCCGCCGAATACCGATCGTCCTACGGTCAGAACATGAACGCACCGACTGACTTCATCCGTGATCCGCGCCTGTACCAACTCGCGGCGGTCGGCCAAGCCGCCGACGCAGCCGCCTGCATCGGTCCGATTCCCTACATCACCCGGTGCCTCGACACCGTCGAGTACCCGCAGACCAATCGCTGGATCTTTCCTGTGGTGAAGGGTGCGTCCGCGATCGGTCTTGCATCCGTCACGCGATCACCGGCGCTGGCGCGTCTGACTGCGATCATGCTGACGATCTACTTCATGCTCGCCGTCGGCTCCCATGTCCGCGTCCGCGACTTCGGACTCAACGCCGCAGCGTCGACGTCGTTCCTGCTCTTCTACGGTGCACTCGCCGCGACGGGACCGGCCGGGAACTAGACCACACCGGCCGCAGCGGCTATCACCGCCGCTTGGACGCGCGACGGCGCATCCAGCTTCGTCAGAACTCGCGAGACGTGCGTCTTCACCGTCGACTCCCCGATCCCCAGGCTCCGCGCGATCTGCGCATTCGACAGCCCTGCGCCCACACCACCGAGCACGTCGCGTTCACGGTCGGTCAATGCCGAGAGGTCGGGAACCGCGGGTGCGGGCCGGGTGCGCATGGCGTCGACGACTGCCCTGGTGACACCCGCGTCGAGGACGGCGTCCCCCTCGGCCACCCGCAGCGTCCCGTCGACGAGTTCTGCTCCGGAAGCCGTTTTCAGCAGGAAGCCCGACGCACCTGCAGACAGGGCGCCGACGACGTACTCATCGAGGCCGAACGTCGTGAGCACCAGCACCCGCGCATCGGTCGCGGCAGTGACTGCGGCCGTGGCCGCCAGACCGTCGACGCCGGGCATCCGGACGTCCATCAGGATCACGTCGGGTTTCAGCTCGGCGGACAGGCGGATCGCGGCGGCGCCGTCGGCCGCCTCGCCGATCACGGTGATCCTCCCCGAGGCCTCGAGCACCATGCGGAGTCCTTCACGCACGGCCGCGTGATCGTCGGCGAGCACCACCCGGACTCGGCTCGTCGCGCTGCTCATCGGGGAAGCTCCGCGGTCACGATCCACTCCTGTCCCACCTTCCCGGCGTCGAGGCGCCCGCCGATGCTCTCCGCCCTGATCTGCATGTTAGGCAGCCCCCGTCCCTTCGTCGACAGTTCTGCCCGTGCCCACCCGTTCCGTACCGTCAGGTGCACGACGTCGGCAGTGCCGGCCAGATCAACGGTCACCGGATGTCCGGGTGCGTGTTTGGTTGCGTTTGCGAGCGCCTCACCGACGATCCGAGTGACAACGGCTTCCAGTCGACGGGCCATCCCGGTCACGTCGCCGTTCACGGTGACTGTCGAACCGACAGCGTCGGCGGCGTTGATCAGCGGATCGAGCGACGACCATCCGGCAGTCGTGATGTCGTCCCCGTCCGTGGCCAGGAGGTCGATCATCGCCCGCAGCTCCCGCAATGCCGCGAGTGAGTTCCCGCGGATCGATTCGACGACGGATCCGGGATCGTCGGCGTCGCGCGCCGCTTCGGACAGGATCGCGATCGCGGACACGTGCCCGGCAACCGTGTCGTGAAGTTCCCGAGACAGCCTCCGACGTTCGTCTGCGAGTGCTGCCGACCGCTCGGCCTGCGCCTGCGCGACCGCAGCCGACTTCTCCGCGTCGGCTGCCCGCCGGGTCGCGACAACCGACAGACCGTAGCCGATCGGGGACAGCAGGAGAGCAACGCCGATCAGCCCGGTCAGCACACCGGCTCGTGCGCCCCCAGCGATCACTCCGGCGACCGCCCCGGCGACGGTGGCGACGACACCGAGCACGATCACAACACGTCGGAGGCGATCCGACCCGCGGACCACACCGATGTACATCACGTCCGACAGTGCGATCCACAACGGAAGAGACGGCCCCGCATACGCGTCGAACGCCAGCAGAAGACCCATGACACCAAGAGCGAGTGCGGGTCTGCGCTGGGCGGACAGTTGGACGACGAACGCCGCCGAGAGCACGCCGAGCTTGCCGTACCAGGGATATCGGTCGACGTCGGTGAAGAACACGAACGATCCGGCCGCCCACATGAGCAGACCGACGGCAAGGGTGCCGACGGCCATCAGGTTCGCCCCGGTCAGCAGTCTGTCTCGGCGGAATCGGATCGTCATCGTCTCCAACTACAGCACACCCGGCACTTCGGAGAGTCCCCCGAAAGTACGACCCCTGCGACGACGATCGGAGGATGTGCCACATGGTGTGCGCAGGGCACGGTGAATCCATGAACCCCGTTTTGATCACCATCGGCGCCTGCGAGGTCGGCTTCTGGGCGTTTGTCGCCGGAGGACTGGCCCTTCGCTATCTGGCTCGACTCACACGTGCGTCGACGATCGTCCTCGCCTGTGTTCCGCTGATCGACCTCGTTCTGCTGGTGGCGGTGACCGTCGACCTCGCTAGGGGCGGCGAAGTCGAGTTCGCACATCGACTCGCACCTATCTACCTCGGCGGCACCCTGATGTTCGGGCACCGGATGATCGCGTGGGCCGATGTGCGTTTTGCGCACCGCTTCGCCGACGGGCCCGCGCCGGTGCCGATCCCGTCGACCGGTCCGGTGCGGGCCCGTCATGAGTGGTCCGACTTCGGGCGATGGCTGGGCGCCGTCGCCATCGCCGCAGTGATCACCGCAGCCCTCGGTTACACCGTTGCCGATTCCACTCAGCGGGAGGCCTTGTTCGGGAGCTTCGGAATGCTCGGCACGATCACCGTCATCTGGCTGCTCACCGGCCCCGTCTGGTACTCGTTCAAAGATCAGGCAGCGTAAACGCCAAGCCGCCGAGGCTCGTCGATGCTCGAGTAGTGCGACGCGTCGCCGGAGATGATTCGGCTCGACTCCCCGTCGACGCTCACCGGAACATCACCGGCGAGTGTGATGCGGTGCAGCCTGCGCTCCTGCTGGCCGAAGTCGGCGATGCCGTAGTGCTGCGTCGCCCGGTTGTCCCAGATGGCGACGTCGCCGAGGCTCCAGTTCCACCGGAAGGTGTTCTCGAGGCGGGTGATTCGATTCTGGAACACCTGGTAGAGCGCTGCGAACTCACCGGGCTTCAGCTCGTGGAACTCTTTGACGAAATGCCCGAGCAGCAGGCTCCGCTCACCGGTCTCCGGGTGGACGCGGACCACAGGGTGCAGGGTCTGGTATTCGGAACTCGTGAACTCCTTGTAGTGCTCGGTCCGGCGCGCGGTCTCCTGGTCGCCGCCACCGTGCTCCGACGTTACGTAGTCGTAGAGGTTGGAGTGCTTCGCCCACAGGGTGTCCGCGAACGCACGCAACGACGCAGGCAGCTGGTCGTAGGCGGCGACCGTGGACGCCCAGGTGGTGGCCCCTCCCCACGCGGGAAGCGTGACAGCTCGCAGGATCGACGCCTTCGGGATCCGGTCGACGAACGACACGTCGGTGTGCCAGCTGTTGGCGGCGCCTTCGATCGTCAGGAGCTGGCTGCCCCGAGAGGTGACGGTGGGGTGCGGCAGTGTCGGCTCTCCGAGGCGTTGTGCGAACGCGTACTGCCCGTCGTCGTCGAGGTGTTCTTGCCCGCTGAACACGACCACCTTGTTGACGGCGAGCGCGAGTCGAATCGCCTCCGCCTGATCGTCACTGATCTCGCCGCCCAGACGCACCCCGCTGATTCGGGCGCCGATGTACTCTCCGAGCTTGTCCACCGTGATCCCGGCGTCGGCATAAATGCCTTCTGCCGCAGCAGCGCGCTCGGTGTGATTCTCAATTGAAGTGATTGTCATGGCTGAATTCCTTTCACCGTTGAAGGCGAGGACAAATGTGGGGGAATTGATGATCGACGCGAATGCGTGACACTCATGAAATCGGACTCGGGCCGTGAACACCACACATCGAATCATCGTGATTGCAAGTGGGTGTCAATCGGCGACATCGGCCGCCTGTTGATCGATGCTGCGCCGAATCGGTTCCGGTACGCGGACCTGCCCCGGCCGGTAGGTGACGGCGACGAGCGACTCCGGAGCTCGGAACACACCGCGTCGTGCGCGCAGGTCGGTGTCGACAGCGCCTCGCGCGTCGAGTCCCACGGAGATGCCGGTCCACGGCGCCATCCCCACCAGCTGCACCACTCGTTCGAGTTCAGCGACCCGCGATTCGACGCCGGCGGCGGTCACGTCCACCGTGAAATCCCACCGGACGTCGTCGGATGCCCGAGCCCGCAGTGTCACGGCCTCCGGCCGCTCCGGCAGAGGTCCGGACACCCGGTGGAGCCGTCCGTAGGCGTTGTAGACGAAGCTCAGCACTCCGTTCTCGACGACGAGCAGGTAGCCGCCCTGGACGTCTCCGTGTGCAACGAGGACGCCCTCGTCCGACGGCGTCCAATCGCGGAGTTCCACGGTGACCTCGAAGTCGCGGTAGGCGACCAGTCTGCTGGACCGGTACCGCTCGAGCGTCGGTGTGCCGCGGAGGAGCCGGACGTCCGATGCGAACCGCTCGGCTTCGGCCGGGCGGCGTCTCACCTGGTCACTGACCGTGTCGAACAGGGGGAACACCGTGTTGCGCCACGCGGCCTCGTCCCATGCGGCGGCCAGCTCGGCGACGACGTCCGGGTGATCGGCGGCGACGTCGACGGTCTCGGCGGGGTCGGAGCGCACGTCGTACAGCTCCCATCGAGGACGGTCGACGTCGGCCGGATCACCGGCGTGCAGTGACAACAGCTTCCATCCATCGCGGTAGAAGCCCCGGTGGCCGCCGAACTCCGCGTACTGCTCAGTCCTCGGCGACGCCGTGTCGGGTTCACGCAGGAACTCGGCGATGCTCACGCCGTCCCGCTCGATCACGTCGACTCCGTGTCTAGTCCGTGGTGTGCCGACTCCGGCGAGGTCGAGCAGGGTCGGCGCGAGGTCGGTGACGTAGGCGAACTGCCGCCGTACCCCGTTGTCGTCGGCCGCTCTCGCGAGACCGCCCGGCCAGGACAGGACGAACGGAACCCGGACGCCGCCGGCGAACGTCTGCCCCTTGTAGAACCGGAACGGGGTGTTGGAGGCCTGGCCCCAGCCCCGCGGATAGTGGACTCCGAGTTCAGGTGAACCGATGAGAGACTCGTCGTGGGGCACGTCGCGCTCCCAGTCCGGTGGCACCGGCCCATGGACGAACTGGCTGAAGTACGAACGAGTGCCCTCCGCTCCGCCCTCGGCCGTGCCGCCGTTGTCGGAGGTGAAGACGATGATCGTGTCGTCGAGTTCGCCGAGGTCGTCGAGAAGGTCGACGATCCGCCCGACGCTCTGATCAACACTGTCGACCAGAGCCGCGTACACCTCCTGGTAGCGCTGGTAGCGGTTCTTCTCCTCGTCCGACAGGTCGTCCCACGGCGGCGCGTCGTATCCGGGTTCGGTGTTTCGCTCCCGGATCGGGGTGCCGGGTTCGAAGAGCCCGTCGCCAACCTGTTTCGCGAAGCGTCTGCGCCTCACCTCGTCCCACCCCTGGGCGTATCGGCCACGATGTCGGTCGAGGTCGGCGGCCTTCACCTGGTGGGGACCGTGCATCGCGATGTGTGCGAAGTACAGGAAGAACGGCTTGTCCGCGTCGTGGGCCCGCAACGCTTTGACCTGCCCGATCGCTCGGTCAGTGAGGTCGTCGGTGACGTAGTAGCCCTCCGGGTACTCGTCGACGTCCACCACCGAGTTGTCGGCGATCAGCTGATTCGGATGGAAGAACGAGTTGAGTCCTTCGAGCGAACCGTAGTAGCTGTCGAAACCACGCTGCAGGGGCCACGACTTCCTGGATCGTCCCGGACTCATGTCGGCGTCCCTGACGAGGTGCCATTTGCCGACGGCGAACGTCGCGTACCCCGACTCGCGGAGGATCTCCGGCAGCGTCAAGACGTCGTCGGCCAGCTCCAGGCGCAGCCCCGGGAACCCTGGGTCGGAGTTGGCGACGCTGCCGTACCCCGCGCGGTGCGGATTGACGCCGGTCAGCAACGCCGCTCGGGCGGGCGAGCAGACCGGAGTCGTGTGGTAGTTGCTCAGCCGATACCCGGTGTCCGCGATCCGGTCGATGTTGGGTGTCGGGATCTCGGCGCCGAAGGGACCGATGTCGGAGTAGCCGAGATCGTCGATGAGCACCACGACGATGTTGGGCCGCCGACCGCCTTCCGTTTCGGCCGGCCACCACGGCGTCGACGCAGATGTGGTTCGTCCCACCGTCCCCCCGAAGTCGTCGTATCCGCGGGCGTAGTCGGGAATTCCACTCGTCACTTCGTGGCCTTTCATGCAGTGTCCGAACGTGTCGTCGGCGCCGCAGGCACCGATTCGAGCACCATTCCCGATATTCCAGCGCACCGTCAAAACTTTGAATCGGCGTGATTGGAAGTGCTCCTTTCGGCGATGCTCTGCTGAATCATTCATTGCCAACCGCATCCTCCGACAGCGGTGCGAGAAGAATTCAACGAGAAAGCAGACCCCGACATGTTCCGACATCAGTTCGCCCGCACTCTGTGGGCACTGCTCCTAGCCCTGATCGCTGTGGTCGGGCTCAGCAGTTGCCGCAGTGCGGTCGACGCACAGCAGGGACCGGTCACCGGCTCCGGTCCCGTGGTGCGCGGCGGTGAACTCCGTGTCGGCGTGCTCGGCGACCTATCCCCCGCCAAGTTCTTGCAGATCGGCACCGGCGGTCTCAACGGGCACATCGTTGCCAACGTGTACGACACCCTCATCACCCTCGACCACGCCTCACTGACCCCTCGCCCCTCGCTCGCGACCGGGTGGACCCTGGCGCCCGACGGTCTGTCCCTCGCGTTGAACCTCCGCCGAGATGTCACGTTCCACGACGGCCGCGAGTTCACCTCGTCCGACGTGCAGCAGTCGCTCCTCGCCTATCTCGCCGGTCCGTGGAAGCCGCAGTTCAAGCGGACTGCGGCCGCGATCACACGCTACGACGTCACCGATCCCCACCGAGTGGTTCTGTCGTTCGCACATCCGGTCGGCAACATCTTCGATCTCCTCGATTCAGCGCCGATCATCGATGCCAAGACGCTCGACGGGTTGAAGGCCGGCCGAACGTTCAACGGGACCGGGCCCTTCGAGTTCGCGTCCTGGACACCTAACGCCCGCGTCACGCTTGTCCGGAACAACAACTACTGGGGCGGCTCGCCCGCCCTCGACAAGGTCACCTTCGTGGAGGGCAACGACCCGAAGTCGCTGTACACGCGGCTGCGGACCGGGCAACTCGACGTCGTCGACCCGATCGGCCTGACGTCACACGATCAGAAACTCGCCACCAGCAGGTACGGGTTCCGCGACATCGAGTTCACGGGCGCGGAGAGCGAAGTGTACGTCGGCGTCAACGTTGCGAACTCCGCGCTGGCCGACCGCCGCGTCCGCCAGGCGATCGCGTTCGCGGTCGACCGGGAACGGATCATGACCGACGTCTACCAGGGCGCCGGTTATCCGGTGAACCTGCCGTGGCCCAAGACGTCGCCCGCCTACGACGCGTCCGCGAACCACACGTTCACCCGCGACGTGTCGAAGGCGAAGGCCATTCTCGCCGGTCTGCCGCCCGTGCCACCCATCGACTTGGACTATTCGTCGCAGGGCGGCACCTCGCGCATCGTCGCGGAGATAGTGCAGAGCAACCTCAAGGACGTCGGAATCACCGTCGATCTGGTGCCCAACGACCCGACAGTGCACTCGTCGAAGCTGATCGGCGGAGAGTTCTCCGGGCTGTGGATCCTCGAGCACGCGTTTGCGCAGTTCACACCGTCGACCCTCGCCGTGTCGGCGTACCCGTTCAACGCGGCGAAGAACGCCTCGAACTTCGTCGACGCCGACTACGCGGCGGCGGCGGATGCCGCGTGGAAGACAGCCGATCCGTCGTCGCCCGAGGCGATCGCGGCGTACCGCCGACTCGACGCGGTGTGGCTGAAGGAACTGTTCCTCGTTGAGATCGGCGTAGTCGTCCAGCACGCGACCGCATCGCCGAATGTCCGGGACGTGGGCTGGGATCGTCGAGTCCAATTCCATTTCGCCGGCACGAGCCTCACCAACCCCGATCGGAGGTCATGACATGACCGGCTACCTGTTCCGGCGGATCCCGACAGCAGTGATCGTCCTGTTCGCTGCGTCGCTGCTCATCTTCGCCGTCCTTCGACTCATCCCCGGCGGTCCGGAAGCGGCACTCGCGGGCTCGGACGCGACCCCGGAAGACCTCGCGGCGATCCGTCACGACCTCGGCCTCGATCGAGGGTTCTTCGTGCAGTACGCCGCGTGGATCGGCTCCGTCCTCACCCTCGACTTCGGAACGAGTTACCAGGTGGGCGGCAGTATCGGCGACCTGGTCTCGTTCGGCCTGACCAACACGCTGGTGCTGACGTCTGCGGCAGCGGTCTTCGCGGTGGCCCTCGGACTCGCACTCAGCCTGGCGGCGACGATACGACCGTCCACCTGGCTGAACACGCTGCTGACCGGTGTCAATGCGGTCGCCATCGCACTCCCGACATTTGTCGTCGGAATCGTGTTGATCTTCCTGTTCGGCGTCCGTTGGCGGCTGCTTCCGGCGGGCGGCACGCCGCCGAACGGTCTCACCGATGATCTGTGGATAACCGCGCAGTACCTGGCGCTGCCCGCGTTCACCCTCGGGCTGCCCGCCGGAGCGATGCTCGCCAGATTCCTCACCGAGGCGTTGCAGTCCGAGCTCACACAACCGTATGCGGTCACCGCGATCGCGACCGGCGCATCCCGCCGCGACGTTGTCCTCAAACACGCGCTGCGCAATGCACTTCCGTCGACGATCACCGCATTCGGCCTCATCGTCGGTGCGCTGCTCGGCGGCGCGGTACTCGTCGAATCCATCTTCGGCTGGCCCGGGCTCGGACTGCTGACCGAGGAGGGCATCTCGGCCCGCGACTATCCGCTCGTCCAAGTCCTGGTGCTGCTGTCGGTGACAGTTTTTGTCCTTATCCAGCTCGCCGCCGACATCGTCCACGCATGGCTCGACCCCCGAATCCGATTGGCAGGTGCCGCATGACCACCACTGTCCCGGTCGTCGACGGCTCTGCCGTCGACCTCGACCCCGGCCTCATCCCGGAGACTCCCACCGACCGAGACGCCCGCCCGGCGCGGGTGCCTTTGTGGCGCAGCCTCGTCCACGGGTCCGGGCTCCTCGGCACAGTCCTCGTGCTCGCGGTGATTCTCGCGGGCCTTTTCGGACCGCTGTTCGTCTCCTACGCTCCTGACCAGCAGATCGACGGCGCCTATCTCCTGTCACCGAGCGCCGAGCACTGGTTCGGAACCGACGACGTCAACCGCGACGTCGCCTCACGCATTCTGTCCGGGATCCGCGTCGATCTTCTGATCATCGCGATCGCCGTCCCGATCGGCGCCGCCGTCGGCACTCTGATCGGCCTGCTCGGCGTGTCGTTCCGGCGAGCCGACGGTGTGGTCCAGCGTGTCTTCGACGTCATCCTCGCTTTCCCCGCACTGATCCTCGGGATCGCGCTCGTCGCGATCCTCGAGCCCGGTGCGGTGACCGTCGGCGTCGTCATCGCCATCGCCGAGATCCCTGTCTTCGGTCGACTGGTCCGCACGTCCGTCCTGCGGATCAGGGAGCAGCCGTACGTCGAAGCGGCTCGGGTAAGCGGTGCAGGCACAGGCCGGATCCTGTTCCGTCACGTGCTGCCGAACTCCGTCGAGGCACTCGGTGTGCAGTTCGCGCTGTCACTGTCGCTGGGCGTGTTCATCGGCGGCGCACTCAGCTACCTCGGCATCGGCGTCGTCCCGCCGACACCGTCGCTAGGCGGCCTGCTCGCCGCGGGCAACGGCTACCTGGAGACCAATCCCTGGATCTCGATCGGACCGCTGATCGTCGTCTCCGCCCTGGTCCTGGGCCTCTACTTGATCGCGCAGTCGATCTCTTCCGATCGAAGGAGTCTGTAAGACCATGTCACGCGTACTCGACGTCACCGACCTCCACGTGAGGTTCGACTATCCCCGTCCCGCAGTCGCGGGCATCAGCCTCCACGTCGACGCGGGCGAGATCGTCGCCCTCGTCGGGGAGTCCGGCTCCGGCAAGACGATGACGGCACGAGCCGCCATCGGACTGCTGCCCGAGAACGCCGTCTCCACCGGTTCGGTGAAGGTCGACGGAGTCGAAGTCCTCGACCTGGACGAACGTGGGTGGACTGCTGTGCGCGGAAGCCGCGTCGCCATGGTGTTCCAAGAACCGCAGACCGCGCTCAATCCCGTCCAGACCGTCGGCTGGCAGCTCCGACAGGCGTTGACCCGGCACGCGGCGCTCTCCCGTTCCGAAGCCAAGCGGCGCGCGGTCGAACTGCTGGAGGTCGTGGAGATTCCGGACCCGCAGACACGAGTCGGCTACTACCCGCACCAGCTCTCCGGCGGCCAGAAGCAACGAGTGGTCATCGCCCTCGCGTTGGCAGGCGATCCGGCTCTGCTCCTCGCCGACGAACCGACCACCGCCCTCGACGTGTCCGTGCAGCGAGACATCCTCGACCTTCTCGTCAGATTGAGAGACCGCACGGGTGCGGGCATCCTGCTGATCACGCACAATCTCGGGGTGGTCGCCGAGATCGCCGATCGCGTGGTCGTGGTCCAGCTCGGCGAGACGATCGAGACCGCCGACGTCCGCTCCCTGTTCGCGGCGCCCCGCGAGCCCTACACCCGGCAACTGCTGGCAGCGGTGCCCCGCCTGCACGTCGGCCCGGCCGACGAAGTCGACCCGCAGCCGGCAGAGATCGACGCCCCGGTGCTTGAGATCAACGCCGTCACCGTCCGTCATCCGGGACGCTTCGGGGCGGCGCCGCACACTGCATTGTCCGAGGTGACGCTCGACGTGGCACCCGGTGAGGTGCTCGGCGTGGTCGGCGAATCCGGTTCGGGCAAAACGACACTCGGTCGCGCGATCGGCGGGCTGCTGCCCATCGCCGAAGGCCGGATCTTCATCGACGGCGAGGACGTCTCGACACTCTCCGGCGCGGCGCTGCGTGCGGTGCGTCGTCGGATCGCGTTTGTCCCGCAGGACCCGACAGCGTCCTTGAACCCGCGGTTCACGGTGGCCGAGTCGATCCGCGAACCGCTGGACATCGGGCGGATCGGCGACCGTCCGTCACGTGCTCGGCGCGTCGCCGAATTGTTGGACGCGGTTCAACTGCCGACGTCATTCGCCAGTCGACTGCCTCATGAGCTGTCCGGAGGCCAGCGGCAACGTGTGGCGTTGGCCCGTGCGCTGTCGGCGAATCCCGAGCTGTTGATCGCCGATGAACCGACAAGCGCCCTCGACGTGTCCGTGCAGGCTCGGGTGTTGGAGTTGTTCGCCGATCTTCAGTCGGAGTTCGGTTTCGCCGCGCTGTTCATCAGTCACGACCTCGCTGTGGTCCGGCAGGTGGCCGACCGAGTGGCCGTTCTCAAGGCCGGACGGCTCGTGGAGACGGGGTGGGCCGACGAACTGTTCAACGCTCCGGTCACCGACTACACCCGGGCGCTGGTCGCCGCGGTGCCCGTTCCCGACCCCGACCGTGCGCGAGCCGGACGTCCGGTTGTTCCGGCCTAGGGAGCGAATTCGAGCGTGAGCAGCGGGTACGGGCGCCCGTCGCCGTCGAGCTCTGACCGACCTGTCTGGGTGAAGCCGCGGGCGAGGTAGAACCCGACGGCCTGTGGGTTCTGTTCGTTGACGTCGAGTTCAGTGGCGCCGAGCCTGACGACCGCGTCGTTGAGCAGCAGCGTCCCTACTCCCGTCCCGCGGACGTCGTCGTGCACGAACAGCATTTCGAGCCGTCCTTCTGCGACACCCGAGAAACCGACGATCCGATCCGCGTCGTCGGCGACGGTCAGCGTCACGTTCGGGAGATAATCTCCGGGCAGGGCGCGTTCGATCTCGGCGAAATGCTCCGCGGCGAGGAAGTCGTGCGTCGCGGCGACGGCGCTGCGCCAGACGTCGACGATCGCCGGGTACTCCTCCGGCCCCGCTGGTTCGCGGAGGATCATCCGAGTGC
This sequence comes from Gordonia sp. PDNC005, assembly GCF_016919385.1. Lineage (NCBI taxonomy): Bacteria > Bacillati > Actinomycetota > Actinomycetes > Mycobacteriales > Gordoniaceae > Gordonia > Gordonia sp. PDNC005. Next base: position 2,635,213 of record NZ_CP070351.1, read on the forward strand.
TTTGAGTGCACGGTCGGCGTGAACGCTCATGTTGACCTCCGACGCGATGACGTCGGCGATCACTCCGTCTCGCCCGATGGCGAACGTGGTGCGCTTGGTCGGCATGCCGACCGCGCCGAACAGTCCACTGCGGCGGACTCCGTATGCGTCGGCGACCGCCCCGTCGACGTCGGCGAGCAGCGGGTAATCGAGCCCGTGCTTGGCCGTCCAGTCGCTCTGCTTCGCGACGTCGTCGCGGCTGATCCCGATGCGCTGCACTCCGGCGGCCGCGAACTCGGCGGCGAGATCGCGGAAATGGCAGGCCTCTTTGGTGCAGCCCGGCGTGAACGCGGCAGGGTAGAAGAAGAGCGCTACCGGCCCCTCTGCCAGGAGGTCCGACAGTCGTCGTTCGTCGCCGTTCTGGTCGGGCAATGCGAAGTCGGGTGCGGTGTCGCCGGGTTTCATAGGTCCAGCCTAGCGAGTTCAGGGGAATCGGCGTGCCGCGGGAACCGCACATCCAGCCGCTGCGTCTGACCTTGTATGAGGGATTCAGGTGTCTACCCCGCGGCTGAGCTCATAGCACTCGGATTCGATCGCGAGACGATTCGTCGCGCTGTTCTGTCCGGCGACCTGGCACAACTGCGGTGGGGATGGTTCGCGGCAGCGAATCACGATGCCCGTACGGCATCTGCGGTTCGGGACGGCGGCGTGTTGACCTGTGTCGACGCGCTCAGGTTCCACGAGCTGTGGACTCCTCCCGGCCACAACGGGCTGCATCTGCGCCGCAGTCGTAACTTGAGCGGGAAGAATCCAGCGTGCCGTCCGCCGACCGGATGTGTTCGGTCCGCTCGCGAACCCGTCGACCCGCTGCCGGTCGCCCTTCTCTATGCCGTGGGATGCCTCCCGCTGGACGAGTGGGTCGCAGTCTGCGACTCCTACCTGAACTCGACCGGAACCGACGTCTCCGATCTTCTCGCTGCGATGGGCAGGCCCGGGCCGGAGGTGCTCCGCCGCCTACGTTGGGTGGACCGCCGCTCGCAGTCCGGGACCGAGAGCATCGTGCGAGTCCGCCTGCGGTCTGCGGGTTTCGACGTTGTGGTCCAACCGCCGGTCGAGGGCGTGGGTCACGCCGACCTCCGCGTCGGTCGCCTGCTGGTCGAATGCGACAGTGTCCTGCACCACGCGAGCCGCGCAGACTACGAACGCGATCATCACCGCGATCGCCGAGCAGTCGTCGACGGGTGGCTGGTCCTTCGACTCACCTACGACGACATCCTCTACGACTGGGACGGTGTGCTCGCCGACATCCTGTCGATCACCAGGCCGGACAGGCACCGCGCTCGCACACCGCAGGCGATCGAGATGATTCAAAAGTCAGTACTGCAATCACAACTCGAGGGCAATATTCCCTCCGTGTTCGATCTCAGTACTGAGTTTTGACGAACCCTCGCGTTCAGCTGATCAGGCCAGGCCTGCGTCGTGCAGCAAAATCGCCACCTGAACGCGGTTGGCCGCACCGAGCTTGGCGAAGATGTGAGAAATGTGCGCTTTCACGGTCGGGACGCTCATGTACAGCTCGGCGCCGATCTCGGCGTTGGACGCGCCCTTCGCGAGGCAGATCGCGACGTCGCGCTCGCGTTCAGTGAGATTCCCGATCGCCTTCTCGGCGCGGCCCGCTCTGTCGTCGCCGCGACCGTCGACGACCTGTTTGATGAGGGCAGCGGTCACCGACGGACTCAGTGCGGGCTGCCCCGACAAGACGTTGTTGATCGCAGTGACTATGTCCCGGGGCGGTGTGTCCTTCAACAGGAACCCGTCGGCGCCGACAGCCAGCGCCCTCACGACGTAATCGTCTGCGTCGAAAGTTGTCAGGACGATCACGGCCGGCGGGTCGAGCAGTTTCTTGAACTCCGACGTCGCTGCTATCCCGTCCAGGACGGGCATCCGCAAGTCCATGAGGACCAGATCGACGGGGTGGGCCGTGTGGAGCTCCAGCGCTTCACGTCCGTCACCCGCTTCGGCGACGATCTCGAAGTCCGATCCACCGAGCATCAACCGCAGACCCGACCGGACGAGCGGATCGTCGTCGACGAGCATGATCCGGCTGGCGGCCTCTGCGGCATCGGCGTCTCTCACCCCTGCCACGGTAGCCACACCCTCAGTTCGAATGCTCGCTCGACCGTCCGTGTCGACTGCGTTCCACCGTGCAGTGCGACTCGCTCGGCCAGGCCGACCAACCCGAATCCCGACTCCGGCACGGCGACAGCGGCCAGCGACAGCGGGTTCACCACCCGCAAGTCGATGCCGTCGCCGACACCTCCCGAGATCGCGATGCGCACACGGCTGGCCGGTGCATGTTTACGGGCGTTGGTCAGCGCCTCCTGCACGCATCGGTAGAGCGTTCGCCCGAGAGCCGACGGCACACCGGCCAGGTCGGCGTCGCAGTCGACGTCGATCCGCATTCCGGAGCGCCGGTTCTCCTCGATCAGTTCTTGCAGGTCGGGAACGGTGGCCTGTGGCGGTTCCGGATCGGCGTCGCCCGGGCCGTCGCGCAGGACGCCGAGCACTTCGCGCAGCTCAGTGAGCGCAAGGTGCGACATCTCCTGAATGGTCTGCGCCGTCTCTCGGACCTGCTCGGCTGACAGGTCGTCGCGGAACGCGAGGGCTCCGGCGTGCATGCTCACCGTGGAGATCCGGTGCGCGAGGACGTCGTGCATCTCGCGCGCGATCCTGGCCCGCTCCCCAACCTGGGCCTCACGCACTCTCGAGTGCTGCTCAGCCTCGGCCAGCGTTGCACGCAGCCGCAGGCTGGCGAGGAGTTCTCGGCGCGAACCGACGTACATTCCCCACGCGATCACCAACCCGATCGCCACACTGATGAATCCGATGTCGACCAGAGTGGTCGGCGGCTCGTCGGGGGTCTTCAGCAGGTACTCCGAAGCGGCAGCACTCGCGACGGTCAAAAGGAGCTGCGGGACGATCTCCCGCCACCTGCGTCGGGTGGCGAGCGACACGAGCGCGAGCGCGGCCGGCCCGGAGGCCGTCGACGACACGATCCCCGCCAGGTTCGTGAACGTGGCGACCGCGACCGGATGCGAGCGGCGCGCACCGAAGGTCGCGGCGAACGCCACCGCACCGATCAGGATGTCGGCGGCGAAAGCCCACCGGCGGTTCTCCCAGAGGTACTCCATGCGCGGCGCCCATGTCACTCCCGAGATGATCAGGACCAGGAGCACACGCCACGTATGACTCCACCAGTTCAACGTCGGTTGATAGTCCTCTGGGCGCACGACTGCCAGGCTATCCCCGCCCGTCGACCTCGCGCGCCGTGCGGCGGTCGAGAAGCGCCTCATACTTTCGGATGAGACGACTCGATCCTGTAGGCGGATGTGGCGACGCATCCGGCCGACAAGTATTGAAGCCATGATCGAAGTGAAGAACCTCTCGAAGCGCTACGGTGATTTCGTCGCCGTCGACGATGTGTCGTTCACCTGCAAGCCGGGCCGTGTGACTGGCTTCCTCGGACCGAATGGCGCAGGCAAGTCGACGACGATGCGCATCATCACCGGCCTCACGCCCGCGGGCGCCGGAACGGCCACCATCAACGGTGTCGCCTACCACGACATCCCGAACCCGTCGACGCACGTCGGCGTCCTGCTTGACGCATCGGCTCAGCACGCGGGGCGCACCGGAGCGGAGATCCTCCGACTGTCGGCCATGACCATCGGCGCCCCGATGTCACGTGTCGACGAAGCACTCGCCATGGTGAGCCTCACCCAGGAGGAGGCGAGCCGGCGCGTCCGCAACTACTCGCTCGGCATGCGTCAGCGCCTCGGCATCGCGAATGCGCTGATCGGCGATCCGCAGGTCCTCATCCTCGATGAGCCAGCCAACGGCCTCGACCCGGCAGGCATCCACTGGATGCGCACCCTGCTCCGCGAGTACGCGGACCGTGGTGGCGCCGTGCTGCTGTCGTCGCATCTGCTGCACGAGATCGAGATCATCGCCGACGACCTGGTCGTCATCGGCCACGGCCGAATCGTCGCGCAGGGCACCAAGGAGGAACTCCTCGCGGGTACCGGCGCCGTGGTCCGCGGCGCGGACCGCAATCACCTCGGCACCGCTCTTCAGGCGTCGGGAGTCGCGTTCCATGACCGCCAGGACGGCGGATTCGCCGTCGAGCAGACGCCCGAGGTGGTCGGCAAGATCGCCCTCGACGCCGGCGTCCATCTTGTTGAACTGCGCGGCGGCGACGGTGCGCGCCTGGAGGAGATGTTCCTCCAGCTCACCCAGCAGACCCAGCGCGAACAGCCCAGCACACAGGGAGTCCAGTGATGTCCGTTGCCGCAGCCCCCGCCCCCGTCACCGGCGGCTCGGGGATCCCCCTGTCCCGACTCGTCAAGGTTGAGCTCCGCAAGCTCGTCGACACCCGCGCCAGCTTCTGGCTGTCGATCTCGATCGCGGTGATCGCGGCGATCATCGCCGTGGTCGTGCTCATCGTCGGAAGCAGTCACCCCGAAGACGTGACGTTCGACAATCTCTTCAACCTCATGACGGCGCCGATGGCGTTTCTGCTGCCCGTCATGGCGATCCTCCTGGTGACCAGTGAGTGGAGTCAGCGAAATGCGCTGACGACGTTCACGATGGAACCTCGGCGCGAACGGATCGTCGCAGCCAAGTTCGTCGCTGTGATGATCGCGGCCGTCGCCGCTGTCGTCGTCGCACTTGTGCTCGGCGCCGTCGCCAACCTCATCGGGGGCCTCATCTACTCCGATCCCGCCGGTTCGTGGGAGATCACCGGAGTCTCGTTGTTCGCAGGCATCCTCGGCATGCTGATCGGCGTTCTGATGGGCTTCGCCTTCGCCGCGCTGTTCCTGAACACGCCTGCAGCGATCGTCGTCTACTTCATCGTTCCGACTGTCCTGCAGATCATCGGCGGAGTCATCCCGTGGGTTCGGGAGAACCTCCTCGACTGGATCGACGTGAACCAGGCTCAGATGCCCCTGCTCGAGGGCAACTGGCCGACCGGTTCGGAGTGGATGCACATCGTCGTCGCGTTCATCATCTGGATCGCTCTACCCCTGGCTTTCGGTGTGAACCGAATCATGCGTTCAGAGATCAAATGACTGTGGGGGTCATCTGATCTGAAAGACGAACGCGCAGACGAGCGGCGCACCCTGATCTCCCGGGGTGCGCCGCTCGTCTGTCTTGTCAGTGTGCGACGTCGTAGTGGTCGACGTCGAACGTCTTCGTGGCCTTTCGGTACGCGAAGGTGAAACCGGGCCAGTTCTGAGTGTTCTTACCGTCGGCCGTCGTGTACCAGCCGTGACAGCCGTCGGCCCACACCGACTTGGCCAGACGATTCTGCAGTGAGTCGTTGAACTCGGACTGGACCTCTCGACGGACGCTCATCGATCGCGCCCCACTGCGGGCGAGGGCGTCGACGGCCCCACTCACGTATGAGAACTGCGACTCGAGCATGTACACGATCGAGTTGTGCGACAGATTTGTGTTCGGCCCGTACAGCATGAAGAAGTTCGGGAAGCCCGTCACGCTGAGCCCGAGGTAGGCGTGCGCCCCGTCGCGCCACTCGTCGTTGAGGTCGACGCCACCCGAACCGGTGATCGTCATCGGTGCGAGGAACTCGGTGGCCGCGAATCCGGTGCCGAGGATGATCGCGTCCACCTCGTGCAGTTCGCCGTCGGCGGTGACAACACCGTTGCGTTCGATCCGTTCGATTGACTCGGTGACGACGTCCACGTTCGGCCGGGTCAGCGCTGGGTAATAGTCGTTGGACATGAGGATCCGCTTGCAGCCCATCGGATCGGTCGGCGTCAGTTTGGCCCTCAGTTCCGGGTCGACGACCTGGCGGTTCATCATTCGTTCGTACCGCTTCTCATACGGCTTGATCAGCCTGTTGAAGCCCATGAACGCCAACGCGCGCGGCTCGAGGGTCGCATACGTCGCCCATCTGGACGCCCGCAGCAATCCTGGAACAGTGCGGAACGCGTGCACCGCACCGCGCGCGTACGGGTAGTCGGGCTTGGGCAGGACGTGTGGCGCACTGCGCTGAAACAACTCCACTCTTGCGGCCTTCTCGGCGACGTGCGGCACGAACTGGACAGCCGATGCGCCGGTTCCGATGACCGCCACCCGTTTGCCATTCAGGTCGTAGGCGTGGTCCCACGTGGCCGAATGGAACATCTCTCCTGCGAAGTCGTCGAGGCCGTCGATCCGCGGATAGGCCGGGCGACTGAGTTGGCCCGTCGCCGCGATCAGGATGTCTGTCCGATGCTGTCGGCCATCGGAGAGTTCGAGAACCCACTGCCCTGAGTCGTCGTCGAAAGCGGCTGACAGGACTTCGGTGTGGAAGCGGATGTGTCGACGAACATCGAGTCGGTCGGCGCAGTCCTCGAGGTATCCGAGGATCTCCTGCTGGCCTGCGAATCGCCTCGTCCAGTCGGGTTTCATCGCGAACGAGAACGAGTAGAGGTGCGACGGGACGTCGCATTCGGCGCCCGGGTATTCGTTCTCGCGCCACACTCCACCGACACCGTCGGCCTTCTCGAATACGACGATGTCGTCGTGGCCGTCGGCTTTGAGAGTGGCGGCCATGCCGATGCCGCCGAATCCGGTGCCGATGATCGCGATCGACGGCGACGTTCCGTGTGCCACGTTTCTGTCCTCCCGAAGTGGTGTGTGCACCATCACGCTATAGCGGTGCGGCTGCCGGACGGGAGGTGCCCGACGGCACCTTTGTTACTCGTTTCGGCAATCAGGTCCGCTGCCGACGGAACTCGGCGGGTCCGACGCCGGTCCACCGACGGAATGCCTGCGAGAAGCTCGACACCTCGACGTATCCCAGCCGCTGTGCCGTCTCCCCCACCGTCAGCCGACCCGACAGCAGCATCTCCTCGGCCAGCCGGCGCCTCATCTCCTGCAACAGATCGCGGTACGACGTCCCTTCGGCGGCGAGTCGGTGCCGTAATGTGCGCGGACTCATCGCAAGGGCGCGTGCCGCGTCGTCCGCCGTGGGCGGATGTGCGGGATCGCCCGACAGCAGGTCCAACACTCGTCCGGCCAGACCCGACCGCGTGGACCTCGAGCGCAGGATCTCTCGGCACTGCGCCTGAGCGAGTGCTGCAGCGTGCGTGTCCGCGCGCGGCAGCGGCACGTCGAGCTGTTCGTCCGACATCGCGATCACGGTCTCGGGCGCACCGAAGTCGGGCAGCGCGCCGAACGCCGCCCGGTAGGCCGCGCTGTCGGCCGGTTCGTCGAATCCGATCCGCACGGCGGGCGCGGGGCCGCCGGTGAGATCGCGGTGGATGGCGCAAACTGCTGCGGCGTCGCGTTCGACCACGAATCGCCGCAACCGTTCAGGGACGTCGGGTGCGTCGAGGAGCAGTTCGACACCGTCGGACGTCTCAACCGGCCGGATGCGGGAGAACACAAACGTCAGGTCCAGGAACCGGAGCCCCACGTCGATCGCACTGCGCAGCGTGGGGCTGCTGAGCAGCGCGAACCCGAACATGCCATACGTCGTCAACTGATAGCGCATACCCGCCGTGACGCCGAGTCCGGTCGGGTCGTCAACCGCGTCGACGAGGTTGGTTATCACCGTGAGTTCCTGCCGGGGCGACACCTCGGCGTCCGCCCGGCGCAACTCGGCGGCGTCCAGCCCGGTGCCTGCGAGGCAGGCGGTCGGTTCGACGCCGGATGCCTCCGCAAGCCCGAGGAGAAGGACGACTCCCGCCGCCGACCTCGGAATGCTCCAGTCCATGCCGATCAGTGCAGAGTCTTGTCGACCGCGTCGTGCGCCGTTCCGGTGCGCGACCAGACGGCGTATCCGATCCCGACAAGCGCGAACCACACGGCGCCGACCAGAAGTGCGATGCGCCCGTCCTCATCGAAGAACAGCAGGACCACGACGAGTGCCAAGAACACGAGCGTCCCCCACGTCGTGTACGGGGCGAACGGGACCTTGTAGTCCGATTCCGGGAGGAGCCCGGCGGCCACTTTCCGGCGGAACATCATCTGGCAGATGATGATCGTCGCCCACACCACGATGATGCCGACGGTCGACACCGCGGTGATGTACGCGAACGCGTGCTCCGGGTCGATCACGTTCACGACCACACCGAGTGCCATGACGACGGCGCTGAGCACGATGCCCGCCAGCGGGACCTGTCGGCTCGACAGCTTCTGGAGACCGGTCGGGGCGTCGCCGCGCTGAGCCAACGAGCGGACCATTCGACCGGTCGAGTAGATGCCGGAGTTGCACGACGACAGCGCCGCGGTCAGGAGGATGAAGTTGACGATGCCGGCCGCGCCGGGGATGCCGATGTACTGGAAGACGGCGACGAACGGGCTCTCACCGGCATGGAAGTCTTTCCAGCTGCGGACCGACAGGATCACGATCAGTGAGCCGACGTAGAAGATGCCGATACGGAAGGGCACGGAGTTGATGGCCTTGCGCAGGGTGACGCGGGGATTCTCGGCTTCACCCGCGGTGACGCCGACGAGCTCAACGCCGACGTACGCGAACATGACGATCTGCAGGCTGAGCAGTGCGTTGGTGAACCCTGTTGCGAAGAACCCGCCGCTGTTCCACAGGTTCGTGACCGAAGGCCCCACGTCGGGACCGAGACCGGCGATGGGCAGGAGCACTCCGATGCCGATGATGATCATGCCGAGGATGGCCGTCACCTTGATTGCGGAGAACCAGAACTCGGCCCGACCGAACAGCCCGACGGAGATCAGGTTGGCCCCGAACAGGACGATCAACGCGACGAGCGCCGTCACCCAAACTGGAATCGCAGGCCACCAGTAGTTGACGTACTTGCCCGCGACGGTGATCTCGGCCATGCACGTGGTGGTCCAGACCGCCCAGTAGGTCCATCCCTGACTGAAGCCCGCAAACCGTCCGAGGAACTCGTCCGCGTATTCGCTGATGCCGCCCGACACGGGTCGGTAGATGATCAGTTCGCCGAGCGCTCGCATCACGATGAAGACCGCAAGACCCGCGACGGCGTACGCGAGGATCAGCGCGGGACCCGCCTTCTCGATGGCGCCGCCCGCCCCGTAGAACAGGCCGGTTCCGATGGCGCCGCCGATGGCGATCATCTGGACGGTACGAGAGGTCAGTCCCCGCTGGTAACCCTCGTCGACTGTGGAGTCGTCGTACTTGGTCGTGGTCATCGATGTCCTTCCGCGCAGGCTCAGCGTGCAGCGCGAGTGAATCTACTCGCAGACGGTGTTGCGCCCGTCACTCCCCATGCCGAGCGACCGTTTCGTCTAGCCTCGGCTGTAGTTGTAGTCCAGACATATGACGGGGGTGTTTCATGACGACAGAAGCATGGCGGGGGACGGTGGCGGCCAAACGACGAGCGCTGCTCGACGGCTCGGCGCTGTACCGACGGCTGATCGTCGACCTCGACGGCGGAGGACGCCTCAAAGTGCGAGTTCCGCGAGAATTGTGGGACTCCCTCGAGGTGGGAGATGTGGTCGTGAAGTCCGCGGGTCACGACCCGGCCAAGGGCTGATCACCGGAACGGGATCGGCGGACGGTCTCGACGAACTCGTCGACGTCGCGCCGCGTGCGCAGACGATGGAAATCGAGATGCGCGTGCGCCGGGTCGGATATCGCCGCCGCATATCGCGCGCGGGTGCGCGAGTACGAGTCCCACGCCCACCGGACGATCGACTCGTCTCCACGCCAGAAAGCCAGACCGCTCCACCCTTCGCGGTTGCCGTTCCACAGCTCTTGCCGCGTCGCAGCCCGCCGCACCGTCCGGCTGACCGACTGCCAAATTACCCGCCATCGAGGCGGGTCGATCCACACGATGGTGTCGGCGCGTTCCCACACGAGGCGTCCGACCACACTCTGGTAGTTCCCGTCGACGACCCAGGCGTCCGGGGCGATCGCCCGTCGCACGCCGTCCTGGAAGACTTCTGGGTCGGCCTGGGTCCACTCCGGTCCCCAGAACACCGCGTCCAACTCGATGTAGGGAACTTCCAGAGCCTTCGCGAGCCGCCGCGCGGCGGTCGACTTCCCGGACCCAGATGCTCCGACAACCGACACTCTCCTCACCAGAAGACCGTATCGCTGCCACATCACCACTCGAGCTTGAGGCCGACGTGGTCGGACCGGAAGCCCGCCCTCGCGTAAAAGGCTCGCGCCCGGTCGCGTGCCTCGTCGGTGGTCACCTGCACGAGGCGGGCGCCGTGGGCGCTTCCATGTGCGCGAGCCCAGTCGAGCATCGCCGAGCCGAGACCTTGGGACCGCTCGGCCTGAGCGACTCTCAGACCCTCGATCTGCAGCCGGGTGGTGCCGCCTCGAGACAATCCGGGAATCACCGTGAGCTGCATCGTCGCGACGATGCGCTCGTCGTCTCGCACCACCGCCAGGTAGTGGGCACTGTCGCGGGCGACGACGTCGAACGCCGCCTCGTAGCGCTCGACCTCGGCGCCTTCTCGTGTCCGGCCGATCTCATCGTCCGCCAACAACGCGACGATCGCGGGAACGTCGGCGCGGACGGCTCGCTGGACGCGGAACGTCCTGTCCCCGAGGTGCAGCACGTCTCCCGCGGAGGAGTGAGCGCTGTCCCGTAGTCGCGCGACGAGCGCGTCGAGCCAGCCGCCGACACCGGCTCTGGCCTCGTCGGTGTCGGGGTACCGGCAACGCAGGTGGAGACCGGAGTCGTCGAGGATGAACCAGAGCATCACTCCGTCGGTCGCGATGACCGCGCCCACGTATTGGGCGTCGATGCTCGTCGAGTCGATCCGGACGGGAAGCCGTCGCAGGTCGAGCCACGAGATCGCGAACATCCCGGGGGCCTCCGGCATGTCCCCTCCCCACGGTTCGAGGACGTCTTTCAGCGGCCATGACCCGAGCCGGACGGCTTCACGGACCGCCGCTGCCGCGGCAGTCGGATCTGGATCGTCGGACGAGATCACGGAGTTGGTGATGAACCAGCCGACCGACTCGTGCCACGAGGAGTCGTATCGGCTGTGCACCGGGAACACCGCGCGCAACGGAGTGCCTGCGAGGGTCTGCGTCACCTCGGTCATCGCCGACACAGCGAGGGAGAGAGTCGACACTCCGTCGGTGCGCGCCTGTGCCGAGAATGCGGCGCTCTCGTCGACGTCGAACACGTCGCGCACTTCCACCCGCTCGGAATGCATGACCGGTGACCCGAGCGGCAGCGGGAACCGCGGCATCGTCCCGCCGCTGTCGGACAGGATCTGCGCCCAGCGCTCACGAACGTCGTCCGGTGCCGTCGGGCGGTCCATCAACGCGCGAGTGTGGTCGACGAACGCCGGTGCGACGTCGCGCGGGTGGCCGCCGAGTGACGCGAGCAGGTCGCGGACGATCACCAGCATGGACCACATGTCGACGTGAGAGTGGTCCGCGGCGACGACAACCGTCGGCCCGGTCGCGGTCTCGAGCACACACATCCGGTGTGACGGGCGGGAGTAGGGCGTGCAGTATTCGTCGAACACCGCGCGGAGCACTTCGTTGACGGCTTGGCCCGCGCCTATCCGGTGCTCCACCCAGCTCCCGGCCCCGACCTCGACCTCGTGCAGGTGCGGCCCGTCGGGTCCCGGAACGAACACCGACCGCAGCGTGCCGTGACGTGCGATCACATCGAGCCACGCAGCGGCGAGTTCATCTCGAGGCACAAGGCTCGACAGCCGGAACGACAACGCCATCCACGAACCGGGGCGGTCGCCCGCCCCGACGTGGCGGCGTTGGTCGAACGAGACCTGCAGCTCGGCCCCCGGGTCGGACACGACGACGTCGTATCCGAACAGTCGCCCGAACGGTAGCCGGAGGTGCCCGATGTTCGTGAGCCTCATGGCGCTACGCTACCCATCATCTCCAGGCCCGCAACTCGAGGAGGATCCCATGCCGACGTTCCCTGTGCCGGGCGCAGACCTCGACGTTTCGTTCAGTGACGAGCACGGCAGGCCCGTCGTCCAACTGCACGGGCTCACGTCGAGTCGGGCACGAGACCGCAGCCTCGGCCTGGATCTGGGGCGAGGGCTGAGCGGCACGCGCCTGCTGCGATACGACGCGCGTGCTCACGGCCGGTCCACCGGGCGCGCGGTTCCCGACGACTACCGCTGGCCTGCCCTGGCATCGGATCTGCTGCGCCTGCTCGACGAGTGGTTCCCGGGCGAACGTGTGCACGGCGTGGGTCCGTCGATGGGCACGGGGACATTGCTTCATGCCGCCGCGATTGATCCCGAAAGATTCTCCGGCCTGACGTTGATGATTCCGCCGACCGCATGGGACACCCGGTCCGTGATCGCCGACGACTACCGCGCGGCGGCCGACCGGATCGAAGCCGACGGAATCGGCGCGTTCATCGACGCCGGACGTGCCGTCCCCCAACCGCCGGCACTGACAGGGGTCGACGAGACTGTTCCCGACGTCCGCGCGGACCTGCTTCCGGCCGTGTTCCGGGGCGCGGCGCTGAGCGACCTCCCCGCTCCGGACACCATCGCAGGGATTTCGGTCCCGACGTCGATCCTGGCGTGGATCGACGATCCGGGGCACCCGCTGTCGACGGCGCATGCACTCGCCGACCTGCTTCCGTCAGCGACGTTGAGCGTCGCGCACACGCCGTCCGATCTTGCGCAGTGGCCCGTCAGACTCCACGACCAGGTGACTCGCTAGGCCGCGATCGTGGCGAAGCCGGGCGTCATCACGCCGCCCGCGGAACCGAGAGTCAGGACGACCTGACCGCGGCCGGTCACGAGGCGCGCCTGCGGCACGTGGCCGTTGAGTCCTGCGGAGAGCCTCGCCGACCCGGTCCGCCCGGTCGACAGGTTGATCCACGAGACGGACGCCCGCGGGATGCAGCCCCAGCGATCGCGCCTCGTCCCGGTGACGGTGACGACTCCGACGCTGTCCCGGACCAGACCACAACGGATCGGCGGTACATCGAGGCTGCCGTTCGGATTGCCGAACGGCGCCGGCTGGATCTGAAACGGCACCACGGGCGCCGCCTGAGCAGGCGCTGGCGCCAAGGCTACGGCGCCCAAAGCGACCGCGCCGACGGTGATTCCTCGAATGATTCTGTTCACGACCGTGTCCCCTCGATGTCGGTCCCGACCTGACCTCACCCTACGACGATTCACTGCCCGATGTCGCCCTTTCGTCCTATAGGACCTTCTTGACGACACTCGACTTGAGCTGCATCTTCCCGAACCCGGGGACCGTAGCGTCGATGTCGTGGTCGCCGACGCCGTCGGTGATCAAACGGATTCCACGCACTTTGGTGCCGACTTTGATGACACCGCCACCGCCGCCCTTGACCTTCATGGTCTTGACGATGGTCACCGTGTCGCCGTCGACGAGAACGTTGCCTACAGCGTCGGTGACCTCTGCCGTCGTCTCTCCGTCACCGTCTGCAATGGCATCGGCGGAATACTCGTGGCCACACATTCCACACACGAGAAGCGCGCCCTGCTCATAACTGAACGCTTCACCGCATGCGGGACACGGAAGCAGTTCGTCGGACATCTTCCTCGCTCCTTCTCTGTGCTGTCACCCATCGGACATGCACCCAGGGAGAATACTGTCTTCCGGCCGATAGGCTGTCTTCCATGCCGTTCACCGGATTCCCCGAAGCCGCGCTCGACTTCTACGACGATCTCGAACTCGACAATTCGAAGACGTACTGGGAAGCGCATCGCGAGACCTACCGAACCGCGGTTGCGGAACCGATGGCGGCACTCACCGAGGAGCTCGCGGACGAATTCGGCGCGGCGAAGATCTTCCGCCCGAACCGGGACGTGCGCTTCTCAAAAGACAAGTCGCCGTACAAAACTCACCAAGGCGCGTACGTCGCGGTGGCGCCGTCGACCGGCTACTACGTACAGATCGGCGCGCCGGGACTGCGCGTTGGAGCAGGCTTCTACGAGGCCTCGCCGACGCGGCTGACCGCGATCCGCAAGTCGATCGACCACGACCGGCACGGGCACGAGTTGGAGAAGATCGTCACGAGACTTCAGAAGAGCGGATGGGAGTTCGGCGGCGACACTCTCAAAACAGCTCCGCGCGGGTGGGACAAAGACCACCCCCGAATCCACCTGCTCCGTCACAAGACGATGAGCGTGATGCGCGACTACGGGTTCGACGAGGTGATCCACACGCCGGAACTCGTCGAGAATATCCGCGTCCACTGGCGGGAGACGAAGCCCCTCCTCGACTGGCTCGTCTCACATGGCGACGATTAACCAAGGGCGTCACCCGGAGACGTGTCGGACCCTCTGACCGATGGATGCGGATACACCGCCGAACGGCCTTGGAACGACAGGATGTTCGGATTCTGCACGTGACCACGGCGGATCTCGATCGCCCGGTTGATCGTTTCGTTGCCGTTCCAGGCGTCCGGACCCGCCATCACGGTGTCGACGAACGGCAGTAAGGCTTCGCTGTTCTCCCACGTCGCGGAGTTCCACAGGTACGACGGACTGTGGTCGACCGCGTAGTAGTCGATGCCGTGCCCGACCTGAAACATCGGCGCGTCGAACGTGGTGGGACGCGCCCACTCGAACCCCATCCCCTCGTCGCACGAGACGTCGACGATCAGAGTGCCGCGACGGAATGCGTGCAGGTCGTCGGACATCACGTAGACCAGCGGATGCTCGGTGTCCTGCAGCGTGCAGTTGACGATGACGTCACGCTCGGCGAGGAACGGCGCGAGAGGGGTCCGGCCGCGGTCGGTCACGACGTGGCTGAGGTATGGCGCCTGCCGGTCGTGATCGAACCTCGTGATCGCCGCGGAGTGGATAGGCGACCCGACAGCGGCGACGTCCCGGTTGGTCAGCACATGGACGTCGTGGATGCCGTGCGCGTTCAGAGCAGTGACCGCACCGCGAGCTGTCGCGCCGAATCCGATCACCACCGCTCGCAGGCGACGACCGTAGTCTCCGGTCGATCCGGTCAACGCGAGAGCGTGCAGCACTGAGCTGTAGCCTGCGAGCTCGTTGTTCTTGTGGAAGACGTGAACCCCGACGGAGCCGTCGAGCGTCCAGTGGTTCATCGCCTCGAACGCGATCAGCGTGAGCCGCCGATCGATCGCGATCTGTGTGACCACGACGTCCTGCACACAGTGCGGCCAGCCCCAAAGGACCGCTCCCTCGCGCATCCGTTCCACATCCGAGTGTTGCGGTTTGGGAAGAACGACCACATCCGATTCGGCGATGACGTCTGATCGGTCCGCGATCGCGCCGACCAAGCCGACGAGATCGTCGTCGACGTAGCCGAAGCGCTGTCCGTAGCCGCGTTCCAGGGTCATCCGCTTCCGGATGGATGGCGCGATCCGCGCCAGATGCGCAGGGTGCACCGGAAGGCGAAACTCGTTCTCCTTGGCCGACGTACCGACGATTCCTATCGTCGACGTCGCCGTCACTTCTTCGTCTCGAGCTTGTCGTGGATCGACTTCGCAGCAGCCTTCGCGTGCTTGTCCGCACGCTTCTCTTTGATCGACTTGCCGGAGGTTTTGGACATCTTCTGCCGTGGCGACTTGTCGCTCATCGTTATGTGTCCCTCAATTTCGGAAGCCGAAATGGCTCCGTCGGCCCCACGGTACACCTGCGACCCGAAAGGTGACCTATGTCGGCTGACGCATGACGCCGATGTGTCGGACGTGCCCCGACAGTCCCGGCAGCTCCTTCACCGGTGACCAGGTTGCGAGTCCGTCGCGACTGTCGGAGTAGAGGTACTTGCCCGTGGTGTACGCGTCGAGGTAGAGACGCCATCGGCCGTCCGGCAGTTTCGCGACAGCAGGCCCTTCAACGAAGGCCCCCCAGTTCCCCGGGGTTACGAAACGATAGGGACCCGTCAGAGAAGGCGCGACCGCGTGCTGCACGAACTTCTTGGTCTCGTTCTTGGTGAACGCGTGATAGGTCGACCCGACCTTCACAACCGTGGTGTCTATGTGGTCCGCGCCGATGCCCGCCAGCGGAACCGGAGGGCTCCAGAGGCGGAACGACGAGTCGATCGCGGTCATCACATACGGAACGAACCCGCCGCCGGTCGAGAGAGACACGATGACGCTCACACGACCACCGTCGACGAACCACTCCGGTGCCCACGCCTTGGTCGTGAACGGCGACAGCGACGGAACACTCTTCAACAGGTCGCCAGTGCTTCCCAAGCCCGGGACCGAAGCGTGACCGTCGCCGGTCCCCGGCAGGAGGAAGCAGCAGAACGGTACCGGGTAGTCGGCGATCTTCGTCCAGTGGACACGGTCGCTGCTACGTGCGAATCCGATGTTCGCGCGGTTCGCCGTCGTGTACGTGATGTAGTAGTCGCCCGCCGCGTTCCGGAAGATGCTCGGATCGCGGACCCGGCCGGTCGGCGGGCGGTAGGCCGACTTCCGCAGTGGCGTGAAGTCGGTTCCGTCGCTGGATTGGTAGACGTCCATCGCCCGGTCGGATGTGTTGCTGAACGCAACCATCGTGTACGTCCAGCCTGCCGCATGACTTGCCGCAGGCAGCGCCGCCAGCAGGCTGAACGCGATCAGCAGCGACGAAGCGAGGGCAGTCAGGTTCCGAACGAGTCGCGTCATCCGTCGAAGTATCCGCGATCGGACGCGATTGGACCAGGCCCGAATCGTTACCGACTGCGGGTGAGGTCTTCGGCGAGCATCACGATGATGCCGCTCGGCCCGCGCAGATAGGTGAGTTTGTAGACGTCTTGGTAGTTCGCGACGCCCCGGAGCGGGTGACACCCGTGCCGTGCCGCTATCGTCAGCGCATCGTCGATGTCGTCGACGGAGAACGCCACCCGGTGCATGCCGATCTCGTTCGGCAGAGTCGGCGCAGTCGGGATCGCGTCGGGATGGATGTACTCGAACAATTCGAGTCGCCCGTGCCCGTCGGGTGTCTGCAGCATGGCGATCCGCGCATGGTTGCCGTCGAGCCCGACGGCGGTGTCGGCCCATTCGCCGCTCACTTCGTCGCGACCCAGGAGCGTCAGGCCGAGGTCGGTGAAGAAGGCTACGGCGGCGTCGATGTCGTCCACGGCGATTCCGACGTTCTCGAACTTGATCGGCATGCCGACCACGGTACCGCCGAACTGCCGTCGGCTACCCTGCGATCATGGATGAGGTGCTGGACGAGGGACCGTTCTTCCACGGCACCAAGGCCGATCTGCCGGTGGGCGCCGCTCTGACGGCAGGGCGACGTTCGAATTATCGTCCCGAGATCGTCATGAATCACATCTACTTCACCGCGCTCGTCGACGGTGCAGGCCTGGCCGCCGAGTTGGCCGCCGGCGACGGCGAACCCCGCGTCTACCTGGTCGAACCGACGGGCGACTTCGAGAACGACCCGAACGTCACGGACAAGAAGTTCCCCGGAAATCCGACCCGCTCGTACCGCAGCACCGAACCGCTGATCGTGGTCGACGAGGTGACCGACTGGACACGGCTGTCACCCGAAGCATTGCAGGCATGGCGCGAGCGGCTCGCCGAAGGGATTGCCGACGGGACGGCCCAGATCATCAACTAGGCGGTCAGCGATCACTCGGCGGATTCGCAGAATCTCAGCTCATTGCCGGACGGGTCGGTGACCTGAATCGTGGGGCCGCCGGGAGCGTCACGCTCGATTCCCGGGCGTAGTCGCCGATGCGTCCGCGTGCCGAGATCAGCGTGGAAAGCATCGGCGTCGACGATCGGGATCCAGACGACGGATCCGGGCGTTCCGTCTCCGTGATGCTCGGACAAGTCGAGGACTGCCGAGCCTCGCCGGATGCGCATGTACAGCGGCAGATCCGGATCGAACCGGTGCTCCAACTGGACGTCGAATCGCAGATAGTCGACGTAGAACTCACGGGCCGACGCCTCGTCGAACATCCGGAGGACGGGCACCGGAGCACCGACACCCAGCGGATTCCGCCCCGAGACGACCGGTTGGCACTCTGAGATGACGTAGTCGCGCGTGATTCCGGCCGTCGCTCCGGCCCAGGTGCTGCCGGCCGCTCGCTCCCGGTGGGCGTCGAATGCGGCGCTGTCGACGAATCGCTCCGACACCGACCACACCAGCGGATTGTCGGTCGGTTCGACGTCGAATGCCAGGCAGCCGCGCTCGGCGAGTGTCAGCGCCACGTGTTCGGGCAGATGTCGCCGGACACGCTCGGCCTCGTCAGCTGTGGTGCAGACCAGCCGGCCGGTCAGGACGACGTGGTCGAGCGCGTGATCATCTGTGCGGTACTTGTCCAACAGTTCCCGTGGCAGATGGCACGAGTCGTCGGGGCAGCGCGCGAGGCGATCCTGATGCTCGTCGGCGCTGCGCACATAGTTCGTGAGCGGCAGCACTTCGACTGCGATGAGGGCGGCGTCGTCGCGACCGGCGATGAAAGCCCGCGCGAGATCGAGATGCTCGGGATTCTCCGAGTACAGACCTGTTCGATACTTCTCCCCCACGTCCGGCCCCTGCCTGTTGACGCTGTGCGGATCGATGATCTCGAACAGGTACGTCATCAGCCGGTCGACGCTCAACACAGCGGGGTCGATGCGGATCCGCACGCATTCGGCGTATCCGTCGTAGTCGCCGTCGAGCGAGTCGCTCGTGCCGTTGGCGCGACCCGCCTCGGTGAACATCACTCCCGGCAGCGTCTCGACGAACGACTGCACACCCCAGAGACACCCTCCCGCGACATAGAGCTCTTCAGTCGTGCGGTTGTCGGTCATGTCCCGATGGTACGGCGGTCGCCCCGGCCGTCCCGCGGCCTGCAGTCGCCTAGGATCGGTCGCTGTGACGGACCCTCGAATCTCGACTCTGCATGTGCTCGGCCGACCTTCCATTGAGCATGTCGATGTCGACGTGCTGAACGGCTTCCGGTTCCCAGACGGGGACGGATTCCCTCCCTCTTACCGCGACTTCGTCCGGCACGCCGGGTGGGGACGCACGTTCGGCCTGTGGCTGATCTATCCACCCGTCCGGTCCGGGTACGCTGACGGGCTCTTGGGCCGCGGTGGTGTCCTCACCGAACGTCTCCGCCTCGCATACGTAGATGGGCAGTCCGAGGAGTTCGATTGGATGGTTGAACCTGACGGGAACTGGGACCTGCCGCCGAGCCTGCAGGTGTTCGGGTGGAGCGAGAACGGTGACGCCCTCCTCTGGGACACCTCCGCCCGCCACGCTGACGGCGAGTTCGGCGTCTGGGAGTCGGTTGGCATGAACTCACTGCATCGGCGCGGAGCCGACCTCGCCGAGGCCCTCTCCGCAGTCCGAGAACGAACTGCCTCGCTGACCGATGCGTCAGGCTTCGACGTAGATCCCCTCGAACCGACACTGCTGTGATCGGTTCGAGGGGTTCCTGACGCCGAGCGGATCAGCCGACCACCGACCGGACGATCTCGGTGATCCGCCGTTCGGTGTCTGCGTCCACGGTTTCGAAGAACCACGCCGCAGGCATCAGCAACCCGTCGGTGCCACCCGCAGGCTGAAAGCGCGCCTTCTCGGTGATCGCGAGATTCAGCCGATCATCGTTCCTGAGGGTGACGAGTGCCGGTGTACTGGCCGACGCAGCGTACGCGGGCATTCCGTACCAGATCCTCGGCTTGAGTTCCGGTGCTGCCGCCATGACGACGGTGTGCACTCGCTGGACGATCGAGCGCCGGGGCTCGTCCATCTTCGCGATCTTGTCGATGACCTGAGTGAGGTTCTTCTCGTCCTTCGACGACATGGCATGTCCTCTCGTGTGGCCGGTGCGAAACATCGGCACGCTGAAGTCGGCGCTGATTGGTGCGCCGCACTCCATCCGGACATGTCCTGAGCGGCTCAAGTCTCTCCGAGATGATTCACGTGGTCGACACGTGGAAGTGCTGGTCGACGGCTCGAAGCCGTCCAGTCCAGAATAGCCGACACCTCGGACGTTTAAGCGAGACTCCACCTGACGAGACGCCCGGTGTCACTCCGACATCCGCTCGTCGGTCTTGGAGACCGCCTCACCGGTGCAGCAGCCGTCGGGGCACTCGCCGGATCCGCGCTCGCCGGCGAGCACCACGACCGGCACCGCGCAGCAGGTGTCGCCATTCCATGCCTCGACACCTTCACGGACCGCGAAGACAGCGATGACTAGGGCGGCGACCGAGTCGGCCCATGCCCAGCCGAGCAGACTGTTGACCAGCAGCCCGACCAGCAGCGCCGCCGACAGGTAGGTGCAGATCAGCGTCTGCTTGGAGTCGGCGACCGCGGAAACCGAGCCAAGCTCGCGGCCGGTGCGCCGCTCGAACCAGGACAGGAACGGCATGACGGCCAGACTCAGCGCGGCGATGGTGATGCCGACCGGGGAGTGCTCCGCCTCCCGGACCCCGAGCAGCGAGAGCACCGCGTCCACCGCGACATAAGCAGCAAGGCCGAAGAACGACACCGCGATCACGCGCAGCGCAACCTTCTCCCGCTTGTCGGGGTCGGGTGCGGCGAACTGCCAGGCGACGGCTGCGGCGGACAGGACTTCAACGACGGAGTCTAGGCCGAAGCCGACGAGGGCAGCCGACGAGGCAGCCCGACCGGCGAGCAGGGCGACGACGGCCTCGACGATGTTCCAGGTGATGGTGATCGCGACGACGATCCTGATCCGCCGCCGCAGAACCTCGGCTCGACCAGTCGCGCGAACCGGCATCGTCACCGATCACCCTCAGCGTCGCAGCAGCCTGACACCTCGCAACCTGGATCGACGCAGGGCATGCTCTCGTCGACCGCCAACGTCACGTCGACCAGCGTCGTGAGTGCGGCAGCGATGTGCGGGTCGGCGATCTCGTAGCGAGTCTGTCGCCCCTCCGGTTCGGCGACGACGATCCCGCAGCCGCGCAGACACGAGAGGTGGTTCGAAACGTTGGTGCGCGTCAGACACAGCTCACGGGCGAGCCCAGCTGGGTAACCCGGAGCGTCGAGGAGGGACAGCAGGATGCGTGAACGGGTCGGGTCCGCCATGGCGCGGCCGAGCCGATTCATCACATCAACTCGCGAAGAAATGGTCAGCATGTGCTGACCATACAGCAATCGCTGACCAACCAGGTGTAACGCCCACGTGGCATCGGTCGGACCGCCGATCGTTGCCCATCCCCGACACGCGTGTGTGGCCGACGACATCGCCCTACTCGTCGCCGAGAGGACGGAATCAGGCGCACATCATCGGCGATTCCTATGGGACGGCGCGCACTCCTGCGGAGGCCACGAGCGAGAATCGTCTGCGGGTTCGCCGAGCTAGACGTTGAAGCGGAACTCCACCACGTCGCCGTCGGCCATGATGTAGTCCTTGCCTTCCATACGGACCTTGCCTGCAGCCTTGGCGTCGTTCATCGTGCCGTAGGTGTCGAGGTCGTCGAAGGAGACGATCTCCGCCTTGATGAAGCCCTTCTCGAAGTCCGTGTGGATGACGCCGGCGGCCTTCGGAGCGGTGTCGCCCTGGCGGATCGTCCAGGCGCGAGCCTCCTTGGGGCCAGCCGTCAGGTAGGTCTGCAGGCCGAGGGTGTGGAAGCCGGCGCGTGCGAGCTGATGCAGGCCCGCCTCGTCCTGGCCGATCGACTCCAGAAGCTCCTTGGCGTCGTCCTCGTCGAGTTCGAGCAGCTCGCTCTCGACCTTCGCGTCGAGGAACACGGCGTCGGCTGGAGCGACAGCCGCGCGGAGCTCGTCCTTGCGCGCGTCGTCGGTGAGCACACCTTCGTCCGCGTTGAAGACGTACAGGAACGGCTTGGCCGTCAGCAGGTGCAGCTCGCGGACCGAGGAGAGGTCGAACTCGCCCTTCACCGAGAACAGCGTCTTACCGTCGTTGAGGTAGGCCTCGGCCTTCTTCGCGGCATCGAGCAGGACAGCGAGATCCTTGTTCTTGCGTGCATCCTTCTCCAGACGCGGCAGCGCCTTCTCGAGGGTCTGCATGTCGGCGAGGATCAGCTCGGTCTCGATCACCTCGATGTCGGCGAACGGGTCCACCCGGCCGTCGACGTGCACGACGTCGTCGTCGGAGAACACTCGGACCACCTGGCAGATCGCGTCGGCCTCGCGGATGTTGGCGAGGAACTGATTGCCCATGCCCTCACCGACCGAGGCGCCCTTCACGATGCCCGCGATGTCGACGAACGACACCGTCGCAGGCAGGATCCGCTCGCTGCCGAAGATCTCCGACAGTCGAGTCAGGCGGGCATCAGGCAGTTCGACCACACCGACGTTGGGTTCGATGGTCGCGAAAGGGTAGTTCGCAGCCAACACATCGTTGCGGGTCAGCGCATTGAACAGGGTCGACTTTCCGACGTTGGGCAGGCCGACGATTCCGAGGGTAAGACTCACGGGAGGTCA
Source organism: Gordonia sp. PDNC005 (assembly GCF_016919385.1). NCBI lineage: Bacteria > Bacillati > Actinomycetota > Actinomycetes > Mycobacteriales > Gordoniaceae > Gordonia > Gordonia sp. PDNC005. The sequence goes on from NZ_CP070351.1 coordinate 2,657,512, forward strand.
GTCTATCTGGCGCTCGGCGGCCTTCGCCGCCGCCTCGGCGTCTTCCTCCGCTATCTGCTCACCCGCGGCCTTCCCCACCTGTTCCAGGATGTACCGCAAAGCGACTGCGAGGCACGACGCAGCGGGCACCGCAAGGAACGCTCCGGTGATGCCGTACAGCGATCCACCGAGAGTCACCGCGAGCAGCACGATCACCGCGTGGAGGTCCATCGACTTCGCCTGCAGCCACGGCTGCAGGACGTTGCCCTCCAACTGCTGCACCACGAGGATGATCGCCAACACGATCAACGCCTTCGTCAGACCGACCGAGACGAGCGCGATGAGCACGGCGAGCGCGCCTGCGACGAACGCACCGACGATCGGGATGAAGCCGCCGATGAAGGTGATGACGATCAACACGCCGGCCAAGGGAACATTCAGCACCAGTAGTCCGATGCCGATCAACGCCGCGTCGACGAAGCTCACGATCGCCTGTGTGCGAATGAAGCCGCCGAGGGTGTTCCACATGCGCATCAGCACTTCACCGACGTGGGAGGCCCCGTGCTTGACACCCATGGTCCGGTTGAGCCACGGAATGAAGCGGGGTCCGTCTTTGAGAAAGAAGAACACGAGCACAGCGGTCGTGAAGAGCGTGACAAGGGCGGACGTCGCCACCCCGACGCCGTTGAAGACGCCCGTCGCGATCGTCGCCGCACTCTTCTGCAGTTTGTCGGTGATCTCGTCGACAATCGACGAGATCTGTTCATCCCCGACGTTCAGCGGCGGCCCCTGCGCCCACTCCTGAACCTTCTGCACACCGTCGACGGCGGAGTTCGCGAGTTCCGGAGCCTGATCGACGATCGACGGGACGATGAGTCCGATCACGCCCGCGACCACACCGAGCCCGAGCAGGACGATAAGAATGGTCGCCGCTGCCGCCGGCACACCTTTAGCGCGCAACCAGCGAACCGGAGGCCACAGGACGGTCGACACGACGATCGCGAGTATCACCGGCAGCAGGACAACCCAGAACTTCGCGAGCAAGATCATCAGCGCGTACAGGAACGCCAGCACCAGCAGCATCTGCAGGCAGACGGTCGCCGTAGACCTCAGTCCGGCGAGGAAAACCCGGCCGCGAGTCGGATGGCGGCCCTCGCTCAGATCGTCGGCCGCAGGGGTTCCGGCCTGGTCAGCTGGCTCATTCTGCTCGGTCACGCCCACATCGTCACACAGACCCCCGACAAAAGTCCGGCGGCGCACCGTCATGTCTGATTTCCGCTAGACACAGTCCTCGTCGCACCGGCATCGTGGAGTGGTGACCAGCACAGCACCCCCACAGCATCGGCTCGATTTCGACCGGTGTTACCGCGCACTCGCCGCGCGTGACACCCGGTTCGACGGCCAGTTCGTGACCGTTGTGCACACCACCGGCATCTACTGCCGACCGTCGTGCCCGGCACGAACGCCGAAGCCCGAGAACGTCGACTTCGTCCTGACGGCGGCAGCCGCCGCCGTCCGCGGGTTCCGCGCGTGCCGACGCTGCCTGCCTGACGCGACTCCTGGGTCACCACTGTGGAACACCGACGCCGACCTCGCCGCCCGGGCGATGCGACTGATCGCCGACGGCGTGGTCGACCGCGACGGCGTCCGCGGGCTCGCCGCGGCGCTCGGCTACACCGAACGCCACCTCAGCCGGGTCTTGACCGCCGAACTGGGCGCCGGCACCGCGGCGCTCGCCCGCACGCATCGAGCGACGTCCGCACGCATCCTCCTCACCGGTACCGACATGGCGATCACCGACGTCGCATTCGCTGCGGGGTTCTCGAGTGTTCGGCAGTTCAACGACACGATCCGCGAGATGTATGCAGCCACACCGACAACTCTGCGGGCGGCGGGCAAGAACGGATCGATCCGTCGGTCGGCGGCAGGCGGCGGGATCTCGCTGAAACTGCCGTTCCGCAAGCCGTACGACGCGGCCTGGACCCAGTACGGGCTCGCGTCGCACGCCGTGCCCGGACTTGAGCACTGGGACGGGACGACGTACCGGCGCAGCCTCTCGCTTCCACACGGTCCGGCCGCCGCACAGCTCACGTTCCACGATGACCACTTCGCGGTCCGCTTCGACCATCTCGACATGCGCGACCTCGGAGCGGCGGTCAACCGGATCCGCAGGCTTTGTGATCTCGACGCCGACCCCGTCGCGGTCGACCGCATGCTCGGCGCCGATCCGGTGCTCAGTCCGCTCGTCGCTGCGAATCCGGGCATCCGGATTCCCGGCAGCGTCGACGGAACGGAGACGTTGATCCGCGTGATGATGGGCCAGCAGGTGAGCGTCAAGGCGGCACGCACCCGGATCGGCGCCCTTGTCGCTGCCCTCGGCGACCCACTGCCGTGGGACGACGAACGCCTGACGCATCTGTTCCCCACTGCCGAAGCGATCGCCGCAGGCGGCCCGCGAGTTCTGACCGGGCCTGCCCGCTCGATCGCGGCGATCACCGCCGCTGCGAACGCCTGTGGACAGCACCTGGAACTGCATGCCGGGGCCGATGCGTCCAACTTACGAGCGGACCTGCTGCGCCTGAGCGGCGTCGGCGACTGGACTGCCGACCAGGTGATCATGCGGGTGACGGGCGATCCGGACGTCCTCACCCGATCCGACCTGGTGATCGACCGGGCTCTCGCCGATCTGGGCGCGGACCCCGACATCACCGGGGCGTGGCGACCCTGGCGGTCGTACGCGTCGATGCACCTGTGGCGCAGACAGCTCTCTCACCTGATCGACCAACCGCAAGGAGAACTCTCATGACAACCACTTCTCGGACGCTCGGCTGGGCCGGCGTCGGCACCCCGGACGGGCGCTTCACGGCGATCTTCGACGACGACGGCGTGGTGTACGCGTCTGGGTGGACCGACGACCCGGCATACCTGCACAACCTCGTCGCGCCGTCGCTGCGCGCAGAGGCACTCGAGGAGCGAGACGGAGGCGCCGTGCTCGCCGCAGTCGAGGCGTACTACGCAGGAGACCTCGACGCACCGTCGCGCATCACGGTCCGGCAGACGTCCGGCCCTTTCCTGACTGCTGCGTGGGCGGCGCTTCGGCGGGTTCCCGCCGGTCCACCGGTCACTTACACCGAACTCGCCGAGCTCGCAGGCAACCCCGCCGCGATCCGCGGCGCGGCATCGTGCTGCGCCCGCAACGCCGCGGCTCTGTTCGTGCCGTGCCATCGGGTGGTCCGAATCGGAGGCGCACTCGGCGGGTTCCGCTACGGGCTCGACGTGAAGCGGTCGCTGATCGATCGCGAGACCACCGCCGCAGCAGCCTGACCAGCAACGGACCAGAATTGTCAGAGGTCGGGTCCATGATTGCCGCATGACTACGACAGCAGCCGTCATCGGGCCCGTCTGCCTCGTCATCGGTGCGTTCCTCGGGTGGTGGGCACGAGGCGCGACAGCCCCTCGCGATGCGGGCGCGCCACCGATTGACATGGTCGCGCCGCTTCGCGACACCCTCGGCCAGCTGTCCGACGAACTGCGCCGGTCCGAACACAATCGGGTGCACGCGTTCGCCGGTCTGAGCGAGCAGGTCCGCGGAATGCAGCTCACTTCACATCGCCTGCACGAGCAGACGGCCCGACTTGCAGGTGCTCTGCAGGCTCCGCAGATCCGCGGCAGGTGGGGTGAGATCCAGCTCGAACGGGTCGTCGAGCTGTCCGGGATGTCACGGCACTGCGACTTCTCAACGCAGGTCCACGGCCAGACCGCCGACCGAGTGGTGCGACCGGACATGGTCGTTCACCTCGCGGGCGGACGGACCATCGTCGTCGACGCCAAGGTTCCCCTGCAGGCGTTTCTCGACTCGACGGCAGCGGGGATCACCCCGGAAGCCGCGCGTGACAAGGCCGCACGCCACGCCCAAGCCGTCCGCGCACACGTCAACTCGTTGTCTGCGAAGGCGTACTGGTCCGCGCAGGCCAGCTCACCCGAATTCGTCGTCCTGTTTCTGCCGGGCGACGGCGTTCTGGACGCGGCGATGCAGCACGATCCCGAACTGCTCGACTACGCCTTCGCCCGCGACATCGTTCTCGCCACCCCAGGCACACTCATCGCTCTGCTGCGGACCGTCGCCCTCGGCTGGCGGCAGCACGCGATGGCCGAAGACGCCGAGCAGATCCAAGCGCTCGGCCGGGAGCTGTACCGGCGGATCGACCAGGTCCTCGGCCACCTCGACAAGGTTGGATCGGCTCTCCGACGATCCGTCGAGAGTTACAATTCGGCGATCGGCGCGGTGGATACCCGCCTGGGCGTCACCGCCCGGAAGTTGTCGGAATTGGAGGCACTCGCCGTGTCCACCGGACAGACGACGTCTGACCGGACTCGGCTGAAACCAGTGGACTCGACAGTGAGATCCGTGTCACCGCGCGCATAGTTTTCAGGAAACTCACGGGCTCGGATGAGGTGGCCGAGCATGCATAACCGGTAACGTCTAGGTGTGTTTCCCCGATCGCTCGCAGGCTCGGCCCTGCCCGCAGACCAGCAGTCCGTCATTCCGTCGGTCCGCGGTCTGCCCTGGTGGGGTGCCGTCCTCCTCGCAACGAGCTTCACCGTGGTCGGAGCCGTCATCAGCGCGGACTCCACACCTCCGCTGGGTCGTGTCTTCAAGGCCTTCCTAGTCGTGGGTGTTGTGCTTGCCGCGCTCGCCGTCCGGCGACGCGCACTGTTCACCGCCGCCGTCCAGCCCCCGCTGATCGCGTTCGTCGTCGGCATAGTGACGCTGTTCAGCCAGCATGAGGGCGGCACCGACAAGAAGACGATCATTCTCAAGGTGGTCCTCCCGATCGCGACCGCGTTCCCGTGGATGGTCATCGCGTTCGTCGCTGCTCTCCTCGTAGTCCTCGGCCGACTGTTCTTCACGGGCCCAGAGAGCAAGCGACCGTTCGGCGGCATGGAGGGTGTCAAGAAGCGACTCGCAGGTGAAGAGTCGGCCAGGCCCGCCGCCAGGCGGAAGCCCCGGACCGGGCGCACCAGCACCGCCAAGACGAGGGAGGACTCCCGCCCTCAGAAGCGCGGCTCGGGCGCCCAGAAGACCGCTCAGAAACCAGAGCGCGCGCCCCGCCCGAAAGCGCCCGCCGCGAAGGTCCCCCCGAAGCCACCGCGTCGCCCCGCGCCCAAGCCCGCGCCTGCAGAGCGTGTTCGGGCCACTCCGCAGAAGATCCCCGCATCGCAGCGTCGGACAGCCGGGCAGCAGTTGCGCGAGCGAGGCCAGATCGAAGACCTCACCGCTGGACTCGACGACTGAGCATCGCGGTTCAGAGGTTCGATTCGAGCCATTGCGCGAGGTCCCGCGCGGCCGCATCGACCACCTTCGGCCAGTCCATGGCCGTGTCGTCCGCCTGATCGCTGACGACCTTCACCAGGGTCAGCGGAATGTCGTAGGCGTCGCAGACGTGTGCGAGCGCGGCGCCTTCCATGTCGACCAGATCGGCTCGTGCCGCCAGCACCGACCGGTGAGACGTATCGGTGACAAACGTGTCCCCGGTCGCGAGAACCGTTCCGTCCCCTCCGCTGATCTCCCAGCGGTCCGTCGTTGGATAGCCGATGGCGGTGAGCTCGGCGGAGCTGATGTCGTGTTCGACGACGGCCGACGGCAGAAACAGGCCGGCATGGTGATCGTGGAGGGCGCCCGCGGTCCCGATGTTGACGACCCCGGCGTGGTCGCCGCGTTCGAGAGCTCGCGTCAGCGCGATCGCGGCACGGACCTTCCCGATGCCGGTGATCAGCACGTTCATACCCGCCGGGACGTGCGCGGCCTCCGCCTTCGTCGCCGCGACGACGAGCAGCGACACGTCAGTCGGCCTGTCCGAGACCGGACAGGCGAGAGAGGTGATCGAATCGGTTGTTCGCGATCCGCATCGCCACCTCGTACGGCAGCGCGAACTTGCGCGCCCACCAGTATCCGAACCGGACGTCGAACGACGTGTACACGAGGTACTTGTTCTTGGTGACTCCGCGGATGATCGCCGCCGCGGCCTTCTCCGGGGTCACCGCGATCTTGTGGAACCCGTCAACCTGCTTGGCGACTCGGGGATCGCTGCGATCGAGACCGACGATCTCGACGGTGCCGACGAGAGGTGTGGCGACGCCGCCCGGGCAGACGAGCGAGACGCCGATTCCATGCCTGCGCAGGTCGTATCGAAGGACTTCGGAGACGCCGCGGATACCGAATTTGCTGGCGCTGTACGCGCTGTGCCAGGGCAGAGCCAGCAGGCCCGCCGCCGACGACACATTGACGAGTTGCCCGCCTCTTCCTCCCCGCACCATCTGAGGGACGAAGCACTCGATCACGTGGATCGGTCCCATCAAGTTGACGTCGACGATCTTGCGCCAGTGGCGGTGCTGCAGGTTCTCCACAGTCCCCCACGCCGAGATGCCCGCGACATTCATGACGACGTCCATCACTCCGACCTCGGCGTCGACCGCGCGGGCGAACTCCACCACCCACTCGTAGTCGGAGACGTCTCCTGCCGAGTGGTACGCGACGGTACCCTCCTGGCCTGCGACCTCGGCGACTACTTCGTCGAGCGCGTCGGCCTGAAGATCAGTGAGCACGAGTCGAGCCCCCTCACGAGCGGCCGCGACCGCGGTCGCCCGTCCGATTCCGCTCGCGGCGCCCGTGATGAGAACCGTTCGGTCTCGCAGCGACGGCACGGGCGTGCGAACCCAGAACAGTTCGCGGACAGTGGTCAGTCGTCGACCCAGGTTGAGACCCATGCCACTGAGCCTACCCACGGACCGGTGCCGTCAGATCGGGAGCTTGCCGCCGAACACCGCGTAGACGACGGAGAGGATCGCCTTGAGGACGTCGGCCGTCACGTCCTGGCCCTGTGTCATCAGGATGCGCTGCGCCTCCTGCGGACTCTTGGCCTTCGTGATCTGGTCGATCAACGGCCCGATCGCGGCGAGACCTGCGAGGTCGACGCCGGATGCGGCGTCGTCGGCCGGAGCCTTCTGATCGGTCGGCGTGACGCCGGTGTTCGAGTTGTCGGTGCCGGGTGCGGGCACCGGCGCGGTCGGGTTGGCCGCCGCGCCCTTGCCCCCGACGTAGGAGGTGATGCCGTTGGTGATGGCGACCGCGTAGCGTGCCGCGCCTTGCGGCGAAGCGAGTGCCGCCGCTTCCACCGGGTCGGACAGGTTGCCCATCTCGACGAACACTGCGGGTACACGAGTGAGGTTGACCGCAGCGATGTCCGCGCGGGTCTGGATACCGTCGACGGCACCCGCGTAGTTCGCCGGACTGAAACCTGCACTCTTGAATGCGTCACGCATGGTGTTCGACGCCTTGCGCCCCTCACCCGACTGCACCGAGTCGACGGCCTTGTCGGGGATCGGGAGCGTCGGCACGATCATGTGGAAGCCGGTCTTGCCGGCGTCTGCTCCGGTGCTGGTGGAGTCGGCGTGCAGGCTGACCGCGACGTCGGCGCCCGACCTGCTCGCCGCCTCGGCGCGCTCGTCGACGCATCCGCCCCACCCGGTGTCGTCGTTGCGGCTGAGGACCACACGCGCCCCCTTGCTCTCGAGCGCCGCCTTCACCAACTGGGTGACATCCCAGTTGATGGTGTGCTCGGCTTTGCCGGTGACCGACGTGGCACCGGTGGTCTGGCATTCCTTCATTCCGCCGCGACCGTCCGGAACCTTCTTGCCGAGGTCGTGGCCCGCAGCCGAGCCCTGATGTCCGGGATCGAGGAATACAGTCTTGCCGGTCAGCGCCTTGGCGGCCGGAGCCTTCGGCGCGGCATCGGAGTTCGGTGCGACAACACCGAGCACGAGGGTCGTCGAGGCGACGAGCGAGGCGGCCACGATTGCTCCGCGGCGAACACGTACAGCGTTCATCGGCGCTGGTTCCTTCCATACGACACATCAGTAGTCACACTGATCACTTGCGTAACAGTGAACCAGTAGTCGAGGGTCGCTGTCGAACGGGAACTCTTCCGGACCGGAAATCGTTAACGTGCCGTGACCAGACCACTCGATTCATCCGAGAAGCGTGAGAAGGCCGGCATCTTCTCGCGCCTCGGAGCCAGGTACCAGCACCTTCGGCACAATCACCGTTACGGTTTTGTCCTCCGATACGTGACGATCACGGTCGGAATCCTCGTCACCGCGGCCGGAGTGGTGGCGATCCCCTACCCCGGCCCCGGCTGGGCGATCGTGTTCCTCGGGCTGCTGATCCTGTCGCAGGAATTCGAGTGGGCCGCCCGTCTGCGCCACTGGATCATGTCCAGGCTGACCGCGTTCTATCGCCGTTTCATCGACGGCAACCGAGTCGCACAAGTGCTCCTCGGGATCGCGACATGCGCGATCGTCCTCGCTACCCTGTGGGTGACCAACGCGCTCGACCTCGCAGCCGGCTGGGTCGGAGTGGAAGCCGCCTGGCTTCAGTCGCCGATCTTCTGACCCCGCGCTACACGAGATGCCGCGTGAGATGCAGAATGCCGTGCTCGTCGTCGGCATCCGGGCCGAGCACCTCTTTCAGGGCCGTCTCGGCAGTCGCGACGTCGAGGCCTGATCCGATCACCACGAGCGAGGTCGCGGGCCCGTTGGCGTCCCACGGCTGCCGAGACACCCTGACCACGCCACCGACGGCTTGGATCACATAGGCCTGGTCGGCGTGACCGGGAAGGTCGACCAGGACGGTCCCCTTGATCCGGTACGCCCCAGCCGGCGGACGTTCGAGGAATCGTGCAAGACGCCGTGGGTCGACCGGCCCGGCCCGGTCGAGCGACACCGACTCGAACTCGGCGTGCAGATGCGAGTGGTCGTGGCTGTCGTCGTGCAGCAATTCGTCGAGAGAGAGTTGCCGAGGGCTCTCGTCCACCGGACGCTCCGGCGCGTCCTCGAAGAGCAGCTTCGGATCGACGAGCGCATCGCTGACGCTGAGCATCGACGCCGTCGGATTGACCTCGCGGACGGCGTCGCGGACGCGCGCCCGTTCGCTGTCGTCGACGAGGTCGGACTTGTTCAGAACAACCAGATCGGCGACGGCGACATGCCCGCCGATCATGGGATGCGCGGCCACCGTCGTCAGGAACTCGGCGGAGTCGACGACGTACACCAGCCCGCCGTACGACGCCGTGGCCGACCGGGCAGCCAACACCAGTCGGATGAGTGCGGGCGGCTCGGCGATTCCGCTGGCCTCGACGAGGATCGCGTCGAGCTCCGCCTCCGCGCCGGAGAGCGCTGCGATCGCATCCCCGAGTCCCTCGGCGTCGGTCGTGCAGCACATGCATCCGCCCGGCAGACTGACGGTCCCACCCGATGCGCCCGACACCAGCAGCGAGTCGATGTCGACCGAGCCGAAATCATTGACGAGGACGCCTATTCGCCGGCCGTTCGCATTCCGGAGCACATGATTGAGCAGTGTCGTTTTACCCGCGCCGAGAAATCCGGCGAGGACAACGACTGGAATGTGCCGATCGGTGGATTCGGTCACTTGGCACAGTCGACGCACAGGACCGCTAGGTCCCGGCCGTCGCGATCGGGATGATTCACCACGTTCGATGTCGGTTCACCGCATTCGACACACTTCCCGATCACCGCGGGTGAACCGAAATCGACCGTCATTCTCTTGTCGAAGACATAAAGCGAGCCTTCCCAGAGCCCAGAATCGGCGAACCGCTCACCGTATCGGACTATTCCGCCGTCGAGTTGGTACACCTGAGAGAATCCCCTGTTGACCATCAAGGCGCTGAGCACCTCGCAGCGGACCCCGCCGGTGCAGTACGTGACCACGGGCCTGTTCTTCAAGTGGTCCAGCGCTCCGCTCTCGAGAAGCGGAATGAAATCTCGAGTGGTGTCGATGTCGGGAACGATCGCGTCTCGGAATCGTCCGACCTGAGCTTCGATCGTGTTTCGACCGTCGAGGAATGCCACATCGTCTCCGAGCTCGGCGACGAGCTGATGCAGTTCGTCTGGGGACAGATGTTTGCCTCCTCCGACCACACCGTCTGGATCAACCTCGATTTCGTCCGCGGCGCCGAATGTGACGATCTCCGGGCGCGTCTTGACCGAGAGCCGCGGGAAGTCGTCGCCGACGCCGTCTGACCACTTGATGTCGGCGTACTTGAACGCCGGGTACCCGCGGGTGGCTTTCACGTAGCGTTTGACGTCGCGGATGTCGCCACCGACTGTTGCGTTGATGCCGTGAGATGACACGATGATCCTGCCGCGCAGGCCGAGCGAGGAGCACACGGAGTGCTGCCACAGGCTGATGGCCTCCGGGTCGGGCAGCGGCGTGAACACATAGAACAACACGATTTTGGGAGTCGCCACAGTGCAAGGGTACGGATCCCGCGGCGCGATCGTCAGCGTCGCCCTCTTCGGAGCGCTCAGCGTCACACTCTCCGGCTGCGGCCTGCTCAGCGAGAACGCCGGGCCCAACCGGATCGTCATCCCGAGCACCGATGAGCTGTCGACGGAGACCAAGCCTGCGTCGATCTCGGCGACGGCCGCGTCTCGGTCGAACGACAACACCGTGCCGTCCGAGTGGAGTTATGAGCGGGTCATCAAAGGCGCTCCGCGAGTGAGCAATTCAGATTTCCATGAAGGTGCGACAACTGAGGACGGCGAACGGGAGGATGTATCCGGTTATCACTTCTCCTCATCCGACCGCAGCATCCGATGCTCCACGGGCAACAACGGCGCCGAAGCGCTGGTCTGTTTCTCCGATGACGTCGAAGGCCCGCGCCAAGCCCCTGCCGATGAGGATGCGGGTTGCAAATGGGACAGGCGTCTCGTCGTGCTGTCCGGCGACGGCGTCAGCGAAGGCGGATGCTCGAATCGTTATCCTGTTCTGTTTCGCACCCCGACCATCGCGCCGGGGTCGGCGATCACCGTCGATCGTTTCGCCTGCCTGTCCGATGCCGAAGGGCTCTACTGCGTCGAATCGAGTTCGGGCGACGGGTTCTCAGTGACGTCAAAGGGATTCACCGCGATTCGCGCCGCAGATAGAGCACCGGAATCACTCACGGGAATTACCGACCAATCATCGGAATCAACATCGGCTCCCACTTCGACGGTCGTCCCGACGCGCTGAACGTGTGTAGAGTAGGCGCTGAATGGCAGCATGAATTCGCGGTGAGAGGAAACCAATGGCGAAGAAGACCGTTATCAAGATCGTCGACGACATCGACGGCGCGGAACTGGACGACAACGAGTATGAGACCGTCCGTTGGAGCATCGACGGCAAGAACTACGAATTCGACACCTCGCCTGCACACGCCGAGGAGTTCCGCGATCACGTCGCGACGTACGTCGCAGCCTCCCGCGCGGTGAGCCGTGGACCCCAGCGCCGCAGCTCCGCCGCCGCACGACCCGCCGCGAACACCCGAGTCATCCGAGAGTGGGCGAATGCGAACGGTTTCACCGTGAGCGACCGCGGACGGATCCCCGCCGACGTCCTCGCCGCCTACGAAGCCGCGAACTGACGCCTCACCTCTTCACACAAGAACGCCTCGAATCGCCAGTGGATCCGAGGCGTTCTTCTGTTCATCCGCCCGCATTCTTCCACTGCGGTCGGCGGCGGCCGATCAATCCATTTCGGCGAGTAACCTGTGCAGCCATTCGACGAAGAGTGACGTCTCGGCCTTTCCGAGCATCGACGGATCCGTCGACGCGAGGCGAGCGACTCGGAGCACCGCGTCCCGGTCGTCGGTCGACGCCGACCCGGCCCCGGTGATGCCCGCGAGGACCGCGTCACGAACCGCCGCCGACAGCTCCGCATCAGGCCTTCCTTGAATGATCTGCCGCAACGTGACGCCGATATTCGTGGCCAACACGTGCGCCGCAGCCTGCTCGGGAGAGACGACGAGCAGCCCCTGCGCCGATGCCCGCTCGGTGAGTCCACGCAGCAGTTCGGTCGGCCGCGCCTGAGCCGCGGGCGCATATCCGGGCCGCACTTTTCCGTACATCAGCGTGTAGAAGCCGGGGTTGGCCAGGCCGAACCTCACGTGCGCGTCCCATCCGTCACGCAGATCGACGATCGGGTCCCCGCTCGGCTCGGCAGCTCCCTTCTCCGCCAGGTACAGGTCAAAACCCCTCTCCACCACGGCGTCCACAAGCCCCTGTTTGTTGCCGAAGAAGTGATAGAGCGTCGGCATTCGCACCCCCACCCGATCGCACACCTCCCGCAGCGAGAAGTCCTCACCGGGCGACGACGCGATGAGGTCGGCTGCCGCGTCCAGCAGCCGTTCCCGTGTATCGCCTCGCGAATTCTCTGTCATGCCGCTACAGTAGCCCTGTATCGACGATATGTTGATACATACCAACGCTATAGGGAGGCTGCCATGCAGAAGCGAACACTCGAGGGACAGGCCGTACTGGTATCCGGTGGAGGAAAGAACCTCGGAGGCCTGATCAGTCGGCAGGCCGCCGCGGCCGGAGCCGACGTGGCGATCCACTACAACAGCGAGTCGTCGCGGGCCGAGGCCGAAGCGACGCTGGCCGCCGTCGAAGCGTCCGGACGCACCGGCGTGCTGCTGACCGGCGATCTCACCGATCCGAGTGCGGTGACCCGACTGTTCGACGACGCCAAAGCGGCCCTCGGTCGAATCGACGTCGCCGTGAACACCGTGGGCAAGGTCCTCCGCAAGCCGATCGCCGATACATCCGAGTCCGAGTACGACGAGATGTTCGACGTGAACTCGAAGGCCGCCTACTTCTTCATCAAGGAGGCCGGCCGGACACTGAACGACGGCGGAAGGATCATCACCATCGTCACGTCACTGCTCGCCGCCTTCACCGACGGATACTCGACATACGCAGGCGGAAAGAGTCCGGTGGAGCACTTCACGCGTGCCGCCGCGAAGGAGTTCGGCACTCGCGGAATCTCGGTCACGGCCGTCGGTCCCGGGCCGATGGACACTCCGTTCTTCTACGGTCAGGAGACGCCCGAACGTGTCGCCTTCCACAAGTCCCAGGCGATGAACGGCGAGTTGACGAAGATCGAGGACATCGCACCGATCGTGGAGTTCCTCGCAACCGACGGCTGGTGGATCACCGGCCAGACCATCTTCGCCAACGGCGGCTACACCACCCGCTGACACCTCAGACGTTAGGAGACACCATGACGACCGCCATCCCCGCCACCGTCACCGCGTTCATCGACGCGGTGAACCGACACGACGAGACAGCGGTGCTCGACGCCTTCACAAACAACGGTTTTGTCGACGACTGGGGACGGATCTTCCCCGACCGCGCGTCGATCAAGGCCTGGAGCGATGTCGAGTTCATCGGCGCGAACGGCACCATGACCGTCACCAGGACCGAGGTCGACAAGAACACGGTGACAGTCATCGCCGATTGGCGCAGTTCTCACGCCAACGGCCTGTCGTCGTTCGTGTTCCACCTCGCGGGCGACAAGATCGCGTCCATGACGATCCGCGAAGGGTGATCTGAAACCCAGGGTTTCGCCTCACCCTGACTTTAAGTCGTCGGGCCGGACGACAGGACCGCTATTCTGACGAACCATGACTGTCCTTTCCTCGGCCCGACGACGCCTGTCGTCGTCGCCGTCTCGACGCCTGTGGTTGCCACTGCTGATCGTGGTGATCCTGATCGGCGCACTCACCGCCTGCGGTTCCTCGTCCGACTCGAACGACGGCGACGACGCCGGCCTGTGTGCGCCTCCCGGCGTGAACAGCGCGTCCGCGGCACCGACGAACCTCGCGAAGAGCGCTCAGGCGCCCGACAAGTTCACGACGGCGAACGTCACCCCGCTCGATCAGATCAACACGTCCGATCTCGGGCTGATCAACGACGGAAAGATCATCGTCGGCACCCTGGGTGACGCACCCCCGAGCATCTGCGTCAACAACAACAAGCAGTACACGGGCATGGACAACGAGATGCTCCGTGCGATGGCCGGCAAGCTCGGCCTGCAGGTCGAGTTCGTCGGCACCGAGTTCTCCGGCCTCCTCGCACAGGTCGCAGGCAAGCGGTTCGACGTCGGCTCGTCGTCGATCACCACCACCGACGAGCGTCGAAACACGGTGGCCTTCACCAACGGCTACGACTTCGGGTACTTCTCGCTGGCAGCCAAGGTAGGCGGCCCGATCAAGGGCTTCGGTGATCTCAGCGCTTCGACACGCATCGGCGTGGTGCAGGGCACCGTCCAGGACGACTACGTCGTCAACACACTGCATCTCAACCCCGTCAAGTTCCCCGACTACGCGACCGCGTACGCAAACTTGAAGTCCGGGCAGATCGACGCTTGGGTCGCACCGAGCCAGCAGGCCGAGGGCACCGTTCAGCCTGCCGACGGAATCGGCATCCTCGAGAACACGTTCAGCATCAACAACTTCACCGCGTGGGCAGTCAACAAGGGCAACCCGAAGCTGGTGGAGGCGCTGAACAGCGCACTCGACTCGATCATCGCCGACGGCACGTGGGCGAAGCTGTACCAGGACTGGGCCCCGCGAACGCTCCCCGCCGGTTGGAAGCCCGGGTCCAAGGCCGCGCCCGCGCCGAAGCTGCCCGATTTCGAGGCCATCGCGAAGGCCAACGCCGGCAACAAGGAACAAGCTCAGGAAGTCGCCCCGAAGGGCACCCTCGAGCAGTTGGGCGAGACGTTCTTCAACGGCGAAGCCTTCCGCAAGGCGATTCCCGATCTGTTCACAACCGGCCTCCCCAACACGCTGAAGATCGCGTTGACATCCGGCATCATCGGCACCGTGCTCGGCATGCTGCTCGCCGTCGCGGGGATCTCTCGAACTCGCTGGTTGCGCTGGCCCGCCCGGGTCTACACCGACGTCTTCCGCGGTCTGCCCGCCGTCGTCGTGATTCTCATGGTGGGCCTCGGATTCGGCCCGGTGGTGCAGAATCTCACGGGTGGCAACCCGTTCTGGCTCGGTTCGATCGCGCTCGGACTGCTCGCGGCCGCGTACATCGGTGAGATCTTCCGGTCCGGTATCCAGAGCGTCGAGGCCGGGCAGATGGAGGCCTCACGCGCACTCGGCTTCTCCTACAGCTCGTCGATGAAGCTTGTGATCATCCCGCAGGGTGTCCGACGGGTGCTTCCGGCCCTGATGAACCAGTTCATCGTGCTGATCAAGGACTCGTCACTGATCTACTTCCTCGGACTCACCGTGCTGCAGCGCGACTTGTTCGCGGTCGGCAAGGACTTCAACGCAGGCAGCGGCAACCTGACACCGCTGCTCGCCGCGGGCTTGCTGTACCTGATCCTGACTGTTCCGTTGACGCACCTTGTCAACTACATCGACAAGCGCCTGCGCGTCGGAAAGGCCTGATTCCTCGTGAGCACATCCACCACTCCGCTCGCGGCCACCGACGCTGCGGTGTCCCTGACCGGCAAGGACCTTCACCTCGCATTCGGCGACAACAAGGTTCTGCAGGGTGTCGACATCCAGGTCGACGCCGGTACGACGACAACCGTGATCGGCCCGTCCGGGTCGGGCAAGTCGACCCTCCTTCGGGTCCTGAACCGACTCCACGAACCACAGCAGGGCGACATCCTCATCGACGGCCGATCGGTCCTCGGCGACAACCCCGATGAACTGCGTCGCCGCATCGGCATGGTGTTCCAGCAGTTCAATCTGTTCCCCCACAAGACGGTGGCGCAGAACGTGGCCCTTGCACCTCAAAAGCTGCGGGGGCTCGGAAAAGACGAGGCGTACGCGCTCGCCCTCGAACAGTTGGACGCCGTCGGTCTCAAGCACAAGGCGGACGTCCGTCCGTCCACCCTGTCCGGTGGTCAGCAGCAGCGCGTCGCGATCGCCCGTGCGCTCGCGATGGGGCCGCAGATCATGTTCTTCGACGAGGCCACCAGCGCCCTGGACCCCGAATTGGTGAAGGGCGTCCTGTCGTTGATGGCGGAACTGTCGAAGGAGGGGATGACGATGGTCGTCGTCACGCACGAGATGGGTTACGCCCGCGACGTCTCCGACAACGTGTTGTTCATGGACGAGGGCAGGGTCGTCGAGACCGGGACGCCGGAGAAGTTGTTCGAGGCCGCCGAAAGCGAGCGCCTTCAGACGTTCCTGTCGCAGGTTCTCTGACGTCGGGCGTTCACCGCACAGCCGCGGTGAACGCCTCCGAACTGTAGAACGGTGCGAGTCTGCGTCGAAGGGCCGCTTCGATGAATCCACGCCTGTCGATCTGCGCGATCACGTGCGGACCGAAGCGAAGCGCCTCTTCGACCAGGTCGTCGTAGCCGACCCCCAGTTCGGCGAGCAACTCGTCGAGTGGGGTGTCGCCATACGCCTCGAACACCTCGTCGACGCCTTCGGACAGCAGCGCCGCGAAGTAGTCGGATTCACGGAACGTCCGCCAGAACTCGAAGATCAGGACGACGACGTCTTCGACATCGCCCGGTTCGACGAGGGTGCTCATCTCTCCGATGCTCTGGTCGGCATTCGCCGCCCAGAGGTCGCGGATCGTGTCGACGACGAGTTCGTCGGAGTCCGCCTTGTTGGCCTGCAACACGAATCGAGCGCCGCGGCGGGTCACGTTCTCGACGGTCCCGTCGACGAACCGTCCGAGTTTCTCGGGCAGTCGTGACGAATCGACGGCACGGTGCATCACGTCGACGGCGGCATCGACTGTCGCGGGGCTGTCCAGGACTCGTTCGACGAGACGCCGGGTGATGCCGAGGCCCGCGACACCGGTCGCGAGGTCGTCGAAGTGCTTGCGGTCGATGACGGCCGAGAGTCGGAGGTCGTCGTTCCGCGAATGCATGTACAGGCGAGCCGCTACCTGCCCGACGAGTTCCGGGATGGCGCCTTCGACGGGGAACGCGATCGCATACTTGTGCGCGACAGCTTTGATCATGTCGCGCGACACCGCTTCCGACAGCGTCAGGTGGGATGCATCGGCGAGGAACGACGTGATCTCTTCGCGCGCGAGGACGGTGAACGACTGAGGATCGGTCAGCTGGCCGCGCAGGTACTCGACCTGGGCCTCCAGCAATCGGGCTGCCAGGTCGTCGGTCATGCCTGAACTCTACCCAGCAATCCCGTGAGGACGGTGACGACGCCGTGCTCGACGTTGGACGGTGCGCGATGGCGGGCGGCCGCGACGATCGTCGGATGCGCGTTGGCCATCGCATACGAATGTGCCGCTTCGTCGAGCATCTCGAGGTCATTGAGATAGTCGCCGAACACGACTGTCTCGTCCGCGCTGACCCCGAGTTCACCCTGAAGACTGCGAACACCGACGGCTTTGTTGACTCCTTGCGCCGTGATGTCGATCCAGTGCTCCCCCGACACCACGAGACTGTGCTGTTCGCCGAGCGGTGCGAGGACGTCGCGTGCCGTGGCCGCGGCGTTCCCGAAGTCGTAGATCGCGATCTTCACAACGCCCGCTGTGTGCGCGGCCAGATCGTCGACGAGCGCGAGCTCCGCGCAGTAGTCGGCGGCGTGAACGGCGAATGCCGGATCATCGGACTCGACGATCGCCCCGGCCACGCGACACAGGATCGCGCGGATGCCCCGGCCCGCGGCGTTGGCCTCACGGATGGTGTGGACGACACGTGCGACGAAGTCCGGTTCCATCGTCGTCGAATGCAGGAGCTCACCGCGGTGCATCGTGACCCCGCCGTTCTCGGCGACGTACGACAGTGTGTGCTGCACTCGCTCGAAGAGCCTGGCAAGGCTCTGGTACTGCCGTCCACTGGCCGGGACGAAGGCGATGCCGCGGGCCGTCATCTCGTCGAGCAGCGGCCAGAATCCGTCTGGGACGGTCCCGTTCTCGTCGAGGAGAGTGCCGTCCATGTCGCATACGACGAGCCGCACTCCGAGCGACGAGGTGCCTTCATCCGCTGCGCTGTCATTCACGTCCTCGATCCTATCGACGCCGCGGTGCGGACCATCGTCTGATCGGCGTACCCCCGACGAGGTGCTCGTCGACGAGTTCGTCCACCCGGTCGGGCGTGATCCCCGAATACCATGTGCCGTCGGGATAGACGACCGCGACGGGAGCCTGGTTGCACGGGAACAGGCATCCGGTCTGTGTCACGAGGACGTCGTCGTCGCCGAGTCCTCGGGCGTCGAGCGCGTCCGAGATCGCCTGCTGCGTCTCACCGCTCCCCTGCGCTGAACACCGCGGTCCTCGGCAGAGCAGCAGGTGCCTGTTGAACGCCGGAACATCCTGCCACGCCGGTGAGGTCAACGGCGCCGTCGTGGCGCGAGCGGGTTCCCCACCGTGATCGATCGCCTCGATGAGAAGTGCGGCATAGCCTGAACCTTCCGACAGCGGCCGGCCGATACTCACGTCGGGCGGGCATGTTCTCGTCCGCAGCCAGTGCCCGATCACCCGCCGGAACCATGCATCGGTCTTGCGGTCGAGCACCGTCTGGCCGCTGACGACGAGCACGGTGGCCGCACCTGCGGCGGCTGCATCGTCGAGAGCTTCGACGACGGTGGACTGTCCTCCCAAGACCGCGGTCTGCACCGTCGTTCCGGGGAATCGACGCCGGGCGTGCTCGAGAGCGTCGGCGACCTCGTCTGCGGGATCACCGCCCCGGTCGGTCGGCGCTGTGACGATCACCCATTCCGCCGTCATCGTTTCCGCCGCTCGACGGTCCCGCAGGTGATGATCAGCGGCCTGCCGCTGCGCGGATGTGTGGCGACCTCTGCGTCGAGGCCGTACACCTCGGCGAGGAGATCACTGGTCAGAACCTCACGCGGCGCACCTGCGGCGACTAGCCCGCCACGGTCGAGAATCACCAGTCGGTCGCAGAACTCCGCCGCGAGCGACAGGTCGTGAAGCGCGACGAGTGCAGTGCGCCCACTGCTTCGGACGCCGGTGAGCAACTCGTACGCCGCCGCCGGATCGAGATGGTTGGTCGGTTCGTCGAGCACAAGCACCTCGGGACGCTGAGCGAGGGCCCGTGCGACCTGAGTCCGTTGCCGTTCCCCTCCGGACAGAGTCTGCCAGGTGCGGGACCGCAGATGGCTGATGCGCATCGCGGCAAGGTGCTCGTCGACGTCGGCGAAGCCCGAGGGCGCCGCCCAGCCCGTCCGGTGCGGGATGGCGCCCAGCCCGACCACCTGCTCCACCGTGAGGTCCAGTTCGGTCGCCACGTGCTGCTCGACGACCGCGACCCTCCGTGCGTACTCCCGACGACCGAACTCCTCCACCGGACGACCGCCGATACAGACCGTCCCCGACGACGGCCTGCGCCATCGTGCGACCAACGAGAGCAGCGTCGTCTTGCCCGACCCGTTCGGCCCGATCAGACCGGTCACCGCCCCGGCGGGAGCAGTGCACGAGACGCCGTCGACCAGAACCTTCGACTTCACATGGACGCTCGCATCGATCACACGGATATCCGGCGGCGGCCCGTTCACGCGGAGCCTCCTCTGCGCCGGAGCAGCCACACGAATACCGGCACGCCGATCACGGCGGTGACCAGGCCCACCGGGATCTCCTGGTGCGCGACCACCGTTCTGGCCAATACGTCCGCCCACACCAGGAGCAGAGCACCCACCAGCAGAACCACGGGGAGCAGTCGCGCGTGCAGAGGTCCGACGATCATCCTCGCCGCGTGCGGCACGACGAGGCCGACGAATCCGATGATCCCGCTGTGCGCGACCATCACCGCGGTGCAGACCGACACGATCGTGTAGAGCAGCCACCGCGTGGCGGTGACGTTGACCCCGAGCGACATGGCGCTGCGCTCCCCGAAAGCGAACGCGTCGAGGGTCCTCGACGACACGACGATCACCACCGCGGCGATCAGGACCATCGCCAGGAGCAACGGCATCGTCGACCACCGCGCGCCGGCCAGCGATCCGAGTGTCCAGCGCATGACCCTGTCGGCGGCTCCGACATCCGCTCGCAGGATCATGATCGCGGTGAGTGCCGCACCCGCTTGCGCGACGGCGACTCCCGCCAGGATCAGCCGGCCTGGCAGCAATGCGCCGGTCCTCGTGGTCGCGATCGCAAAGACTGCGAACAACGCCAGGAGCGCTCCGACGAACGCCGCAATCGCCACTGCTGGACCACCGGTCAGCCCGACGACGGTGATTCCGAGCGTGAGGACAGCCGTGGCGCCGACCGAGGCCCCGGACGCCAGGCCGAGGATGTAGGGATCGGCAAGGACATTTCCCGTCAGCGACTGCAGGACGGCCCCGCACAGTGCCAACCCCGCGCCCACCACTGCGCCCTCCACCACCCGGGGAAGACGCAGGTCGACGACGATGTAGGCAGTGTTGGCGTCAACGCCCGACCCGAGCCCGAACTGTCCGGCGACGGCGCGGTACACCTCGCCGAGTCCGATGTCGACCGAGCCCGCGAGCACGCCGACTCCCATGCTCAGCACCAGCAGGACTGACAGAATAACGATCCACCCCGCGTACACCGAGGCCGATCGCGCGACGGTCAGTGCTTCGCCAGTTGGTCGGACACGGTGGACGCCCCGTCGATCAGGCGGGGCCCCGGAGTGCTCGCCGAGAACGGCAGAACCACAAACGCCCCTGCCTTGACGGCCTTCAGGTTCTTCAGCACCGGATCGTTCTCCAGGTAGGTCCGCTTCGCCTGTGCGGTGTCCCACGAGGCGTCGGCGAGAACGATCACGTCAGGGTCGGCCCGGACGACACTCTCCCAGTCGCCGTCGGCCCAGTTCCCGTCGATGCCCGCGAACACGTTCCGCGCGCCGACCGCGTCGATGATCAACTGCGGTCCGCCCTTCCCGCCGCCGACATACGGCGTGGTGGTTCCGCTGTCATACCAGAAGATCCGCTTCCCACGGCCGGCCGCCGACGCCTCGACGCGCGCGAGCACGTCACGCATCCGCTTGTTCACCGCGTCCGCCTCTTCGGTGCGGCCGAACAGCACTCCGTTGTCTGAGGTCTCGCCTGCGATCGCATCCCACGACGACTCGGCGCGTTTGCTCTTGTCGTTGCACGCGAACGGTGACACGTACGAGGCGATGCCGAGCGCGTCGAGCTCTTCCTGACTGCCGAGCGCCTTCTCGTCGAACGCCGTGCCGTACGACGCAAGAAGCAGATCCGGCTTCCGCGTGATCACGGTCTCGCGGTCCGGGAACTCCTTCGCGAGGACGGGAATCTTGTTGTAGGCCGCGGCCCACTGCGGGGCGATCGTGTCGTCGAGGTACGCGGTGCCGATCATCTGCTCCCCCGCACCGATCGACAGCGCGGTCTCCGTCGCGCCCTGGTTCAGGGTGATCGCGGCCTTCGCCGGGGCGGTCAGCGACACGGTGCGGCCGCAATTCTGCAGACTGATGGCGCCGGACTCCGTCTCGTCACCGCCGTTCGTGCTTGTGCATCCGGCCAACAACAACGACATCGCGGCGATCGAGGCGCCGACTGTGAAACGGGTACGCAAAGTACGCCCGCCTTCCATGACTCGTGGAAAACCTACTTCGGGGGGTCGGTCACGGCCGGTCTCCTGGCTTCGCAGGGTCTACCGGCGGAACGACCTTCCCGGGCGCTGCCCAGTGGCTGAAGACGTCAACTTCACGGTCCCGCCGGACCTGCTCACAGTGGCGAGTACCGCGCCGGATCTTCACCGGACTTCCCGAACACCGTGACGTCGGTGCGATAGTACCCGAGTTACACCGTTCGACGGCTTGCGGCGGTCTGCGCCACCGGGTTGGATGTGCGGGTGCGATCGGTACGAATCGGCCTCTGTGCCGTGTTGGTGACTGCTGTTCTGGCCGTCGGAGGCAGTGGTGCTCCACTGATGCTGCAGTCCGCCGACAGTGCGGCCTTCGCCGCCGACGGGACTCCCGTCGCGCGGCAGCGGAACGGTCCGAGCACGACGACCATCACGATCAGTTGGGTCGGCGACAACATCCTCGGCACCGACAGCGACTTCGGCGGCGGGACCCTTCCGGAGCTGTGGGCGCGTGCGGGCAGGTCCCCGAACTACTTCTTCCAGAACGTGAAACGGTACTTCACCGCGGACGATCTGACCGTGGCGAACTTCGAGGTCGCACTGACCGACGAGCGCCGCGAACGGTACAAGGGCGACGGCGAGACCTACCATTTCTACGGCGACCCTGCGGTCGCCGAATCCCTGCCCGCCGCCGGCATCGACGTCGTCACCTTGGCCAACAACCACACGTTCGATTACGGCCAGGCCGGCTTCGACGACACCATACGCACGTTGGACGCCGTCGGCGTCGACTACGTCGGAACCGGACACGGGTCTGAGGGTTCGGCGTATGACTTCCGGGTCATCCGCGATGTCAAGGGCGTCCGGGTCGGACTGGTCGGATATCAAGCGTGGGCCGACACGGCGTCATTCCGTGCCAAAGTCCGCACCGACTTCTCGACGCTGCGCGCGGAGGGCGCACAGGTGGTGATCCCGTTCTTCCACTGGGGAATCGAGGCGGAGAACAGGCCGTACGAGGTGCAGACCTCGCTCGCCGAGTTCGCTGTCGACCAGGGCGCCGACGCCGTCATCGGCACACACCCGCACGTGCTTCAGTCGATGTCGACGTACAAGGGCAGGTTGATCGCCTACTCACTCGGCAACTTCTCCTTCGGAGGCAACACCAACCCATCGGACAAACGGACCATGATCCTGCAGACTCGGCTCACCGTCACAGGCGAACGCGTGTCGAGATCGGAGTTCCGGGTGATCCCCACTCGTCTGTCGCGCGACGCCGAATTCAACGACTACGTGCCGACGCCTTACCGCGGCGCCGAGAAGGCGGAGACGTTGGAGTTCATCAACGAGATCTCGCCAGACCTCAACGGCCGAATCAGCACACGTTTCCGAACTGTCGAGTGAACCGACCTCGTGTTTCGGTGATGCGCCCGGAGGGCACTCGAACTTCGATGGCGAGACCGTGGTCCGCGAGGCGACGTGCATCAGGCGCTGGCATCAACGTCGGCTCATGTTCGACGACTACGGGAGCTGACCGGCGCGGTTCGTGCCCATCAACGATTCGCCTGACTCCCACACAGCGGTGAACGCCGCGTCGAGCCGGTCCTCCACCACCTGCAACGCTCGGATCCCGAACAAGACGTCGTCGTGCAGCGACGGCTCGTCCGCGAGCAGGGAGGCGACCACCTCGTCTCTCATGACGAGTTCGTGGACAGCGTCGGCTTCGACATGCTCTCGGTAGAACAGTCGTGCGGGTTCCGGGGCGTCGATGCGATCGAGCCCGGCCAGCAGCCACCCCGATCCCACCGGCGACGTCATTTCGGTGGCCGCGAAGTGTCCGACTGTCGCTCCCCGTCGGGATCGACGAAGGCCGAAGCACGACATCAAGTTGACCGGTGCGAGAACCGCCGCCGGCGCCGCATCGAGATACGCCAAGTACCCGTCATCGAGTTTCATCGACGACAGCAACTCGGCGAACAGCGCCTGGTGCACCCGGTCGGCTCGGCCCGCTCCGTACTCGTCGTACTCGACTGCGACGAACAACGCCTTCGCCGCAGGCCGAAGACGTGGGATCGCCCACGCGTGCGGGTCAGCCTCCTTGAGGTGATAGATGGACCGGGCAGCGAAGTAGTCGTTGAACTCGTCCTCGGTGCCGTGCCTCTTCAAGTGCGCGGTCACACCCGAGGGCACAACACGGGCCAGCGCACCCAGTTGTGCATCCGCAGATCCCTCGCCGGGCAGACTGTCAGCCTCCGCGCCGACAGCGGCGAGAAAGAGGTCTTCCAATCGGATGCGCGCCGCGATGAGTGCCGGATCCCACTCGCAGTCCCGGCCGGCGTCGGACCAGCCTCGATAGTGGAGTTCATGGCATACGAGGAGCCCGAGATGAACGTCGTCGCCCCACGGGTCGAGATCCTCCGGGAGATCGATCCGCGTCGGAGCGTCGACGGGAGCTGCACGGATCGCTTCGATGATCCGCTGGGACACCGGGCCGCGAGAGCCGGGCAGCGGACGGTGAGCGAAGTGTGTCGGATTCCTGATCTGTCGAGTCACGAGTAACGGATACCCGGCTCCGTGAGCCGTCAAACGCCCGGTGTCCGGGTGGTATTCGCCCTCAAACCTATGAAGCTCCAGGTCGGCCGCGGTTCGCGCGTCTGCGGCGCGGCGGAGGATTGACTCCCGCCTGATCGGGGTATCCCGGTCTGACGAACATCACCGTAGGAGGGATCCATGAGAGACACCATCGCGGGCCTGACGTCGACAGCCACACCCGGCGCGTTGCTTCACCGCTCCGGCCTCGTTGTACGCGGAGACGCGGTTTCCGAGTCCGACCACCTTCCGATCCGATCGGGGCCGGTCACGGTGCGTCTGTCCAAGGCACTCGGGTCGCCCGGACCCATGCCCGACGTGGTCGGGGTCGCCGTGCGATTCCCTCCGTCGACTGTGCTCGTCGGCGCCGACAGCGGCCGCTGGGACTTGATGCTGTCGGGGCCCGAGCATCGTATTGCAGGCCTGCCCGTGATGCGGCCGGCATTTCGCTGGAACGCGGTCCCGCTGACGGCACACGGACAGTTCCAGTACCGCGAGCGAACGTGGCGGGTGTTCGGTGAACTGCTCACACCGACAAACGGCTCCGGCCTCGATCTCGAAGACCTCAGTCGTGGGCTCTCCCGTGCCCCGGGAGGCCTGACGTTGACCGCAGAACTCGACGGACAGCCGAGTGTGCCGTTGGCGACGATCGAGTTCGGAGGCGATCCGATAGCGGAGGACTTCGCCGGGTTCGATCCGATGTCGGTCCCGGACGACGTGCGACCGGTCCGAGGCTGGTGGGACGACCTGCGGCATGCGGCATATCGCGGACGGAACGGCTGATATGACATTCCCACTGACCTCGCCGGACGCGCCAGTCGTACCGAACGACCTCCACGGTGTGTACCGACCGCAGGAGGACACCTGCCTCCTCATTGACGCGCTGTCATCCGTCGACTTCGTCGGCGCCAAGATGCTCGACCTGTGCACCGGTTCGGGGGCGGTGGCGATCGCAGGCGCGCTACGAGGTGCCGATGTGACGGCTGTGGACTCGTGCCCTCACGCGGTCGACGCCACCCGTCTCGCGGCCGTCCAGGCCGGCGTGGCCCTCACTGTCAGCCGGTCTGATGTGGCAGCGGTGGAGCAGACCGGATTCGACCTCGTCACCTGCAACCCTCCCTATGTGCCGACACCGCCGGGAACAGAGGCGTCCGCCGTCGGACCGAGCCACGCCTGGAACGCCGGGCCCAACGGTCGAGCCGTGCTCGATGTCGTCTGCGCGGTGCTGCCCCGGCTGTTGGCGGAGGACGGGACCGCACTCGTCGTCCAGTCCGAACTCGCCGACGTCGACGCGACCGTGGCGGCGCTGCGAGGGGCGGGACTCCGGGCGAAAGTCGTTCGTGAACGTCTGATCCCGTTCGGCCCGGTCGTCGAGTCGCGAAGAGAACTCCTGGTCCGCAAGGGATTCCTGGACCCGACAAGCGAAAAGGAATCGATAGTCGTGATTCGCGCCCAACGAGCTGGCCGATCCCCGAGAGAGGCGACATGACAAACCGCGACGACCGAGCTCGTCGGGTGCGGGTCGTTCCGAAGGGACCGATCCTAGTCGACGGACCAGTCGAGGTGGAATGTCCCGATGGTTCCGTCGTCCGCTGCGACCGCTTCAAAGTCGCGATCTGTGCGTGTGGACTCAGCGCCACCGCACCGCTGTGCGACGCGAGCCACCGTCGGCGGCTCACACCGGCCGGGGCCAGGAGAGAAAGAGAACACCACTGACGACAGGAGACAACAATGACCGACGACGACCCGATTCACAAAGGCTCCGCGCCGAAGACGCCTCCGGCCGGACGGCCGCTCGATGGGGCGGTGGTGGCCATTCTCGCAGCCGATGGTGTTGAGGAGGTCGAGTTGACGGCACCACGAGAAGCCGTGGAGCGGGCAGGCGCGCGCACAGTGCTCGTGTCCCTTCACGACGGCGAGATCCAAGCCTTCCACAACGATGTCGAGCCCGCGGCTCGGTTCGCCGTCGACAAGGTGATCACGGACGTGTCTGTGGCCGACTTCGACGCGCTGATCCTGCCAGGCGGAACGACGAATCCCGACAAGTTGCGACAGGACGTGCACGCCGTCGACTTTGTTCGAGGGTGTATGCATGCGGACAGGCCGACGGGGGTGATCTGCCACGGTGGCTGGACTCTCGTCGAAGCGAATGTGGTCGCAGGCCGTACGCTCACCAGCTACCCGAGCATCCGTACTGACATCCGGAACGCCGGGGGCACTGTCGTCGACGGCGAGGTAGTCGTCGACGGTGCTCTGGTGTCTAGTAGAAACCCAGACGATCTCCCCGCATTCTGCGCCAAGATCGTCGATGTGTTCGCCCGTCAGCGGTAGTACGGCGAGCCGCCTGACCGACGTCCTTGTTTGAACCGACGCCGTTCCGGGTACCCCGTGAGCCCAACCATCAAGGAGGTACTGCCATGTCCGAGATTCAACTCGCGACCGTCGACGTTCTCGCGAAGTCGTCGACGTTCACGTCTGTCGGCTGGATCGGCTACATCATCATCGGAGGCCTCGCCGGCTGGCTGGCGAGCAAGGTGATGGGCACCGACGCGCAGATGGGGCTGTTGGCCAACATCGTCGTCGGTGTGATCGGCGCCCTGCTCGGCGGGTTCTTGCTGAGCTTCTTCCTCGACACAGCCAGCGGCGGAATGTGGTTCACGTTCTTCACTGCGCTGGCCGGATCGATCATCCTGCTCGCGATTCTGCGCGCCTTCTCGGGGAGACGAGCGGGCTAACGCCGCGGCCGGTCGGGCACGAAGCCGTGCTGTGCTCCCCACAGCACGGCTTGTGCCCGAGTGGTCACCCCGATACGCCGGTAACACGTTCGGATGTAGGTCTTCACGGAGTTGATCGACAGTCCAGTCCGATCCGTGATGTCGGCGTTGCTCAGGCCCTGGGTGATGAGGGCCAACACCTCGGCCTCACGTTGAGTGAGGCCTTCTTCACGTCCTGGCCAGTCCCCCGCACTGGACACTGCCGTCTCCGTTCGGCCCGGGAACACCCGGGGCGCGCCGTCGGCTTCGTGAATCCTCTCCAGCGCGTCCACCAGTTCAGCGGCCGGCAGCTTCTTGGACAGGAACGCTGCGGCGCCGTTCTCCAGAGCTGCCGCCGCTATGGGCTCGGAGACCTCCCACGAATACATGACGACCTGCCCCACCTTGCTGTCGGTCAGCAGGGAGTCGATCGTCTGCTTGTCGGCGGGCGGGTTCGCGAACGAGTCGTACAGGGCGATGTCCACCGGCTCGGAGACGTCACCCGAGGTGGACAACGCCTGGACGCTCACCCGGTGTGAGTAGAGCCTGAGCATTGTCGCAAGCCCCCTCACAACAACGTCGTAGTCGTCGATGATCGCCACCGTGATCGGTCCCATAACCAAACCGTACCCACCTTCGGTACACCCTTAAGGGTGAGCCGACTAACCCCTTGCGCCTCCTATGGTCGGATGGGCGGCACGTGCCGCCCACGAACGAAGGGGACATCGCCTCGTGCAAGGACAACTCGACCATCCCGCCGCCGATCGCCCGGCGTTTCGGTACGGCCGATTCTGGTATTACCGGGACGATGATCGCTGGGAGTGGTCCGACCAGCTCGCCCGATTGCACGGCTATGAGTCGGCGGAGTCGGTCGCCCCCACCATCGACCTGCTCCTCGCCCACAAGCACCCGGACGACAGGGAGCGCGTGGCGGAACTGATCGAACGGGTCCGACGCGCGGGAGCGCCGTTCAGCAGTGAACACCGCATCATCGACCGGCGCGGGTCGATCATCCCGGTGATCGTCATCGGCGACCTCATGCATGATCCCGGGGGACGTCGGCGCGGTACTTTCGGCTTCTACGTCGCGTCGTCAACCGGCGGCGAGGTCCCTGACAGCGCCAATTCGCGCGGCCGCATGGACATCGACGAGATGGTCCGCAGGCGCGCGACGATCGAGCGAGTGAAGGGCGCCGTGATGCTCGCATATCGACTCAACGCCCAGCAGGCGTTCGATCTGCTCGTCTGGCGGTCCCAGGAGTCGAATGTGAAGCTCTATGAGCTTGCCGCAGCGATCGACGCCAGACTCGCCGATGTCGACCTGCCGTCGCGGGCGCGATCCAGCTTCGACCGCATCGTCCTCAGCGCGCACGAAGACGTGTCGCCGTGAACGCTCCTCACGCTGTCGCGGCCTCGGCCGCGAGCCTCGACAGCGTGTCCTGAAGATCTCGTTCCGAGACGAGCGGAAAGCCGACCTTCTCCAGGAGGCTCTTGTCCGTCACCTTCGACCAGTCGTAGGTGTGGCGAACGAGAGTCTCGTCGGGACCCTGCGACTCCAGTTCCCACACCCACTCCCAACCGGGCGGCTCGGTTCCCGCCGGGGCCGTCTTCCATGCCAGAAGCTTGTCCTTGGCGTACCCGGTCACGTGGTTGTCGGTCTGGTACTCCCCGCCCATGTGAGAGCCTTCCATGTTCATGGTGAAGACGTCGCCGACGTGCTGGATTCGGTCGGCGTGGTCGACGCCCCTGATGAAACCGGAGCCGTCCAGCGACTGGTGCCGCTCGGGGTTGCTCAGCACGTCGAAGACTCGATCGACCGGTGCGTCGATGACTCGCTCCACTGTCACACTCGTTTGATCGCTCATGACTCCACCGTGCCGGAACTCGGCCGACTCGGCAACCGGGATCGGTTCGCCGAGCGGGCTGTTTTGAGCTCCGACCTGGAGGGGAACCCGATACGCCGTTCAGGCGACAGAACGGTCGACCCCGTGGCAGCGTCACCGACGATCATGTTTGGTCACGAAAGCCTCGGGTACTCGGACTGTGCGGATGCGACCGCACCGCTGTAGAGGGAAGGACTAGTCATGGTCACTTGCGACCTATGCGGAAACGCGTTGTACACCACGCTTCTCGTCACGATCGAAGGCCGAGGCGGCCACCGGTGCGCGCCCGGGATCCCCTCATGACCGCCGACCGCACGCCGGGGCTCGGCGACGACGGAATTGACGACCCGGTCCAGGCGCATGCTCCTGCGGCCAGGGTTCGGCCGCTCAAAGCGATGGGACTCGCCGGATACGGGTTGCTGCTGCTTGCATTGGCGCTCTTGGCGGTCGCCCTCGTGGCCGCAGCTTTCGACTGGGCGTTGACCCCTTGGGTGGTGGCGACGGCCGTCTGCGGCGTCGCCGGGCTGGGATTCCTCGCAGCTGTACGCGTCACGCTCGCACGGCACCCCGCCCACGATCGACCCCAACACGACCCGCTGATCCCCGAGGTGACCGAGGAGGAAGCGATCGACTACGAACGCCACCACCACGGGCGCCCCCGTTGAACGCCGGGCGGTCGATGGCCGGTCACGCCGGGGTCAACTCCTGTCGCAGGTCGGCGATCGACTGCCTCAGCAGTCTGGACACGTGCATCTGCGACAGTCCGGTACGTTCGGCGATCGCACTCTGCGACAAGTCCTCGAAATACCTCAGACCGATGATTCGACGTTCGCGATCCCGAAGCCGGGCGAGGGCCGGCCGAAGCGAGTGTGTGTCGTCGACGACGGCGTACCGATGATCGACATGGCCGAGCCGCTCAACCGTGGGACGGTCGTCCTGGTCGCCGCTCACCGGCCGGTCCAACGACACAGTCGACGAAGCAGCTGCGGCCAGACGGGCTTCATCGATGTCCGCGACGTCGACCTCCAGGTCGGCGGCGAGTTCGGCCTTGGTCGGCGACCTCAGCAGCCGGTGCGTCAGGCGCGACTCCGCATCGCTCATCCGCAACGCGAGTTCCTTGATCCGGCGGGGCGTCCTGAGCATGGCGGTCTTGTCCCTGAAATGACGCCGAACCTCGCCCATCACAGTCGGCACGGCAAACGACAGGAAGTCCGCACCGCGCGACGGCTGGAACCTGTCGACGGCCTGGACGAGACCGAGCCGCGCGACCTGCACCAGGTCATCGTGGCTCTCCCCGCGCCCGCCGAACCTCTGTGCGATGTGCTGAGCGAGCGGAAGGCTCTCCACCACGGCTCTGTCGCGAAGAGTGACACGTCGCGGATCGTTCTCATGGAGATTCTCACGTTCAGCGAGGAGATCGCTCACGTGGTCGTACTCGTGGTCCTTCATCCCTGAGCTCCTTCTGACGTCGACCGCAGAAAGGCTGGACGCACATGGCGTCGCCTGCTGTGCGGTGATGTGATTGCCCGGACGCGCGGCGTCTCGAGGGCACGGAACTCGGCTGTTGGTTGAACCGAGTGCTCTCAACGCTACCTTCTTCAGGCCTGTCTAGAAAGGAGTTCGGCGCAATCAGGACCGTTTCGACCGGCGTGACGCCTTCCGATTCGCACGTTCGATCGCGTCGACGAGTTCGGCTTTGCGCATCGTCGACCGCCCGCGGATGTCCAGGTCGCAGGCCACCTGCAAGAGGTGCTTCTTGGACGCGTCCGACCCGCCGCTGCGATCACGCTCATCGGATGGGCCCCGCTTCGTCTTCGCGACCCATCGATCGCCGACTCTCTCGTACGAGTGTTTCAGCGCGCTGTAGGCGACGCGGTGCGCGGACTCCTCCGAGCCGTACTCTTCGAGCGCACTGTCGTGCGCTTCGGCGAACGTGCGCTGCGCCTTCTTCGACGACCGGGCCACGGTGTCGGGCAGTTCACTCTTGCGGGGGCGGCCCTTCTCATCTGTCTTCGGCATCTGACGTCATCCTCCTCATTCTCGTGGGTGAGTGCCAGCGACGCGTACTCCGTCAGCCGGGGTGGGTCTCTCCGCCGATCGGCGCCAGCACTTCGCCCGTGTAGTACGAGGACAGCTGAGGCGCAGCGAAGAACACGTACGACGGGGCGATCTCATCCGGCTGCGCGGAACGCCCCATCGGTGCCTGTTCGCCGAATGTCTCGACCTGGTCGGCGCGCAAGGTCGCCGGGATCAGCGGTGTCCAGACAGGTCCTGGCGCGACGCAGTTGACCCGGATCTGCCGGTCCATCAGCGCCTGAGCCAGCGACATGGTGAACGCGTGGACGGCCCCCTTGGTGGCCGAGTAGTCGATGAGAGTCTTGTTGCCGCGCAGCCCGTTGACTGACCCGGTGTTTGATGATCGCTCCGCCCGGTGTCAGGTGATCGAGCGCGGCCCGAGTGGTGTGAAAGAAGCTGTCGATGTTCACTGCGAATGTGCGCGACCACTGTTCGTCGGTCAGCTCCGACAGGTCGTCCACCGGCGCCTGGTACGCCACGTTGTTGACCAGTATCTCGAGTCCGCCGAGATCCTCAACGGTCCGTTGGACCACGTCGGTGCACACGTTCCGGTCGGCGAGATCACCGCGATACGCGACGCTGCGCCGCCCTTCCGCCTCGACGAGCTCCACCGTTCGGCGGGCGTCGTCGCCTTCGGAGAGGTAGGCAATGGCGACGTCTGCACCCTCTTTTGCGAACGCGACAGCCACCGCTCGTCCAATGCCGGAGTCACCCCCGGTGATGAGGGCTCGGCGACCTTTCAGCAGCCCTCTCCCGACGTAGTCTCTCATCGAGTCTCTGGGCTGCTCGCTCATCGCATGGGTGTGGCCGGGGTACGGAATGGTCTGTTCGTCGTCACGATTCGACATGTGTGACGGGTTCCCCGCGTGCGGACCCGGAAAACATCAGGCGATGTCGGCGCACACCCCGGTAGCCTGTCCGGCGACCACGTTGCCTGCACCCGTGGCCCGATCGACGGCGTCGCAGTCCAACGCCCCGCGGACGTTGGTGCGGATGAGATTCGCGGTCCGCGCCGACGAGATCTCCAGCGTGCCGCGAACCGTCGTCGCTCGCACGGTCACGGTGCTCTCGGACCGGATCTCCAGGGTGCCGCCGACCGTAGACCCGACGACCGTCACCGGGCCCGAAGCGATGATCCTTACCGAACCCGTCACCGCGACATTGACGAGTTTCACGACTCGACGTCCGTCGAAGACGACGTCCTGGTCGATGGTTTCGCCCGTGAGCACACACGCCTGCGCGCCTTCCGCCAGCCCACGGGTCTTGCAGAGGGTGTCCGCGCGTGCGTTCGGGGTCTCCTGACGAGCCGTCGGCGCGGCGGTCTCGGTCACCGTGAGGGTGTCGGTTTCCTTGACTTGACCTGCGATGTCGTCTCGTCCGCACGCGGCGGTCCCCAGGATCACGGTCATCAGGGCCACCGCTCCGACCAGGCGTCGCATCTCGTTCCTCCCGAACGGTCCCCCGCGCCGCCCGCCGGCGCAGTCTCGGTCCAGACGTTACCTGTGACCGTCCGTGTCGGTGCACTCCTACGGGTCGGACCGACGACGAACGTTGTCCGCTGCTCGACAGCCCTTCTCAATACGCTCCAGTTCGAGGGCGGTGTCACCGCCCGCCGATTCAGACCGACAGGTAGGAAAACCCCTATGCGGAACCCGCGCATCGCCGTCGCCGTCGCGGCAATCGTCGCACTCATGTCAACGCTGGTGGGATGTGCCACGTCGAATGACAGCACCACAGGCGGCCCCCACGTCTTCGCCGAACCGGAAGCCGGAGCCTACCCGGTCACGTTGCAGCACGCGTACGGATCGACGACGATCGACGCCCAGCCGAAACGGGTCGTGGTCATCGGATGGTCGGGGGCTGACATCGCCGTCGACCTCGGAACTGTGCCTGTCGCGCAGGGCACCGCCGCCAGCAGCGCGGGTGGCGCCTACTACCCCTGGTTCAAGGACGCCGTGGACAGGCTCGGCGCTCCTTTGCCCGCGGTCGACGAATCGCTGGAACGAGGCGAAGTCGATTTGGAGTACGTTCTGTCCCGGCAGCCCGACCTGATCCTGGCCGTCAATTCGGGAATCACCGAAAAGGAGTACAACCGGTTGAGCGAGATCGCTCCGACCGTCGCCTTCCCCGGTGAAGCATGGTCGGCGTCGGCGGAGGAACACATCGAGATCATCGGCAAGGCTCTCGGCCGACCAGCAAGAGCCGCAGCGATCCGCCGGGAGCTGACCGCAACCCTGGCACGGACAGGCGCCGACCATCCTGAGCTCAGCGGAAAGACGTTCATCAGCGGGTTCGCCCCCGGCGACGACGGGCAGTCGATCATCTTCTCGACCACGGACGCACGCGTGCAGACGCTCGTAGAACTCGGCATGCGCCTGCTCCCGGCGGCCGTCGACCTTCAGCACGCCGCGGGAGACCCGAGCAGCTTCAATGTGAGCCTCGAGCAGCTGCTGCCGCTCGCACCGGATCTGTTCCTCACCGTGTCGACCCGCGCGGAACTCGACGAGGTGGGTCGGACCCACACCGCGTTCACGCGATGGGCGCCGATCGCCGACAACCGCGTCGCCCTCATCGAGGACAAGAACGTCGGCCTCGCGTTCTCCACCGCGACACCGCTGGGCCTCCGATGGGGGCTCCCCCAGATCGTGTCCGCGCTTTCGGCTGCAGCGAAAACTCCGGCACGCCCCTGACCTGAGGTTTCTCGTGCGAGCAAAAAGCTCAAAACGAGACTTACGAGCACAAGAGTGACTGTGATCGGCATTACTTCCAGACTCGTCCTCGAGCCCGCATCACTCCCGATGCGGAACGGATGAATCGAGACGACGATGCTGGTAGCCCTCGGCCTGGGGATGGTGGCCGTGTTCATGTTCCTCATCATGACCAAACGTGCGACACCGGTCGTCGCACTGATTCTGGTCCCGACCGCTTTCGGCCTGTTCGCCGGAGCGGGCTTGGGCATCAGCGACATGATCTCGGACGGCATCAAGGACCTCGCCCCCACTGCCGCGATGCTGTTCTTCGCAATCATCTTCTTCGGCATCATGATCGATGTCGGCCTGTTCGACCCGATCGTTCGCGCGGTTGTCCGCCTCGTCCGGAATGATCCCGCACGGCTGGTCGTCGGCACCGCTGTCCTCGCGGCCGTCGTATCCCTCGACGGCGACGGCTCGACGACATTCATCATTGTCACGTCGGCGTTGCTGCCGTTGTACATGAAACTCGGGGTGAGCCCCGTGGTCCTCACTGTCGTCGCGGGACTGGCGAACGGGACGATGAACATCCTCCCGTGGGGCGGACCGACAGCGCGCGCAGCATCAGCGTTGAAGATCGATGCCGCGGACGTGTTCGTGCCGATGATCCCCGCGTTGGTGGCGGGAATGCTTGTGGTGCTCGCGTTCTCGTACCACCTCGGGGTGATGGAGCGTCGTCGCGTCGGCCGCCTCGAAATCCGTGAATCCGTGCTCGTCGGCCACGCGGTCAGCGGCTCGTCGACACCCCCGACCGGAGGCTCCGGAACAGTCGGGACCGGCGGACCGTCCGACGGCGGCAGTGCGTTCTCCGGCGTCCTCGACCCGAACCGTTCGACCCTGCGACCGCGCCTGCTCTGGGTCAACGCGGGGCTCACCGTCGCACTGCTCGCGGTACTCGGCGCCGACATCATCTCGATTCCAGTGCTCTTCATGATCGCGTCGGGACTAGCCCTGGTCATCAACTTCCCGCACGTCAAGGATCAGCAGGAGGCCATCACACGCCATTCGTCGTCGATCGTGTCCGTTGTCGCGATGGTCCTCGCCGCCGCCGTCTTGACAGGTGTGTTCACCGGAACCGGCATGGTCGACGCTCTCGCCCATTGGCTCACCGGTGCGATCCCCGACTGGATGGGCCCGCACCTGGCGATCGTCACCGGACTGTTGTCGATACCCTTGACCTTCTTGATGAGCAATGACGCGTTTTACTTCGGCGTGCTGCCGGTGCTGTCGGAGACCGCATCGAAGTACGGCATCGAACCCGCGGAGATGGCACGTGCGTCGATCACCGGCCAGCCGGTTCACATGCAGAGCCCCTTGGTCCCCGCGATTCTGCTGCTGGTCGCTCTCGCCGCAGTCCCCCTCGCCGACCATCACAAGAAGGTGCTCTGGCGCGCGGCCGTGGTGTCCGTGACGATGCTGGTCGTCGGTGCTGTGGTCGGCGTGATTCCGTTCTGATGATCGCTCGTACCGCCTACCCTGACAGTCATGGCTGACGACAACCGCCCGGTCCGCAGGATCAGGCGGTTGTCGTTGGTCACGCAGATCCTGCTGCTGCAGATCGCGGTGCTCGCGGTGAGCCTTGCCGTCGGGTTCGGCTGGCACATCAGCACCGTCGACGACGACCTCCGCGAGGAGTACGCCGAGAGAGCGCTCGCCGTGTCACACACGGTGGCAGGCGATCCCGACGTTCAGCGCCTCCTGTCGGGTCTCCAGGGCGCCGATCTGGACGCACCCGCGCTACGACGCGGCGTGCTTGCGAAAGAGGCCAGCGATGTCGTATCCCGGACCGGCGTGCTGTTCGTCGTCATCGCCAACCGCGACGGTTACCGAGTAGCCCACCCTGATCCCGCCGAGATCGGCAGGCATGTCTCGACCGATCCGACATCAGTGCTCGACGGGCGGGACGTCCTCGACACAGACAGAGGCACGCTCGGCGAATCTGTGCGCGGAAAGACTGCGGTGTACAACGAGCACGGCCAGGTGATCGGCTTCGTGTCGACCGGCATCTCCACGCAGCGCGTCGCCGACGCCACTCGCCGCGACATCCGGATCGTCGTCGGCCTGGCGGGCACGGCACTCGCCGTCGGAATCGTGGGGTCGGCGCTGCTGGCCCGCCGGTGGCGGAGGCTGACTCTCGGTCTGCAACCCGACGAACTCGTCGATTTGGTTCGCGATCAGCGTGCAGTCCTCCACGCGCTCGCGGACGGGGTGGTCGCCGTCGACTCCGGCGGGCGACTGCGCATGATCAACCCACAGGCCAGAGACCTTCTCGGCATCGTCGCACCACTCGGCGCCGATCGCGACGCGCTCGGACTGTCCGAACGCGTCCGCGAATTGCTCGACCGAGAACAGCCGGCACCGCTGCCCGCTACCGTCGGCGACCGCATCGTCCTCGTGACCTCGCATCGAGTGGAAGCCGACGGCCGCGATCTCGGCATGGTGCTGTCGGTCGTGGACCGGACCGACGTCGAGAACCTGACACGAGAGCTCGATGCGATCCGCTCGATGAGCGAGGCGCTGCGAGCGCAACGCCACGAGACCGCCAATCGGTTCCACGTCCTCGCAGGTCTCCTCCGCCAAGGCGATATCGACGAAGCGTCCGAGTATCTGTCAGAAGTGACCGGAACCCGCGGGCGGGCGGGACTCGACGGGCTCTCCAACGTGGAGGAGCCACACTTGCACGCGTTCGTCGACGCCAAGGCGGCGGCAGCACGCGAACGAGGAGTCGGAATGACTCTCGGCCCCCAGACGTGGGTCGAGGGCGCTCTGCGTGATCCGGCCGCCGTCGTAACCGTCGTCGGCAATCTTGTCGACAACGCGATCGAGGCGGCGGCGCCCGGCGGCAGCGTCGAAGTGGAACTCCTCACCTCAGCCGGCACGCTGTGGGTGACTGTGGCCGACAGCGGAGCGGGCATAGGCTTCGAGCAGCCTGAGGACGTCTTCACCGAGGGAGTGTCCTCGAAGGATGGGGAGTCGGTGCCGGGCGGCCGCGGCATGGGTCTCGCCCTGGCCCGACAGATCTCTCGACGAGACGGCGGCGACCTCCGGGTGGTCGATGCGGGTGGTGCAGGATCGGAGCTGGGCGGCGCGGTGTTCGTCGCGGAACTGAGGGATGCGGTGATCGACGATGACTGACGGGCTGGGCGTGCTGATCGTCGACGACGACTTCCGGGTGGCGCGACTTCATGCCTCGATCGTCGAGGCCTTGCGCGGCTTTCACGTGGTCGCACAGGTCGGGACGGTCACCGCGGCTCGCGAGGCGGTCGCAGACCACCAGGTGGACCTCGCTCTGCTCGACGTCCATCTGCCGGACGGGTCCGGCATCGATCTGGCCGCTGAACTGGCGTGCGACTCTTTCATCGTCGGTGCGGAGTCGGACAGTGCTGCGGTTCGGCGCGCGACGCGTTCGGGCGCGCTGACGTATCTGATCAAACCGTTCGATGACACCGAGTTGGCTCGTCGGCTCGCCGGTTACGCTCAATACCGTCGACTCCTCGCAGCAGGACGCGTGGACCAGCGCCGAGTCGACGAAGCGCTGTCAGCCGTTCGGTTCGGAAACGTCGGGCGGGAAAGGGACGCACACAAGTCGCCGACCGAGAGCATCGTCCTCGCGTTGTTCGACAGCCGTGACACCGTGTTGTTCGCCGACGACGTGGCCGACAGAGTCGGCATAGCGCCGCCGACTGCCCGACGGCACCTCGCACACCTCGTCGCGGCGGGGCGGCTGCGCATGACGCTGCAGTACGGTGGCGCCGGCAGACCCAAACAGGAGTATCGACTGCCCTGACCCGGAGGACCGTCGGTGTCAGACGGCGAGCGCTCGCCGGACCAACTCCTCAACGACCGCATCGACCTCTGACGTCCTGAGCAGGTCGGGCAGCGTGAGTCGCTCGAGAATCAGCCAGTTGAGCGCGAGATACAGGATCAGGACCGACTGCTCGTCCCCCGGCAGCCCCGACGCGATGTGGTTGGCCTGGTTCTCGTCGATGTCACGACGGATTCGCGCCGTCAGCACCCGCTGCAGTTCTGGTCGGCGAGTCGACTCGAGGCGCAGTTCGAGCAGGGCGAGTTGGCCCGAGCCGAATGCGGTCACCCTGTCCACCAAATCGCGCATGATCTCGGTGTAGCGCTCCGGGGTGCGCGGGCCCTCGAGCGTGCCCGCTACGGTCGCCTCGTCGGGCAGCAGCCGGTCGTAGACGCGGCCTCCGATCTGCGTGAACAGGTCGTCACGGCTTGTGAAGTAGTTGGACGCGGTGCCGTTCGGCACGCCGGCCTCGGCGTCGACCGCGCGAAAGGTGAGCCCTCTGGCACCCGCGGAGGCGAGCACCTCGATCGCGGCGTCCACCAACGCCGTTCGGCGTGCATCGTTTTTCCTCATTGACACCACTCCAGACGTAGTACTACGTTCAAACCACTTCATCCATAGTAGTTCTGGGAGGTTCCATGCGAAAGCTCATCTACTACGTCGGCGCATCACTCGACGGATACATCGCCGGGCCCGAGGGCGAGATCGACTTCCTGCCCGTCAGCGACGAGTTCCTCGGGTGGATCACAGACCGCTACCCGGAGACTCTCCCGACCCACGTGAGACGTGCGATCGGCGCCGACGACCGTCCGAACAACGCGTTCGACACAGTGGTGATGGGTCGAGCGACATTCGAGCCCGCTCTGACGATCCCGACTACACGCCCGTACGGCCACCTCCGCGAGTACGTCGTCTCGACGACGATCGCCATCGACGACCCGGACGTCGAAGTGGTGCGTGACGGCCCGACCGCCCTGATCCGGTCGTTGAAGTCCGAACCCTCCGATTCGCACATCTGGCTCGCCGGCGGCGGCCGGCTCGCAGCTTCGCTGTTGCCCGAGATCGACGGCCTGGTGATCAAGTCGTACCCGGTGATCGCAGGAGGCGGGATTCCGATGTTCGCGGGCGGATTCGATCCGAGTGCCTTCGCCGTGACCGATCGCGAGCACTTCGCGAACGGCACGAGCGTTTCGTGGTTCGATCGTCGATGAACATCGACGAGAGGGACACATGACGCGCGAACTGGTCTACACGGGATTCATGTCGATCGACGGTGTCGTCGATTCGCCCGGCGGCGAGGCGGAGG
Organism: Gordonia sp. PDNC005; assembly: GCF_016919385.1. NCBI lineage: Bacteria > Bacillati > Actinomycetota > Actinomycetes > Mycobacteriales > Gordoniaceae > Gordonia > Gordonia sp. PDNC005. The sequence continues at coordinate 2,696,018 of NZ_CP070351.1, forward strand.
GGCACAGCGCGGGCGGCTGGGTGCCGCGCACACCGTTCGTGCCCGAAGCGTTCGCCCTCAAGGGCGACGAACTCGCCGAGACGTCGGCACTGATGTTCGGCCGCCGCAGCTACGAGGCGTTCGCGCCGATCTGGTCGACGTCCGAGGACCACGCCGCCTATCGGGACCTGCCCAAATACGTCGTGTCGTCGACGCTGGACAGCGCTTCGCTGATCGACGGGTGGGGCGACATCACGGTGCTCCGCACCGTCGACGACGTCGCAGCGCTGAAAGCGGGTGACGGCGGTGCGATCTTCATTCACGGCAGCGCCGAGCTGGCTCGCGGCTTGTCGGAGGCCGGCCTGATCGACCGGTACAACCTGCTCGTCTTCCCGGTCCTTCTCGGCGAGGGCAAGAGCATCTTCAGCCGTGTCGCCCAGACCGGGCAGGCCCTACGGCTGCGGGAGTCGGAGGCCTACTCGAACGGAGTGCTCAAAGTGGTTTACGACGTGGAGCGTTGATCGGACAGTTCGGCTTCCACGCGACTGACCTTGCCGTCGATCTCCCCGGTGTGGCCGGGGCGCACGTCCGCCTTGAGGACCAGCGAGACTCGCGAGCCGTAGCGTCCGGCTTCCTCGGTGGCACGCTTGACGACGTCCATCACCTCGTCCCAGTCGCCTTCGATCTCGGTGAACATGCTCGAGGTCCGGTTGGGCAAGCCCGATTCACGGACCACGCGAACGGCCGCTGCGACAGCGTCGTGCACACCACCCGAGTCGGTGTCGGCCGACCGGGAGACGGTCGGATCGGACGGCTCACCGGACGGTGCGACGGAGAAGGCGACGATCATGACTCAAGCCTCCGACACCGACCGCCGCCCGCGCAAGCGCGGCAGCGGAATACGGTCACGCGCCACGAGCCACTTGCTCACCGGCGTCCGGAGGAGCAGGTCGACGAGCGCCAGCGACAGCCCGAGCGTGACGACGATCAGCAGAATCGATCGGATCGTCGCCGAGTTCGGGAACCAGGTGAACAATGCGTCGAAGTACCCGATGCGGGCGAGGAGATCGAGTATCAGCGGGTGCACGGCGAACACGCCGAATGCCCGCAGGGTCGCAGCAGACACGGCACGGGCGCCCACTCGGCGTCCAGACTGCCGCAGCCCGTCCCACCACATCGCGCCCATCCAGAGCAGGACCAGACCACTCACCAGCCACGGCAGGAACACCGGGTTCCACGGTGTGGTGGCGCCGTCGGGGAGGCGACCAGGTCCCGAGGTCGCCAGAAACCACCCGATGCTGAACGACGCTCCGACCACCGAGGCCAGGACGACCCCGACGGCGTGTTCGCGAAGCCACTCTTCGAGCGCGGCACGGTTGTGGGCCGCGACCGCGCCGATCGCGACGAACAATGCGTACATCGGGAGCGTTTTCCACAGGTGCTGGTAGACGACCTCCCACACGGGACCGGAGGGGCGCGGAAGATACTGGTAGATCACGAACATCGCGGCCTGAACCACGGCCCCGACCCCCAGGATCGACCACGGGCGGTGCGCGGCACGGTCCAGGACGGCGCCGATGAGCGGGAAGAACAGGTAGATCTGCATCGAGATCAGCAGGAAGTACAGCTGGTACTTGGCCTCGCCTGTGATCACCGACCGGCCGAGGTCGTCGGCGAACTGCCCGACGCCCGGGAACGGGTTGTCAGTGCCGAGGAGATGATCGGTGACGGAGTAGATCAACGTCCACGCGAGGTACGGCCAGACCACGAGCCCGAAGCGGCGACGCCAGAACTGCGTAGGCGTCATCGACTTGCCCTGCATCGACAGAACCAGCACGAACAGTGTCACGGCGACGAATCCGTAGCGCGTCAGATGCAGGAGCACACCGATGAGACCTGCGGCACGCAGCGTGTCGGGGCCGTTGTTGATTCCGTTCACACTGTGCGCCACCACGACGCCGGTGAACAGGAGCACCCGGACGAAGTCTGCGGTCTGCGCGCGTGGTGGGCGTCCCGAGCGTGATCTGGCAGGCGGGCGGTCGGCGACGGCTACAGCCGACTCGCCACTCCTCGTCGCCTGAGCTGTCTCATCGACGGCCTGCTCCACTGCCGGCACCTCCGGAAAGTCGTCCTGCCCGCCCCCGCGATCGAAAACCCCCGTCGCCGGAGTGTACAAACCGTTCCTGGCAATCGTTCACAGGAACGCGGGCGGGCGCGGCGACTCGTTCGCTCGTTCAGCGGGATGTGCGCGCGCCGACTCCGACCGCCGCGAACCGGTCGACCGCCCACGCCGCGACGACGATCGCGCCGAGGTGTCCGAAGACGTCGAGCATCCGGTCGGAGTCGGCCGCCGCGTCGAGGACCCGACCCGTGCCGGCCCCGATGAGGTATCCGATCCAGGCTCCGACCACGCCCAACAGCACCACCCACGCCGCCGCACGACGGTGGACTGCGGCTGCGACCGCCGCGAAGAGAAGGCCGATGGCGGTGACGGTGATCGTCGGAAGAAGCATGTCTTCATGCTCGTCCGGCCGGCGCACCTCGACATCCGGGCGATCCCCGAGGGAGCCCCTGATTTGTGCTAACCGGCGACGTGACTCGGCAGGACGCACACCTCATCGAGTCCGAGCACACGATTGAGCCGACCGAACGACAGCCAGGAGCCGAGGCACATGGAGAGTTCGACGATCTCGGTGTCGGAGTACTGCGCTCGCATCCGGTCCCAGAACTCGTCGTCGAGGCCGTGATGGTCGGTGGCGAATCGTTCGGCGTACTCGGCGGCGAGGCGTGCGCGGTCGTCGAACGCGTCGGTCGTGCGCCAGTTCTCCACGGCGGTGTCGAAATCCGCTTCGACTTTCACACCGTCGCGATCGGTTCGGAAGTCCTGACAGAACAGACAGCCGTTGATCTGTGCGATCCGCAGCCTGGCGGCCTCGAACTCGCGCAGGCCGAGCGTCGTGTGCTCGTAGACGCTGGTGGCCAGGCGTGCCGCCGCCTGCCCGATGCCGGGGACCATCTCGCCCCACACGTAGCCGATCGGGTCTTTGCCTTGAGGGATGTCGATGAACATGCTCACTTCTCTCGTCGTGGGTGCAGGTAGGTACTGGGAGTCAGGGGGACGTCGAGTCCGTCGTAGAGATCGGGGTCGGCGTCGCGTAGCCACGGGATCGCGTTGACAAGACGGTTTGCGGCGGTCGCGTTTCCGCCTGCCGACCGATTGCCGCCTTCGTCGGTGGCCTCGACGTTGATCTCGATCCTCGGTCGACCTTCGACGATCACCCGATGGGCGCCGTCACCGCCGTCGGCCGGCATCGGCCAGTCGTGCGCCACGTCGCCGGTGATTCGTGTGACGTGCTCGACGACGATCAGCGGTTCGCCGTCGACGATCCCCTGGACCTCAAATCGCAGGGCGCCTTGCGTACCGTCGGCGAATTCGCCGAGCGCGGTTGTGACGGTCGCAGTGAGCGGCCGGCGGTCGACGACTTCCCGGAGTTCGTCGATCTCCACGCCGAGCGCTCGCGCGATGAGACGGATCTGGCCGCCCCACACCATGGAGGGGACGCCCGGCATCACCATCGGAGGGTCGTAGTCCATCGGCTGGCCCATGCCGACGATGTACCGGACGGAGTCCTCGGCGTCGTATGTCGAATAGTCGAAGATCTCCTGGCACCGGATCTGATCGATCTCCGATCCGAGTCCGCTGACGAGGGCGGGCAGCAAGTCGTTGCCCCACCCGGGGTCGATGCCGCTGACGAACAACGACGCCCGGCCGTCTCGGCATGCCTTCGCCACCGGGTCACGCACTTCCGGCGGCGCGTTGCGGTGATCGTAGAGCGCGTACACGGACGAGCTCACGACAACGGCTCCCGCTGTGAGCGCGCGGATGATGTCGGCGACGGCGTCATCGGGTCGAAGCTCACCGTTCGCGGCATACACCACGGCACCCGCGCCGTCGAGTGTTGCGAGGGCGGCGTCGACGTCACGAGTGGCAGTGACGTCGAGGTCACGTCCGGCGCCCGCGAGCTCACCCGCGTCGCGGCCGTCCTTCGCTTCCGATGACACGATCACCGCGGTCAGTTCGAGTCCGGGGTGAGCGGCGACGGCCCGAATCGCGGCCCGCCCGACGTTGCCCGTCCCCCACACGACAACCGGGATCGGAGAATAGAACACGTTACTGTTCGCCATGTGTATGGAGCATAGGCTCTCACCTGCGTCGCCGTCGCCCGTTTGGTCGGCCTGGCGCACGATCACGCTAGGGTGAGGCTCATGGGCACCGAAGACGACGACGTCCGCGTCGGAAACCCCGAACGAGAGCGAGTGATCAGCCTCCTCAACGACGCGTTCTCAACCGGATACCTCGACATCACAGAGTTCGAGGAACGCACCGGCGTCGTCTATTCGGCACGGACGCGTGGAGAGCTCAAACCACTCGTCGCCGACCTGCCGAACGGGTCCGCCCTGTTCCACGGTTCAGCGATCGCCGGATCCGCGATCAGCGCCTCTGGTCCGCTTGTCGGCGGTGGGCAACCGCTCGAGCTGAACATCGACTGGGACACGGTCCGAAAGAAGGGTTCGTGGCAGGTACCGCCGCGACTGTCGGCGACAGGCTCGATGGGCAACCTCCACATGGACGTCCGCAGGGCGACGTTCACAACAGCGGTCGTCGAACTCGAACTCCAGGTCTCGGCGAGCACAGTCAAGCTGCGCCTCGGCCCCGACCACGAGGTCCGCTATGACGAACTGTCCACATCGGGATGGTCGGACGTCAAAGACAAGGCGGGACCCCCGGCTCGACCGGGCGGGCGGGTGATCATCGTCCGCGGCTCCTTGTCCGCGGCGTCGGCGTTGACGATCCGCCGCTGAGATCGACGGCCCGGACGTCAGAGCTCGGCGACGAGCCCGTTCTCGACGTGCCAGCGCCGGTCGACGTTCACGTTCGCCAGCATCCGGCGGTCGTGTGTCACGAGCAGGAGCGCACCGTCGTAGGACGCGAGGGCCGATTCGAGCTGTTCGATGGCGGCGAGGTCGAGGTGGTTGGTCGGCTCGTCGAGGACAAGCACATTCGTTCCCCGTGCCTGCAGCAGTGCGAGTGCCGCTCGCGTCCGTTCCCCAGGCGACAGATCGTCCACCGGGCGGTCGACGTGATCGGCTTTGAGACCGAACTTGGCGAGCAGAGTCCGCACATCGGCAGTCGTGTAGTCGGGCACGAAGCCCTCGAACCGCGCGGCCAGCGGTTCGTCGCCGGTGAAGAGGCCACGAGCCTGATCTATCTCGCCGATCGCGACGTTGGCGCCGAGCGCCGCCGAGCCCTCGTCGGGTTGTGAGCGCCCGAGAATCAGGCGCAACAGCGTCGACTTCCCGGCGCCGTTCGGCCCGGTGATGCCGATGCGCTCACCTGCGTTGACCTGAACCGACACCGGGCCCAGAGTGAAGTCGCCCTGCCGCATCACGGCCTCGTTGAGGGTGGACACAACCGAACTCGAACGCGGGGCCGCGCCGATACTGAACTCCAGGACCCATTCCTTACGCGGTTCGACGACCTCTTCGAGCCGCGCGATCCGACTCTCCATCTGTCGAACTTTCTGCGCCTGCTTCTCACTCGACTCGGTCGCCGCCTTGCGCCGATTCTTGTCGTTGTCCGGCGCCTTCTTCATCGCGTTTCGGACCCCCTGGCTCGACCACTCACGCTGGGTTCGTGCACGTCCGACGAGATCGGCCTTCTTGTCGGCGTACTCCTCGTACTCCTCGCGCCGGTGTCTGCGGGCCACTTCACGTTCTTCGAGATAACTCTCGTACCCGCCGCCGTACACGGTGTTGGTGTGCTGCGCGAGATCGATTTCGAGCACCCGGGTGACACTGCGCGCCAGGAACTCGCGATCGTGGCTCACCAGGACCACGCCGCCCCGCATTCCGCGCACCACGTCTTCGAGACGTTCGAGGCCATCGAGGTCGAGGTCGTTGGTCGGCTCGTCGAGCAGGACTATGTCGAATCGGGAGCACAACAGAGCGGCGAGTCCGACACGTGCGACCTGCCCACCGGACAGGCCCGTCATCAGCGCAGATTCCGGGGCCACGTCGCCGGTGTCGAGGCCGAGGTCGGCCAGCACAGCGGGCAGCCGTTCGTCCAGATCGGCGGCACCGGTCGCGAGCCAGTGATCGAGGGCTGCGGCGTACACGTCCGCCGCATCGGCGGGAGCGTTCTCGTCGCCGAGGACGGCGGCCGCAGTGTCCATCGCACGGGCCGCGGCGGCGCATCCCGTACGACGGGCCACATACTGACCGACGGTCTCGTCGACTACCCGCTCGTGTTCCTGTGGAAGCCAACCGATGAATGCATCGCTCGGTGCGCGCGAGACCGTTCCGGACAGTGGAGCCAACTCCCCCGCGAGAATCCGCAGCAGCGTCGACTTGCCCGCACCGTTGCTTCCGACGACACCGACCACGTCGCCCGGCGCGACGGTGAGATCAAGCCCCTCGAACAAGATGCGGTGCGCGTAGCCTCCGGCGAGATCCTTGGCGACGAGGGTTGCAGTCATGGGACTCATCGTGCCATCGGACGGCTGCAACCCCGAACAGGCCGGCAGCCCCACCGACCGACATCAAGACGACGCCGTCCGCCGTCGAAGCGCCGCCCCACCCTAATCCGGCAGCGATGGTCACACCCACTGCGACCATTCCGGCGCCCGCTCGCCGTGCGCTCATCCGTCGAACGGCCTCCGATGCTCGGGATCCGCCCGATCCGATCCCGAGCACCGCCGAGTAGAAGCCGACACCGCACACCGCCATATAGAGCGCCACGGCGACGTGAGCGGCGACAGATCCACCGAGCACCGCCATGAGCGGTGTGAGCAACATCAGCGCCATCGACAGGACGTATTCGACAACGGCCCACCCGACCGACCGGTGGCCGTGCAGCCTTCGAAGCATGAGCACCACGCGGCGGGCTCGACGTCGATCATCCGGTGAGCATGAACGTAGGATCAGCCGGAGCGGGCGGGCCAGCACGAGGAACGCCGGGGCGACCATCATCCCGACGACGTGGCCGACCATCACTGCGGGACCGTAGGCGACGGCGAGCGTCGACCACGCGACGCCGATCGTGCCCACAGCGAAGAACCAGAACCTACGCACCGGCCACCGGACGCCGCCGGCTTGAGACGCGATGACGCCGTACGCCAAGATCGCGGCGAGACTCACGAGAACGGTCAGCGCAAGCACCGGAGACGCCCCGTCTGGCACTCCACCGAACGGATCGGTGACCCGATGCTGACCGTGCGCGTTCACCTGATCAGCAGATCACCTCCGTCTGCCTTCCGCAGCAGTTATGGACGATCGCCGGTCAGTGCTCGTCGACGGTCTTCGCATCCGTGAGTGTCAGGGCGCCCCAGGTGGCGATCACTCCGACCACGACCGCGAGGACCGCATAGGTGAGGCGTTCACCGTCGAAGAATGACTGGACGAGTTCACCGCTCCACTCGCCGACGGGCAGGTTGGCGGTGACCAGCGCGGCGATCATGGTGCCGATGAGCGCGGTTCCGACACTCGTGCCGACTTCTTGTGCCGTGTCGTTGAGCGCTGCACCGATCGACGTGCGGTTCTCCGGCATGGCGTCGACGAGTGCCACCGCACAGATCGTCATCACGGTGCGCAGTCCGATGGTCATCAGAACCATGCTGATCGCGATGACGACGTAGCCGTGATGGACTCCCCATGCCATCGCGGCGAGTGCGACGGTGAGGAAGCCTGCGCCGACCAGGCACGCGATGCGATGCCCAAACCGCTTGGCGAGGTATTCGGAGAACGGGGTCGCGACGATCATGGTGACGATCATCGGCAGGTTTGCCAGGCCTGCGCGCACCGGGCTCCAGCCGTAGGCGTATTGGAAGTGCAGAATCAGGCCGAACATGACACCCGCCATCGCGATCGAGGTGCCGACCTGAGCGATCGCTGCACCCCGCACCGTTCCGCTGGAGAAGAGCCTCAGGTCTAGCATCGGCTCAGCAGCGCGCCGTTCGTGTCGCACGAATCCGATGCCTGCCGCGACCGCCGCGACCGCGCAACCCCATGTCCACGGTGACGCCCATCCGTGCTCGACGCCCGCGGTGAGCGTGTAGCAGCCGAGACCGATGGCCAGGATGCTCAAGGCGGCGCCGGGCAGGTCGAGCCGATCCGAGGTGAGATCTTCGGGCCGGTCCGCGGGCACCCCGAGCCGCACGCCGATCCACGCGACCAATGCAATCGGCGCGTTGACCAGGAGCAACCACTCCCAGCCGACGTGAGCGAGTGCTGTGCCACCGAGCAACGGTCCGAGGATGAATCCGCTCATGCCGACGACGATCATCAGTGTCATGGCTCGCATGCGGAGGGCCTGGTCGTCGAACAGCCGGAAGACGAGCGAGTTGGTGATGGGCGCCATCGCCGCAGCCGCGAGACCTAGCAGCGCACGCAGCGCGATCAGCTCGCCGGTTGAGGTGACGGCGACCACCCCGACGCTGATGATGCCGAAGGCCGCGAGTCCGATGAGCAGAACTCGGCGTCGGCCGAGGCGGTCGGCCATCGACCCGGCTGTCAGCAGGAGCCCGCCGAACGTCAACGAGTAGGCGCCGGAGACCCACTGCAGCGCGGTGGTGCCACCGCCCAGATCTCGACCGATGGTCGGCAAGGCGATCGTGAGGAGCGTGTTGTCGACCATCTCGACGAAGAACGCGAGACAGAGCGCGAACAGCGGAATCCATGCCGCACGAAGCGACGTGTAGGTACGTGGGGACTCGGTGGTGGTGGCCATCGTCGATCCCTCCCTTCTTATCGAACAGCGTTCGGTTATCGAACGACGTTCCATAGAATAGAACAGCGTTCGATACCATGCAAGGGAGGAGGTTCTGATGACTGCCGCACAAGGCGCACCTGCGCAGAAGACGACACGGCGACGCCGCGCATCCCACTCGATGGAGACGGTGATCGGCGAGGCCGTCGCCATCCTGGACGAAGCCGGAGAACCGGCGTTGACGTTCCGCGCGCTTGCCGCACGGCTCGGCGGAGGGGTGGCCAGCATCTACTGGTACGTCCAGAACAAGGACGAGTTGCTCGACCGTGCGACCGACCACGTGCTCGGCGAAGTACTCGCGGTGACCGACGAGTTCATCGACACCGACGACCCGATCGCCGACGTCCGGCGAGTGGGCGTCGCGCTGTTCGACACCGTCGCCGACCGCCCATGGCTCGGCGGGTATCTGATGCGCGACACCGGCGTTCAGCCGAACGGACTAGCCCTCTACGAGACGATCGGCCGTCACGTGATGCGCCTGGAGCTGAATCCTCGCGACACGTTCCACGCCGTGTCCGCCATCCTCGGGTTTGTCATCGGCACGGCGACCGACCTCGGGCAGCAGATCCCGAAAGAGGTTCTCGATGGCACCGTGACCGGCGCGGAGTACCTCAAACGGTTCGCCGATCAATGGCGAGCGCTCGACCCGCAGGAACACCCGTACGTCCACTACATCGTGGACGAGTTCGACGGCCACGACGACCGCGACCAGTTCACCGCCGGTCTCGACCTGCTTCTCGACGGCTTACGGCTCAAAGCACAGCGCTGAGACGGCGCACCCCTTCATCGATCTGTGCCGGCGTGGCAGCTCCGAAGGAGAATCGAAGGAACGACGCGGGCGGCTCGTCGACGAAGAAGTGCCGGCCATCGCCGACGAGCACCCCCGCTGTGTCCGCCGCGGCGCACACGGCAGTCGAATCCACTCCGTCGGGCAGGCGCGCCCAGAGGTGAAGACCGCCCCTGGGAACAATCGGAATCCTCAGCTCAGGCAGTGCCGCGCGAAGAGACGATACGAGGGCGTCACGCCGCGCGGTCAGCTCCGGTCGTATGCGTTTCAGGTGCCTCGGCCACGCATTCGACGTCAGCAGACTCACCGCCACCTCCTGCATGAGAGGCGCGACGCAGAGGTCGTCAGCGGTCCTCGAGGCACGGAGCCTACGACCGGCAGGCCCCCTGGCGATCACCGCACCGACCCGCATCCCGGGCGACACGGGCTTCGACAATGTCACAATCGTCACGATGTGGCCGTCAGGGTCGAGCGCAGACAGTGGAGCCGGCGTCACCCCCTCAAGGCACAGGTGCCGTGACCAGTCGTCCTCGACGAGGAACGCGCCGTGTCGACGGGCGAGTTCGACAACCTCCAACCTGCGCTCGGCCGTCAAGACCGCACCTGACGGATTCGCGAAGTTCGGCTGCAGGTAGGCAACCCGCGCTCGCGTCCGCTCCAACGCGTCGCCGAGAGCATCGACCCGAACTCCGCCGCCGTCTGAGGGCACCGACGCCAGTCGCAGACCAGCACTCTGCGCCGCGATGATCGCGCCGGGATAGGTTGGGCTCTCGGTCAACACCGTGGCCCCAGGTTCGGCCAGAGTCCGCAGCACAGAGACGAGCGCTTGCTGGCCGCCGGACACCACAAGCACATCGTCGGGATCGGCACGGAAGTCCGCGGCGATCACTCGCCGGAGCTCCGGGAGGCCGGCGGAATCCGTCATCGCCCATGCATGCGAAGACTTCGCGGCACGCGCAGCGATCCGACGGATGTCGTCATTTGGTTGCAACTCAGACGCGAGATAGCCCCACGAGAGAGGGATCCTTCCGGCACCCCCGTAACCGCCGAGCCGCGAAGCACGTCCTTCGTCGACGCGCTTCGGCCCCAGCGCCTGAGACTGCCAGGCGAAGTCTGGATCAACATTCGGCCCGACTTCGGCGACGAACGTGCCCCTCCCCGGCTCTGAGCGCACCAGCCCGTGCGCGGCGAGCTCAGCCAAAGCAGCAGAGACGGTACCCGCGCTGGCGTGAAGCGTCGACGACAGCGTGCGCACTCCCGGAAGCTTGTCGCCAGCGTTCATCGTCTTGATCCGCCCCCTGAGCAGGTCGGCAATTTCAGACGACCTGTTACTCTCAATCATGAGACCAGTAGATAACGTTACTGCGAAATTCACAAGTCCGTTACCTCGCCTTCGCGGCCCGCCGATTGTCGTTCGCCCACTTCATTCACCTGACGCGCGATTCCGCGCCGAATCTTCACAAGGAGCCCTCATGGCGAACACTTCAACAATCACCATTCGACCCCTGCTCGTCTCGGACGAGGCTCGTTGGCGCGATCTGTTTCGCGCATACCGCGAGTTCTACCTACTACCCGAGTCGGAGGCCGTCGTGTCGACGGCATGGGGCTGGATGATGGACCCTCGGCACGAGTGCAACGGACTGGTCGCGGAGTCCAACGAGACAGTCGTCGGTTTTGCACATCACCGGCGATATTCGTCGCCGTACACCGCGACCACCGGGATCTTCCTCGACGATCTGTTCACTGTCCCAGCGGCACGAGGACAGGGCGTCGGGCGCGCGCTGATCAACCGGCTCACGGACATGGCGGCTTCCGAGGGGCGAGCCGCGGTCCAGTGGGTGACGGCTGAGGACAACCTCCAGGCCCAGGCGCTCTACGGCACCTTGGCAAGCCGCACGAAGTGGGTGACGTACGAGGTCCAACTCACGAGTCAGTGACGTGACTGTCGGTCGGCTGCGCACATCGGGTTTGCCGCAGCCGACCGCAGATCGCTGCCGGGAAGGCTTCTCGGAGGAACCTAGAGCGCGTCGAGGCGATTCCCGAGTTCGGTGTATTCGGGAAGCCACCCGCTGCTCGCCGCGATCTCGCACAACGGCCCGGTCGGGAGAAACCAGAACCTCACGTCGGCCAAGGACGCGACGTCGCCCGACCGCACCGCTGCGGCCCGCTGGTCGAGGATTCCGACGAGCTCGTCGCTGGTGTCGAAAGTCGACTGCCACGACAGGTCGTGCGACCGACTTCGAACGATGTCGGCGGTCTCCTCGACGACGTCCGCGACGGCCCTCAGATCGGTCACGCTACGAGCCACCTGCCAAGCCGATCAACCCGAGCGCCACGAGACCGACCGCGACGGTCGAGACAACGACTCGGGTTCGACGCCGACGCGCACGGACGAACGTCACTCCCCAGATCGCGGCGAGAATCAGCAGAGCCACGGTCCACATCAACCATTCAACCGACAGAGCGAACGAATTGCTGGCATCAAGCGATCCGCCCGGCGTTCGCTTCGCGCTCCACCTCATCAAGACGACGCCTCCGGTCGACGCGCCGATCACTGTGGATCCACCGACCGCCACCGCAGTCGAGACTCTGCCTGCGAGGTCGCGTGCGGGTTCCATGGCGGTCGAGTCTATGTCTTCCCCCTCCCGACCGGCCGCTTGGGGAAGCTGTTCGACCGGCACGTCGCCGGTCGCGGGCCTTGGTCACGATGGCTGCGTGATGGGCGCCGAGCAGGGCGGCCATCCATGGATGGCCGTCTGCGCTCGGCCTTCGCCCACACGGTCGTCGCGGTGGTGACCGCGCGGGCGGTCGTCCTGAGCGGCGCGGCTACCGTCGAACAATGCCACCTCGCCCCCGCGCCGCCAGATACGCTCGCCGCCGGAAGCTGCGGATGGCGCAGAAGGATCACGATCTCACCGCAGAACAGTGGGCATCACTGCAGGACGAGTGGGGCGGGTGCGCATATTGCGGCGCGGCAGGGCCCGGGCTGCAGAAGGACTGCATGCTGCCCATCTCGCGCGGTGGCCGATACACGCTCGACAACGTCGTCCCGAGCTGCCGTTCGTGCAATTCCAGCAAGTGCAACGCCGAACTCACCACGTGGATGCGTCGCAAGAAGCTCGACGAACGGCTGTTCCTCGAGCGGCACTACCTCATCCGCCAACGCCTGGCGGAGTAGAGCTTCTCGACTGCGCTCGAAGAACCGAGGAGACGACCGAAGAACCGCGAGGAAGACAGCACGACGCCCGCACCGGAATCCGGTGCGGGCGTCGCGGCGAGTCGGGCGCTACGCGCTGTAGTCGTAGAACCCGCGGCCGGTCTTGCGGCCGAGGCGTCCGGCGTCGACCATGCGACGAAGGAGTGCCGGGGGCGCGTAGTGCGGCTCGGCGAACTCGGCGTACAGCGATTCGGCGGCCGCCAGGCAGATGTCGAGTCCGACGGTGTCGCAGAGGGTCAGCGGACCCATCGGATAGCCGCAGCCGCCCTTCATCGCGGCGTCGATGTCCTCGGCGCTGGCGTAACCCGAGTCGTACATGCGGATCGCCTGGCACAGGTACGGGATGAGCAGGGCGTTCACGATGAAGCCCGAGCGGTCGCCGGCCTGGACCGTGGTCTTGCCGAGGACGTTCTTCGCGTACTCGGTCACCGACGCTGCGGTCTCCGGAGCCGTGGTGAGTGCCGAGATGATCTCGACCAGCGGCATCACCGGAACCGGGTTGAAGAAGTGGACACCGACCACGCGCTCGGGATGAGCGGTCGCAGCAGCGATCTTGATGACCGGGATCGACGAGGTGTTGGTCGCGAGGATCGCATTCTCGCTCACGACGGCGTCGAGCTTGGCGAAGATGTCGTGCTTGATGGCCTCGACTTCGGGCGCGGCCTCGATCACGAGCTCGCGGTCGGCGAACAGGTTCACGTCGAGGGTCACGGTGACGCGCGCGATGGCGGCGTCGGCGTCCTCCTGCGAGATCTTGCCCTTGGCGACGCCACGGCTGATGGACTTCGAGATGCGCGCCGCTGCCGCGTCGGCGAACTCCTGCTTGGTCTCCAGCACGAGGACGTTGCTGCCGGCCTTCGCACACACCTCGGCAATGCCTGCACCCATGGTGCCGCCGCCGATAACGCCGATGAGATTCACATTGACTCCAAACCGTCACGGGCCGCCGTCGGACGACCGGGATTCTTGCTTCTCGCCTGACAACAGTAGTGCCCGCATCCCGACTGCTTCAGTTCGGAGGGCTTGATCAATACCCCCCTGGGGTATATGTTGATCTCAGTGTCCACCCGGACACGCCACCGAAGGAGAAGGCAATGAGCACAGGTCACGACCACAATGCGCACGCAGCACACTCGACCACTCCGGGCGGCGTCCTCGTCGCCGACGCCGGACTCCGCCTGGTCCTCGGCACCACGATCGCGAGTGCAGGCCGACATTCACTCGAGTTCACCGTCGTCGACGGCGACGGCACCCCGGTCACGGACTACGTCGAGCAGCACGACAAGGACCTGCATCTGATCGCCGTCCGACGCGACCTCGCAGGCTTCCAGCACGTTCACCCCGTCCGCGACGCCGCAGGCGTGTGGCGTACCGACGTGGACCTCACCGCGGGCGTGTGGCGGATCCTCGCCGACTTCACCGCGGCCTCGATCGGTCGCGGAGTCACGTTGGGCGCCGACCTGTTCGTAGCCGGAGAGTTCACGCCGGAGCCGCTGCCCGCCGTCTCCTCCGCAGTCACGGCGGACGGCTACACGGTGATCCTCGACGGCGGACTGACACCGCAGGAGGGCCGGACGTTGACGTTCCGCGTGGAGCGCGACGGAGCCCCCGTCACCGATCTCGAGCCGTACCTCGCCGCCTACGGGCATCTGGTGGCACTGCGTTCAGGGGACCTCGCGTACCTGCACGTACACCCCGACGGTGCACCCGGCGACGGCGTGACCGAGCCGGGACCCGCAATCACCTTCCACGCGACCGCGCCATCGGCAGGCGACTACCGGTTGTTCCTCGACTTCAAGCACAACGGCACGGTTCGGACCGCTGAGTTCACGGTCTCGGCCGAGACTCCCCCTCACCACGGTCACCATCACCACCACTGACCCTCCGTCCCCAGCACAAGAGACTCGAAAGGCCCACGTCATGGCACTGTTCGCGATTCGCGACTACCGGCGGCTGTTCGGCGCGCAAGTGATCGCGCTGTTCGGCACCGGGCTCGCGACCGTCGCCCTCGGGCTCCTGGCGTACGACCTCGCGGGGTCCGATGCAGCGGCTGTTCTGGCCACTGCGCTGACCATCAAGATGGTCCTGTACGTCGTGATCGCGCCGATCGCCGCGGCCTACGTGGACCGCCTCCCCCGCCGCGCCTTCCTCGTCACGCTCGACGTGATCCGGATGGCGGTCGTCGTGGCCTTGCCGTTCGTCACCCAGGTGTGGCAGGTGTATGTGCTGGTGGCGCTCCTGCAGGCGGCGTCGGCTGCGTTCACTCCGACGTTCCAAGCGGTGATCCCCGACGTCGTCACCGACGAGGCCGACTTCACCCGCGCGCTCTCGGCGTCCCAGGTCGCCTACACGATGGAGAGTCTGCTCAGCCCGGTCCTCGCAGCCGTCGCCCTCACGTTCATGTCGTTCAACACCCTGTTCGTGGGCACCGCCGTCGGGTTCGGTGTCTCTGCGCTGCTCGTCCGGGCCGCGACCGTGCCGAACGCACGACCCACCGCGTCGTCTGGCGCCCTCGAGAAGATCGTCGCCGGTGTTCGCACGTTCATACGCACCCGTGAGCTCCGCGGTGTGATGGCGTTGAACCTGGTGGTCGCGTCGGCAGGCTCGATCGTGGTCGTGAACACCGTGAACCTCGTTCGCGACCGACTCGGCGGCGACCAGGCCGGCGTTGCGTGGATGCTCGCTGCGTCAGGATTGGGCACACTCACGGTCGCACTCGTCCTGCCGAGGATCCTCGATCGGCTCGACTCCGAACGCCCGGTGATGATGACCGGTGCCGCCGTGCTCGTCGTCGCCACCGCGGTTGCGGCAGCCGCGGCAGTGTCCGGCACGGCGTCCACCCCGCTCATCGCCATTCTCTGGTCGGCGATCGGCGCAGGCATGGCGGCGATCGTCACTCCCACCGGTCGGGTGATCCGCCGCGTGGTCGATGCCGACGACATCCCCACCGGGTTCGCCGCACAGTTCTCCCTGTCGCATGCGGCGTGGTTGCTCGCGTACCCGATCGCCGGGTGGATCGGCGTGTCGGCAGGCCTCGAGATCGCCTGGCCGATCCTCGCCGCTTTCGCCGCGATCGGGGCCGTCGCCGCGGTGATCGTCTGGCCGACCGGCCGGCCGCGCCCGGTCCGGACAACGACCCCCGTGGTCGACGCGGAACTGGTGGGTGCAGCCTGCGCCTGTTGCCGCGCGGTTTGAGCGCATACGCTGAGCAGATGACATCTCCGCAACCGTTCCCCGACGTCCGATGGGGCGCCGAGAGCAGTGTCCTGCGAGCTCCGATGGTGAAGTTCGCGTCAACGGCCGCCGGGTCGGCGACGATCAAGGCGCTGGCCCCGCTCGACCGTTGGGTGCTCGGCAAGACCCGAGGCCGGTTCACCGCACTCGGGCCCATCGGCGCACCGACTCTGCTGCTGGCGACGACGGGCGCGAAGTCCGGTGCGCGGCGGGTCCAGCCGCTCCTCTACTACCGCGAGGATCCGGACATCTTCGTCATCGGGTCGAACTTCGGCGGCGACCGGCATCCCGCATGGACGTACAACCTCCTCGCGGGTGGACCGGCGTCGGTGATCATCGGCGACGAGATCCCGGTGACGGCGACCCTCATCGATGGTGCGGACCGCGAGCGGGTCCTGGCGGGTTTCATCGAATCGATGGCGGTCTACCAGACGTACCTCGGGCGCACGGACCGTGAACTCCGCATCTTCCGATTGACCGCGGCGTGAGCATCGAATTCGGACTCGACACGTTCGGCGGGGTGACGATCGACGACGACGGCCGACCCGTCGATCACCCCACCGTGATCCGCGACCTCGTCGAGGACGGTGTTGTCGCTGATCAGGCAGGCCTCGACTTCTTCGGGGTCGGCGAGCACCACCGCCCCGATTTCGCGGTGTCGAGCCCCGAGATGGTCCTGGCCGCGATCGCGGCGCGCACCTCGCGCATCAGGTTGGGATCGGCGGTCACCGTACTCAGCTCCGACGACCCGGTCCGCGTGTTCGAGCGTTTCGCGACGTTGGACGCCGTCTCGAACGGTCGTGCCGAGATCGTCGCCGGACGCGGGTCGTTCATCGAGTCGTTCCCGCTGTTCGGCTACGACCTCGCCGACTACGACGTCCTGTTCGACGAGAAGCTCGATCTGCTGTCGCGCCTTCTGCGGGAGAAGCCCGTCACCTGGGAGGGCACCACGCGGACGGCCCTGACCGACCAGCGCGTGTACCCGACGACCGCGAACGGCATCCCGACCTGGGTCGGCGTCGGCGGGACTCCAGAGTCGGTGGTGCGGACCGCGCAGTACGGGTTCAACCTGTTCCTGGCGATCATCGGCGGACCTCCCGATCGCTTCGCCGCCTACATCGATCTGTTCGACCGCGCGCAGGACCAGTACGGCACGCCGCGGGCAAAGGTCGCCGTGCACTCGCCGGGTCTGGTCGCCGACACCGACGATCAGGCTCGCGAGCTCGCTTACGACGGCTGGTTCGCGATGCGCACCACGATGGGACGCGAGCGCGGTTGGCCCCCGCCGACGCCGTCGGACTTCGAGAACGAGATCGTCGACGGCTCGTTGTACCTCGGCTCCCCGGAGACCGTCGCGACGAAGATCGCCCGCACATTGTCGGTGTTGAAGGTCGATCGATTTGATCTCAAGTACGACCAGCCGGTCCCGCACAGCGTCCAGCGTCGTTCCATCGAGTTGTACGGCGACCAGGTGATCCCGCTGGTCAAGGACATGCTGGGCTGATTCACGCTCGCAAGTCGGCGACCGCCTTGGCGATGAGAGCGGCCCGACGATCGGGGGTCCGTGCCTTCAGGATCTGAAGGATGATCGCGTAGCGGTCCGACCGACCGAGCCGGTCGAACGCGGCGAGCGCGTGCGAGTCCGCGGCAAGCGCAGCAACAAGATCCACGGGTGCCTCGGCAGTCCGCTGGGATTGATAGGCGGCGTCCCATCGACCGTCGGCCTTCGCTCTGGCCGCCTCCGCGTATCCCGCGGGCCGTACTCGGCCTGCGGCGGCGAGTGCGTCGAACTTGTCGACGTTGATCTTCGACTACGAACTGGTCGGCCGTCTCGGCGAGTAGCGCTGCAGGAACGCGTCGTCGTCGTGCGACTTGCGCTGACCGTCGATCCAACCGAAGCAGAGGGCTCCGTCGAGCGCGTCGGCGATCGTGATGCCGGGGAGCGTCGAGCGGGCCTTCCTGATCCGCAGCCAGGCGTCGGGCGCCGTGCTGTGGTTCTCGTCGAGCCAGGCCTCCCACTCGTCGCCCGACGTGAACTCGAACATGTCAGCGGCTGGTCTCGATGGCGTTCCGGCGCACCAACAGGAGCACCGCCAGAACTGGATAAGCGAGTATCGGCGCGAACGTCCCGACGTACGCTGTGCTAGCCAGACTGCCACTGAGCAGGGCGAAGTCGAAGAGTCCATGCAGGACCGAGTTCACCGCGTTGCTGCCCGAGACCCGTCGGGTCAGGTAGAAGAAGTAGCCTGCGAGGCCGACGATGATCGCCTGCGGAATCGCCGATGCCCCGTGGCCGACGATGTTGCTCAGGTGGACGACTCCGAAGATCAGGCTCGACCAGAGTGCGACGCGGCCTTCCGTGAGTCCGTGCCGACGTAAGACTGTGACTCCGATGCCTCGGAACATGCCTTCCTCGCCCCAGCCGACGAACTGCGTCGCGATCAGCAGCACCAGCGTGAACACCAGCCCCTTGTCGGCCAGAGCACCGTAGTCGATGCCGAGGAGGATCGCGATCCCGAGTATCACCGGAACCGCCCACACCCATCGATTCACAGGTTTGTCGTCGACGAATACCGAGCGAGTCCATCCCAGGCCGGCGATGACTCCATAGGTGAAGACGAGCGCCAGGCCGATCGGGATCAGTGTTGTGAACACCACTCCGCGAGTGGTGTCCATCGAGTCCTCGCCTGCGGCATTGCCGATGAGCAGGCCACCCGCTTGCAGGAGCAGTAGATAGACCACCACGATCGCCGCGAAACCGAGGTAGGTGAGATTCCGTCCGGGATACGGCCGATCGCCGCCTGTCGTCATCGGGCAAGAATAAGTCGGGCAGCCGTCACATGCCCGACGTTCGGCAGTTCTTGGCGGCACCGCGCAGTTCCTGAGCCTCGGCCGGTCCGAAATCCCACGGCAGGGCCATCTCGAGCGCCGCGAGCACGTCCGTATGCGACGGTGACTCGTCTGCCGAAGCGTCGGCAAGGGCTCGGTGGTATCCCTCTATCGCCACCACTGCCGTGGCGGGGTCCGTGCGCCACAACCACGCGAGAATCACGCCGGCGGGGTCACCGGCGTTGAAGAAGCCCGCGCGTGCGAACTCGCCGAGCGGATCACCCGCCGCCTGTAACGGCGATCGCGCCCGGAACCTCGAACGACGGACAGATGTCTCGGCCTCCCACAACCAGAACGTCGCCAGCAGCAGGTCCAGGACTTCCTCCGGCACCGCGACGTCGCGACTCACATGGCCCTCCCACGTGTCTTTGACTTGTATCGCCGGCCCGGACACTACGCACCCGGGTCACACCGGCCATCACAAAACTGATGCCTGCCTGACAAGACTTCTAGAGCCGATGACTGTGACATCCTTGGCCGATGCTCGACTCGACGACACTGTGGGCCGCGATTGCGGCGGCCGCCGTCGTGATCGGCGTCCTGCAGGTGCTGCAGTATCTGCTGCAGCGGGATGAGGTGTCGATGCTGCTGTGGGGCTCGGCCAAGCTCATCGGAGCGGTGGGCGCCGGCCTGATGGCTGCGCGGGGGTCGATTCCGGACTTCGTGTCGGTCGTGATCGCCAACGCGCTCATCGTTCTGGCCGTCACCTCGAACGCCGCGGGAATGATCAGCTTCGACGGTCGGCGACTCCCGCGGTGGGCCATCGCCGCACCACCCTCAGTCATGACGATCGGGTATCTGGCAACACCGGACATCTACACCGACATCGCAGCTCAGACTCATCTCAACGGAGTGTGCGTGATCGTGACGCTGAGCGCCGCGGCCCTCCACGCACACCGCGCGAATCGGATCGACCGCCTCGTGTGGCGGGCCGGTCTGGCCGTCGCGCTGTGGCTGTGGGTCGCGACGATGGCGGCTCGAATGACGGCGTCGGTATGGACACCAGCCGCCACAGACCCGCAGGGCAGCAGCGGCGTCCAGTCCGTGACCGCGCTGATGTTGATGATTCTGGTTGTGATGACAGGTGTCCTCGAAATGCTCGCCTCCCGCGAACGTGTTGATCATCGCCTCGCTGACGCGGCCGTCCACGACGCCCATACCGGCACCCTCAACCGTGCGGGTCTTCAGCGCCGACTAGCCGAGTTCACGGGAACAGGCGCGGACGCGGCGGTCATGTTGATGGACTTGGACGACTTCAAGGCGGTGAACGACGCTTTCGGGCATCCGGTCGGCGACGATGTCCTGGAGGCTTTCGTGACCATCGTCCGGCGTCGGCTGCGGCCCGGCGACGTCCTGGCCCGATACGGGGGCGACGAGTTCTGTGCGTTGCTCCCCGGTGCTGCCACTGCGGAGGTCACCGGAATCGCCGAGGCGATCCGCGCTGAGTTCACGCGCACCCACGACGGTGTCTCGACAGCTGTCCGGTGCTCGGTCAGCATCGGCGCCGCAACAGACGTGCCGATCGGCCAGGTGCCGTTCGACGACGCTGTCGCCGTGGCCGACGCATCGCTCTACGCCGCTAAGAAGTCCGGACGCGAAGAGATCCGCACCTTCATCGCTTCACCTCATGCGCAAGCATCTGTGCCAACATCGCCACCCGCGGACGCGCCGCGATCAGTGCGCTCGACGCTGCAAGAAAGATCGTGTTGATCGGCGGTTCTGCCACTTCGTCGATCCGCACCAATCGGCCCGCGCTCACGTCATCGGCGACGAGGTAGCTCGGGAGGACGGTGATCCCGAGGCCCGCCACGGCCGCGGCCCGGATCGACGTCAAATCGGGAATGGTCATGACGGGGTCGAATCGTGGTTCCGACTCGAAGACGGTGTTCCAGTAGCGCCGGACGATCGCCAGCTCTCGGTTGTAGGCGATGAGCGGTGCAGCGTCGATCCGCGAGAACGGAGCTCCGGCTAGTCCGAACTCGGGGGCGCCCACCAGCCAGAACTCCTCGTCGGCCAACGGCCATGAGGTGATGTCGGCGCCCCTCGGACGGACGGTTGTGATCACGAGGTCGAGCTCACCGCCCTCCAGCCTCGACATGAGATCCGCCGACTCACCGAGTGCGACGTCTATCCGGGGCAGTCCGACTCGAACCCTCGACAATGCAGGCAAGACGTGAAGCGAAACGTACTCGCGAGGTCCGCCGAGCGTCACAGGCCGACCCGACAGATCGCTCGCCCCGGAGCCGCGAATCACTCGCTCGACGCTGTCGATGTGATGCACGGTCTGCACAACGATCTCGTGCCCGGTCGGCGTCGGCGACACTCCGGCCGCCGTTCGCACGAACAACGGTTGCCCGAAGTGCTCCTCGACCAACCGTATGTGGTTGGTGACGGTCGGCTGGGAGATGCACAGCCGACGCGATGCCGCACTGAACGATCCGGTCCGGTACACCGCGACCACTGTGCGGAGGTAGTCGAGCGGCAACCGTCGGTCGGGGCTCGATCCAGTACCCGATGTCACGGCTCGGCCTGTTCCGCGCCGACGAAGTACGCCCGAGGATCGATTCCCCTGCGCTTGGCCGCCGACATCCGACGGAATCCCTCGATGGCACGCTCGCACACGTCGTCGACGATCAGTGGGGTCGAAGCCACGGACTGACCGAAGCGGACCATTCCCGGCCGGAGCGCGGCCGACAGCCAGCGGAAATCGCAGTATCTGTCCTGGTCGTCGCAGATCGCGATTCGACGGGCCGCCGACACGTCGCCGAGATCAACGCGGGACCAGTCGAGGTCCCATCCCACCTGGCGCAGGTACAGCTGGATGAACGCTCGCTCCACGCGGCGATCGCCTCCGACGGCGGCGCTCGCGTAGGCGAGGTTCGCCCAATGTTCGGCCGCGAGATCGCAGACCGCGTCGGAAGAGGGCAGCGCAGGGCGTTCATGGGCCATGTGGTCGAGGACCGATCGCAGCAGGTCGAGCGACGACGCGTCCGCAGTGCTCAGAAGGTCTGTCCGCTGAGGGCAGTCGAGGAACACCTGACGATGCACTCGCTCCAGATGTGCAAGATCGAACGGCCCCGCGTACACCCACGGATCGCGTTCGATCTCGCTGATCCGCAGCGCGGCGGTGCGGCGTTTGTACGCGTGCCCGTGGACGTCACGAACGGCGCGTGCAATCTCCTCGGTGACTGCCGACTCCCCTGACGCCACCCGCCTGACCGCCATCTCGTCGTCGGCGGTCAGCGGCGTGGCCGCGAGACAATGGCCGGCCGCAACGTTGACCGTGATCACATCGGCGACAGAGGCTGCGTACGTCATCTTCAGTACCCCGATCCTGGCCGACCCTGTGTCGGCACCTCTGTGGGTAGCCGAGCAGCTCAGCGCGCTCCAAACGGAGCTATCAGAATTCTGATAGCTGCTATTCGAAACCCGATCGTCCGGACCTAGTCCTGCGTTCCGCGCGGAAGGAGATCCTCTCGGCGTCCGACGACGGTCACGCGACCGCCGTCTCCCGGGTCTGGATCTGGAAGAACTCGGTCGGGGTCGATCAGATACACGTCGTGGCCGTCCATGGTGAGACGCCGTACGGCTTCGAGAAGCATGCGCCTCCCCACGTCACCGACGGTGCTGACGCGAACCAGGCTGATCGCGATTCGTTTCTGCGTCGGTGGCTCGTCTTCGAACTCGCGGAGAATTCGTTCGGCGCCGGCGAAGCGGATGTCGCCCTGCAGCGACACCACGACGACGGCATGTGAACCCTTGCCGAACACACGTCGTCCACGGACCACCGACGGGCCTGCGGGAGGAACCTCCATGAGGTGCATGCCCATGTCCGAGGTGAACCGCCGGAACAGTTCGACGCCGCGCACGCTGTTCCCGTGCCGGTCCAGTCTCGGCGAGAAGGTCGCGATGCCGGCCTGCCCCGGGAGTGCGCCGATGAGCCCACCTGCGACTCCGCTCTTCGCGGGGATCCCGACCCGTGTCATCCAATCGCCGGCCGCGTCGTACATTCCACAGGTCGCCATCACACTGAGCGTCTGGCGCACTACCGCAGGCGGCACCACCGGCGCCCCGGTTACCGGATTCACGCCTCGATTGGCGAGTGTCGCCGCCATCAGCGCGAGGTCGTCGACGGTGACCGCGAGCGAGCACTGTCGGGTGTATCCCGTCACCGCCACCAGCGGGTCCTCCGCGATGATTCCGTTCGCGCGGAGCATGTTCGCCAACGCACGATTGCGGTACGCAGTGCCGATCTCCGACGCGAAAACGGCCTCGTCCACGTCGAGCCTGCGACCGGCGAACGCGCTCAGACCGTCGACGATCCGATCGATCCTGTCGTGTGGTGCGACGCCTGCCGGTCCGGCGAGAGTGTGGGCCGCGATCGCGCCCGCGTTGATCATCGGGTTGAGAGGCCTGCCGCTCCCCGGCTCCAGAGAGATCTCGTTGAACGCGTCGCCGCTGGGTTCCACACCGATCGAGTCGAGGACCTCGTCGAAACCGCGATCGGCGAGGGCCAACGCGTAGACGAAGGGTTTGGAGATCGACTGGATGCTGAACGAGACGTCGCAGTCTCCCTGCGAGTACCGCCGACCGTCTTCGGTGCAGAACGCGACCGCGAGCCGGTCCGGATCGGCGTTCGCCAGCTCCGGGATGTAGTCGGCCGTGGCGCCCGACTGGTCGGCCTCCACGGATCGGAGGGCTTCGGCGAGGTAGTCCGGGATCGGCGAGCGCACGATCGCAGGTTACGTCGAAGTCGACATTCGCGCGACGTCGAGGATCAACAGCGCCGCATGCAGTGACGCCCTCGATTCGCCGTCGTCGAGATCCACCCCGAGCCGCTCTCGAAGTTCGGCGATGCGCGCGTACAACGTCGGGCGCGAGAGGTGGAGCCGTCGTGCGATCTCCGTCTTGTTTCCGGCCGCCTCCAGGAATGTCCGCAGCAGGTCGATCATCTCGGCGGCATCCGGAGCGGCGAGAAGCGGCCGCAGTTCGGCGCGCGCGAACGCGCTCGCCCGTGGATCGTCGGCCAGCATCGCGGCGAGTCCGCGCAGGCGGGTGTCCGCGACGCGATACACGCGAGGTGCGCCGGACGACATCGCGGCGACGACCGCCGACACGTGTTCGGCCTCGGTGAGGCCCGCGACAGCATCAACGATGCGCCCCGCGACCGGTCCGGCACCGACGTGGACCGCCCGCACACCACGCACTCGTCCCACTTCGGCGATCACGAGCCGACCCGCCTTGTCGATGGCCGCGTTCGGGTCGGAACCTGTGCACGCGATCACAGCATTGAGTCCGGTGCCGGTGACCGTGCTGATCGCCGTCAGTCTCGCCAAACCGAGGGCATGACGGAAGCCGTCGTGCACCTGCACTTTTCGACGGCGGGTGCTGATCTCGTCACTGCCGACCTCGATGTCGACGCCGACGCTCACCGGAACGTAGTAGCGGGCGACACGAAGACCGAGAGTCCGGGCCCGGGCCGACGCCCCCGCTTCGTCGGGGACGCGAGCAGAACGCAGGTCGTCAAGCAGTCCGTGCTGGGCCTGCTGTTCCAAGGCTGCCCGGTCGCGCTCGATCATCTCCCGCAACGCAAGGGCTTGCGCGGCCCGCTCGAGGACTGTCGACACCCGCGCAGAGGGCTCGGCGAGCGGCGCGACGATGCGCGCGAAAACAACACCGTCGGCTCCCACGGCCAGCCCCACCCCGTCCGTCCGCGCACGTCCGGCCCACCCCGTCAGGAGTTCGGCGGCGGTGTGCCCGTGTTCGGCGAGAGCGAGCACGTGATGGGCGGAATCCTCCAAAACGACCGGCGTGCTGAGCAGTTCGGCAGCACTGCCGACGATCTCCTCTGCGTCGGCGCGACGCATCGACAGTTCAGTGAACACCTGGTGGGCGTGCCGCGCGAACTCGACCTCGTGGAACTGTTCGGAGACGATCACACGGTGCACGTGCTCGGTGAGCGCGACGAAGCGGACCTCGCGATGGAGAGCGACCAGGGGGAATCCGACCTCGGCCGCCACCCTGATCGCGGGCTCGGGTATCTGCGGCAGGCCGGGGCCGAGTTCCACGATCAGCCCGGACACTCCGGACGTGGCGAGGGCCGTGCAGAAACGGTGAGGATCCGTCGTCAGCGGGCCGCCGGTTGTGAGGATCAGTTCGCCGCCGGTCAAGAGTTCGGCGACGGCGGGCGACTCTCCCACGTGCACCCAGCGAACCACCCGGTCGAGCCCGGCGTCGACGAGCAACTCCGGATCGCCCGCACGCACCACGGGAAGCGCGAGGATGTCGGCCACAGTCAACGCCATGGACGAAGTGTAAGTCTGGATGCCGAAATGTTGACGGTATGTTGGACGAATCGGGTCGATCTCGTCGCCACAGTGGAGACATGACCCTCACTGACATCACCACCCAGACCATCGATCACTGGATCGCCGGCACTACGTACGTCGGAGCGTCCGGCGCCTACGCCCCGGTCACCAACCCGGCGACCGGCGCCGTGACCGGGCAGGTCGCTCTCGCCGATGTCGCCGACACGCAGGCGGGCATCAACGCGGCGCGAGAGGCCTTCCCCTCATGGCGCGACACGTCCCTCGCGAAGCGCACCGGTGTCATGTTCGCGTTCCGCGAGATCTTGAACGCCCGCAAGGACGAGCTCGCCGCGATCCTGACCGCGGAACACGGCAAGGTGCACTCCGATGCTCTCGGCGAGATCGCGCGTGGCCAGGAAGTGGTCGAGTTCGCCTGCGGGATGAATCACCTGCTGAAGGGCGAGGCCAGTGAGAACGTCTCCAGCATGGTCGACGTCTCGTCGATCCGGCAGCCGCTCGGCCCGGTGGCGGTGATCTCCCCGTTCAACTTCCCGGCGATGGTCCCGATGTGGTTCTTTCCGATCGCCATCATGGCCGGCAACACCGTGGTTCTGAAGCCGAGTGAGAAGGACCCGTCGTCCGCACTCTGGATCGCGAGAGCACTCGCCGAGGCCGGCCTGCCCGACGGCGTCTTCAACGTCGTCAACGGTGACAAGACCGCCGTCGACGAACTGCTGTCGAACCCGGCGATCAAGGCGGTGTCGTTCGTCGGCTCGACCCCGATCGCGGAGTACGTCTTCCGGACCGGCACGGCCAACGGCAAGCGAGTCCAAGCACTCGGAGGCGCCAAGAACCACGCGATCGTGCTTCCCGACGCCGACCTCGACATCACCGCAGACGCGATGGTGAACGCCGGATTCGGATCGGCTGGTGAACGCTGCATGGCGGTGTCCGCTCTCGTTGCAGTCGGCGACATCGCCGACGAGTTGGTCGCGAAGATCGCCGAACGAACCCGCACACTCGTCACCGGCGACGGCACCGGCGGCGCCGACATGGGCCCCCTCATCACCCGCGCCCACCGGGACAAGGTCGCGGGCTACATCGAGGCCGGAGAGTCGGCCGGTGCGACGGTGGTCGTCGACGGCCGCTACGTGACCGCGACCGAGGGTTCGAGCGGCGACGTTACCGACGGCTTCTGGGTCGGCCCCACCCTGCTCGACCACGTGACACCCGACATGAGCGTGTACACCGACGAGATCTTCGGACCGGTGCTCTCGGTGATCCGCGTCGACACCTACGAAGAAGGCCTCGAACTGATCTCGAACTGCCAGTACGGCAACGGCACCGCGATCTTCACACAGGACGGCGGAGCCGCCCGCCGATTCCAGAACGAGGTCGAGGTCGGCATGGTGGGCGTCAACGTGCCCATCCCCGTTCCGAGCGCGCACTTCTCGTTCGGCGGATGGAAGGCCTCACTCTTCGGCGACACCCACGCCTACGGCCCCGAAGGCGTTCACTTCTTCACCCGAGGCAAGGTCGTGACCACTCGCTGGCAGGACCCGGCCAACCGCGGTATCAATCTCGGCTTCCCACAGAACATCTGAGAGGACCACTCATGACTGCACTTCCGGGCGGTGTCGATCTCGAGGTCGCCGTCGCAGAAGGCGCGCGGGCGTACGAGCTCGATCGCGCACACGTGTTCCATTCCTGGTCCGCACAGGGGTCCCTCGCCCCGATGACGGTGATCGCCGCCGAAGGATCACACGTCTGGGACGGCGAAGGAACCAAGCTCCTCGATTTCTCGTCCCAGCTGGTCAACACCAACATCGGCCATCAACATCCCCGGGTCGTCGCCGCGATCTCGGAACAGGCTGCGAAGCTGTGCACAATCGCGCCGCAGCACGTCAACGCCGCCCGCAGCGAAGCCGCTCGACTCATCGCCGAGCGCACACCCGGCGACTTGAATCGCATCTTCTTCACCAACGGCGGCGCCGACGCCGTCGAGCACGCGGTTCGCATGGCTCGCCTGCACACCGGCAAGCACAAGGTCCTGGCACGGTACCGCGGCTACCACGGCGGAACCGAGTTGGCCGTCAATCTGACGGGCGACCCTCGTCGGTTCCCGAGCGACCGGGGCGCGCACGGTGTGGTCCATTTCAACGGCCCGTTTCTGTACCGATCCGTGTTCCATTCCGACTCGGAGGAGCAGGAGTGCGACCGTGCACTGGAAGAGTTGCGCAGGGTGATCGAGCTCGAAGGCCCGAGCACCATCGCAGCGATCATTCTGGAATCGATTCCCGGTACCGCAGGGATCATGATCCCGCCGCCGGGGTACCTCGCCGGGGTTCGTGACCTCTGCACGGAATTCGGCATCGTCATGATCGCCGACGAGGTGATGGCCGGGTTCGGGCGCAGCGGGAAGTGGTTCTCGATCGAGCACGGCACCACCGCGGCGGGACCCGTCGTTCCCGATCTGATGACGTTCGCGAAGGGGGTCAACTCCGGATACGTTCCGGTCGGCGGTGTCGCGATCAACGACAAGATCGCCGCGACGTTCTCTGACCGTGTGTACCCGGGTGGCCTCACCTACTCGGGCCATCCGCTCGCGACCGCATCAATCGTCGCCACCATCAACGCGATGGAGGACGAAGACATGGTCGGCAATGCGGCCCGCATCGGCGCCGATGTCATCGGACCGACCCTCGCGCGGATGCAGGCCACGCACCCCTCGATCGGCGAGATCCGCGGTGCCGGAGTGTTCTGGGCGATCGAACTGGTGAGGGATCACGAGACCCGCGAACCGCTCGCACCGTACGGCGGCTCGAGTCCCGCGATGGCGGAGACTGTCGCCGCGTGCCGCAAGGGCGGGCTCCTGCCGTTCGCCAACTTCAATCGCATCCATGTGGTTCCGCCGTGCAACATCAGCGTCGCCGACGCCCGGGAGGGATTGCGAATCCTGAACGATGCACTGTTCGTGGCCGACGCGCACACCGCGTAGTTCACGACCTCCTGAGCGGCCCCACCGCGCAGACGCCACCGCGTCGGCCGGGGGGTCGTTCTCGTCTCAGTCCCGTCGCGACGCGACCACCTCGACGAATCTCGAGACAACGGTCGACTGCGGGTCCTCCTCCGGGTGCCATTGGACTCCCACTGCGTACGCTCCGCCGGCCGTCACCGCTTCCACGGCTTCCACGATGCCGTCCGGGGCACGCCCGGTGACGCGCAGGCCCACACCCAGTCGGCCCACCGCTTGATGGTGGTGCGAGTCGACGACGATGTCCTCGGCTCCGGCGAGCGCGGCAGCCCGCGATCCCCCGTCGAGGTGCACCGGGTGCCTTTCGAACACTCCGGAGGTCGCCAAGTGAGTCGACGTGCCGGTCACATCGGGGACGTGCTGGATCAGGTCGCCGCCGCAGGCGACGTTGAGCACTTCCAGCCCTCGGCAGATGCCGAGCAGCGGTACACCGGTCTCGATGCAGGCACGAGCCACCGCGATCTCCACCTCATCACGAAGTGGGTCCGTCGGTCCGGTCCGACCGTCGTCGGCGCCGACGTAACAGGCCGGGTCCAGGTCCCCGCCGCCGACGAGAACAACACCGTCGACCATCTCGATCACACGCGAGACCGCGTCGAGCAGCACACCGCTCGGGGTGAAGAGCATGGCGAGCCCGCCCGCTGATGTGACAGCGCGGAGGTAGGTGTCCGGCACCATGACGACCCCTCGGTCCCACACGCCTCCCCACCGGCATCGAGTCGGGACACCGACGATTCCGATGACTGGAGAATGACGTTCAGACATGCCTTCAACGATGCCCGTCTCGAAGCCTCCTCAATGGTTTACGACACGTAAAAGGAGGACGATCTTTCGTTACGTTCCGTCGGATTTCAAAACCCCGTATTCGAGGGACCCTTTACCCGTACTGTTTGTGATCTCCATCACTACTGGATGCGGCACATCGCCTGACGTCCACCTACCAGGAGGTATCAGGTTGAGCGGGACTCCCGAACTCAAGAAGGCGTTGTCGGAACGACAACTCCGCATGATCGCGATCGGCGGCGTCATCGGCGCCGGACTGTTCGTCGGTTCCGGTGTTGTCATCAAGGCGACCGGACCGGCGTCGTTCATCACGTACGCCCTCGCGGGCGTGCTCGTCATCATGGTCATGCGCATGCTCGCGGAGATGGCCGTGGCGAACCCCTCGACCGGCTCGTTCTCCGACTACGCACGCAACGCGATGGGCAACTGGGCCGGATTCTCCGTCGGCTGGCTGTACTGGTACTTCTGGGTGGTCGTGGTGGGATTCGAGGCGATCGCGGGTGCGAAGATCATCCAGTTCTGGATACCGTCGGCGCCTATCTGGTTGACATCCATGCTGCTGCTCGCGGCGATGACCGCGACCAACCTGTTCTCGGTGGCCTCTTTCGGAGAGTTCGAGTTCTGGTTCGCGGGCATCAAGGTCGCCGCCATCACCCTGTTCATCGTCCTCGGGTTCTGCTTCGTCTTCGGCCTCTGGCCGAACCGAGAGATGGACTTCTCGAACCTGACCTCGCACGGCGGGTTCTTTCCGCTCGGCGTGGGCGCGGTGACCGTGGGCGTGGTCTTGACAATCTTCTCCATGGTGGGCGCGGAGATCGCGACCATCGCCGCCGCCGAGTCGGAGAACCCCGAGCGAGCAGTCGCCAAGGCCGCCAATTCGGTGATCGTGCGAATCGCGATCTTCTTCGTCGGCTCGGTCTTCCTGCTCACCGCGATCCTGCCTTGGAACAGCGACGATCTCGCCGCCTCGCCGTTCGTGTCGGCGATCGAGCAGATGGGAATCCCGGCTGCCGAACACATCATGAACGCGGTTGTCCTCACCGCCGTCCTGTCGTGCTTGAACTCCGGAATGTACACGGCGTCGCGCATGCTGTTCGTTCTCGCCGCCCGCCGGGAGGCGCCCGCACAGTTGGTGCAGGTGACCAAGCGCGGCGTTCCGATGTACGCGATCATCGGTTCGTCGATCATCGGCTTCGTCTGCGTCATCGCCGCCGCGTTCTGGGAGGAGACGATTTTCGCGTTCCTGCTGAACTCGTCCGGCGCGATCATCCTGTTCGTGTATCTCCTGATCGCCGTCTCGCAGACTGTCCTCCGACTCCGGAACGGAGGCGAGAATCTCAAAGTCAAGATGTGGCTTTTCCCAGTCCTGTCGATCCTCACGATCGTCGCCATTCTCGCCATTCTCGTCCAGATGTACATCGATGAGGCCGTTCGCTCCCAGCTCGTCCTTAGCCTGCTCGCGTTCGGCGTGGTGATCGTGCTGTTCTTCGCCAATCGATATTTCGTTCAGTCACGTCCGGCCACTCCTGACACCGCGGTTCAAGGCCATCGGCCGACGAGCATCGTCGTCCTGGCGAATCAGACGGTCGGGTCGGACGAGCTGTTGTCGGAGCTCCGTTCGATCGGCGCAGATCGGGGAACAATGTTCCACGTCGTCGTCCCGGCGAGCCCGATCGAGACCAGGGCAGCCGACGTCCACGGCCCCCTCGACGTCTGGGAGGCGACGACACGAATCGCGAACGAACGGCTCGAGGAGACCCTCGCAACCCTGAGGACGGAAGGATTCGCCGCGGAGGGCGGCCTCGGCGATTACCGACCACTTCGCGCGCTCGCCGCCGCCGTCGAAGAGCACCGGCCCGACCGGATCGTCATCTCGACCCTGCCGCCCGAGGAGTCGGTGTGGGAGCGATTCGACGTCATCGACCGAGCACGCGCTGAACACCACCTGCCGGTGACGCATGTCGTCGCACGGATGACTTCGTCAGGCTCGGTCCAGTGACGATCCTCGCCGGCTTCAGCGCCAGCAGCAAAGGTTCCGCACCGGTTGCGTTGGCGAGCCAGATCGCCCGCACCACCGGCGACGACTTGGTCGCCGCCGCGGTCGTCGAGCGTCGCAGACCCGCCACGGTGGACCCGGTCGAGGACGAATACATCGATTACGTCGCGGTGCAGGCCGAACGCGCTCTGCACGGTGCTGTCGACGACGTGCGCGCCGGCCCGAGTGTGAGTGTCGAAGTGGTTCAGGCGACCTCGATCCGCGACGGGCTCTCCGCGGCCGCCGTCGAACACTCGGCGAGCCTGGTGACCGTCGGGTCGTCCTCCTCGGGAGTGCTCGGGCGAATCGCGTTAGGCAGTGTCACCGAGCAGTTGGTCCATACCGCTGAGGTGCCAGTCGCGATCGCACCGCGCGGGTATCAGCCGGGAGCCGTCCCGATCACGCGGCTGACCGCCGCGTTCGGCGGAAGAGCCGACGTCAACGGACTCATCAGATCGGCCGCGTCATTGGCCACATCATGGGACGTGCCCCTCCGCGTCGCATCGTTCACCGTGCGCGACGTCAGCGGAATCATGGGGACGACCGATCCCGCCGCCGCCGAGAACCTCGTTCTCCAGAAGTGGTGGACGAGGACTCGCGACGACATCGATCGCGAGCTCGACGAGGCACGTCACGCCCTCGCTTCGGCGAAGCCACAGATCGCAGTCGGAGTGGGACGGGACTGGCAGTCGGCGGTTCACGACATCGACTGGCGACCGGGCGACCTCCTGCTTCTCGGGTCGGGGGCTGCAGCACAGATGCAGCACGTGTTCCTCGGGACAGCGGCTGCACGGATCGTCCGCGCGTCGTCCGTACCCGTGATGATCCTGCCCCGCGACAAGGAGTGAACAAGAGACCCACATCACTTTAGTGTCAGTTTCTGCCATTAAGGCTTAGGGTCGGATCATGGCCCGTCCACCGCTGAGCACAGCTGAACTGTTGGTGATCTCGCAGCGCTGCGCCGACGTCTTCGTGGCGGCGGGCGGAAGTCGCGCGACGGTGTCCGACCTCGCAGCCGCCGCCAGGATGTCGGAGCGGACGTTCTACCGCTATTTCCCGACAAAAGAGGACAGCCTCCGGCCACTCTTCGACGACGGTTTGAGCCGCTACGTCACCGCGCTCGCAGCTCAGCCGACACCGGGCGACGCTCCCACTGCGATCATGCGCGCGATCGAGCAGACGTTCGCCGACGACGACGAGGTCCACACGCGTGCACTGATGGGAGCGGTCATCGATGATCCGGCACTGCGTCGCATCTGGCTCGAAGCCTCGTACGAAGCTGCGCAAAGGCTGCGTCCACACATCGCCGCACTCATCGAAGCGGACGACGTCACCACATCGGTCATGGCCGGCCAAGCGGCGTTACTGGTGGTAGTCGCCATCGAGCAGCTCATCCGCACCGGCACCCCGATGTCCGCCGCGGCTTGTGCCGCTGCGCGCGCGATGTTCGGACCGCTCACAGAACCTCCCAAGAAACCCAGAGGATAGGAACAGTCATGGATCTTCAGAACAAGGCAGTGATCGTCACCGGCGGTGCCCGCGGTCTCGGCGAGGCGTTCGCGCGCGCCATCGTCGCCGCAGGCGGATCGGTGATGATCGGCGATCTGCTGACCGACGAGGCGGCGGCGGTCGCCGCAGACCTCGGCGACGCCGCCAGGTCGATGCACCTGGACGTCACCGATCCGGAGTCGTGGAGTGCCGTCGTCACCGCTGCTGAGACCGCTTTCGGACGAGTCGACGGGCTGGTCAACAACGCGGGCACGGTCGCCACCGGCGTGAAGATCGTCGACGAACCCCTCGACGTGTTCCAGCGTGTTGTGCAGATCAACTTGGTCGGCGTGTTCCTGGGCATGAAGACTGTGACGCCCGCACTCCGTCGCGCAGGCGGTGGCTCAATTGTGAACATCTCGTCGGCAGCCGGGCTGACAGGCTTGGCGCTCACCGGTTCGTACGGCGCCACCAAGTGGGGAGTCCGCGGGATGAGCAAGGTCGCGGCGGTCGAGATGGCGGCTGAACGGATCCGGGTGAACTCCGTCCACCCGGGCATGGTCCTCACGCCGATGACGGCTCCCATCGGGATCAGTCTCGACGACGGCGGATTCCCCGACGCGCCCATCGGCCGCGTGGGCCGGCCGGACGAGCTGGCGGGGGCGGTCGTCTACCTCCTCAGCGACGCTGCCAGCTACACGACCGGCGCTGAGCTCGCCGTCGACGGCGGCTGGACCACCGGCCCCGTCGTGACTGACCGCACGGGCGGCTGATCCTGCTTCAAGGAATCGCGGGATACACCGTGATCGTCGATGGCCGGTCTGACACTGCGTACGGCCGCCCCGACGCGAAGCCGGTGGCGTCCGGCAGCACACGAGACCTGGCGGATGCGCTGAGCGGAAGCAGAGTGATCCCGGCCGACCCGGCCAGCGCGAACGCCAAGTGTCGATCAGAAAAGCCGACACACGTCGCACCCGCCGCGACCACGTGATCTGGGTCGGGTTGCGCACCAACGCCGACCGGCCGTCCGTCACCTCGAGCGACGACGACCCGGGCCGCGGCGTCCAACGTGACGGTGTACGGACCACACGGCGGATCGATCGGCTTGCCTTCGACGGTCGTGCCGACGATGGCACCGGTGTCTGAGACGACGAACGTCTCTTGTGCCGGCCTGCGCACGCTCGACTTTCCGACCTGTGTCACTCCGTCGGCGCCGACCGTCCACTGGCTGTCGGTGGCGGAGTATCGAACCCGGGTGATCTCGGTTCGTTCATTCGACGCGCCCGGCGAAGGAAAGGTGAACGTCAGACGGGTGGTGAAGTCCGGCTCCCCGGCCCGTTGTGGAATCGACGGGGCGGCGGGTTCGGTCGGCGAGTAGACGACCACCGCGCGCGCTCCACCGCTGGTGTTCGAGACGGTGTTGACGAGCATTCCGTCGACAAGATCGAGCAGTCCGTTCTTCGGACGCCAATTCCGCTCATCGGATGCGAGCACAACGTCGGGCATGGCGACCCAGTCGTCGCCGGACCCGAGGCAGTCGTAGGCGCTCTGGGCCACCGCTGAAAGCCGTGCACCGGATCTGATCGACACTGCACCGGTCGGCGCCAACAACCAGTCTCCGCACAACCGGGGAGGCCCGTTGGTCGATTCACCCTCCCAGACGACACGGCCGGCGTCCGTGCGGACACGGAAGTGAGAGGGCCCGGCATCGACCTGCCCGGAGGGTTCCGCGTACAACGTCTCCTGACCGCCGCCGATCACTCGGACTCCGGCGCCGAGCGTCTCCACAGTGCTGCCGTCTGCGGCGTGAACGGTCGTGACCCCCGCGGACCGCTCCGTCGCGAACCCGTCGGCGAGCAGTGTGACGGCGCATTCGCAGTCCGCGAGCACCTCGCCGGAATCGGCATTGCGAACCCGCCGATGATTCGTCGCCGGGAGATATGTGACAACGAGTGGAGCCACCTTCTCCCGAGGACTGGTCAGGTCGTCGACGACGTTCTCACCTGCGGGGACGCGCCATCTCGCATCTCCGCTCGCGGAGATGACACGTTGGTCGCCGTACTGCCCGACGATCCAGCCGTCGGCGAGCGCCGTCGGCCCGATGCCGCCAGGAGACTCGGGCACAGCTGCCAGGCGGACTCGAGTTTCCGTCTCCAGGTCGACTGTGTAGAACCCTCCCCCGATCTGGCATCCGAGCACACCGGACCGCGTGCGGGCGCACGCGTCGAAGCCTGCGTCGAAATCAGCGCCGACGGTGCGCCCGGTCGAGTCTCTGATGGAGTACCGGTACACGGTCCCGGAGCCGGCCGCGAGCATCCACCGCGAGTCGGACGCAGCGACGAGCCGTCCGGGAGCGGCGAACAACTCCGCGGGCGGACGGGTCCAGTCCCCCGTGCGCTCCGACGTAACGGCTCGACTCGGCTCCGGTCGGCCATCGAGCACCACGGCGGCGATCAGCACGCCGATGATCGCCGACGCAGCCGCCACGAACGAACGATGTCGTCTCCCCCACGAGATGGCCCCCATGCCTGGACTATCGATGCATCGACTGCGGACGCTACGCGGGTCGCCTTCAGCGGGTAGCGTCAGATACGGTCCGCCATATCCGCGACGTCGACGAGACAGAGCAGTCATGAAGCCGTTCGCACCGTTGATTCCACCGGTGACTCCCGCGATCGCACTCTCGCGCATCGCGTGGCTGCTCGAGCGCGACCGGCAGAAGACGTACCGGGTAGAGGCCTTCCGTCGAGCGTCGATCGCAGTGTCCGGTCACGACCCCGGAGACCTCGCCGAACGCTGTCGCGCCGGGACCCTCACCGCTATTCCCGGCATCGGCAAGGTGACCGCGACGGTCGTGACCGAAGCCCTCGACGGTGAGCTGCCGAGCTACCTCGACAAGCTCCAGCAGGCACCGTCGCCGATGCCCGACGCCGAGCCGCTGGCGGCGTTGCTCCGTGGTGACCTTCATGCGCACACCGACTGGAGCGACGGTGGCGCACCGTTGCCGGAAATGGCCGACGCCGCCGTCGCGTTGGGCTACGAGTGGCTGGCGATCACCGATCATTCGCCGCGACTGACGGTCGCCCACGGGCTCAGCGCGGAGCGCCTGAGCGACCAGCTCGACGTCATCGATGCCTGGAACCGCGATCACTGCGACGGGTTTCGTCTCTTGTCCGGAATCGAGGTGGACATCCTCGACGACGGCTCTTTGGATCAGTCGCCGGAGATGCTCGGCCGTCTCGACGTGGTGACGGCCTCGCTGCATTCGAAGCTGCGGATGGAGCATGACCCGATGACTTCCCGGCTGGTGTCAGCCGTGAGCAACCCGCGCGTGCAGGTCCTCGGACACTGCACCGGACGTCTGATCACCGGCCGTGGGCGCCCGCCGTCGACCTTCGACGCCAATGCGGTCTTCACCGCATGCGCTGCGCACGGAACCGCGGTCGAGATCAATTCGCGTCCCGAACGTGTGGATCCGCCTGACGAACTGATCGCGCTCGCGCTCCGGCTCGGCTGCCTGTTCGCCATCGATTCGGACGCCCACGCACCGGGTCAGCTCGAATTCAGCAGGCTGGGTGCCGAACGGGCCTTGCACCACGGCATCGAGGCGGACCGGATCGTGAACACCTGGCCGCTGGAGCGCCTGATGGCGTGGACCGGCCGCTGATTGCCTGAACTAGGACCCGAATGGAGACCAGATGAGCGAGACCAATGGCGCGGCCGAAGCCTTCGATGCAGTAGTCGCGGTCGACCGCCCGCTGTACGTCATCACTACTCGCTTCGGCGACGAGCTGTCCGGCTGCCTGGTCGGTTTCGCCACCCAGACCAGCATCGACCCGGAACGATTCCTCGTGGCGAT
This sequence comes from Gordonia sp. PDNC005, assembly GCF_016919385.1. Lineage (NCBI taxonomy): Bacteria > Bacillati > Actinomycetota > Actinomycetes > Mycobacteriales > Gordoniaceae > Gordonia > Gordonia sp. PDNC005. Next base: position 2,732,455 of record NZ_CP070351.1, read on the forward strand.
CTCACGTGCCAACCACACCCACGGCGTGGCTGCGAAGGCCGAACACATCGCGGTCCATCTGATCGCTCGGGAGCACGAGGAGCTGGCGCACCTGTTCGGCGGGGAGACTGGAGACTCGATGGACAAGTTCGCCGCATGCAATTGGGAGGAAGGGCCACACGGTGTGCCAATACTGGCCGATGCCGGTGTGTGGCTGGTCGGCAGCGTGATCGAGAGAATCGACCTAGGCGATCACACGGGCCACCTGCTCGCTCCGGTCGACGGCGGCGTACTCCACCAGGACTCCGACCTATCGGCGTGGGTGAGTTTGTCGATCGGCGAATCGATAGACCCGGGCCATTCGGCCTGACCTGCGCCTACCTGTGGATTGGGTCAAAAACCAGCGGGCGGTTCGCTCGGCTCGCCTGCGAGGTAGAGCGAATAGCTCGAGCGCGTCTGCGAGCGAGTCTGTCTGCGGCGATCCCGGTGGGTCACTGTTCGGATGAGCGAGTATCCGAACTGCGGCGACCTACCTCCCGAGATCGATCCGTCCCTATTTGGGGGCGGGGTCCCATTCGGCGAGTTACCCCGAACTGACGTGCCTCGTGGGCCGGGCGTCTACTTGGGAGTTCGGCCCACCGGGGCACCGCCGCAGTTCCTCGACATATCACCCGCAGGCCACTTCGAAGGCGTTGACCGCACCGAGCCGGTCGCGGACCTTCGAGATCGGTGGGTGCCTGAGAGCCCTGTGCTCTACATCGGCAAGGCCAACCCTGGAAAGACCGGACGGCGCGGACTCCATGCGCGCCTGAATGAGTACCGCCGTTACGGAGCCGTGCCGCCCTTCGCTAACGGGCGACCGTGAGGGGCCCGCTGTTCGCCCGATAGGGCCCGAGGCGAACAAACAGGAGGGAACGAGAATACCCCTCCGACGCAGGTCGGAGGGGTTCCAATTGTGGAGCTAAGGGGACTCGAACCCCTGACCCCCACACTGCCAGTGTGGTGCGCTACCAGCTGCGCCATAGCCCCGTGTTCACTTGTAGGCACCCAGGCCGTTGCCTTTCTGAGTGCGCTAGCTAAGTTACCGTACCGCCTTCGCGGCGACCAAATCCCCTGGACCGAGGCTCGACTCCACCTCGAGCGGGCATCCAACTCCATCTCCAGGCATATCGCAACCCTGTTCGATAAAACTATTGCTTCTGTCGCAAATCGGACGTAACATAGAACATACATTCGATCAAGCGGAGGGGGCCGGCACGATGAACGCCACAACGCCTGCTGATCGGATCGACCTGAACACGCTCGGCACCGAGTCGACGGGGAACGACTTCGACGACATGGGTTCTTACCGCACGCTGTGGGCCGCCGAGTCGAATCTCATGTGGCGTCGGCTTCAACTCGTGATCGCGGTCCTCAGCCGTCGGACTGCCGGCATCGTGGGAGACGACTCCGAGTCGGATCGCCTGCTGCTCGACGCCGAGACCGTGCTCGGCGCCGAGGTGGCGGCACTCATGTCCATGTCGGACGGCGCGGGTCGCACCGTCGTCGACAACGCGTTGGAGGCGCGCGACCGCCTCGTGCGCGTCGCGAACCTGCTTCGCGACGGCCTGATCTCCGTCGCGTCGTTCCGCGAGATCATCCTGCAGTGCAAGGCCATCGTCGACGCCGACGTCATGGCTGTCGTCGACGCGGAGATCGCCACCGAGATCCGGGAAGGCGGCTCCGTCTCGAAGAGTGATGCGGCGTCGATCGCGCGCCGCCACGTCGCCGAGACCGATCCCGACGCCGTGCGCGACGCCCGGCAGGCGCGGGGCAAGGGCGTCACGGTTTCGCACGACGGCGACGAGTCCGTACTGACGATCGCCGCCGACGCGGAGCAGGTCCTACTCGCCAAGAAGGCCGTCGACGCGTCGGCCGCCGAACTGACGTGCACAGACGACTCCCGTTCGGTCGGTGCCCGCCGCGCCGACCTCGCGATCGCCCGCCTCACCGGCGGCGAGTTCACGTGCAACTGCGGCAACCCCGAATGCCCAGCCGCCGCGTCCGACGCCGAGGCGGCAGAGCGCTTCGCACGGGTCGTCGTCCACGTCGTCGCCGATGCATCGACGCTGAACGGCGAGTCGGACAAGGCCGGATGGATGGACGGATACGGCGTGATCGACGCCAACCACGTACGGGAAGCCGCAGCACGGCCCGACGCCACCGTCCGACCGCTCGACATGTCGGCGATCGCCGACAACCCCGCCCAGGCAGGCAACCCGTACCGCCCGACAGCGGCGACGGACACCGCCGTCCGCGCCGTTCACGGCACATGCTCCGTGCCAGGCTGCACCCGGGCCGCGTGGTCGTGCGACCTAGACCACGTCACCGAGTACAACCATGCCGACCCCGCGACCGGCGGCGCCACGTGCCCGTGCAACCTGGCGCCGAAGTGCCGTTTTCACCATCTGGTGAAGACATTCGTGGACGGATGGCTCGACGACCTCGTGATCGATGCGAACGGAGTCATCTGGGTGGAGACCGTCACCCCGTCCGGGCAGTCCGTCCGGACACGTGCCGCGAATCAATGGCTCGTCCCCGGGCTCGGGCTGCTCCCCTGCAGGCACGGCGCACCCGTCCAGCCCGGAACGCCCGACCGATCGGAGCCACCACAACGGTCCGCGACCCGGGCGGCGACCAAACACGCCTACCGCATGCGACTCCGGTCGCAGCGTCGCTTCGCACGCGCCTGCGCTGAAGCCGAAGCGAAAGTCCTCGCCGGAATGGAGTTCAACAGCGCAGGCGAACCGCCGTTCTGATCAAGACTTCGGCGGGTTCGCGATCAGCTCGTCGAGCCACGCCGGCCCGTCGGTGATGCCGTCGACCACCGTGCCCGCCGACAGCACAGTCGGCGTCACGATGTCGCCCTTCGTCGAATTCTCCAACTGACCGCTCGAAGCATCAGCCATTCCGCGGGCCTCATCGACAAGAGCACCATCGGCGATGCAGGTCTGCGAGGCCTGCGAAGCGCCCGCCGCAGCCGCCAGCTTCGCGATGTCCGCATTCGACGGGTCGTCGCCGGCCTTCGCGAACAACTGCGAGTGCAACTTCCAGAAGACGTCGCGATTGTCGTTGCGGGCCACGCACAACACCGCGCCTGCACCGCGCGACGAGAAGTCACCCGAGCCCGACTCCTTGTCCAAGAAATTCAGCATGTGGTAGCGAACACGAACCTGACCTGCAACGACCTTGGCTTGGATCGCCGCGCCCGACTTCTCCTCGAACGCCTTGCAATGCGGGCAGTTGAAGTCCTCGAAGACGTCGATCGTCTCGGGCGCGGTGCGCTCCCCGACGATGAACGACGCGTTCTCGGCCAGCACCTTGTCGTCGACCGGCGGGTAGTCCTTGTTCATCTGCCAGAGAACACCACCCACCACCAACGCCACCACCACGGCGGCCGCCGCAATCAACACATACGACGTCCTACTCGACGTCGACTTCGGCTCGTACTTCGCGTTCTCGCGGCTCGTGCTCACGTAGTCGACTCTAGCGACCTCTCAAGCAACAGCGAGAAGGCTCAGTCCGCGAGAACCGAGTCGACGAGGGCCTGGGCCTGTTCCTGGACCTGCGCGAGGTGGTCGGGGCCGTGGAAGCTCTCGGCGTAGATCTTGTAGACGTCCTCGGTGCCGGACGGCCGAGCGGCGAACCAGGCGTTGTCGGTGGTCACCTTGAGCCCAGCGATGGCGCGACCGTTGCCGGGAGCCTCAGTGAGGATCGCCGTGATCTTTTCGCCCGCCAGCTCCGTCGCCGACACCTGGCTCGACGACAGCGCCCCGAGCTTCGCCTTCTGCTCCCGCCCTGCGGGTGCGTCGATTCGCGCGTACGCCGATTCGCCGTACTGCTCGGCGAGCTCGACGTACCGCTCCGACGGAGTCTTCCCGGTGACGGCGAGGATCTCGGAGGCGAGCAGGTTCATGATGATGCCGTCCTTGTCCGTGGACCAGGGGCGGCCGTCGACAGTCAGGAACGACGCCCCTGCACTCTCCTCACCGCCGAAGCCGACAGTGCCGTCGAGCAGTCCGTCGACGAAGAACTTGAACCCGACCGGAACCTCGAGCAGTCGCCTTCCGAGACCTCCGACCACCCGATCGATCAACGACGACGAGACGAGCGTCTTTCCGACAGCCGCGTTCTCCAGCCAGCCGTCGCGATGCGAGAACAGGTAGTCGATGGCGACGGCGAGGTAGTGATTCGGGTTCATCAGACCGGCGTCACCGGTGACGATGCCGTGACGGTCTGCGTCGGCGTCGTTGCCGGTCGCGATGTCGAACTCGTCGCAACGCGAGATCAGCGACGCCATCGCGTTCGGCGACGAGCAGTCCATCCGGATCTTGCCGTCGGTGTCGAGTGTCATGAACCCGAAGGCCGGATCCACCCGCGGATTGACGACGGTGAGACCGTCGAGACCGTAGAAGTCCTTGATCTCCGACCAGTAGTTCACCGAGGCACCGCCGAGCGGGTCGGCGCCGATCTCAACACCCGCCGCAGCGATCGCGCCGAGATTGACGACCTCACCGAGAGCGGTCACGTACTCCCCCGAGAACGGGTAGTCGATCACCAGTTCCGAGTCGCGGGCCCGCTCGAACGGGATCCGCTGCACATCACGCAGCCCGTTCTCCAGGATCTGATTCGCGCGCTCGGCGATCGGGTTCGTGATCGGCGTGTCCGCCGGTCCACCGTTCGGCGGGTTGTATTTGAACCCGCCGTCGGCCGGCGGATTGTGCGATGGAGTGACGACGATGCCGTCGGCCTGCACGCCCGGGTTCTCGGTGTTGAACCGAAGGATCGCGCGGCTCACCGCCGGAGTCGGCGTGTAATCGTCGTCGACGGCCGTGAACGTCGTGACACCGTTGCCTGCCAGCACCTCGATCGCCGACCGCCACGCCGGCTTCGACAGCAGGTGGGTGTCGAAGCCGATGAACACGGGTCCGTCGATCCCGGCACGCTCGCGATGATCGACGATCGCCTGCGTCATCGCCAGCACGTGTGCCTCGTTGAACGACCCGTTCACGCTGGTGCCGCGATGTCCGGACGTGCCGAACGCAACACGTTGGCCCGGATCTGACGGGTCTGGTTTCACGTTGTAGTACGCCTGCTCGACGGCGGCGACGTCGATCAAGTCCTCGTCGCGGGCGGGGGTTCCAGCTCTCGGGTGCGCCATGAGGACGATTCTGCCATCGGCGAGTCGCTATTGTCGGAGCAGAAGGGCCAAGCGAACTGGGGGCAAATGTTCACGCGATTCCAAGGTCGATCACCCGACCTCAACGTTCTCGTCCTGCCCGGAGGCACGGACTTCAGCTACCGACCGTTCTCGCCGTGGCAGGGTTCCGCTGTGCGGATGTACCCGTTCACCGCGTCGATCCGCGCGACCTTCGGCAGCCGCGTTCGCGTGCACCAGGCGCGGTACCGCGTCTACGGGTGGAACGGCGGCCAAGCGAGCCCCATGCCGTATGCGCGCCACGCCCTCGAGATCCTGACCCGTGAGAATCCGGATATCCCGGTCGCCGTCATCGGGCATTCGATGGGCGGACGGATAGCCGCTCAGCTCGGCGGAGACGAGCGCGTGACCGACATCCTCGCGCTCGCGCCGTGGTGGCAGTACGCCGACTGGCGGCAGATCCACGACGGTGCGCGTGTCGTTGCGGTGCACGGCGAGGCCGACACCGTCACCTACCCCGCGCGGACCGCAAAGGGCATCGCCGAGCTCGCCGACCGCGGCCTCGACGCCACCTACATCGGGGTCCCCGGAGGCGGCCACCCGATGCTCGACAACGTCGGGCTGTGGCACTCGGAGACGCTTGCGTTCGTCCGTCACTCGCTCCAACGGGCGCGTGTTCTCGACCAGGTGACCGCATGACTGCACAACACGACTGGACCTCCACCGTTCCGGCGCTCACCGGACTCGGACTGGCCCGATCATTCGGCGGACACCAGGCCGTCGCTCACGCCGACATCGCCCTCTACTCCGGCCGGATCATCGGCCTCGTCGGGCCGAACGGCGCGGGAAAGACGACGCTTCTCCTGATGCTCGCCGGCCTGCTCGCCCCGGACCGCGGCGAGCTCCTCCTCGCCGGCGCACCGGCCGACCCGAAGACTCTCCGCGCTCGCATCGGATGGATGCCCGACGTGTTCGGCACCTGGGAGTCGTTGACGCCCCGCGAGATCCTCACCGCCTTCGGCCGCCTGCACGGCGCCGACAAGACCGCCGCCGACCAGCGTGCACTGGAACTCCTCCACCAGGTCCACCTCGTCGAGTTCACCGACCATCCCGCATCCGGCCTGTCCCGCGGTCAGAAACAGCGACTCGGACTGGCGCGTGCACTGGTCAACCGGCCACAGATCATCCTGCTCGACGAGCCCGCATCGGGAATGGACCCACGGTCCCGCATCGAACTTCGCTCTCAACTTCGTGCGCTGGCCGACGCCGGAGCCGCCGTTGTCGTCTCATCGCACATCCTGAGTGAGCTCGAGGAGATGGTCGACGACGTCGTGATGATGACCGGCGGCGTGACCCGCGGAACGCCCGCCGTCTCCGCACCACGATGGCGTATCCGTATGGTCGGCCAACCCGTAGATCAGGCGTCGTACGTCGACCTTCCCGACGACGAGGCAGCGGCGAAACACCTCGCCGCCCTCGTCGCCCAGGGAGCGCCGATCGCCGATTTCAGTCGTGTCACCAGCGGGCTCGAACAGGCCTACCTCAATCTCGACGCCGACAGGACCTGACTCATGAACCTGCAGGCAGTTCGCACCCTCGCCGGACTCGAAGTCCGTCAACGCATCCGCTCCACTCGCTGGCAGATCACCGCCGGGATCCTCTTTCTGCTCGTCAGCATGTTCATCCTCGGCTCGCTGTATCTCGTGGTCGGCATCGCTGGCGTCACCTATCGCGACTGGGCGAGGAACCTCCTCGACATCACGCTCGGCATCGTGCTGTTCCTCGGCGTCGCCGCGGCGCCGACCTTGAGCGCGACGTCGATCAACGGCGACCGCCGGGACGCGACACTCGCCCTGGTCCAGGCCACCCCGATCTCCTCGTGGGACATCGCGATCGGCAAGCTCGTCGGTTCGTGGCTGGCTTCGCTCGCGCTGATCGGCGTGGCTCTCCCCTACCTGCTGTGGGGCATCGCGACGAGCCGCGCGTCGCTCGTGTTCGGTGTCCTCTCCGTGATCGTGACCGCGCTGATCATGCTCGGCTACTGCGCCATCGGGCTCGGCTTCTCCTCACTGACCAACCGTCCGGCGGCGTCGGCCATGCTGACCCAGGCCACTGTGCTGTTCCTGCTCATCGGCCTGCCGATCGGCTTCGGGTTCACCTACCCGCTCGTCGCACAGGACCATCGGGTGGCCGTCACGCACTACGACTACACCTCATCGTCGCCGACCGAGTGCACCCTCGTGATGAAGGACAAGGAGTTCAACCACACCGAGTACACGTGGTGGATGCTTGCACCGAACCCATTGCTCATCGTGAGTGACACCGTTGCGGGCGGCATCAGCGACTTCGACGACGGATCGGACGGGGGCGGGTCCGGGTTCTTCTCGTACCTGCTGTCCGCCGCGAGGACCGGGCCCGAGGTGGCCGACGAGAAGTGCAGCGACCGTCAGACCTATTCCTCCGGTCCACTGGACGACGAGGACTGGTCGGCTCAGAACGTCGGCCGCAGCTGGTACATCGGACTGGTCATGACGCTGGCCATCGGCGGATTCGGCCTGTGGGTGGCAGCCCGCCGCCTCCGCGTACCGGCGGGGAAGCTCGCGCGAGGGGTGCGTGTCGCATGAGTGTGACCGTCGCTCGCGTCTACGACTCTCCGACTGCCGACCGAGTGTTCGTCGATCGACTCTGGCCGCGCGGAATCCGCAAGGACGACCCTCGCATCGGCCGATGGTGCAAGGACGTCGCACCGTCGAACGAACTGCGCAATTGGTACCACGCCAACCGCGACCAGTACGAGTTGTTCACCGCGCGCTACCTGGAGGAGTTGGCTGACGGCGCTGCCGCCGCGGGTCTGGCCGAACTACGAGGTCTCGCCACCTCGGGCGACGTCGAGATCGCCACCGCGGCGAAAGACGTCGAGCACAGTCACGTGCCGGTGATCATCGCCGCGCTCGGACGTTCATGAGCTCCCACCCCGAGTAGCGCGCCACACGCCTGTCCCACTTTGACCGCGTCCGGCTCCTCGCCGGTGATGACGTTCGCGTAGACGAACGTCTCTGTGATCCGGACGAGGATCAGCGCGAGATCGGGAGTCGGAAGCGGAGGCGTGAGGTGTCCGGCGGCCACCTCGTCGTCGATCACCTCTGTGATCCGCTCCACGATCCGCGGCTGAACTCCCCCGGCCTGCGTCGTCATGACGCGTAGAGCACGTTCGGGTTCACGACTGAAGAACAGTCGGATGTGATCGGCGGTGTTCGCCAGTGTCGCGAACTCGACCATCAAGGACGTGATCCGTGCCGCGCCCTTGCCGCGCGACCGTCGGATCGCAGCCTCCATCGTGCGAGACGTCAGACCCCAGAGCACCTCTCCCAGCAGGCCGTCGCGGCCGTGAAAGCGCCGGTAGACGGTGCTGCGGTTGACCCCTGCCTCCGTCGCGAGCTCGCCGACCTCGATGCGCTCACCTGCGATGAATGCCCGCGTGGCAAGCGCCACCACATCGTTGGACGTCACCCGGTCGGCCTCACATTCCATCGTCTGCACCATTTCTCAGGAATGGTGCGCGGTTTCTGGTCTAATGTTGCAAACTAGCCGATGGAGAAGTGAAGCCGCTCACTTTCCGGCGAACCTATGGTCCGGTCCATCCGGACGGCGCGAATGAAGGAGACTCTCTTGATCCAGACCACGATGCAACGCGGAGCACTGACGATTCCGAGCCTCGTCGAGTACAGCCGCCGCATGTTCCCGGAAGCGTCGATCCAGACGTGGACCGGCGAGTCGCTGCGCTCCCAGTCGTTCGCCGAGATCGCCGACACCGGCGCTCAGATCGCACACGCCCTGACCAAGCTCGGAGTGGAGCGCGGCGACCGCGTGGCCACGTTCATGTGGAACAACAACGAACACCAGGCGATCTACGCGGGTGTCCCGTCGATGGGTGCGGTCCTGCACACCCTGAACCTGCGCCTCTCCCCCGAGCAGGCCGTCTTCATCATCAATCACGCCGACGACAAGGTGATCTTCGTCGACGCCACCGTCGCACCGATGCTCGCCGCGTACCTGCAGGGCACCCCGAAGGTGCAGCACGTTGTGGTCGTCAACGGCCCCGCCGATGCCATCACCGCACCCGAGGGCATCACCGTTCACCAGTTCGACGACTTGATCGCAGGCGAACCGACCACCTTCGAATGGCCGGACATCGACGAGAACGACGCCGCCGTCATGTGTTACACCTCGGGCACCACCGGCGACCCGAAGGGCGTCGTCTACTCGCACCGCAGCATCTACCTGCACTCGCTGATCGTCACCACCACCATGGGCATGCGACTGTCGAACGCCGACAAGATGTTGGCGATCGTCCCGATGTTCCATGTGATGTCGTGGGGCCTGCCCTACGCAGCCATGATGTGCGGCGCGACGCTGATCATGCCCGACCGCTTCCTGCAGCCCGAGCCGCTGCTGCAGATCATGGACACCGCGAAGCCGACTCTGGCCGCCGCCGTCCCGACCATCTGGGCCGGCGTCTCGGCGATGCTCGACGCGAAGCCCCAGGACATCAGCCACCTCCGCGAGGTCGTCGTCGGCGGCGCGACCGTCCCGCCGTCGATGATCAAGAAGTTCGACAGCTACGGCGTCACCATCATCCACGCGTGGGGAATGACCGAGACGTCGCCGCTCGGCTCCGTCGCCCGCCCGCCGTCGAGCGCCACCGAGGAGAACGAGTTCGCGTACCGCGTGACGCAGGGCCGCTTCCCGTCGCCCGTCGCAGCACGCCTCATCGGCGACGACGGCACCGAGCAGCCGTGGGACGGCGAGTCCGCGGGCGAACTCGAGGTCTCCGGCCCGTGGATCACCGGCGCGTACTACGACCCGGCGGGCAACGTCACCGACGAGTCGAAGTTCAACAACGGCTGGCTGCGCACCGGTGACGTCGCGACCGTCACTCCCGACGGCTTCATGACGATCGTCGACCGCGCGAAGGACATGATCAAGACCGGCGGCGAGTGGATCTCGTCGGTTGAGCTCGAGAGCATCATCGCGTCGAACCCGACGATCGTCGAGGCCACCGTCGTTGGTGTTCCCGACGCGAAGTGGGACGAGCGCCCGTTCGTCCTTGCGGTCGTCCGCTCCGAGGAGGACGCCGACATCGACGCGCAGCGCAAGTACCTCGAGGACCTGGTCCCGAAGTGGCAGATCCCCGAGCGTTGGTCGTTCGTCACCGAGGTCCCGAAGACCTCGGTCGGCAAGTTCGACAAGAAGCGTGTCCGCAAGGAATACGCCGAAGGCGACTACACCGTGCTGGGCGAGCCCGACAACAGCTGAGACCGGTCCTCAGGTTGGCGTTGTAACCTGAATCTTGCGGTACAACGCTCAACCGAGAGGAGAACCTCATGTTCGATCAGGCTCTGTGGGATGCGATCAACAGCCACGACGGGCTGCTCGGCGTCCTGACGCTGATCTTCTCCGGCGTCAAGTAGCGCCCCGAATCACTGCTCCCCGGGAGTTGGACTGGCCTTCAGTTCACTCTCGGGGAGTTGTCGTATGTGCACGAGCTGCGTCACTCGACCGCGGTGTTCCGTTCGTCTGTAGTTCAACCAGACGAAACCGCCGCGTGAACGGGCCTGCCTAACGTCACCGGAGTATCCGCCAGCCCATAGCGGACCCAGCACTCTGAAGTGAAGGCATCTTCATGCGTATCCCGTTGCAGTTGTTCACCGTCGGCGGAGCGGACGTCGGCCGTTCGGCCCGGTCCCGCACCACCTGTAAGTACAAGTGCGGCGAGGCGTGCTGGCATGAGCCCGGCAACAAGAGCGACAACCCCTACTTCCGAGACGTCGCCCGCACCGCACTGTCGCGTCGCACTGTGCTGCGTGGCACCGTGGGCGCCGTTGTCGCGGTCGGCGCCACGTCGATGCTCGCCGCCTGCGGCGACGACTCCGGCAGCACGGCGTCGAGCGGTCCCCTCGAGGGCATGCGCTTCGACCCCGTCAAGCCGAACACCGACGACGCCCTCCGCATCCCGAAGGGGTACCAGCAGAAGGTCGTCATCCGGTGGGGCGACCCCGTGCTGCCCGGAGCCCCCGCGTTCAACTTCGACGAGCAGACTCCCGAGGCTCAGGCCAAACAGTTCGGCTTCAACAACGACTTCGCCGGCCTCATCCCCATCGCCGGGGAGAAGGACAAGTACTACCTGGTGGTCAACCAGGAGTACACAACCGAGCAGTTCATGTTCCGCGGCTACAAGGAGAAGGAGCCGACCGAACAGCAGGCTCGGATCTCAATGGCCGCCCACGGCATCACGGTCCTCGAAGTCGCCGGCTCGTCGAAGGACGGCTCCCTGACTCCTGTCATCGGGCCCCGCAACCGACGCATCACCGCCAGCACCCCGTTCAGACTCACCGGCCCGGCGGCAGGCACGGACTTGGTCAAGTCCAAAGCCGACACCGCGGGCACGACGATCCTCGGCACCATCGCCAACTGCTCGGGCGGCATCACGCCGTGGGGCACCATGCTGTCCGGCGAAGAGAACTTCCCCGACTACTTCTCGGGCTTCGGAAAGATCACCGACAAGACGGCTTCCGAACGCCTCGACCGGTACGGCTTCGAAGACGACGCCGACTACCACCAGTGGAGCCGATACGAGTCGCGCTTCGACCTGACGAAAGACCCCAACGAGGCTAATCGCTTCGGGTACGTCGTCGAGGTCGACCCGACCGACCCGAACTCGACTCCGCTCAAGCATTCCGCGCTCGGTCGCCTCAAGCACGAGTCGGCGAACATCCACGTCACCGCAGACGGCACCGTCGTCGCCTACACCGGAGACGACGAGCGCTTCGAGTACATCTACAAGTTCGTGTCCAGCCGCAAGATCAAGGACGGCGACCTCCGCCACAACATGGGCATCCTCACCGAAGGCACCCTGTACGTGGCCGAGTTCAGCAGCGACAAGCCCGTCACCGTCGACGACGCGGCAGGCTCCGGTCGCTGGCACAAGCTGATGACCGTCGACGCCGACGGCTCGGCGACCTCTCACATCAAGGGCATGACGGCCGCCGAGGTCGCCGTGTTCACCCGCCTGGCCGCCGACAAGGCGGGCGCCACCAAGATGGACCGCCCCGAGGACATCGAGCCGCACCCGACCAACGGCAAGGTGTACTGCGCCCTCACCAACAACACCAAGCGCGGAGTCGACGGCAAGCCCGGCCCCGATGCAGTGAATCCGCGCAACGAGAACAAGAACGGTCAGATCCTCGAGCTGACCGACGATCACGCCGGTGAGACCTTCACCTGGGACCTGCTCCTCGTCTGCGGCGATCCGAACGAGGCCGACACATACTACGGCGGATTCGACAAGACCAAGGTCAGCCCGATCTCCTGCCCGGACAATATCGCGTTCGATCCGCACGGCAACCTGTGGATCTCCACCGACGGCAACGCCCTCGACAGCAACGACGGCCTGTTCGCAGTCGCGCTCGACGGCGACCGTCGCGGCGAGACCAAACAGTTCCTCACCGTGCCACGCGCCGCCGAGACATGCGGTCCGATCATCGGCGACAAGCGTGTCATCGTCTGTGTCCAACATCCCGGCGAGGAAGACGATCACTCGGCGGACAAGCCGTTCTCGCACTGGCCTGACGGCGGCGACTCACAGCCGCGTCCGGCCGTCGTCGCGGTGTGGCGTGACGACTACGGTCTGATCGGCGGCTGACCAGGGGTCTGATGCGCCCGAGTCCGCAGACTAAGCTCACACTGTGAGCCGCAGGAAGAAACTGACGCTGGCGGCGATCGGCACCGTCTTGGCGCTGGTCCTCAGTGTCACCGTGTGGGTGCTCGTGGCGAACGATTTCAAGTTCCACGAGGAACGCGTCACCATTCAGGGTCCGCGGGGTGAGCTGCACGGTGTCCTCGCCCGCCCCGCGGCGTCCAGCGCTCCCTACGGTCTGGTGGTGTTCGTGCACGGCGACGGCCCCGCCGATGCGAGTCGTGACGACGCGTACAAGCCGTTGTGGGACGCGTTCGCGAAGGCAGGTTTCGCCAGCCTCTCGTGGGACAAGCCGGGCGTCGACGGTGCTCCCGGCGACTGGCTCGATCAGTCGATGCACGATCGAGCCGCAGAGGTCGACGCGGCGATCGCCTGGGCGCACACCCGCGACGACATCGACACCACGCGCATCGGCGCATGGGGAGTCAGTCAGGCGGGCTGGGTGCTCCCAGAGGTGGCCCGAGCACGGCCCGATCTACGGTTCATGATTCTCGTGGGCCCCGCGATCAACTGGCTGCGTCAGGGTGAGTTCAACCTGCGCGCCGACCTCGCCGCGGCGGGAGCGCCCCCCGACCGCGTCGCATCCGAGATGGGGCGTCGTGCGCGCCAGATCCAGCTCCTGAAGGCGGGGGCCGACTACAAGACGTACCTCGCCTCCGAGGTGGATCCCGATCCGATGACCGCCGAACGCTGGGCCTTCGTCTCCCGGAACTTCCGTTCGGATGCCACCGCCGACATCACGCACGTCTCGATCCCGACCCTGCTGATTCTCGGAGGTCGCGACCGGAACGTCGACGTCGCCGAAACCGAACGCGTGTACCGGGCGACGATGCCGCCGAACACGTTGACCGTCAAGAACTTTCCCGACGGAACGCACAGCATGACGCGCAACGACATCGAGTACAACCCGGACAATCTACGAGCCGTCGGACGCACGATCTTCGCCCCGAGGTCTATTTACGTGCCGGGTTACCTGGACGCACTCCGAGTGTTCGCCAAGCGGCAGGCCGGATGACACCGACGTGATTTACTGTGTCATCCGAATGATTCACCCAGACTAGGCAAAGAGGTCTTCATGTTCGATCAGTGGCTGTGGAACACCATCCAGGACAACCCCCACGTCCTCGCGGCTCTTGCGCACGTCTTCTCCGGCGTGCAGTAACTCGAAGCCGATTCCGCGGAACGCCCTCCGACCTCCCCGGGTCGAGGGCGTTTTGTCGTTCCCGGGGCCGGTGGACGGTACGCATCGAGGGCCACGAGATCGGCACAGGTAGCCGGACACGCGATCTCACCATCCTCCACGCGGCACTTCGCCCGACCGGGGAGCCATCGGAAGCCCGGCACCTGTCTGGGTTCCGGGCTTCTGTCGTCCATCCAGATCAGTCGGCCCCGTCACGTCCCTCAGCCATCGGCGGACTGAGGTGCTACCCGTGCGACGATGGCGGCTGTGGACGACGCTAAGAAGCTGATCGAGTCGTATGGGGTGATCGAGCCCGGTGAATACGACTGCGACTGGACGATCAACGGAACAACTATGCGAGGCGAGGTTGAGCTCCTGAGCGGTCACAGTCCTGGCGGGTCCGCAAGAGGTCGACTCCACGACGGACATGCTCCCGGACGCCCTGCCGCGCGTGAGTGGAGGTACCCGCACCACCAGGACGAACCACTAATCCGGGGATACATCGCCAGCCGCGACCTGCACGTAACACTGCTCGACGCGACCGTCACTGCGGTGTTCACCGACCAGTTGCTCATCGCAAGTGCGATTGCGTTGGTATCGAGGCATGAAATGCCCGACAGCGCACTGTTCACGTCGATGTCCGTCCAGATGACGCGTCTCGACCACTTCGTGGGACTGGCCCCGCTCGACACGCAGGTGATCCCGAAGGAGGGGCCGCCCTACGACTTCGGAGCCACGACGACCACGATGAAGCAGGTATGGACCGCGGCCGGCATGACCGCAGAGTTCTGGTACGGGTACCGATCGGCAATCAACCCGTATCAGCTGTCGGTCCGGTTCACGCCTTGGATCAGCTTTACGTCAGCGACCCCCTTGTCTGCCGAGACGTGGCTAAGAAGCTGGTGCCTCCCACTGCGTGCTCTGATCTCAGTATCAACAGGCGAGACCGAGCAGGTAACCCTCGCTACGTTGACTGCTGAGGGTGTTGATGCAGCCAAAGCTCACCTGTTCATGAACCTCAGCACGCATCAGCCCTACTACAGCTCCCAGCGGCCTTCCGAGCGACTCGCGTTTACCGCAGAGAAGAGCAACCTTTCCCTTGTCGACGCGTTGATTCGCAGGAACGAACTGCACGCCGCTGGACACCCCTTGATCGCTGGGTACAACACCGCCGCAATCGGTCGAGACCAACATCCGCAGGCGCGTCTACTGCTACTCCTCCAATGGATGGAAGCGAGCTTCGGCTTCGGTCAGAGGGACAAGATCGCGGTGCAGCAAGCGAAACACGACGCGACCGTCACATCGCTGCTAGAGAAGGTCGCTGAGCTGAAAACCGAAGGGCGACTTACCCGCAGGGAAGCGAAGCTCGCTAAGCGCGTCCCGCGACGTGCCCTGCCCACCTTGGGGGAAGCCCTTAGCCACTACCTCAGTCGTCATGCCGACCTCGACACCGAGCAGATGCTGGGTCGCACGGTGCTCATCGCTGAGCTGATCGAGTCCGATTGCGAGTCGGTGATCGACGCGTTGCGGACCATCCGCAACGGCCTGTCACACGGAACCGAGAGCTACGAGCCGCGACGACTGGACGAACTGGTCAGAGTCCTCCATCCCCTGGTCCGGGCCGAGTATCTGGCTCTGCTGGGCGGGTCATTCGATGCGGCGTCGCCGACGTAACTGGTGCATCCGTCTCACGGGGAGGTTCCCCTCGGACCTGTCGCCATCGGCCTCGACGCGAGCGTAGTTTAAGCCGATCCTGCGCTCATCCCAAGTCTGACCGCGACCCTCGAAGACTGCCGTGCTGCGGCAGCCGAGGCAGGCGGTACCGCGAGATAGTGCTCCTGCTGGCATACTCCGGCCTCCGGTGGGGCGAGATGGCCGCGCTCCGCCCGATGGACATCAGCGTCGAGACCGGGCGCATCGAAATCGTCCGGTCCGCGAGCAAGCGGGACGGCGGCTATGACTACGTGGCCCTGATCCCCACCACCGACTTCCCGGTCATCTCACCGCACATGCTCCGACACACGGCGGCGAGCCTCGTGACCGCCTCCGGGGCCGTGGTCAACGTCCAGAGGCCGCTCGGCACAAGAGCACCGCGATGACACTCGACCACTACGGGCACCTCTACGAGACCGACCTGGACGATGTGGCCGAACGTCTCGCAAGGTTTACTGTGCCCAAACCGTGCCCACGGAGCCCGATGCGCCCACGATCAGACAATAAAAAAAGCCCCTCACCTGCGTAAACAGGCAAGGGGCCTTCCGTGGAGCCGCCGGGAATTGAACCCGGGTCCTCCGTCACGTCAATGGGGCTTCTCCGTGTGCAGTCCGCTATGTCTCTACTTGGATCTCCCGGTCTCACGAACAAGCCGGGATGACGATCCCAGTCGCTGTTTGTTGTCCTGTCGCCGTCCGCGACCGGCGACGACAGTGAGTTCCCTAGCTGATGCCGGCATCCGGTTCCGGGAACTTAGAACCGGGCCGACAGACTAGCCTCGTTGATCAAGCAGCGAGTGCGTAGTCGCGCTGATTGGAATCGGCGCTTAATTGGTTGCTGCGACGCTTACGGTGGTCTCTAGCCTGCACCGACACGCTTCCCCCACCTCGATGCACGTAGTCGAAACCGATCGGCCCCTAGGTGGTGTCCCCCGTTTCCGGCGGACATCTAATGATAACCAACCTGCCGCGAAGAATCATCCCGTTATTCTCCGGACGTGGTGTCACAGTCGCTTCCCGCTGAGATCTGAGTAACGTCAGGCGAGTGACGAGTACCAGATCACTCTGTATCCGTACACTCAGTGCGCTCGCCGTCGTTGCGATCAGCACGACGGTGTGGCCGGCATCGGCGCATGCGCGTCCCGAGGCGGTCGACGTCCAGACGCTCCATTTCGACGCGGGCGGCGGGTGCGACATCGTCGGCGACCTGTACACACCGTCCTCAGCGACTGGTTCGACGCCGGCGCCGGCGATCCTGACGACCAACGGATTCGCCGGATCGAAGGACGACCTGAAAGGCTCTGCGCTGATGTACGCCGAGCGCGGCTATGTGGTCCTGGCCTACTCCGGACTGGGATTCGGGGGATCCGGATGCCGCGTCACGCTCGACACCCCGTCGATCGACGGTAGAGCCGCGTCGAAGCTCATCAGCTATCTCGGCGGGTCGAGTGGAATCGCCTACCGCGACCGATCTCATCTGATTCCGGCCACTCCCGTCAGGAACGTCCGCCTCGACGACCGCGGTTCGGACGGTCGGCACCACGCGCACGATCCACGGGTCGGGATGATCGGCGGATCGTACGGTGGACAGATCCAGTTCGCGACCGCCTCGGTCGATCCGCGCCTGGACACGATCGTCCCGATGGCGACGTGGAACGACTTGTCGTACTCCGTCTTCCCGAACAGCGTCGGTCAGAGCCGAGGCGTCACGACCGCGACTCCCGGCGCCGCGAAGATCAACTGGGGCATGACCTTCGCCGCAGGCGGCATCGTCTCCGGCGTGACCGACCCCGGTGTCACTCCCGACCGGCTGACCGGTTGTCCGAACTTCCCACGCGAAGTGTGCGACGGGGTGGTTCAGGGGATCACATCCGGTGTCCCCGAACCGCGAGTTGTCGCGAGGCTCCGGGCCGGATCGGTTGCGCGATACCTCGATCGGGTCCGCATCCCGACTCTCCTCATCCAAGGACAGAAGGACACACTCTTCAACCTGAACGAATCACTCGCGACGTACCGCGGCCTGAGTGACAACGGGGTGCCGACCGGCCTCATCTGGTATTCCGGTGGTCATTCCGGTCCGGCCGCCCCCGGTGACTTCGACGAGAAACACCCCGATCCCGGCAGCCAATACGTCGCGCGGCGTCAACTCGACTGGATGGCCCACTATCTTGCGGGCACACCCGCGTCGACCGGACCGACGTTCGCATACTTCCGCGACTGGGTGCCGTATCGGGGCGACGCGGCTCCGGCGTACGCGGCATCGGCCGGAGTCGACCTCGATTCCGTCGTCACCTACCCGTTCGTCAACCGGGCGGCGCATTTCACCACGCCGCCTTTCGGGCTGCCGACCAGCGGCGACTCTCCCGACGGTCTCAAGTTGATCACCGCGCCCGGTCAGGACGTCCCGGGCACGTTCGTGCACTGGGACTCGGCTCCCCTTCGTGGATCCACCGATGTCGTCGGCTCGCCGACCGTCAAGCTCCGGCTGCGGACCAACGTCCGGCCGTTCGCGCCCGTGACAGACCGGCTGGTCGTCTTCGTGCGCATCCAGGACGTCGCACCGTCGGGGCGGGTGACAACCGTCGGCGACCAGGTCGCGCCGGCGAGGATCGCAGACCCCACCCGCCCGGTGACGATCACCGTTCCAGCCTTCGTCCACCGATTCGACCGTGGACACCGCATTCGAGTCCTGGTGTCCGGGGGGTCGACGAATTACCGTGGCGGCTCCGTTCCGGCGCCGGTGACGATCACCCCCGGAGGACAGCAGACGGTGACCCTGCCCATCCGTTGACGACTTCCGCGCCGGAAGTCGTCCTCACATGCCCTTCACGCGGCGGCCGATGGTCCGCTCGACTTCACGCTTGGCGGTCCGCTCGGCGATGTCGCGACGCTTGTCGTGCGCCTGCTTACCGCGCGCGAGCGCGAGTTCGAGCTTGGCGTGACCGTCGGAGAAGTACATCTGCAGCGGGACCAGCGTCAGGTTGCCGTCGCGGATCTTGCCGATCAGGTTGTCGATCTCCTGGCGGTGGAGCAGCAGCTTCCGCTTGCGGCGCGGTGCGTGGTTGGTCCACGTGCCGCTGCCGTACTCGGCGATGTGCAGACCGTTGATCCACACCTCACCGTCGTCGATGGTCGCGAACGCGTCGACGAGGGATGCCTTGCCCTCGCGCAGCGCCTTCACCTCGGTGCCCTGCAGCACCATGCCGGCCTCGTACGTGTCCAGGATGGTGTACAAGTGCCGAGCTTTGCGGTTGGTCGCCACCACCGCTTTGCCCTTCTCTCTAGGCACGATTCACCTCCTGATCCCTCGTGTTCATTCTCGGACGTAGACGCGCAGCGTGCCGTAGGCGGTCAGACCCGCCAGCAGGATGCCGGACAGGACGAGCCACGGAGAGACGAACCAGACGTCGGCCGTCGTGATGCGCGCCAAGATGTTCACACCGTAGAGGTCTTCGAGCGCTTTGTCGAAGAAGAATATCTTCGCGAGGAACAGACCACCGATCGCGAGAACCGCGCCGACCACCGCGGCGACAACCGCTTCCAGCAGGAAGGGCAGCTGCGTGTACCAACGGGTGGCACCGACGAGCCGCATGATCGACACTTCCGTCTTGCGCGTGTACGCCGCTATCTGAACCGTGTTGACGATCAGCAGTATCGCGGCGACGGCGAGGACCGCGGCGATCGCGAACGCCGCATTCCGCGCGCCGTCGAGCACGCTGAAGATGCGTTTCACGAGATCACGTTGATCGAGGACGCCGTCGACGCCCTCGGCTCGCGAGAACTTGTCGAGGACGTCGCCGAACCGGCTCGGATCGTCCATTCGCACACGGAGCGCACCCTGGTACGCGTCCTTCCGGATGAAGTCCGCGAGCTCGGGCGAATCCTTCTCCCACGCGGCCTTCGCGGTGCGGAACGCCTGATCCTGGCTGATGAACGTCACCGAACCGACACCCGGCTCGGCCTCCAGGTCCGTCCGGAGGGTTGTGCACGGCGCGGACAGGCAGTTCGGGTCGGCCTTGGTGACGGCGTCGTTGATGAAGAACTGCATCTCCACCCGGTCGAGGAAGATCTTCTGGCTCTTGTCGGCCATCTGGATCACCAGCATTCCGCCGCCGAGCATGCCGAGGGTGATCGCCGTGGTCAGAACCATGGCGACGGTCATGGTGATGTTCCGGCGAAGTCCGTTGAGGACCTCGCGGATGATGAAGTTCACGCGCATGAGGTGCTTGTCTCTCCTGTCTACGGCCCGGCTCAGCCGATGCCGTACACGCCGTAGTCGTCGTTGCGGACAAGGGAACCGTTGTTGAACTCGACGACGCGACGGCGCATCGAGTCGACGATGTGCCGGTCGTGCGTGGCCATCACCACTGTTGTGCCGCCCCTGTTCACCCGATCCAGGACGTCGACGATCTCCTCACTGGTCTCGGGGTCCAAGTTGCCGGTCGGCTCGTCGGCCAACAGCAACGCCGGACGGTTGACGATGGCGCGGGCGATCGCCACCCGCTGCATCTCGCCTCCGGAGAGCTCCTGCGGCATGCGGTTCGCCTTGCCCGCGAGCCCCACGTACTCGAGCGTCTCCGGCACCGCCTCGCGGATCGTCGACGCCGGTTTGCCGATCACTTCGAGCGCAAACGCGACGTTGTCGGCAACGGTCTTCTGCTGGAGGAGACGGAAGTCCTGGAACACGCATCCGATCGACTGGCGCAGTTTGGGAACCTGACGTCCCTTGAGCTTGTTGACGTGGAAGTCGCCGACCCAGGTGTCGCCTGACGTCTGCCGGTCCTCTTTGAGGAGCAGGCGGAAGAACGTCGACTTGCCCGAGCCGGACGGGCCGATCAGAAACGCGAACTCGCCCTTGTCGATCTCGAGCGTCAAGTCCGAGAGCGCGGGCCGGGTCGACTTCGCGTATTGCATCGTCACATTCGACAGCTTGATCACGCTGACCAAGTGTACTGATGATGCTCCGGTCAGCGGCCGGTGCTGGTCTCCGGCGTCGCCGTGTCGGTATCGCGGTCGGTTGTCGGAGTGGTGCTGAGGCGGGTCTCGGCGGGCGCCGAGCGGCGAGGGTTCGCGGGCTCGTCCGTCGTCGACGTGTCGGTCGGCTCCATGGAGTCCTCGGTGGTCGTCGGCGTCGACTCCTCCGTCGACGTCGGAACCTCGGTCCGCGTGGGCTCGGGGGTCTGCGTCTGTTCGGTCTGCGTGACCGGAGCGGTCTTGTCCTCGGGCGGGAAGTAATGCCCGGACGAGAACCCGTAGAAGGCGAGCAGCCCGAGCCACACGACGCACAGCACAAGGGTGGTCGTCCGCACCCGCGTGTGATAGACGTGCCGCATCCGATACGCGAGCTGCTGCAGGCGAGTCTGCGGCTCGACGGGAAGCGGGTTGCGCCCGCTCGGTGTCGGGTCGATCATTCTGCGCTCCCCTCGGTCAGGTCGTTCGATGCCGTGGCCTCGGCGGACGTGGCGTCGACGCCGTGCTGCCAGAGCCCGAACACGATCTCCGACCGCAATGCTCGACCGACACCGAACTGCTGCCCCGGCAACGTGCGGGCGACGATGCGGACGGTCAGGGAGTCGAGTTCGAGATTGATCACGCCGAGCGGTGTGGGTTCGTCCAGCAGCAGGCGATGCCATTTCGGGTCGGCGTAGAACCGTCGGCCGACCTCGCGGAGAGTGTCGTTGACAACGTTGATGTCGGTGTCGGCGGGCACGGGGACGTCGACGACGGCTCGCGCCCAGTCCTTCGACAGGTTCGTCGATTTGATCATCTGGCCGTTGGGGACGGTGATCAGCTCACCGTCCGAACTGCGCAGCCGAGTTGCGCGGAGGGTCACGTCTTCGACGGTGCCTTCGGCTTCGCTGCCGGACACCGACAGTTTCACGACGTCGCCGTACCCGTACTGGTGCTCGGCGATGATGAAGAATCCCGCCAACACGTCCTGGACAATGCGCTGCGCGCCGAAACCCAGTGCCGCGCCGAGCACGGCGCTCAACCCGACGAGGCTCGAGGTGGTGACCCACGACGAGAGCAGCCGCAGTCCCACCACCACGACGACGATCGCGATGAGAGTCCACGCCACGACGTCGACGAGAGCACGGCGATGCTTCATGTCCTCGGACTGGACGATGTCGTCGCTGTTCTCGAAACGCGTCACCGTGCGTTGGGAGTACTTGTCGGCGGCCCAGCGGATGCAGCGGACCACCAGCATCGCTCCGACGATCCACAGCAGGATGCTGACGAAGTCGACGGCCAGCCACCGTTCCCAGTCACGCATCCACGACGGGAGCCCGATGGTGTCGACGAGATATGAGACCTGCGGCGTCATGGGCGACCCCTACGCGTTCTCGTCCATCCGCCAGCGGATGCCCGCTTCGATGAAGCGGTCCAGGTCACCGTCGAGGATGGCGCTCGGGTTGTTGCTCTCCACGTTGGTCCGCAGATCCTTGACCATCTGGTACGGCTGCAGGACGTACGAGCGCATCTGGTTACCCCAGCTGGCGCCGGTGTCGCTCTTGAGCGCGTCCATCTGGGCGCGTTCTTCGAGTCGCTTGCGTTCGAGGAGCTTGGCCTGCAGAACGCGCATCGCAGCGGCCTTGTTCTGCAGCTGGCTCTTCTCGTTCTGACAGGTCACGACGATGCCCGTCGGCACGTGAGTCAGGCGCACCGCCGAGTCTGTCGTGTTGACCGACTGCCCGCCGGGGCCCGACGAGCGGTAGACGTCGACGCGCAGATCGTTCTCGTCGATGTCGATATGGTCTGTGGTCTCGACGACCGGCAGCACCTCGACCTCGGCGAACGACGTCTGGCGTCGGCCCTGGTTGTCGAAGGGGCTGATGCGGACCAGACGGTGGGTGCCCTGCTCGACCGAGAGGGTTCCGTACATGTACGGCGCCTTGATCGCGAAGGTCGCCGACTTGAGCCCGGCTTCTTCGGCGTACGACGTGTCGTACACCTCGACCGAGTGGCCGTGCTGCTCGGCCCAACGGATGTACATGCGCATGAGCATCTGCGCCCAGTCGGCGGCGTCGACGCCGCCCGCACCGGACCGGATGTTGACGAGCGCCTCGCGCGGGTCGTACTCCCCGGCGAGCATGGTCTTCACTTCCATCGCCGCGATGTCGCGACGCAGGTCTGCGCGCTCGGCGTCGGCGTCGGCGATCGCGGCGGCCTGGTCGTCGCCCTCTTCGGCTTCGGCGAGCTCATACAGGACCGGCAGATCGTCGAGTCGTGAGCGGAGTTCGGTGACGCGCCGCAACTCGCTCTGAGCGTGCGACAACTCGCTGGTCACCTTCTGCGCGTGATCCTGGTTGTTCCACAGGTCCGGATCGGACGCCTGCATCTCCAACTCGTCGATACGGCGGCGGAGTTCGTCGAGATCCACCACTTTCTCGACCGTGGTCAAGGTGGCGTCAAGCGATTCGAGGTCGGCAGAGGCTTCGGGATGCACCCGGTCAGCCTACCGAGTCGGAGAGGGTCCCGAAACGCCAGGTGGATTCCTCTTTACCCGGCTTGTAGACGACGGGCCGATCTTCACCCGGCCTCGGCTCGACCGCTCCGGACGGCAGGACCACGCGCCCGTACACTTCGACCCCCGGCGCGTCCGGCCCGATGATCGTGCCGGCGATGGTGCAGGTTCGGGCGCCGTTCCGATCCATTGCGCCGCTGGCGGAGCTTGTGATCGTCATCGTGCCGTCGACGTATCCGCGGCCTGCCGACGCCATGCCGAATCCACCCGCCGGACCGTTTCCACGTGACACTTTCAGCAGGATCACACTCACGATCAACAGCGCGGTGAACAGGACGAGTATCCACGACGGCATGCGCTCAACCCTACCGTCGCGACACGCATCGTTTGTCGGTAGCGTGACCGCGTGGCCATTGACTCCGCCGGTTCCGAACACGCGTCCGATCTCGCGCTCGCCCTCGAGCTGGCGACGGCCGCGGACGCGCTCACCTCTGCCCGTTTCGGTGCACTCGACCTCCAGGTCGATTCGAAGCCGGACCTGACGCCGGTGTCCGACGCCGACCTCGCCTGTGAACGACTACTCCGCGACCGCCTCCAGCAGGCCCGCCCCGACGACGCCGTACTCGGAGAGGAGTTCGGCGGCGACCAGGTCCTGACAGGTCGCCAGTGGGTGATCGACCCGATCGACGGCACCAAGAACTTCGTACGCGGAGTCCCGGTGTGGTCGACGCTGATCGCGCTGCTCGTCGACGGCGTTCCCGTTGTGGGTGTGGTCAGCGCGCCCGCACTGAACCGCCGCTGGTGGGCGTCGGACGGTGCGGGTGCGTTCACCTCCCACGACGGGGTCGAGCGCTCGATCAGCGTCTCGAAGGTCGGCGACCTCGCGTCGTCGTCGCTGGCGTTCTCGAGTCTCTCCGGCTGGAAGGACCTCGGAATCCGAGATGAGTTCATCGACCTCACCGACCGCGTGTGGCGGGTTCGCGGGTATGGCGACTTCTTCAACTACTGCCTCGTCGCCGAGGGTTCAGTGGACGTGACCGCCGAACCCGAGGTGTCCCTGTGGGACCTCGCTCCCCTCGACATCCTCGTCCGCGAGGCCGGCGGTCGGTTCACCGCCCTCGACGGCAGCGCCGGACCGGCGGGCGGCAGTGCCGTCGCGTCGAACGGACTGCTGCACGACGACGTCGTCTCCGCCCTGCGCTGAGCTCAGAGGTCGACGGCCTCTCCGACAGGGAGGATCCGGTATTCCGTGCCGTCGGGCGCCATCTCGGCGAGCCGCGCGTTGTGTACGGCACGACCGGCGTCGGACTGAACGGCCTGGTGGATGCCGAAAGCGATGCGGGGATGCACCGCCCGCAGGTAGTCGATCGGCTCGCTGATCTTGAGCCACGGCGCAGCGGCGGGCAACGCGAGGACGTCGATGCGCTCGAACGGGATGTACAGGCTGTCACCGGGATGGCAGAACGCGCCAGGCCGACCGTCGACGTCGAGAACGTACGAGATGTTGTCGATCACGGGCAGCTCCGGATGGATCACGGCGTGCCGCCCTCCCGTGCCCCGCACGGTGAACGCTCCGACACTGAGGAGTTCACCGGGCGCGATGACCGACCACTGACCCGCGTCGCCGCGAGCGTTGAGCTGGGCCGCCGTCTGCGGGTCCGCGTACCGGACGGCGTCGGGGTTGGCCTCGACGAGTGCGGGCAAGCGCGCCGGATCGGCATGATCAGGATGCTGGTGGGTCACGAGAATCGCATCCAGCCCGGTCAGCGACTCGAAGCCGGTGGAGAAGTTCCCCGGGTCGAAGAGGACTCGCGTCCCGTTGTGCTCAACGAGGACACAGGAGTGTTCGAGGTGAGTGAACAGCATGTTCTCGACGCTACTCGCCGTCGCCTGAGACGACTTCGCCATTGACGCGTGACAACTTTCTTACCGCAGAGTAAGGTCAGTTCTTACTACGGAGTAAGAACTCCGCCGGTCCGTTCACTCGACACATCTGGTGAGGATATGACAACCAACACCGAGCCCCGCGACACGTCGTCCGTCGGCAACGCACCCCACAAGCGCAGCGCCATCGGAGCCGCGATGCGCGTCTTGACCGCCATCACAGGATCCGACCTGGCCGAGAAGTACGGCCTGCGCGAACCGATCAACCGCGTGGCCTACGAGGCCACCAAGACCGGTTTCAAGACCCTCGGTGCCGCGAACCGCGCGTTCACGCAGGTCGCAGGTGGTGGCAAGCCGCAGCGCCCGGCCACCTCGTCCAAGGGATTCTTCAACCTGAACCCTGACGACGAGCAGGCGATGATCGCCGAGACCGTCAAGGATTTCTCCACCGAGATCCTGCGTCCGGCCGCGTACGACGCCGACAACGCCGCCACCGCTCCCGAGGACATCCTCAAGCGCTCGGCCGAACTCGGCATCACGATGATCAACGTGCCCGAAGAACTCGACGGCGCAGCCACCGATCGCAACGTCGTAACCAACGCCCTCGTCGCCGAGGCCATGGCGTACGGCGACATGGGCCTCGCCGTGCCGCTGCTCGCACCGAGCGGTGTCGCGACCACCCTGACCAACTTCGGCAGCGACGGCCAGCAGCGCACGTACCTCCCCGACTACGCGGGCGAGAACGTCCCGACGTCGGCCGTCGTCATCGCCGAGCCGCGTCCGCTGTTCGACGCCTTCGCGCTTCAGACCAAGGCCACCCGCGCACCGAGCGGCTACCGCCTCAACGGCGTGAAGAGCTTCGTGCCCGCCGCCGGCAGCTCCGAGCTGTTCATCGTCGGCGCACAGCTCGACGGTCGTCCGGCGCTGTTCATCGTCGAATCCGACACCAAGGGCCTCTCCGTCGAGGCCGACCCGGGCATGGGTCTGCGCGCCGCGGGCATGGGTCGCCTGATCCTCGACGACGTGTCGGTGCCGGCCACCGCTCTGCTCGGTGAGGTCGAGGGTGACGAGGCAGCCGCCGCGTACCGCGACGTGGTACGCCTGTCTCGCCTCGGCTGGTCGGCGCTCGCAGTCGGCACCGCGACCGCGATGCTCGACTACGTGGTCCCCTACGTCAACGAGCGCGAGGCCTTCGGCGAGCCGATCTCCAACCGCCAGGCCGTGGCGTTCATGGTCGCGAACATGGCCACCGAGATCGACGGTCTGCGTCTGGTGACGCTCCGCGGCGCATCGCGCGCCGAGCAGGGCCTCTCGTTCGCTCGCGAGGCCGCGCTCGCGCGCAAGCTGACCATCGACAAGGGCCTGCAGATCGGCCTCGACGGCGTGCAGTTGCTCGGCGGCCACGGCTTCACCAAGGAGCACCCGGTGGAGCGCTGGTACCGCGATCTGCGCGGCGCGGGCATCGGCGAGGGCGTCATCGTCCTCTGACGGACGACGACCTGAGAAGGAGCAGCCTCACATGGCAATCAATCTTGAACTCCCGAAGAAGCTCGAGCCGACGATCGACCAGGCCCGCCAGGCGGCCCTGCAGATCTTCCGCCCGATCAGCCGCAAGTACGACCTCGCCGAGCACGAGTACCCGGTAGAGCTCGACACCCTCGCCAACCTGTACAACGGCCTCGCCGCCGCTGGCCAGGCCGGCGCAGGCGCCGCGGGCGGCCGCGGTGACGCGAACAAGGAACGTCCCGAGGGCTACAACGCCAACGGCGGCAACATGCAGTCGGTGCTCAACGCCCTGTGGGCGTCGTACGGCGACGTCGGCCTGATGCTGTCGATCCCTTACCAGGGCCTCGGCAACGCAGCCATCGCCGCCGTCGCCACCGACGAGCAGATCGAGGAGATGGGCGGCGAGGTGTGGGCCTCGATGGCCATCACCGAGCCGAGCTTCGGATCCGACTCGGCGGCGGTCACCACGACCGCCGTTCGAGATGGCGACGAGTACGTGCTCAACGGTGAGAAGATCTTCGTCACCGCGGGTTCGCGCGCATCGCACATCGTGGTGTGGGCGTCCGTGGACCGAAGCCTCGGACGCGCCGCGATCAAGAGCTTCGTGGTCCCCCGCAAGCATCCCGGTGTGACGATCGCGCGGCTCGAGCACAAGCTCGGCATCCGTGCGTCCGACACCGCCGTGATCCGCTTCGAGGACTGCCGCATCCCCGCCACGTTCTTGCTCGGCTCGCCGGAGGTGGACGTCAAGAAGGGCTTCGGCGGGGTCATGCAGACCTTCGACAACACCCGGCCGATGGTGGCGGCGATGGCCGTCGGCGTCGGACGGGCCGCACTCGAGGAGCTACGCAAGCTGCTCGAGGACGCCGGCATCGAGATCGACTACGACCGCCCGGCGGCCGATCAACCCGCCGCCGCGGCGGAGTTCATTCGCCTGGAGTCCGACTGGGAGGCCGCATACCTTCTGTCGCTCCGTGCGGCGTGGATGGCCGACAACAAGATGCCGAACTCTCTCGAGGCGTCGATGAGTAAGGCCAAGGCGGGTCGCACCGGCACCGATGTGACCAACAAGGCCGTCGAGCTCGCGTCGACCCTCGGCTACTCGCAGCGCACGCTCCTGGAGAAGTGGGCTCGCGACTCGAAGATCCTCGACATCTTCGAGGGCACGCAGCAGATCCAGCAGCTGATCATCGCTCGCCGTGTGCTCGGGAAGAGCAGTTCTGAGCTGAAGTAGCAGTATCTGTTTGTAAAAGAATCACCGATCCACGAGAAAACAGCCGATCTCGGCCGCACCTCATCGGATCGGTGATTCTTTTACGAGGTTCCCTTGAGGACCTTCATCGTCATCCTGGAGTCGAGCCGGGCGATCGCCGGGTCGCCCATGAGGTCGGCCGTCACCCATCGCTCGTATTCGGCGGTGTCACGCACCCGGACGCGGATCAGATAGTCGGGCAGCCCGAACATCCGCCGTAGTTCGACCACGCTGTCCATGGCCGCCACCCGACTCTCGAAGTCGCGGACCGTCTCCCAGTCCTTCGCCACAAGCTCGGCATTGACGATCACCTCCAATCCGAGTCCCATCGCGTTGTGATCGACCACCGCGGAGTAGCCGCGGATCACCCCGTCAGCTTCGAGGCGTCGGACGCGACGCAGACACGGAGCCGCCGTCAGGCCCACCCGTGAAGCCAGTTCCTGATTCGTCACGCGACCGTCTCGCTGCAACTCTCTGATTATGGCTCGATCCAAAGCATCCACGGTTCAATTATTGCGCAATGACACGGCTCTACGCCAGAACACGACAGCACATTGCGAGTGATAATTCCTAGAATTGCTGCATGAAGAACGTTCGTCTCCCCGAAGGTCTGACGCCGGCCGCGAAGGCCGCGGGTGTGGTCTGGCTCGGCCTGTTCGCCCTCGGCCTCGGTTTCGGAGTCCTCACGCGCACAACGGGATTCGACTGGTGGGTGGCGCCGATCATGTCGGCGGTGATTTTCGCCGGGTCGGCAGAGTTCATCCTCGTGGGATTGTTCGCAGTCGCCACTCCCCTGGCGGTGATCGCCGCGACCGCGGCCCTGGTGAACTCCCGGCATCTCTTCTACGGGCTGTCGTTCCCGGTCCACAAGCTTCGCGGGCGTGGCGCCAAGACGTACGGCGTGTACGCACTCGTCGACGAGGCGTACGTGATGGCGACATCACCCGCGGGCGCCGCATGGTCTGGACGTCAGCTCGTGTGGACCCAGGCGGGTCTGCACGTGTCGTGGGTGCTCGGCGCACTCACCGGGTCACTCGCCGGACCAACACTGCTCAGCGGCCTGTCCGGGCTCGACTTCGTCCTGACCGCGCTGTTCCTGATTCTCGCCGTCGACGCAGTGGACGCCTCGCGCGACGCGGCGACCGCGACGATCGCCGTCGTGGCGGGCGTCGTCGCCCATCTGATCGCGCCCGAGGCGATGCTGATCGTCGCCATCTCCCTGTTCACCGTTGGAATCCTGGTTCGCTACGGAGCGAGGGAACACGTCGCAGCCAAGGAAGGAACGCGCTCGAATGCCTAGCACCGCCTACTTGATCTCGGCGATCGCCGTCACGGCTGCGATCACGTTCGCGCTGCGTGCCGCACCGTTCGCACTGCCGCAGAGCATGCGCGACACTCCGGCGGTCAGGTTCCTGCGCACCGCGATGCCCGCGGGCGCAGTGCTCATCCTCGCGTTGTACTGCCTCCTCAAGGTCGACCTCGGGTCCCCGCGACACGGCCTCCCGGAGGCGATCGGCGCCGCGGTGACGATCGGCGTCCATCTGTGGCGCCGAAATCTGCTGCTCTCGCTGGTTCTCGGCACTGCGACATGCGTGGTGCTGAGCTCCGTCACCTTCTGAGCCTCTTGTGCGCTGAAGCACACCGGCGTATTCTCCTCTCAATTCTGAAATGTTTATGTTTCACAATGAAGGGGAGAATGTCATGCGCGTGAAGAAGGCGATCGCATGCCTGGTGGCGGCCACCGCTGGAGTGTCGCTCATCGCGGCGCCGGCGGCGGCCGCGCCGTCGTCCGTCCGGGTGGCTCCGGCACCACTGGTGCCGCTGCCGCAGGAACTGGACTCGAGTTTCTATCGGCCCGCCCAGTCGCGGGTCGCAGCAGCTGCGCCAGGCGAGATCCTCGGAGCCCGACGGATCAATGCGGCGAACTTCGGCGTCGCGCCGCTCAACGTCGACGCCTGGCAGTTGTCGTTCCGGTCCACCGACACCAGTGGTCGGCCCATTCCCGCCGTCACCACGATCCTGAAGCCGCGCGGCGCGACGAAGGGTCCGCGCAAGGTGATCTCGATGCAGATCGCCGAGGACTCGACCGCGGGCTACTGCTCGACGTCGTACGCGGTTCAGCACCTCAACGCGAGTCCCCTGCTGGGGCAGGTGGTGGCGCCGGCGGAACTGTTGGTCGGACAAGGCTTTCTCGCACAGGGCTACGCGCTCGTCCTGCCGGACCATGAAGGGCCGAACCACGCGTACGCCGCAGGCCCGCTCGGTGCGCGGATCACACTGGACAGCCTGCGTGCCGCGAAGCAGTTCGCGCCGTCGACCATCACCGACGCGTCTCCGATCGGCCTGTACGGATACTCCGGGGGCGCCATCGTCACCGGCCATACCGCCGAACTGAAGCAGTCGTATGCACCCGAGCTGAACATCGTGGGCGCTGCGGAAGGCGGCGTGCCCGCCGACCTCGGTTCACTGTTGCGCACCGCGCAGAACGGCGCCACCAGCGGTCTGGTGCTCGGTGCCGTTTTTGGCCTGGCCCGCGAGTACAAGTACTTCGACACGTTCCTCGACCGTCGACTGAATCCGCTCGGCAAAGGGCTGCGCGACCTGAAGGGGCCACTCTGCGTGCAGTATCAGGCCGCGACGTTCCCGTTCCTCAACAACATCGGGCTCATCGACTGGCCGGGCGGCGCGCTCAACGCGCCGAGCGTCAAGCGGCTGCTGGTCGACACCAGGATGGGGCGCGCCCGCCCGGACGTCCCGATGTACATCTGGAACTCGCAGCTCGACGAGATCGTCCCGGTCGGCCAGGTGAACACACTGGTGAAGAAGTACTGCGCCGCACCGGGCCCGTCGATCACGTATACCCGGGATCACCTGTCCGAGCACATCATCGGCGAGGTCGCCGGTGCGCCCATGGCGTTCCTGTGGCTGAAGGACCGTCTCGACGGAAAGCCTGCGGTGCCCGGCTGCACCACACGCGACGAACTGTCGATGACCACCGACGCCAAGTGGTGGCCCACGTTCTCCCGAACCATCGGGACCGACCTCGCGGCACTGTTCGGCGCGGCGATCGGGCGCGGCAAGTAGTTTGGACGCGTGACCGAGTCCAGGAGTTATCGAGGACAGTCCGTCGACGACCGCCGACGACTGCGCCGCGCCAGGTTCCTGGACTCGGGCCTGCAACTCTTCGGGACGCAGGGGTACACGGGGACGTCCATCCCCGCCGTCTGCAAACACGCCGCCCTGTCGTCGCGGCAGTTCTACGAGGTGTTCGCCGACAGGGAGGACCTCCTCAAGGCTCTGTACGACGAGACACAGGACGCCGCTATGGCGGCGGTCTCCGACGCCATAGCCGCGGAACTCGAGAAACAGTCCACCCTCGAAGAGATGTTCAGCGCGGGCATCACGGCGTTTGTCATGTACTACGCCGACAGCCCACAACGCATTCGCGTGAGCTTCATCGAGGTGGTCGGTGTGAGCCCGGCATTCGAGGCGCACCGTCGCGAACGCAGGCTCCGGTGGGCCTCGTTGCTGGCTGCTGTGTCCGAGCGTGGAGCCCAGCAGGGCATGGACGTGACCGCGACGGACCCACTCGCCTGGGCCGCCTATCTGGGCGCGGTCAACGCCGCCATCGTCGAGCACTCGGAGGTCCCGTCGACCACCGTTGACGACGTGATGCGTGTGATGCGTCGAATGCTCAGGCCCGGCGTACTCGGCTGACCGCCCGCCCTATCCTCTAGGGATGACTCGCCACCAGGCCATCAACGGACTCGTCGGCGTCGCCGCCGTCGCGATCGGCGTGGTCTTCGCGCTGCGACCATTCGGATCGGTTCCGATCCTCGCGGCCGCGATCGCCGGCGGGCTGATCGTCGCGGGCATCGGCGAGGCGACACGGGCGGCGGACGGCGCGTTACCTCTCCGCTACGCCGGGGCCGCCGCACTGTTCACCACCGGCGTGGTCCTCCTCGCCTGGCAGGGGCTGTCGATCGTGTCGGTCGCGCTGGTCTCCGGAGTCGGCCTCGTCGCCTGGGGCGCCACCAGAATCGTCGGAGCGATACGCGGCGACGACGTTGCCACGCGGGTCGCGGACGCTCTGCTCGGCATCGCCGCCATCGCGCTCGCCGTCACCGCGTTCGCGTGGCCCGGGGTCACGATCTTCGCCGCGACATTCGTCGCAGGCATCGCACTGGTCTGGTTCGGCCTCACCCGCCTGTATCGCATCGTTCGAGGGCCCTCGGAGACCGCAGGCAGACCGCACCGGGTGCTGCGCCTTGCCACGGCAGTCATCGCTGTCGTCATCGCCGTGCCATTGGCGGTCGTCTCAATCGGCGTGCATCGCTCGTCGCCGACGCCGGACGACTTCTACTCCGCCCCCCTAGATCCCGCAGCAAAGCCCGGAACACTCCTGCGCACCGAAGACTTCCACCGCGACGTCCCCGACGAAGCGCGGGCATGGCGAATCCTGTACACGACCACCCGAGACGACGGAGCCGCCGCGCTGGCGAGCGCCATCGTCGTCGCTCCGAAGAGCCCGCCGCCAGGCCCTCGCCCGGTGATCGCCTGGGCACACGGCACCACCGGAGCCGCACCCGGTTGCGCGCCGTCCGTGCTCGACCACCCGTTCACCGCGGGCGCCACCCCCGCGCTCCCCGAGGTGATCGCGTCGGGCTCGGTGATGGTCGCGACCGACTACACGGGACTCGGCACCGAAGGTCCGACGCCGTACCTCATCGGCCAGGGTGAAGCGCGCTCCGTCCTCGACTCGGTGCGCGCAGCCAGAGGCATGTCGCAACTACAGTTGTCACCGCGCACTGTGGTGTGGGGCCACTCGCAGGGCGGTCACGCCGCGCTGTGGACCGGCATCGTCGCCCCGACGTACGCGCCGGACGTCGAAGTCTCGGGCGTCGCCGCGATGGCGCCCGCGTCTGATCTGCTCGGACTGGCGGACAAGCTGATGGGGATGACCGGCGGAGCTGTCTTCGGTTCGTACGTCCTCGACGCGTACAGCCGCACGTACGGCGACATCGACTTCGACGACTACGTCGAACCGCAGGCCCGCCTGCCACTCCATACGATGGCGACCCGCTGTCTGAGCGAACCCGCAGTCGTCGCATCGGTCATCGAGGCGTTCCTCGTCGGCACCGACCCGTACGGAGGAAGTCTGGACGACGGCCCGTTGAAGCAGCGCCTCATCGAGAACACGCCGTCGGCGAAACTGACCATGCCGTTGTTTCTCGCTCAGGGCGACGCCGACGACCTGATCAGTCCGGCAGGCCAACAGTCGTTCGCGGCTCGTCAGCGCTCGGTCGGCACCGACGTCGACTTCCGGACGTATCCGGGATTGGGACACGTGCCGCTCGTCGAGGCGGGCTCCCCCGCCGTCGACGACTTGCTCGCATGGACCAGGTCGGTGATCGACGAGGGCCAGCGGCAGTTCAACTAGGACTGCGTCAACTGCTCCACCAGCGCGTCCAGAACCGACGCGTCTTCGATCGTCGACGGGACCGTGTACTCCTCGCCGTCGACGATCTGCCGCATCGTCTTGCGGAGGATCTTGCCCGAGCGGGTCTTCGGCAGCGACGCCACGACGGTGACGTCGCGGAACGTCGCTACCGCGCCGATCTCGTCGCGAACGCGCTGTACGAGTTCGGACCGCAGAGTGTCGTCGTTGACGTCGACCCCCGCCTTGAGGACGACGTAACCGCTCGGACGCTGGCCTTTCAGATCGTCGCGAATGCCGATGACGGCACACTCTGCGACCGCGGGGTGCGCGGCCACGACGGCCTCGATGCTGCCGGTGGACAGCCGGTGACCGGCGACGTTGATGACGTCGTCAGACCGCCCGAGCACCACGACGTAGCCGTCGGCGTCGATGTACCCGGAGTCGCCGGTGAGGTAGAAGCCGTCGAATGTGTTGAGATACGACGCGCGGAGCCGGTCCTCGTCACGCCACAGTCCGGCGAGAGTCCCCGGTGGGAGCGGCAGTCGGATCACGATGTTGCCCTCCCCGCCTGCGGGCACCGGTCCCCCGGTCGCGTCGACGACCTCGACGGCGTACCCCGGTACCGGCACAGTCGGCGATCCCGCCTTGATCGGCATCGGTTCGAGGCCTCGAAGGTTCGCGGCGATCGCCCAGCCGGTCTCGGTCTGCCACCAGTGATCGACCACCGGCACCCCGAGCACCTCCGACGCCCAGGTGTAGGTGTCGGGGTCGAGCCGCTCCCCCGCCGCGAACAGGGTCCGCAGCGTGGACGTGTTGTACTTGGCGAGTTCGGTCGCGTCGGGATCGGCCTTGCGGATCGCGCGGATCGCGGTCGGCGCGGTGAACAGCGCGGCCACTTTGTGCTGGTCGATCACCCGCCAGAACGCACCCGCGTCGGGCGTCCCGACCGGCTTTCCCTCGTACATGACAGTCGTCGCACCGACGAGGAGTGGCCCGTAGACGATGTAGCTGTGGCCGACCACCCAGCCGACATCGGACGCCGTCCACCAGACGTCGCCGGGCGAGATGTCGTAGACGTTGTGCATCGACCAGGTCAGGGCGACGGCGTGGCCGCCGTTGTCACGCACCACGCCCTTCGGCTTCCCCGTTGTTCCCGAGGTGTAGAGGATGTACAGCGGGTCTGTGGCTGCCACCTCGACGGGAGCGGCGGGTGACGCGGCTGCTAGCTCGGCGTCCCAGTCGAGCCAGCCGTCGTAGTCGGAGGCTGAACCGGGGACTTCCGCGCGGTCTTTCACGATCACAGTGCTCGGCGTGGAGGCAGCCAGTTCGATGGCGGACTTCACCAGCGGGAGGTACTCGACGACGCGGCCGGGCTCGAGACCACCCGACGCGGTGATCACCGCGACGGGCTCGGCGTCGTCGATGCGCGTGGCGAGTTCGGGTGCCGCGAAGCCGCCGAAGACCACTGAGTGGACTGCTCCGATGCGGGCGCAGGCGAGCATGGCGATCGCCGCCTCCGGGATCATCGGCAGGTAGATCACCACGCGGTCGCCCTTGGTGACTCCTTGCGCCGCGAGCACTCCCGCGAACGCCGCGACCTCGTCGAGCAACTGCGCGTAGGTGTACGTGCGGACGGTGGACGTCATCGCAGAGTCCCAGATCAAGGCGATCTGATCACCCCGGCCCGACGCGACGTGGCGGTCGAGCGCGTTCGTCGACGTGTTCAGGGAGCCGTCGGGGAACCACCGGTAGATCGGCGGGTTCGAATCATCGAGCGCTCGAGTAGGCGGCGTGATCCAGTCGACCCCCGCCGCAGCGTCGAGCCAGAAGTCGTCGGGGTGATCGATGCTGCGAGCGAAGGCGTCTGCGTAGGATCCCATTCCGCAACCGTAGTGAACGCTCGGTGACGGCGGTCACGCAGGCGGCGATCAGCCGCCCACTTGTTCAACGATGAACCCCAGCAGAATGACGGCCGTGCCGCCGATCTCTCCGACTATGAGGGCGACCATCGACGCGGTCATCATCGGCGACTTCGGGTGCAGTTGGTTCTCCGTGTCGCGGAGAGCGCCGTGGAGGCAGTACGACGCTATCGCGGTGACGAAGAAGAAGACGACCACCAGCAGGGCGGTGAGATTCACGGCTGTGTTCCACGCACTGAACTGCACGAACACACCCAGCATCGCCGTCGCGAACGAGTACATGAGCGCGGCACGGTGCGCGATGTCGACGTAGATGTGTGCCGCGCCGTCCGGGCTGCGCATGATCTGCGCGAATTTCCAGACGCCGAGGATCAACGCCCACAGGAAGATCACGCCGGCTGCGATCAGCGCGACCTGCGTCGCGAGAGTCAGAGTCATGCCTCCCACTCTTTCACGGCAACCCAGTCGATCACCCCATACGCGGTTCTGCGCCGGCGTCGACATCCACCGGCTCATGATGCGCGGCGCAGTACCGCACGGTCGAGGCTCTGACCAACCCCGACCAATCATTTGAATGTTGAAATGAGCTGACGTATGATCATTTCAAGTTTGAAATATCTACTCGGCATACAGAGGCTCCCGATGACAATCACACCCAGCACCACGGCACTGGCCGACGCGACGATCCGCGCCGACCACCCGTTCGCACAGCACCTCGTCCACGCCGCAGCCGTCTCCGCTGCGACACCCCACCGCGCCTGGACTCCGGACGACGGACCCCTCCCCGCGCTGTACCTGTCCCACGGAGCCCCTCCCACCTTCGAGGACGCCGAGTGGATGCGCCAACTGCATGACTGGTCGCAGGCTCTGCCGAGGCCACGCGCGATCCTCATCGTGAGCGCACACTGGGAATCGGACGAGCTCGGAATCACCAGCACCGTGCCGACTGAACTCGTCTACGATTTCGGCGGCTTCGACCCGATGTACTACCGCATGCGATACGACACCCCCGACAACACCGGTCTCGCACAGCGCCTGCTCGACGTCCTACCGGACACGCAACGCGTGTACGAGCACCGAAATCGCGGCCTCGACCACGGCGCGTGGCTGCCCCTCAAGGTCATGTACCCCGAGGCCGACATCCCGGTTCTGCAGCTGTCGATGCCGACGCACGACCCACAGGCGCTGTTCGCCATCGGGCAGCGCCTGCAGACACTCCGAGCCGAGGGAGTCCTGGTGATCGGGTCCGGTTTCATGACCCACGGGCTGCCCTACTTGGACTGGTCTCGCCCCGACATCGTTCCGACGTGGTCGACAGAGTTCGACGAGTGGGCGGCCGACGCCCTGTCACGAGGCGACGTCGACTCCCTCGAACGATTCCGCAGCCTCGCTCCCGGACTGCCGTTCGCTCACCCGACGGTTGAGCATTTCACGCCGATCTTCGTCACCCTCGGCGCGGCGACCGATGCGACAGCACCGGTCACCACCGCGATCGAGGGCTTCGCGATGGGCCTCGCCAAGCGGTCGTTCCAGGCTGCCTGATGTCCGACGAACCGCGCTGGCTCACCGCCGCGGAGATGGATGCGTGGCTGCCGCTTCTCGCCGTCATCAATCTGCTGCCTCAGGCTCTCGACCAACAGCTCCGGACTGACGCGGGGATCAGCCACGTCTACTACTCGATGCTCGCGCTGCTCTCGAACGCACCCGACCGCACGATGACGATGGGCGAGCTCGCCCGCGACAGCTTCACGAGCCCGTCCCGCCTCACGCATGCAGTCGCGAGCATGGAGAAGCGCGGTTGGGTCGCTCGATGTGCCGACCCGGAGAACAGGCGGATCCAGAACGTCTCCCTGACCGACAACGGCGTGGAGCTGCTCGTGCGTATCGCACCCGGCCACGTCGACGAGGTCCGTCGCCGAGTGTTCGACCGACTGTCGCCGGCTCAGGTCGACCAGTTGCGCGACATCGCGTCAACGCTCGCCGAGCAGGGCTAGTCGTCGAACTGCGGAGGAACGGTGTCGAGCAGCCGGGAGTCCGGCTCGTCGCCCGACATCGCCAGAAGTCCGACCACCGCTCGCCCGATCGTCAGCAGATCCCGGGGGTCACGTTTGTCGAGACCGCCGATGAGCTGCTTGAGAATCGTGAGCTGGTCGAAGTAGATCCGTTCGACGATCAGGTTCTCGTTGTCGTCGAAGATGAAGTATGCGGTCATGCGCGTACGGTGCGACGATCCAGTCGGCGGGATCTTGCCGAGCGGACCGAGATGCGTGCCGAGCAGCCAGAACTCGACGACCACTGCGTCGACGGTGTGTCGGAACGCGATGATCTCGTGATTCTGGTCGGGAAACGCGACCCGCGTGTCGTGGTAGTAGTCGCGGACTTCACGGGCCCCGTCGTGGACGGCCATCTGCGCAATCAACTCGTAGTGGGGATGAGGGAAGGTCGAGAGCGTCGCGTCCCAGTCCTGCGCGACCTCGTCGTGGAAGTGGTCCAGGACAAGCTTCTCGCGGGCACGG
Organism: Gordonia sp. PDNC005; assembly: GCF_016919385.1. Classification (NCBI taxonomy): domain Bacteria; kingdom Bacillati; phylum Actinomycetota; class Actinomycetes; order Mycobacteriales; family Gordoniaceae; genus Gordonia; species Gordonia sp. PDNC005. The sequence goes on from NZ_CP070351.1 coordinate 2,770,261, forward strand.
AGCACATGCTCGGGCGGGAGTTCAAAACGGGTCATGGCGGCCTCCTAACATCTGCTCCCGTCAACATATACCCACAGCGTGGATTAACTCAAGGGATGCGGCACAATGAGCCGGTGGACCTTTCACCGCGCCGCGGGCGACCACCCAAGGGCGAAGCCAGACTCTCCCGGGAAGCGATCGTCGACGCGGCGCTGCAGCTGATCGACGACGAGGGCATCAATGCGCTCAGCATGCGATCGGTCGCACGCCACCTCTCCTCCGACCCGAAGAGCCTGTACAACCATGTCGGCGGCATCGACGATCTGCTCGACGCCGTCGCCGAACGCCTGCTCGGGTCGATCACCGCACCCGAGCTGTCGGGCGACTTGCGCACCGACCTGCGCGCGATCGCCCTCGCTTTTCGCGCGGGCACCCTGAGTCACCGCGCAGCCGCACCGCTCATCCTGACTCGGCAACTGACGTCGATGGCATCCCTTGCTCCGGTGAACACCGCACTCGCCGCCATGCACAACGCCGGATTCTCCACCGACGACGCCGTCCATCTAATGCGAGCGACCCTCGCCGCACTCGTCGGCACACTGCTGCGCGAGGTCAACGCCGCTCCGACGTTCGGGACCGCCGACACGGAGGCGATCGCCAAACGCGAGTCCGACCTCGCCGGAAGCGAGTTGTCCGCAGTCGCCGAGGTGGCACCACAGCTGGCCAGGTTCGATGCCGAGGCCGAGTTCCACTACACCGTCGAATTCCTGATAGACGGTGTGCTCGCGCGCAAACCCTCGGCAGTCAACGACTAGGCAGCACCCCACCGTCGGGAGCGCCCGGACCGTGCTGAAGTTCGAGGTCGCGCGCACGTAGATGCTCGCCGCATTCCGAGCAGTGCAATTCCGCAGTGACAACCGAGCCGCAGGAGTGAGCCACTTCCACCGGCGCACCGTCGGGCGCATACCAGCGATCACCCCACTGACGGAGCATCATCAACACCCGCCAGAGGTCGCGCCCCTTCGGCGTCAGCACGTACTCGTGGCGGACAGGCCGGTCCTGATACTGGACGGTTGTGAAGATCCCGTGTTCCACGAGGCCGTCGAGTCGTTGACTGAGCACGTTCCGGGCTATTCCGAGCCGTGACTGGAACTCGTCGAATCGCGTGACGCCCATCAGGGCGTCACGCAGGATCAACGGCGTCCACCACTCCCCGATCACCTCGAGACTCTGGGCGATGGAGCAGTTCATGTCGACAAAGCTGGCGCGGCGCATGTACTCATCATAGTCAGTTGCTTCATAGAACGCACCTCGTCTACAGTCCGTTTCATGACACAACTAACTAGTCGGGCGTCGACGTCGACGCCGAGTCGGGCTGTGATTCCGATCGTCGCCACAACCGTCCTGCTCTCCGGATTCGACCTGTTCGTGGTCAACGTGGTCCTCACTCAGATAGCCGACGACCTGCACGTCGCCGACCTGTCAGACCTCTCGTGGATCCTGAACGCGTACACGATCGCGTTCGCCGCTCTCTTGATTCCGGCAGGCAGGCTGAGCGACCGGATCGGTAGTCATCGTGCGCTCGTCGCGGGCCTCGCCCTCTTCGCGATCACGTCGGCCGGATGTGCGTTCAGCACGTCGCTGACCACGCTGATCGTGATGCGGGCACTTCAAGGTGCGAGCGCAGCGCTCATGACACCGTCATCGCTCGGGGTCGTCTTGGAGGGGACGGCGCCCGAGAAGCGCGCGGGCGCCGTCCGACTCTGGGCCGCGCTCGGCGGACTCGGTGCCGCACTCGGACCGGTAGTCGGCGGTGGCCTCGCAGAATTCGGCTGGAGATGGGTGTTCCTGATCAACATTCCGATCGCAGGCGCCGCGGCACTCGCGACGTGGTTCCTCGTCGCGCGCTCGACTCCGCGCCGCGAGCATCACCTCGGCCTGATGCAATCGGCTGTTCTCGCGGGCTCGATCGCCGCGCTGGTCGCGGCGCTCGTCAACGGCGGCGAGTGGGGATGGTCGTCTGCCCAGACTGCAATCCTTGCCGTGATCGCGCTCGTCGGCTTCTCCTCTACCGGACTGACCAGCGCGTTTGGACGACGCCCGATCCTCGAACCGCAGCTCTTGCGGGTTCCGCGCATCATTCCGGCCGCCGCGGTCCTCCTCGTCTTCCACGTGGCGTTCGGAGCGATGTTGTTGACGGTCATCCTGTGGATGGAAGGGGTTTGGGGCTGGTCCCCACTGCGCGCCGGTCTCGGCATCGCGCCCGGCCCGGCGATCGTTCCGATCGTGGCGATTCTCGCCGGCCGTGTCGCCGACCGAATCGCGCCGCGGGTGCTTGCCGGCCTCGGCGGAGCTGTCTTCGCTGTGGGCGTCGCCAGTTGGGCGCTGGTCACCCAGGCCGACTCGACCTACGCCGCGGCAATCCTGCCGGGAGCCCTCTTGACCGGCGTCGGCGTCGGGCTGATCACGCCGACCGCCATGGCGATCGGAACGTCGGCCCTCCCGGCACAGTGGTTCGCTACCGGGTCCGGCGTGCTCAGCATGGCCCGCCAGGTCGGTATCGCAGTCGGTGTCGCGGTGGCCGTCGCGTGCCTCGGGTCTGCGTCCGACGTCTCCGATTTCCACCTCACGTGGTGGGTCACCGCCGCAGTCTCACTGATCGCAGGCGCGCCCCTGTTCGCCGCCACCAAGGAGACCCGAGAATGACCGACCAGTTCACCACCCTGCACCGTCTGCTCGACGGCCGCACCGTCGACTCTGAACGCCTGCGCACCGTGTACGGGTTCGGCGGACTCCACGGTGGGATCCTTTCGGCGATGCTGCTCGGCCACATGCGCCGCGCAGTCGACGCATCGTTCCGACCGGTCGAGTTGACCACCCAGTTCATCGCACCGACGCGCGATCTGCCGAGCGTCGAGGTGCGGGTGTTGCGCCAGGGACGACGCAACGCTCAGGTGACGGCCACCGCGACCGCGCCTGACGGTTCGATCGTCGCCACGGCCGATGCCGTGTTCACCGCACGAGCGGCAGCGCCGATCACGCACCGACTGTCCCCCGAGGCGCCCTCCGGTGTCACCCCGCTCGAGTCGGCGTCGCCGATCGTCATCGACCCGCAGTTCATGCCGCTGGCGACGGCGTTCGAGATCCGTCCCGCCACGTCGATCCTGCCGTACACCGGGGCCGACGACGCCGAACTGTACGCGTGGATCCGTCTCGCCGGCCCCTCCCCCGACCCGCAGTCGCGGTTGCTGATCCTGGCCGACGCACTGGCGCCGTCGTACGCCGCGACACTCAACGTCCTGGCGCCCATCCCGACGGTGCGAATGGCTGTTCACTTCGCGCCCACCACAAAGAGCAGCGACGACGATTGGGTGTTGCTACACGCTCGGACCCCGCACGCCGACGATGACGGCTGGCTCAGCGAGTCTCTGGACCTGTGGACGCCAGACGGAGTTCACCTCGCGTCGTCGACACAACTGCGTATCGTCCGACACTGATGAAAAAGAAAGCCCGGACCGATTGGTCCGGGCTTTCTCATCTAGTAGCGGGGACAGGATTTGAACCTGCGACCTCTGGGTTATGAGCCCAGCGAGCTACCGAGCTGCTCCACCCCGCGATGCATGTACTACGATACAGCACTCTCGCACCCGCTCCGAACCGGGGCCCGGAGGCCGGAATGCAAGAAGACCCGGACCGATTGGTCCGGGTCTTCTCATCTAGTAGCGGGGACAGGATTTGAACCTGCGACCTCTGGGTTATGAGCCCAGCGAGCTACCGAGCTGCTCCACCCCGCGTTGCATCGACTACGTTACACAGCGGTGAACGACAGAGGCAAATCGATTACCCGGCAACGTGATCGAGGGCACGAACCCGCCGATCAACGGGCCCGGACACCCATCAGGCCTGCCAATTGGTTGGCGAGCGGGTTGAGGTTCAGCTTGTCGGGATCACGCTTGGGCTTGTTGTCCCAGGGCTGCACGAAGTCAGGGTTCGACAAGTCGGCGTTGTTCGCGCCGCGCACCGCTGTCGGACTGCCGGTGGGCACCGAGCAGGCAGCCTTGGTGTTGAACGGGAAGTCGTCGTAGTTGATGTCGAAGTCGGGGTTGCGCGCCTTGATCTGGTCGATCATCCGCTGCGTGCTCTCGTAGCCGCGTGTACAGCTCGGCGGGTTCTCCGTCTCGAGGACGATGCCGAACCGGATTGTCCCTTCCGGCGACGACGTGGTCATGCTGCTCGCGGACAGGGACGACAGCATCGCGAAGGTCATGCCGGTCACGAACGACGCCGGTTCGATCGTGTCGACCGTCGTACCCAGTTGGTGGATGAGTTTCGTGGCGTCTGCGCCGTTGTCGTCGAGGAACCTCGACAGCGTCGTCGCCGCACGGGGCCCGTCGGTGAGGATCCGGCGGATCGCCGGGTCGGACGACGCGAGCGTCGCCGCGACCACGTTGAGGTTCTTCGACCACGACAGGATCTCATCCGACTGCTCAGCCTGTGTCGCCAGGACCGGACGCGAGTTCTTGATCAACTGGATCGTGTCGTCCAGGTTCTCGACGCCAGTCTGCGACAGCTTGTCCAGGGAGTCGACGAGCCGAGTCAGGTTGTCACCCTGACCGTCGAAGGCCTTGCCGAGTTCAGTGACGGCGATCCGCAGATCGTCGACGGGGACCGTCTTCGTCAGGTCGATCGCCGACTGCGTGACTTCCTGCAGCTTCGGCGGGAACCGCACCTGCGACGCCGCGATACGTGATCCTTCATGGAGGAACGGTCCGTCAGCCGACGTCGGCTGGAAGTCGAGGAACTGCTCGCCGATCGCGGACCGGTTCGCCACGACAGCGAGGGCGGACGCCGGAATCTGTTCACCACTGGACTCGAGGACCAGGTCGACGTCAACACCGTCTGCAGTCATCCGCAGATCACGTACACGTCCGGCGGCGACACCTCGATAGGTGACCTGAGCCTCCGAGAACAGGCCTCCCGCGTCGGGCATCTCCACCGTCACCCGGTACACGCCGACGCCCACCGCCTGGTCCATTCGGGCGTACCGAATGCCGCCGTACACCGACGCCACCAGCCCCAACAGGACAACAACGATGAGCTGGATCTTCACTAGACGACTGAGCGGTGGCATACCGACCCTTCCCGGAAACAGTGCGGGCCCCGACTACCCCACTGTGCGCAGTGTAAACGTTGTTTACATGAGGAAACGAGCCCCGGCACTCCATTCGTGATCAAGGATCTCCAATGTGACGTCATGTGATGGTGCTCACTTCCGGAGTAGGGTGAGACTCACCAGTCCGGCCCGCCAGGACCGACCGAATCCAGGAGGCGACATGGCAGACCCAAACATCCATCACGAGAACCACGGCAATCATCCGATGAGCCTGCTCGCGTTCGTATTGCTACTGGCCGGAGGCGCTCTGTCGGCGCTCTGGATCGTCACTCTCGCCGACCTTCCGGCAGGGCGGACGATGAACATCACCTACGGTGTGCTCGCCCTCGGGTGCCTGGTGTCGTCGGCGCTGATCTTCCGTCACCTCACCACTCACCTGCATCACTCACCGGTGATGCCGGACAACACCCAGTCCGAGATCGACCGCTACCTCGGCAAGGTGCGCTGAGACACACCTGACCGACAACAAAACCGCCGAGCCCCTGTGCAGGGACTCGGCGGTTTCGTTTGGCCCGATCAGTTTCCGGACGGATAGTCTGCGAGCGCGGCCTTCAGCTTCTTGAGCGCGTCGCCGATAGCAGCGAAGTCACCGCTCTTCTGCGCAGCATCCATCTGAGCGACGGCGGCATCCAACGCGTCGACCTGCGCCTGTGTCGGCTCGGACTTGTTCGGCACGGACGGAGTGGTCGGCTTCTCGTCAGGTGCCTTCGGTTCCGACCCGTCCGAATCAGGCTCAGTCGCCGCCCCGGGGTCGATACCGACCTGCTTCAACGCGTCACCGATCGTCGGTGCCGCACCGATGCGGACCTGACCATCGACGGGTGACTTGTAGTAGGTCAGCATGCGGAAGACCTTCGGCATGGCCGAGTCACCCGCCTTCGATTCGGTGTACAACGGCTGAACGTACAGGACCCCGTTGCCGCCGACGGGCAGAGTCAGCAGGTTACCGAAAGTGATGTTCACCGATCCCTGGACGAGAGTGGTCTCCCTCGCGACGGCGTTCTTCATCGCTTCCTGTGCCTGCCGCGGGCCGACAGTCTGCGAATCAGTCGGAGTCGTCTTCACCGTCAACTTCCCGTAGCCCTCCGGATCAGCGCCGACGGTGATGTAAGCGGCCAGGTTCTGTCGATTGAGCGGAGTCGTGACGGAAGTCAGCTGGAACTGCGACTTGCCCGGAGTGTTAGGCGCAGCTGCCGTGAAGTAGTACGGAGGCTGCGGCAACTGGGTGTTGTCCCCAGTCGGATCGTTGGGGACGGACCAGAAGTTATTGGCGCGGTAGAAGTCAGCCGGATTGTCGACGTGGTACCGGGTGAGCAGCTGCCTCTGAAGCTTGAACAGATCCTCGGGGTACCGCATGTGGCTGAGCAGATCCTTGTTCTTATCCAGTTCCGATCGCGGCTTCACCGTGCCCGGGAATGCCTTCATCCAGGTCTTCAGAACGGCATCGCTCGTGTCGAACTGGTACAGGGTCACTTCTCCCGTGTACGCGTCGACGGTCGCCTTGACCGAGTTCCGGACGTACGACACCTCTTCGTCTGCCTGCTGGCGCGCCGTCTGGCCTGCGGACTCAACCCGCGAATCGGTTGTAGCCGCAGACAGCGACATCCGCTGCGCGTACGGGTAGTTCTTGAGCGTCGTGTATCCATCGACGATCCACTTGACCGAGCCGTCTGCCATGACCGCCGGGTACGTCTTCGAATCAGTGGTGAGCCACGGAGCGACCTTCGACACGCGGTCTCGAGGATCACGGTTGTACAGGATCTTCGAGTTGTCGTTGATCGCATCCGACAGCAGCAGATTTCGCTCGCCGTACTTGATCGCGTACAGCAGACGAGTTCCCACATTGCTCAATGCGACTCCCGAATCCGCGGTGTAGGTGTACGTCGACGCATCGGTGTCGTACTCACGGTCCTTGCCATCTGCCGAACCCACGATGGCGTAGTCGGGATCGACGTTGGCGATCATCTCGCCGAAGTACACACGCGGCTGCTTCACCTGGATTGGCTGGTTCTTGTAGCCGGGCTGGCGGATCGACTCGATGTCGGAGACCAGGAACTTAGGCAGTCCACCACCGTCGGTGCCCGACGCCGCGTCAGTAGCCGGAGAATCAACGGTGTTCGCGAATGCTGCGATGAAGCCGTTGCCGTGGGTGAAGACCGTGTGCTTATTGATCCAGCTCTGCTGGTTGTCGTTGTACTTCCGGGGATCGAGTTCGCGCGCAGACACGATGAAGTCGCGCGACTGCTTCGCGCCGTCCTCCTGCACCGGATAGCGGTCGACTGCGAGCTGATCGGGGAACCCGTAGAAGTTCTTGAGTGACTGTCGCTGCACGAACGACTTCGCGACAACGGCGGGATCGAGCACGCGGATATTCGACAGAGTCGCCACGTCAGCGTTGACCTTCGCCGGATCCGCGGGCGCACTGGTCCATCGGTCCTCGTACTTCACGTCGACGCCTTCTCGGATCCGATAGGCGTCTGAGGTGGCCGCAATGTTTCGACTGATGTACTCCGCTTCCTTCGAGTCGGCGCTCGGCTTGACGGAGAACTGCTCCATCGCGGCGGGCCAGATGACGCCGATGGCGAGGGCCGACAGCAGCATGAGCACCGTCGCCATGGCGGGGATTCGCAGATCACGGAGCGCCACCGCTGCGAAGAACGCGATGGCACACACGATGGCGATGGCCATCAGGATGAGCTTGGAGGGCAACACGACGTTGATGTCGGTGTACGTACCACCGGTGAAGATGTCGCCGCGGCGGTCGCTGCTCAGGAGGTCGTACCGGTCGAGCCAGTATCCGACCGCCTTGAGGAGGATGAACACACCGATGATGACGGCGAGCTGCACACGTGCGGGACCCGACAGTCCACCACGTCGTCCGCCACCGCCGAGGCGCAGACCACCGAACACGTAGTGGGTGATCAGGTTGCCGACGAACGCGACGCCGACCGCGATGAACGCCAGATCGAGAATCAGTCGGATGAACGGCAGCGTGAACGCGTAGAAGCCGATGTCCATCCCGAACTGCGGATCCTTCTCACCGAACGACTCCGCGTGGATGAACGTCTGAATCGTGGCCCAGGACGCCTGCGCGATCAGACCTGCGACCAGACCGATCAACACGGCGGGAATCACCCCGGCGATCCAGGGACGCCGACCGATCACTGCGCGGTAGCGATCCAACGGGTCGCCGGGACCGCTCACCGGAGGGAAGTCCGGCCGTCCACGGTAAGCGGCGAAGAGTCCGCCGAAGACGATTCCGCCGACCACAATCGCCGCCACGAGGAACGCGACGATCCGCGTCGTGATCATCGTCGACATCACTTCGGAGTAGCCGAGATCGGAGAACCACATCCAGTCGGTGATGATCGACACCACCCGCGGTCCGATCAGCAGGATCAGCAGCAGCGCCACACCTATGCCGATCAGTATCTTCGACCTGCGGGACAGCGTCGGTCGACCAATCGGACCACGCACTCCAACCACGTTATTTTCTCCTGTTTCGTGAATAATCGCCGGAGCAGGCACCGGCTACCTCACCCACAGTACTGATCGCAGCGACGGCCACTGACTTCTCCACGGACCTCACGACCTGTGACAATGGGGCGGTGACCTTCCCGCAGCAGCAGCAGAACTTCTCGCAAGCCGACCTCGGCAACGCTCTCGCACAATGCGCCGGGTACGCGGCAGCGGCGCCCTGGGGATCACCGGCGACGCTGTTCGCGCTGGTCCCCACATCGTTTCTGGCATTGCAGGCACCCGATCTGATCGATCCGGACGACGATTCGCCACTGAGCCCTGTCGTTCAGGAGACCTCCGACGGCGACCTCGAAAAACTGTTGACCACCGTCACATGGCCTGAGGCCGTCGTCGGATGCGCGGTCGTCACCGAGATCACCGTCCTGCCCCCGGATGCCGAATCGGCGCTGGATGAAGCCTTCGAGCCTCTCTTGGCCGACCCCGACGCGGCGGATGCGGCAGCCCGCGACGCCGCACAGCGCCACCCCGAACGCCGCGAGGCGCGACTGATCGCCGGCGTGCTCCGGACCGGTCAGCGGCTGGCACTGCTGTCGCTGCGGGCGACCGACGACGAACCGCACTCCGAATCAGACTTGCGGACCCATCCGACACTCGCGCCGAACGTCCTGGACGCCCTCGCCTCGACGTTCTGACCCGACGATTCGGGACAGATTTCCCGAAGTGTCTTCCGGCGCCCCACTTCTATCGATAGCGTCTGCTCCATTTACTTGATCGAACGATCAACTGGGAGTGGACGTGACATTCGAAGATCCGGCGACACAAGAGCCCGCGCCGAGCAGACCGTGGCATGACAGCCGCATTCGACGAGCATTGCTGGCGATCGTCGTGACGGTGCCGCTGGTGTTCGCAGCCGTCTTCATGTGGGCGATGTGGGATCCGACCGACACTCTCGAAGACATGCCGGTCGCCCTGGTCAACAACGACATCCCCGCCGGAGCAGGCGCCGACCGCCTCGCGGCCGGCGACGAAGTGGCCAAGACTCTGCTCGACTCGGGCGCGCTCAAGTTCGACGCAGTCGACTCCGCCACCGCCAATGCCGGGCTCGCCGCAGGGGACTACTACTTCGTCGTCTCGATCCCGAGCAACTTCAGCACCACCCTGTCCGGCATCGGCGGTAAGACCACCGCACCCGCGCTCATCTCGGTCACCTACAACGACAACAACACACTCCTCGCGTCGAGCATCGGCGACAGTGTGATGACCGCGATCCGGGCCGAAGTCGTCAAAGGGACCGCAGGAAGCAGCGTCAAGACCGTCGTCGCAGGTCTCGACGAGTTGAGCTCGGGGATCCGGGAGGCCGCGACCGGTTCCGGACAGTTGCACGACGGAACGAGCGAACTGTCCGCAGGTGCCTCTGAACTGGCGAAGGGCCTGCAGAACGAACTCGTCCCCGGCACCGCCGAAGCCGCCGACGGTGGACGCCAATTGGCCGACGGCACGGGCCAGTTGTCCTCCGGGCTCACCGAGCTGCAGGCCGGCACCGATGAACTCGGCGCCGGAGCAACCGAACTGGCCGACGGAATCGAATCCATCGTCGGCGGCGTGGACGCGAAAGGAATCGCCGCACAACTCGCTGCGCTCAAACGTGCACTCCCAAACGATCCGTCCCTGCGCGGCCTGATCGACGAACTCACCGGCGTCGTTGACGGTCTGGCGCAACTCTCCTCGGGCAGCCGCGAGATCGCGAACCAGCTCACCGATCCCAACGCCGACTACCGGTCGGGCGTCAACCAGCTCGTGGCCGGCTCGGCCGAACTCAACAGCGGCGCGAACGAACTGAGCGCCGGACTCGGCGAACTCAACGCGGGTGCGCAGGAGGCGGCGACCGGTGCCGCGCAACTCGCCGACGGCGCGAATCAGCTCGACGCGGGCGCAGGCGAGCTGTCGGCAGGCCTGTCCGACGGTGCCCGACAGGCGCCCGAACTGGGCGACGACGTCGCGCAACAGTCACTGGCCGATCTGCTCGCAACCCCGGTGGACACCAAGGCGTCGAACCTCGCCGCAGCCCAATTCAACGGACCCGGAGCAGCACCGCTGTTGCTGGTCCTGCTGACTGCGCTCGTCCCGCTGATCGTTTTCATGTGCTGCAAGCCACTTCGCGCCTCCGCGAGCCAGCCCCGCCGCATGAACCTGCACACCTGGCTCCGCCGAGTCGCATTCGTGGGTGGAGTCAGCCTTCTCGCGAGTGCCGCGTGCACGGCGGCGGTGTGGGTGGCCCTCAGCCCGTCACCTGATCCCGCCGAGTTGGGCAAGACACTGCTGATGGTGGCCGCCGCAACCCTCATGCACACAGCGGTCATCGCCGTCATGTTCGCGATCGGCGGCTACGTCGTCGGAGCGGTGACCGCGCTGGCCGGGATCATGCTGCAGATGTTCACCTTCGGCGGCGTCTGGATGATCGAGACCGTTCCGGGACTGCTGAAATGGCTTAACCCGGTCATGCCGATGACCTACGTCCGAGACGGATTCATCAGCTCGTTCAACGGTTCCCCCGGCTTCTGGACCGCGCTCGTGATCGTGGTCTGCATCGGGCTCGTCGCGACCGGCGTCCACCTGCTGCTGGTCCGTGAACGTGCACCGCGGGCGAGTTCACAGCCAGCCTAGGCTCGCTCAGCAGTGTGGGCGGGGCTTGTCCGTGCCCACGGTGCCGAGCGCGTCGAGCGCACCGGACAGCGTGTCGACCTTCACCAGTTCGACACCGTCCGGCGCGTCGGCCGCCGCCAGCGAGCAGTTGGCGGCCGGAACGAGGAACATCGTCGCGCCCGCGTCCTTCGCGGCACGGATCTTGTGGTCGATACCGCCGATCTCGCCCACCTTGCCCGACGGATCAATCGTCCCGGTGCCCGCGATGAACTCGCCGTGCGACAGGTCGCCCGGAGTCATCTGATCGATGATCGACAGCGTCATCATCAGACCCGCAGACGGACCGCCGATACTGCCGACATCGAACTTGATCTCCTTCGACGGATCCGCGGGAACCGACCGCATGGTGACACCGAGAAACGGACGATCCTTGTCGTCCGGCCGCGGCGCCAGGGTCACCGCCGAGGTCTGCTGCTTCCCGTCACGCACGAACACCACGTCGACGACGTCGCCGGGCTTGTGCCTCCCGAGAACTGCCGACATCTGCTCCATCGTCGCCACGGGTGCACCGCCCACCGACAGAATGCGGTCGTCGTCCTTCAAGACTCCTTTCGCCGGAGACTTGTCCGACACCGAGGTGACCCCGACGGCCGTCGGGAGCTTCAGGTGATTCCAAGCGGCGAGCACCGCGTTGTCCTCGGAACCCGACATCTGCGCCTGATTCTGCTGACGTACCTCATCGTCGCTCTGGTCCGGCGGGAAGTACGACTCTCGCGGCTGCACTTCGTACGACGGCGACAGCCACTTCCCGAGCGCCTCGAACAGCGTGAGACCGTCGTACAGGGAGACGGTCGTCAGGTTGAGATTGCCCTTCGGCGCCGGGTCCACTCCACCGACCACCTGCACCACGCGCACCTGTTTGCCCGACTCCTCGGACTGATGCATGCCCAGGGTGTTGACGGTCGGGCCGGGTCCGAGCGCGACGTACGGCACCCTGACCATCAGGCCGAGACAGATGAAGACGGCCAGCAACGCCACTGCGACATAGATCGTGATCACGCGGCGGCGGGTGAGGTTGCTCGTCATCTGGATCAGGGTAGTCGGCGTTGCGAGTCATGACCCGCCGGGAGGTGCACACATCCCGGTACCGTGGAGCACATGAACGATCTCCCCTTCGGATTCTCGGCGTCCGGCAACGACGACGGTCGTGACGACAACGGTCAGAACCCCGGCGTGCCCGGCGGGTTCGACCCGAACATGCTCGGCCAGCTGTTCAACCAGCTCGGCTCCATGTTCAGCGGAATGGGCTCGGGGATGACCCCCGGCGGCAACGGTTCCGGTCCGGTCAACTACGAGGTCGCCGCCAACCTGGCACGGCAGCAGATCGGCAACTTCACCCCGATGCTCGCCAAGGAGGAGTCGGCGGTGGCCGACGCCGTCCGGCTCGCCGAAGTGTGGCTCGACGAACAGACGACGCTGCCCGCCGGAATCACGACGACGGCGGCGTGGACGCCCGTCGACTGGCTCGAGAACACGATGCCGACATGGCGCACGCTGTGCGACCCGGTCGCCGAGCAGATGGCCCGCAGCATGACCGACGGCCTACCTGACGAAGCGAAGTCGATGGCGGGGCCGATGATCGGCATCCTCGGCCAGATGAGCGGCAGCATGTACGGCAGCCAACTCGGTCAAGGCCTGGGAACTCTCGCAAAGGATGTCCTGACATCCACCGACATCGGATTGCCACTCGCGCCGACGACCACCGGTGTGCTGCTCCCCGAGGCGATCGCACGCTTCTCCGAAGGCCTCGACCTGCCCGCCCAGGAGATCGTCGTGTTCCTCGCCGCCCGCGAGGCCGCACACGTCCGCCTCTTCACACACGTCCCGTGGCTCAAGCAGCGTCTCCTCGCCACTGTCGAGGAGTACGCGCGCGGGATCCGGATCGACTTCAGCGGCATGCAGAACCTCGCCGAAGGCATCGACCCGCAACAGTTGTTCAGCGACCCGTCCAAGATGGAAGAGCTGATGGGATCGGCTGCGGCGTTCGAACCGCAGACCACACCCGAGCAGCAAGCAGCCCTCGCTCGCCTGGAAACTCTCCTCGCACTCATCGAGGGATGGGTCGAGACCGTCGTCAGCAACGCGCTGTCGGACCGCATCCCGAGCACGGCGGCGCTCACCGAGACGATGCGCCGTCGTCGAGCGACCGGAGGGCCGGCCGAGCAGACGTTCGCCACCCTCATCGGCCTCGATCTACGTCCCCGTAAGCTCCGGGAAGCCGCAGACCTGTGGCGAAAGCTCACCGACGCATCCGACGTGACGGTCCGCGACGGTGTCTGGGGCCACCCCGACCTCCTGCCCGACGGCGAGGACATCGACTCCCCCGCCGCGTTCATCGACCGAGTGATCGGCGGCGACTCGTCCCTCGACGACGCGATCGCCGAACTGGAACGCAGCCTGGCACAGGACGATGAGAACCCCGACGACAAGGGCGACGACACATCCCGCTGAGCATAGACACGCTCGTGTACCTCAAAACTCAGGACTGAGGTCGAAACTCGAGGGAATACTGCCCTCGAGTGCCCGTATCGATACTGAGTTTGGGGGCGCGTCCGAGTCGGTGAACCAGCGGGTTCGTGCCTGTGGAATTCGTGGTCGACGAAATCGGACAAGGGTGACATCGTGACGGCATGACGGCCACCGTGAACGCCCCCGACCTACCGGTTCTCCTGCCGGGGGTACCAGTTCTCGCGCGACGAGACTCGTGTGTGCAGGTCGGGTGCGATCCAGGCAGCGCGATCCTGATCGACGTCGACCGCGACGTCGACACCCGGACCGTCGCGACACTGCTTCAATCCCTGCGCCAGCCCACGGACTATCGATCGATTGCGCGCACCGTACGGGCGATCGGCCTCGACGCCCGGACGTTCCGCTCCATACTCGACCGTCTGGTCGCAGCCGGGCAGGCCGCTCGACCCGACGGGCCACCCACGCTGACAGTGCCGGTCCACATCCTGGGGCGCGGCGACGTCGCCCGCGAACTCACCAAGTCTCTGACCGACGCTGACATGACAGTCGACGAGGTACCGACGACCGGCCTCATCGTGATCGCAGATCAACCCGTGCCCGATCCACGACTCACCCGACTGCTCATGGCGGCACGCCTGCCGCACCTCCCCGTCCACCTGCGCGACGGCATCGGCGTGGTGGGACCGCTCGTCCTGCCCGGAACGTCGAGTTGCCTGCGGTGCGCCGACCTCCACCGGACCGACTTCGATCCACAGTGGCCGATCGTCGCCGCAAGCCTGCTCGACCTCATCGGGCACGCTGCTCCGGCAGTCCTGCGCGCCACCGTCGCCATCGCCCACGGTCAGATCGACGAGATCACCACGATGCTTACCTCGTCGTCGCGTGCCCGACCGAGCCTCGTCGAACGAAGCCTCGAGTACAGCAGCGGTCCCTCGCGGCTCGAGGCTCACTCACGACCCGTTCACCCTCGCTGCGGTTGCGGTGCCGACCCGATCACACAGGTGTAGGTCAGAGCCGTCCACTATCCTCGACAGAGGGGAAAGGACACCATGAGCGAGATCACCCGCGGCCAAGGCCGACGCAACGCGAAACTGGCTGCACTGCCGCTCGGCATGGCAGGCCGCGCCGTCGGCGGATTCGGCAAACGCATGACCGGCAAGAGCAAAGACGAAGTGAACGCCGAGCTCATGAACAAGACCGCCGAGCAACTGTTCGCAGTCCTCGGCGAGCTCAAGGGCGGAGCCATGAAAGTTGGGCAGGCCCTCTCCATCATGGAGGCCGCCATTCCCGACGAGTTCGGCGAGCCGTTCCGCGAAGCGCTCACCAAACTGCAGGCCGAAGCGCCGCCGATGCCGGCGAAGACCGTGCACAAAGTCCTCGACCAACAGCTCGGGACCCGCTGGCGCGAACGCTTCCAAGAGTTCAACGACCAACCCGCCGCGTCCGCCAGCATCGGCCAGGTCCACAAAGGCGTGTGGAAAGACGGCCGCACCGTCGCCGTCAAAGTCCAGTACCCGGGTGCCGATCACGCCCTCAAAGCCGACCTCAAGACACTCAGTCGCATGTCCGGCCTCATTCAGAAACTCTCACCCGGCACCGACGTCAAAGGCATGTTCGACGAGCTGATCGATCGGACCGAAGACGAGCTCGACTACATCGGCGAAGCCGACAACCAGCGAGCATTCGCGAAGGCGTTCGACGGCGACCCCGACTTCGTGATCCCCAAGGTGATCGCCAGCGCGCCCAAGGTGATCGTCTCCGAATGGGTGGAAGGCCGACGCCTCTCACAAATAATCACCGACGGCACCCAAGAAGAACGCAACGCCGCCGCGACCAAGATGACCACGTTCGAAGTCAGTTCCCCGTCCCGCGTCGGTCTGCTCCACGGCGACCCGCACCCGGGCAACTTCTTCGTTCTCGACGACGGCCGTTTCGGCGTCCTCGACTTCGGCGCAATCGGCCACTACCCCGACGGACTGCCGGCCAAAACCGGCCCGATCCTCGCCCTGGCACGGGACAAGAAGTACGACGAACTCCGCGACCTCATGGTCGAAGCGGACTTCATCCGCGCGTCACACGCCGACCGAGTCACACCGGACGACCTCGCCAAGTATCTCCAGCCCTACGTCGACCCGCTGTACAACGACACATTCCACTTCACTCGCAAGTGGTTGCAGCGGGCCGCGGGCAAGGCGACAGACCTGTCCGGCGACGTCTACAAGACGTCCCGCAACCTCAACGTCCCCCGCGAATACGTGATGGTGTTCCGAGTCCTCATCGGCTGTGTCGGCATCGCCGCACAGCTCAACGCCGAAGCGCCGTATCGGGAGATCATGGCGGAGTGGGTTCCCGGTATCGCCTGACCTTCTCTGGCGTTCCGCTGAACGCATAGTGCGGTGGGGCGGGTGGTATCGGTTTGTTCAGCAGTCCTCGCGGGCTCGCCTATCGGCTCGCGCGCTGCGGAGGGCTCTCAAACCGATACCACCCGCCCCACCGCGCTTCGCAGCTCGTCTCCGTTGCGATCAGTCGCCATTCGGTCATGCGCGAGAAAGAACGTGCGCTCGGCCGAACGACGAAGACTGGGGTGGGCATCGCGGGCCAACTCAGGCGACCGCGTTCTTGCGCGGACGGCCACGGGGACGTTTGCGTGCGATCACGACTCCCCCGTCGAAGATCTCGCCTCCCCAGACGCCCCACGGCTCGGCGCGCTCGAGAGCGAGTTCGAGGCACTGAGCCCGGAGCGGGCAGGACGTGCAGAGAGCCTTCGCCTCTTCGAGGAGGTTCGGCTGGTCAGCGAACCAGAGATCGGCGTCGCCGCTCTGGCAGGGGAGCTCAACAGCTCTTCGCCTGGTGGTGTCGATGGTGGGCGGAAGGGTGGAGATACTCATGAAGTCGGGCTTTCTCATCGGAAGATGAACGGGTGTTTCGAATGAACCCCGGCCGACTCGACCTCAATTGTCGAGAAAGGCCACGGTTCGCGTTTCGCGATTCGCCGTGGCCTCGAGAATTCCGAGCTAGTAGTCGAACTAGCCTTGTCGGAACGGCTGTCGACAGCCTGGACGGGTCACGGGGAATCGCCGGCGCGCTCGCGCCACTGCTCCTGCTGGCGCTGCTGCTTCTGCCAAACGCCAATGCACTGCAATCACGTTGATCGACTCCCTTCCGTTCCAGGTCTCCACCACACGCCGAGATGGGCGTGTCACTTACTCGCACTACTCTAGGTGCGCGTACCGATACGCACAACTTATTTTCTACCTGCGGTTATGCACCGCCGAGCCCTCTGTCGACAGCGTCGAGAACCTCCTGCCCGATGACGTCGACCCGCTCGGAGCCAAAACCGCGGATGGCGAGGAGTTCGGACATGTCAACGGGCAGCTCGGTCGCGATGGTCCGGAGCATCGCCTCGCTGAGGACGTTGGCAGGCATGATGTCGTTGCGATCGGCGAAGTCTTTCCGCCAAGCACGGAGACTGCGGAACACGTCCTTGTCGGGCTCCTGCCGCGGCTCATCGCGCATGTCGACAGGCACGGGCAGGACTCCGTCGAGGAAGCGTGAACGCTTGCGGGTGGCACGCCGACCGTCGCCCCGCGACAGGCTCCACGACAAATGCAGATGCTCGCGGGCTCGGGTCACACCGACGTAGAAGAGCCTGCGCTCCTCCTCCACCTCGTCCTGCGTACCGGTAGCGCGGCCCAGCGGAACCGACCCCTCGTGGAGCCCGGTGAGGAACACCGCGTCCCATTCGAGGCCCTTGGCCGCGTGCATCGACGACAGGGTGACGCCGTCGATTGTCGGTGCGTGCCGGTTCTTCGATCTCGTGTCGAGTTCCCGGACGACAGAGGCGAAGTCGGCGCCCGGCTTTTCCGCGACGACGGTCTCCGCGAGTTCAACGAGTCGCAGCAATTGCTGCCAGCGGGCCTTCGCGTTGGCGCCCGCGGGCTCGGCGTCGGTGAGCCCGACCGCGGCGAGCGCACGCCGCACCGCGTCGATCACCGGCATCGGCGGCGGCGCGCCCTCGGCGAGAGCCACGAGCCGGCGCATGCCCGCGGCGATCTCCGGTCGCGAGAAGAAGCCCTGGTCGCCGCGGACCTGGTAGTCGATGCCCGCCGCAGACAGTTCTTCCTCATATTGCTCCGACTGCGCGTTCACGCGGTACAGGATGGCGATCTCGGTGGCAGGCACTCCGGCCCGCAGCAGCTTCTTCACCTCACCGACGACGGTCCCGACCTCGGTCGCCTCGTCCTCGTTCTCGGAGAACACCGGTGCCGGTCCCGAATCGCGTTGCCCCACGAGTCGGAGCCTTGTCCCGGCGATACGACCGCTGGCCTTGCCGATCACGTTGTTGGCGAGTTCGACGACCTCGGGCGTCGACCGGTAGTCCCGCTGCAGGCGAACGAGAGTGGCGTCGGGGAACCGCCGGGTGAAGTTCAACAGGTGATCGGGGGTGGCGCCGGTGAAACTGTAGATGGTCTGATTCGCGTCACCGACGACTGTCAGGTCGTCCCGGTCGCCGAGCCACGCGTCGAGCAGGTTCTGTTGGATCGGGGTGACGTCTTGGTATTCGTCGACGACAAAACTCCGGTACCGAGAGCGGAACTCGTCGGCGATCGCCGGCTCGGACTGCAGAATCGCGGTGGTGAAGATGATCAGATCCTCGAAGTCGAGGAGGCGGACGCCGTCGTACGATGCCTTCGTGTCCTCGTATGCCGCGAATATCTGCGCAACGGTCCGCGCGTCGGTCGGGAGGTCGCGGTGGCCGGTCTTGGCGGCCTCGACGTAGGCCGCAGGACCGATGTCCGACGATTTGGCCCACTCGATCTCCGACGCCAGATCTCGCATCAGGTCGCGGTCTGCGGAGTCGAGTCCAGCATCGCGGGCGACGCGAGCCACCAGCCGGAACTTGTGGTCGAGCAGTTCCCACTGCGTCGATCCCATGACGTTGGGCCAGAAGTACCTCAGTTGTCGCAGAGCCGCCGCGTGGAATGTCTGGGCGACGACGGTGCCCCCCGGCCCCGAGACTCCTAGTCCGGCGAGTCGTTCACGCATCTCGGCCGCGGCTCGTGCGGTGAAGGTCACGGCGAGCACCTGGCTCGGATTGACCTGTCCGGATTCGATGAGGTGCGCGATTCGACGCGTGATGGTCCGAGTCTTGCCTGTGCCCGCACCTGCGAGCACACACACCGGCCCACGCGGGGCCGTCACCGCCTCCAACTGCTCGGGGTCGAGGCCCGCGAGCGCACCCGTCTCAAACGTCGTCATCACCACGCAGACACGATCTCACGAGGGTCTGACAGATTGGACGACCCGCCGATCATCGAGCAGGAAGGCGCGTCAGAGCAGTCCGAGCTTGGACATGACCTCGCCGACAGCGGGATTGGTGGCGGTGGAGCCGTCACCGTAGAGAGCCGTCGGGACGACGTGGTTGCCGTTGTTGACGCTCCCGACGAATTCGGCGGCGTCGGGATTCGCCTCGATGTCGATCTCGGTGTACTCGACGTTGTTCCGGTCCAGGCCCGCCTTCAGCCTGTTGCAGAACGGGCACCAGGTGGTCGTGTACAGCGTGAGAGCGGGGTTCGCGACGTCGGTCATGGTGACGAATCTACCGTGGCGCGTGAGCCCAGGCCTCGATGAGGCTCCGCGCTATCGAGATCGACGCGGGCAGCATGAGCCGGACGCCGGGATCGTCCACGCCCCAGTCGGCGCGACGTTCGAGCGCGGCGAGCACGTCGTCGCGATGGAACCACTGTGCGTCGGCGAGCTCGCCGTCGTGGAACACCAGCGGTTCGGACGGATCGGCGACTGCTTCGAAGCCCAGCATCAACGAGCGCGGGAAGGGCCACGGTTGCGACCCCAGATACCGAGGAGCAGTGACGGTGATGCCCGCTTCTTCGGCGACTTCGCGTTGCACACACTGCTCGAGCGATTCACCCGGTTCGACGAACCCGGCAAGCGTTGAGAACCACTTGTCCGGCCACACCGCCTGGCGGCCGAGCAGCACCCTGTCGGCACCGTCGTGGATCACCATGATGACGGCGGGATCGGTGCGCGGGAACTCGTCGCCCGCATCGGTCCGCAGGATCCAGCCGCCGTTCGCGGTGGTCACCGGCTTCCCGTCCACTGGGGAGAAGCGGGCCGCGCGATGCCAGTTGAGCATGCCGACCGCAGTCGCGAGCATGCCGGCCTCGTCGTGCGACAGCAGGTGAGCACCGGTCCGAGCATCAGCGGAGTCGCCCGTCACCTCCTCGACGCGGATCGCCCACCGATGACTGCCGACGACACCGACGAACACGGCGTCCGGCGGCGGCTCGGCTCCGGTGGCCGACGTCCACGCGAGGGCGCTGTCGCCCGTCACGGGATAGCGACCCTTGTGGTCGATGTGTAGGACCTGCGCGTTCGCCCATCCGGAAACGAGCGCCTCGGGATTCTTGCGGATCTCGTCGCCTCGATCGAACTCACCGCGGGAGAGCATCGGCGGTTCGATGAACTCGAACGAGGCCATCAGGCCGGTCCACCCTGGCGGACGTACAGCAGGCGGTCGCCCGCTTCGATCTCCTCCACCTCGGGCTCACCGACCCGGTACAGCTTGCCTTCCCGCACCACGCCGAGCACCAGGTCCTTCGTGTGCGCAGGCGAGCCTCCGGTCTCCGACGGCTCCACTTCACGCTCGGCGATCGCGTATCCCTCCTCCGGGCTGAGGAGGTCTTCGACCACTTCCACGACCGACGGGGTGATCGTCGCGATGCCCAGGAGCCGGCCCGCGGTCTCCGACGACACGACGACGGAATTCGCGCCGGACTGCCGCATCAGGTGTGTGTTCTCCGCTTCGCGAATGGACGCGACGATCTTGGCGCGAGGATTGATCTCACGCGCGGTGAGCGTCGCGAGGACGGCGGTGTCGTCACGGTTGGCGGCGATGACGATCGCCGACGCGTACTGGACTCCGGCGAGGCGTAGGACGTCGGACTTCGTGGCGTCACCGCGGACGGTGACCAGACCGTGCGCGCCGGCGGCTTCGAGGGCGGCGGGATCGTTGTCGACGACCACGATGTCGGCGGGCTTGCCGCCGTCGGCGATGACCGCGTCGACGGCCGTACGGCCCTTGGTGCCGTAGCCGACGACGATGGTGTGGTTACGCACGCGGTTTCTCCAGTTCTGGATCTTGATGGCCTGCCGCGACCGCTCGGTCAGCACCTCGAGGGTGGTACCGATCAGGACGATCAGGAAGAGCACGCGCAGCGGCGTGATGAAGACGACGTTGATCAGTCGTGCCGACTCGGTGACCGGCGTGACGTCGCCGTATCCCGTGGTCGACAGGGTGACGGCCGAATAGTAGAGGGCGTCGAGATAACTGAGCGGCGACTCCTTGACGTCGCGGTAGCCGTCTCGGTCCAGGTAGACGACGATCGAGCAGACGAACAGCGCGATCAGCGCCCAGAGGACTCGCCGCCCGATCGCACGCGCCGGGCTCTTCTCGATCTCGGGGATCCGGACGACGCCGACGAGCGCGTAGTCGGGCTCGTCCACGAGGCCGCCTTTCCGGCGGCGCAGTCGTTTACGCACAGGCGTCAGGCTACTACTGACTGGTCCCCGGCGTGCGCAGCATGTCCGCGAGTCCCTCGGCGTCCGGGAGGTCGTCCGGTTCGAGAGTCACATCGTGACGCACGTAGTGGAACGCCGCGCGTACGCGGTCGATCTCCACATCCATGAGCTGCGCCCACGCGACTCGATAGGCGGCGAGCTGAACGAACAGCGATCCACGTTTGGCGGGTTCGGGGACCGACCCGGTCTTCCAGTCGACCACCAGCCAGTCGTCACCCTCGCGGAACACCGCGTCCATCCGCCCGCGGACGACAGTCTCACCGATGACGGTCTCGAAGCCCACCTCGACCTCGACTGGGGTGCGGTCGGCCCACGAGGACGCGAGGAAGGCGGCGCGCAGGACGGCGAGTTCGTCGTCGGTCACATCGCCGGTCGCCGCGTCCGAGGCGCCGGGCAGTTCGTCCATGTCGAGCAGACGGGTGGCACCGAAGCGCCGTTCCACCCACGCGTGGAATGCGGTGCCGCGGCGTGCGAGCGGATTGGGCCGGAACGGCACGGGACGCCGGAGCCTGGCGGCGAACGCCTGTTCATCGGTGTCGAGTTCCACGAGTTGGCTCACCGACAGGTGACCCGGCAGTTCGATGTCGACGACCGGGTCGCGATCCCGTGAGTGCTCGTCGAGAAGGACGTCCACCTCGGCGCGCCACGCGAGGACGTCGGGGTCATCTGTGTCGGTGTCGTCGACGGTGAACAATCCCTGTGCTGCGCGGGCCGCGGCGACCAGGTCGGCCGCCGCGGCCATCGGCGCACGCCGTTCCCCGAGGCGGTCGACCGGCCAGCTCACCGAGACCTGCTGCGCGGTCAGCGGATTCTTGACGTCGGGGTCGGGTGCGGGTGCGTCGACGTCGATGCTGAACGCGGCAGCGTCCACTCCCTCGACCTCGCCCGCTGCGGCTCTGGCGACGAGTTCTGCGAGTTCAACGAAGAACGGCGATCCGCCGCGCGGTTTGTCTCCGGTCTCCGACCAGTGATGCGCCGACACAAGCAACGTGTGTTTCGCCCTGGTCAACGCGACATAAAGCAGTCGACGGTCCTCGTCGAGCCTGCGGTCGGCGACGGCTTCCTTGTGTTCGTCGATGGCCGCTTCGAGTTCTTTCCGGTCGGCCAGACCTGCGAGGTCGATCGGCGGGTAGCCCTCCCCTCCGATCCGGTCGGCGAGGTCGCCCCGCAACTGGGCGGGGAGCTCACGGGCCGAACCGAGCCAGGTGGTCTCGGCTTTTCCGCTCGGCCAGATCCGATCGGCGACGTGCGGCATCGCCACGACGTCCCACTCCAGCCCTTTCGCCGCGTGCACCGTGAGGATCTGAACGCGTTCCTCGGCCACCTCGACCCGGCCGGCTTCCAGACCCTTCTCGACGACCTCCGCCGTGTCGAGGAACGCGAGCAGCCCGGGAAGAGTCGCGCCGGAACGCTCGGAGTAGTGCGTGACGTAGTCGGCGAACGCGTCGAGATGTTCGCGACCCGTCACACGTCCACGCATACGTCGCGCCCGGATCTGGGCTTCGACGGCCACCCCGGTTGTCTGTTCGACGTCGGCGACGAGTTCGGGCAACGGTTGTCCTATGCGGCGGCGGAGGCCTTCGAGCATCTTGCCGAATGTGGCGATCCGCTCGTAGCCCGCCGCGCTGTAACGCCCTTCGGGCCCGGGATCGGCGAGCGCGTCACACAGGCCCGCCGAATCGACGTTCTCACCCGGAAGCGCCGCATCGAGGGCGTCCCCCAGCGCGTCCGCGGACGTCACGGCGCCTGTCGTCGGTGCTCCCGTGCCTGCGGCGAGTTCCCTGGCGCGTCGCCACAGTGCGGCGAGGTCCGCCGCTCCGAGCTGCCAGCGGGCACCGGTCAGCAGCCGCATGGCCGCGGTGCCCGCCATCGGATCGGCCATCAAGCGGAGTGTCGCGACGATGTCGGTGATCTCCGGGACGTGCAGCAGCCCACCGATGCCGACCACTTCGGCCGGGATCCCACGGCGTTCGAGTTCTGCGGCCAACGGCGCCGAGTCCTCATTCCGTCGGACCAGGATCGCGGTGGTCGGCGGCGCCACCTCGTCCCGTTCCGCAGACCGGTAGTAGTCCTCGACACGATCGGCGATCCACACGCGTTCGTCGACGACGGTGTCGGTGAGTGCGAGTCGGACCGTCCCCCCGGGTGCGTCCGGACGGGCACGCAGGGTGCTCACCGGAACACCCCTGCGCCGGAGTTCGTCTGACGTTCTGTTCGCCAAGTACAGCGCGGCGTCGCAGTTGCGCCAGCTGGTCAGCAGTTCCCGACGGTGCGCTCCCGTGCCGTCGTTGCGGGGGAAATCGAGTGCGAACCGCGGCAGGTTGGCCGCCGACGCACCGCGCCACCCGTAGATCGATTGAATAGGGTCGCCGACGGCGGTCACGGCGATCGACGGTGTTCCCGTCGGCTGCACGCCGCCGAACAATTTGGACAGCAGAATCCGCTGTGAGTGGCCGGTGTCCTGGTACTCGTCGAGCAGCACGGCGCGGATGCCCGAGCGCTCCGCAGCGACGACCTCGGGATGAGTCGCCACGAGCCGAGCGGCGAGCGACATCTGACTGCCGAAGTCCAGTGCCCCCTGCGCCGTCATCGACTCGCGCAACGCGATCACCAACGGGATCAGTTCCCGCCGTTCATCGATGACCGCCTGGTAGCCGCGCAGCTTTTGACTCGGCTCGGCCCGTTGACCGGGCCCTTTGGGGAGAGTGTCGATCAGGTCGTACAGGTGTTGTCCCGACACTTGCAGATCGGTGATGTCTACGAGGTGTTCGGCGATCTCCGAGTACAGCCGCAGGACTGCCTCGGTCACCGATGACGGCACCTTCGACGTGGTCAGCTCGCCCGGCCACGACGCGACGACCGAGAAGGCCAGCTGCCACAGTTCGGTCTCACTGAGCAGCGTCGACGTCGGTTCGACTGGGAGCAGGAGTCCATAATCGGCGATCAGCCTGCCCGCGTATGCGTGATAGGTGCTGACCTCGGTGTCAGCACTGCGCAGGCGCGCGGCGAGCACACCGCTGGGATCCCACTCGAGAAGCGCCGGACTGCCGGCGAGCATCGACAGCCTGCGGCGGATGCGGGCAGCCAGCTCGCTCGCCGCTTTGCGTGTGAACGTGAGGCCGAGAATCTCATCCGGCCCGACGAGCTGGTTCGCGACGAGCCACACCACGCGTGACGCCATCGTCTCGGTCTTGCCCGCGCCCGCGCCCGCGACGACCAGCATCGGCTCCATCGGAGCCTCGATCACCTCCACCTGTTCATCGGTGGGCGGTGGCAGACCGAGCGCCGCGGCGAGCGACCGCGCCCCGATCGTCCTCGAGTCAGTCATCGATCACCGCCTTCCCACGGAGTTTCGCCGGGCAGGCCGCCGTCAGTGAGCAGTGCCCGCACCCGGGGTTCGGAGTCGCCGTGAAAACCGGGCCGACGCTTGATGTAGCGGCGTCACGGACCACGTCGAGCCATTCGGTCACCTGCTCCGGTGTCAGCGGCTCCTGCAGTCGTTCCGCTGCACCCGTCTTCTTATTCGCAGAGTTCACGTAAACCAGTCGCCCGCCGCCCGGCTGCGTCGCGGGCACACCGTCGACACCGCCCAACAGCAGCGCCAACTGGTACGCGGCGAGCTGCGGATGCTGACCCGCGTCGGCCACACTGATCACCGTCTTGCCTGTCTTCACGTCGACGATCACCGGACGTCCCGCGTCGTCGGTTTCAAGACGGTCGATGCGGCCGACGAGTCGGACCGGCATCGCGTCCGGCGAGTCCTGCGGCAAGTCGGCGCTCAACTCCACTTCCACGCCCGCCTCAGTGAGTTCACCGCGTGAGATCCGGAGCCAGTCCCGGAAATGCGTCAGCATCGCCTCGGCGCGTTCGAGCTCCCGTGCGGAGTACCACTCGGCAGGTGAACTGACACGACCCCACACGTCGTGAAGCGCCGCGGTCACCTCGGCTGGGTCCATCCGGCCCGCAACAGCCTGGACCAGGGTGTGGACGAGGGTTCCGGTGACGGCCTGTTCGGCGTCGCCGTCACGACCTCCGTGGCGCTCCATCATCCAGCGGAGTGAGCACCTGCTGAGCGCTTCCACGTTCGACGGCGACAGCGATCGCGCGCCGCGGTCCGGGGTCCACAGCGGCTCATCGGTACTCGGCCCGACAAGTCCGAACCATTCGGCCGGGTCGGCGCCCGGCACTCCGGCTTGGGCCAGTCGGGCGATCAGTGTCGCTGCCGCAGACGTCCGCTCATCGGGTCCGTCGGCGACGCCTGCGAGCACCTGCTCGGCTCCCGCGACGACGGCCGCGCGCAAGTCGGCCACCAGGGACGGAAGCGACAGGACGCGAGAGACGCCTGGATCGAGCGGCACCTCGTCCGGCGCGCCCTCGTCGGTCGACTCCTCCCCGTATCCGCCGAGGGCGTCGGCGATCTCCGGGACGAACCGGGAGGGCGACGCGTCGCCTGTTCCGTCTTCGACGGCCGTCACCAGCAGTCGGGTCCGGGCACGCGAACATGCGACAAGCAGGAGTCTGCGTTCGTCGGCGAGCATCACCGAACCGCGTGAGATGGAGTCGAGGGCCTCCGCGTCCACACCGTCGAGCAGATCGAGCAGCGCAGGCGTGTGCAGAATGCTGCCGCGACTGCGCAGGGACGGCCACAGACCGTCGAGGACGCCGGGGACTGCGACGACTTCCCACTCACGACCGGACGCCGCGTGCGCTGACAGCACCGCGACCGTGTCGGATGCCGCCACCGCGACCCGCGATTCCCGCGGGATCTGCAGTTGAGCGAGATAGTCGACGAACTCGGTGAGCGATGCCGACGGCAGGTTGTCGGTGAACGCGCCTGCCGCCTCGAACATCGACAGCATGGCGTCGAGATCGCGGTCGGCCTGATCACCGGTGCGCCCGCCGCGCAGAGACCGTGCCCTCCACCGCCGTTCGAGCCCACTGGCCTGCCATGCGCGCCACAGGGTCTCTTCGACTCCGACGCCCGCCGCAACTGCCCGCCGGGCGGCGCCCACCACCTTGATGACCTGCTTCAACGCCATGGACTCGAAATCTGACATGCCGTCGAGGTAGTCGTCGGCCGCGCCGTCGACGCCCAGAGCGAACGCGAGAGACGTCAACGAGTCTCGATCGATCCCGGCCTTGTCGTCGACCCGGCGGACTCCGCGCCGCAGTCGACGCAGTTGGGCCGGGTCGGCCGATCCGACCGGCCCGGTCAGCAGCGCGATCACTTCATCGGGCTCGATCGTCCCTCCGGACGCCAAGCGGAGCGCAAGAGTGAACGCTTCGACGGCCCGCTGCCGGTGGATCGGCACGTCGCTCGTCGGCGTCGCCATCGGGACACCCGCCGACGAGAAGGCACGGCGCAATGCGGGCAGCGCACGAGGCACGGATCGGACGATGACCGCCATGTCGGACCACGCCACTCCGTCGAACAGATGCGCTCGGCGCAGCGCATCGGCGACCGCTGTCGCCTCTTTCGCGGTGGACGAGAAAACCCGTACGCTCGCATGCCCCGAACCTCGAGCTGCTTCTGGTGCTGGGAACGGATGCGGACGCGCTCCGGGCAGCCTGGACGCCAGCGCGCGGCTGACGGCGTTGACCTGCGGACTGCTCCGGTGGTTGACGTCGAGCATCACGTCGCGGACACCGTCGCCTGCGAGGTCGTCCGCGAATCGTGGGCTGGCGCCACGGAACCCGAACACCGACTGGTCCGTGTCGGCGGCCACGACTGTCGAGTCAGAACCCGTGCCGACCGCCTCGACGAGCCGTGCCGCCTGCGGATCGAGGTGTTGGGCGTCGTCGACGAGGAGGTGGCGGATCCGCTGCCGTTGTGCAGCGAGCAACCCGTCGTCCGTCGCGAACGCCGACAGCGCCGAACCGATGAGCTCGGCGGCGTCGACGGCAGTCGCACTAGCGAGGGGCGCGTCGAGCCCGACTGCACCGCGTAGCAGCATCCCCTCCTCGTACTGGCGATACGCGTAGCCCGCGGCGACCCACTCCGGACGGTTGTACCGATGTCCTAGCTCAGCGAGATCTTCAGGTCCGAGGCCACGTTCAGCCGCGCGCATCAGCAGGTCACGCAGCGCCTGCGCAAATCCGTCCGTCGTCAGTGCAGGACGCAACGGTGCAGGCCAGTAGTGCGCGCCGTCCTCGACATCGCCCGCAAGCAGCTCGCGCAGCACCACGTCCTGCTCCGAACCGGTCACCAGCCGAGGCGGCGGATTTCCGTGGGCCTGCGCCTGCAGACGCAGCACTGCGAAGGCGTATGAGTGCACGGTGCGTACCAGCGGCTCCCGCAGTGCACCGCCGAGCCGTCCGCCGGCCGACAGGACCCGCCTGGTGATCTCGTCCCGGAGTGCGGTGGCCGCACGCCGATTCGCCGCCAGCACCAACACCGACTCCGGGTCGATAGAACGGTCCATCAACCGAGCCACCGCGGCGTCGACGATGAGCGCCGTCTTTCCGGTACCCGGCCCCCCGTGGACGCGGTAGGGGTGCCACGGCCTCGCCGGGTCGGCGACGTGCGGCCCGTGCAGCACCGGCGCCGCATGCTCAGGCCAGGTTCGTGACTCCACGTTCGTCGACGCGGGTGCGACGATCAGTCGAGTCTCGGAGCGGGCCATGCACACATGGAACCACGGCCCTCTGACAGTTCTGCGCGGGGTTCACGTCCGTAGAGTAGCTCCCATGGTCGACGCTTCCGCCGGACATCACACGATGCACACCCACCTGATCGGTTCGGACGAACCGGACGCGCCGATCGTCGTCGCACTGCATGGACTCACCGGGCACGGGAAGCGCTGGGAGTTCCTCGCGAACGACGATCTGCACGGCGTTCGGATGATCGCTCCCGACCTGATCGGGCACGGTTTCAGCTCGTGGGAACCGCCGTGGGCGATCTCCGACCAGGTGGCGGCGTTGTCGGCAATGCTCGATGAGCATGTCCCCGCAGGTCGGCGTGCTGTTGTCGTGGCGCACTCGTACGGCGGTGCGGTGGCGATCCGGCTCGCCCACGCCCGTCCGGATGTGGTGGCCGGCCTGGTACTTCTCGATCCCGCTCAGGGGCTTGATCCCGGAACGGCCCGCGAGTACGCCGAGTCGTCCCTCGCACACTGGGGCTATCCCGACGCCGAAGCGGCCGCCGCGGCGAAACGGATGGAGGGATGGGAGAACGTCCCGCCGCACATCCTGGACGCCGAGATCGCCGAGCACCTCGTGCCGACCGCGTCCGGGATGGTCTGGCGCGTGTCCGCGCCCGGTGCCGCGGTCGCGTGGAGCGAGATGGCGCGGCCGTACATGCTTCCCCCGGCCGGTCTGCCCACTCATGTGGTCGTCGCCGATCGCGTTCAGCCCGCGTTCGTGCGATCGGACTTCTTAGCGGCGTGTGCATCGGAAAGGGGCGATTCGGTGACGGTCCACCACGTCGACACCGAGCACATGGTCCCGTTCCTCGCGCCCGACCTGGCCGCTCGACTCGTCCGTGATCTGATCGTGCGAATCTGACTATGGCCCCAGTCACCGAGGATCAAGTCGAGGCGGTTCGAGCCCTGGTCGCCGCCATCCCGCCCGGCCGCGTCCGGACATATGGCGACCTGTCGTCGGAGGTCGGACTGGCCAGCCCGCGGATCGTCGGTTGGATCATGCGGACCGATTCAGCGGACCTGCCGTGGCATCGGGTGGTCCCCGCATCCGGCCGTCCCGCCGCCGGCCTCCGGGCCCGCCAACTCGAGAGACTCCGCGCCGAAGGCGTCCCGATCGTCGACGATCGGATCGTGATGAAGTCGGCCCGCCTGTAGCCGACTGCGGGAACGCGGAACTAGACCATCATCCGCACGAGGTCGACAACGCGCAGCAGCCCGGGCAGAGCGCCGGAGGTCGATCGCGGGTGCATCGCGTGGACGGCGAGGCGGAACATCGTGGCCCTCAGCATCATCTGCGACCACTCGCGGTTGTCCGACCAACGCTCGACGAGTTCGTCCTCCGCTCCGCCCCAGGCGAGTGCGTCGACGACGATCACCGCAGACGCCCAGGACGCCGGACGCCAGTACGGGACTATGTCGGTGATGGCGGGCGCCGCTGCTCCCGCGAACAGAACTGTGCCGAACAAGTCGCCGTGCACCAACTGGGAGGGCAGGTCGACGGGGCGACGGAAGCCCGCAAGCGTCTTCAGTTCGGACAGGCTTCGACGACCGTCCTCCGACTCCGGCTCCGGCATCCCCGCGGCTCTCGCCGAACGCAGCGGAGTGTCCTCCCACGCGGCGCGGTCGGCGGCGGTGAACACATCGACGTCGGTGAACGGCGGCGCGGGCGGCTGCAGCAGGAAACGCGGCCGTTCGAGCTTGGCGGTCGCTGCATGAAGGCGATCTGCGACGGCCAGCACTTCGTCGTGTCTCGGCTCCGGAGAACCCGCGACGTACGTGTCCGCACGCCACCCCGACACCACGTATCGGCCGTCGGACGCACGCATCGGACGAGCGATGCGCATGCCCTCCACGTACAGATTCTCGCGGGCCGTCGCGGACCAGGCCGCACGCGCGCGGTCGGGAACCAACGTCAAGACCACTTCGCCGACCCGCCAGCCGACACCTTCCATCGCGATCGGCGGGTGCGCGGTCAGTCCGAACGTGGTCAGAACCTGCGCGGGCGGTTCGACGATGGTGGTCACGTCGCCAGACTACCCACGCGAGGAGTGGTTATCGTGCAGCGACACCGTGAAACGCGTCGACGTCAGCTCGCTTGTGTCGCATACCTCTTGGCGGCGCGCTCGCGAGCCTTGGCCGCCTCGACGTCACGGTCTTTCGGCGGCGCGGCCGTCGTCAGCTCGTCCATGAGTCGTTGCGTGATCTCGGCGATCTCGTCGACGGCCCGCTCGAACGCCTCCGCGTTGGCCTGACTCGGAGCGTTGTAGCCAGACACCTTGCGTACGAATTGCAGGCTCGCGGCCCGCACCTCGTCGTCGGTGACGGTCGGCTCGAAGTTGAACAGCGGCTTGATGTTGCGGCACATGATCGAATCCCTTCGTCTACCTCCATCGTGCCCCGCGCACCGCCTCGCGGCCAGTGCTTCGAGGCGGGGCAGATCAGTAGACGGCCATGCTCGGGTCGACGGTGGCCGCCCACGACGCTATTCCGCCACCGAGGTGGACTGCGTCGGCGAAGCCCTCACGATGAAGTGCGGCGAGCGCTTGCGCCGACCGGACGCCGGTTTTGCAGTACAGGACGATTCGGCGGTCATGTGGGAGATCGCCCAGTGCTCGGCCGGACAGAACGTCGTCCAGCGGGATCAGCGTCGCGCCGTCGATCCTGTTGATCTCGAACTCGACGGGCTCACGGACGTCGATGACGGCGGGCGCCGTCGGCCCGTCCAGGGCTTCGCGCAGTTCACGAGCCGTACAGGTGGCGCCGACTGCAGCGGCGGCAGCATCGTCCGACAGCACACCGCAGAAGTCGTCGTAGTCGATGAGCTCGGTGATCTGCGCACCGGCCGGGTCGCGCTCCAGCCGGACCGTCCGGTACGTCATCGCCAGGGCGTCGTAGACCATGAGCCTGCCGAGCAGGCTGTCGCCGAGTCCGCAGATCAACTTGACCGTCTCGGTCGCCATGATCGAACCGATCGACGCGCACAGGACACCGAGCACTCCGCCTTCGGCGCACGACGGGACCGAGCCCGGTGGCGGCGCCTGCGGATACAGATCCCGCAGATTGAGGCCACGCCCGTCGGGCGCGTTCTGCCAGAAGACCGACGCCTGCCCGTCGAATCGGAAGATCGATCCCCACACGACCGGTTTCCCAGCCAGGACTGCGGCGTCATTGCACAGATACCGGGTGGCGAAGTTGTCGGCGCCGTCGACGATCACGTCGTAGCCCGCGAACAACTCCACCGCTCCTGCTGCTTCCAGACGCTGATCGTGGACGACGACGTCGACGAGCGGGTTCACCACCGCGATCGAATCGCGCGCACTGTGAGTCTTGGACCGCCCGAGGTCGGCGACCCCGTGAATCACCTGACGCTGCAGATTCGACTCGTCGACGGTGTCGAAATCGATGATCCCGATCGTTCCGACCCCGGCGGCGGCGAGGTAGAGCAACGTCGGCGAGCCGAGGCCGCCTGCGCCGAGCACAAGGACGCGAGCATTCTTCAGTCGACGCTGCCCGGTGACGCCGACATCGGGGATGATCAGGTGCCTGCTGTAGCGGGCGACCTCGTCGCGGGAGAGTTCAGCGCCCGGCTCGACGAGCGGAGGAAGACTCATTCCCCGTTGGTGGGGAACGGCCACGGGTTCGGCCGGCAGACCAGGGACCGGTCCGCTTTCATGTCCGGGTCGAGCGCCATGATGTCGCTGTTCGCCGTGCCGAACGTCTGCTGCATCATGATCGGCGCGAGGTCCCCGTTCTTAGGGCACGGCTTGTGGTGCTCGTATCCGATGCCGTGGCCGACCTCGTGGTTGACGAGGTATTGGCGGTACGCGATGTCGTCGCCCGCAAATGCTGTGGCTCCGCGCACCCAGCGTGCTTCGTTCAGTACGACGCGGTTGTCCGGCGGGTAGTAGCAGGACGTCGGGAGCTTGATCTGGTAGCCGCACAATTCGCGTGCCGTGCCGGCCGACGAGAGTGAGATCCGCAGATCCGGCTCACCGGTCTTGACCCGCTGGAACGACACCTTGCCGTCGCCGATCCAGCTGCGCTGGTTGGCGAGCGTCGCATCGACGATCTTCGCGAACGACGCGTCACCGCTGTACTGGGTCGGATCGATGCCCTTCTCGACCTCCACGGAGTAGGTGTACACCTGTCCCCCGGTTCCCAATCGTGGGCCGGTTCCGCGGACGAGGCGGAACTCGGTGGTGCCCTTCGCTGTGAACGGTGCGCCGTCGGGCAGCGCACCGGCCGGGAGCGCGTCTGCCTGGATGTCACCGGTCGGCGCGCCGATCGCGTGAGTCTCCTCGCTGACCTTTGTGTTGCGGGCGTCCGGGTCCGGTTCCGCGGTGCCGTCGCCCTTCGAGTCGCCGCCGCGGATCGTCACCACGAGCAGTGCGATCGTCAAGACGGCCAGAACCGGGATCGCGTACGCGCGCCACCCGTAGGCACGCACGAACCGGGCGAACGGGTTGGCCGACTCGACGTCGTCCGTCGAGTCGTCGTCGGCGGTCGGGTCCCAGCGCGCACGCAGCGGCTGATCAGGCCGCGGGCGTCGGGGGCGCGACACCCCAGGGTCTCCTCTACCGGTCACGCCTCAACTTTCTCACAGGTACCGCCCACTCCCCGATATCCACCCCCGCGAGGTGTCGCCCCGGTCGCTGCGGCGACCGGACGAGCACCGAGTACTCTTCAGTAATGTCGACAGCCAAACCACCCGTCGCCGCAGCAGCCTCTGCCGCGCCGACCCGCGGAGGCACCCGCCTCCCGCGCAGTGCCCGTCGTCGCCAGTTGATGGACGCCGCGAGCGAGATCTTCGTCGAGCGCGGATACCACTCGGCGGGCATGGACGAGATCGCCGTCCACGCAGGCGTCAGCAAGCCTGTCCTCTACCAGCACTTCCCGTCGAAGCTCGACATGTACATCGCGGTCGTCGATTCGCACGCGGAGAAGCTCGTCGCCGACGTCAACAGCGCACTGCTGACGACCACCGACAACCGCCAGCGTGTGCAGGCGGCGGTCAACGCGTTCTTCGACTTCATCGACGACGACAACTCGGGCTACCGCTTGATCTTCGCCTCGGACGCGATGGACCCGGCCGTGATCCGTCGCGTCGAGGGCGCGACAGACGCATGCGTCGACGCCGTCTACGGCCTCGTCATGCAGGATTCCGGCCTCGACCCGCACCGCTCTCGAATGCTCGCCGCGGGGCTGGTCGGTGCAAGCCAGGTGAACGCCCGCTACTGGGTCGAGGCGAATCGCCCCATCGACAAGTCGGCCGCCGTGGAGACCACCGTCGCTCTTCTGTGGAGCGGGCTGTCGGGCGTTCCGATGCAGGAGATGGGCCGCGGCTGACTCCGGTCAGGCGCCGAAGCCGACCCGGCGCGTCTCGGCGCTGCCGATCTCGACGTAGGCGATCTTCGACGAAGGAATCAGGACCTGCGAGCCCTTCTCGTCGACGAGTTCCAGAACTGCGTCTGTGCCGTCGAGTGCCGCGGCAACCTTGGCCTGCACGTCGTCGATGGCCGCGGTGGCGTTCACAGCCAGCTCACGGGGGTTGTTTTCGATGCCGATCTTCACCTCAACGCTCATGGCGACCGACTCTACGCGAGATTCAGATCGGCCATCCGCTGCCCGTGCCGTTCGGCGATCGCATCGAAGAACGTGGCCGCGGTAGCGAGGGTGGCGTCGCTGGCGAAGAGAAGATCCATCATCTCGTCTTCTTCGGCGAGGACCCATTGCATGTGAGTGATCGCCTCACCGAGCAGACGCCGTGCCCACAGGGTCAACGGCGACCGCAGAGCGGGATCGGCGGCGATCGCCGCACGCACCTGAGCGACCGCGAACGCCGACGAACCGGTGCTCTCCATCACGGCCTTCATCACGGTCTGCGTCTCGGCGGGCATCGCGTGAGCGAGCTCGGCGTAGAAGTCCGCAGCGAGACCGTCGCCGATGTACACCTTGACCAAGGCTTCCAGCCACGAGCTCGGCATGGTGACTCGGTGGTATTCGTCGAAGACCTTGGCGTGTCGTGACACCGCGTCGTCGGGATCGCCGCCCGCTTTGACCAGCTCGGCCGACAGCTCCTCGAAGTGACCCATCTCGGCCGCGATCATTCGTGCGATCGCGACTCGGTCGGAGGTCGTCGGTGCCATCGCCGACTCGTCGATCAGCCGGTAACACGCGGCGAACTCGCCCGCGAGGAGAACTTCGTAGAGCTTGACGATGGCGTTCGACGTGTTCGACATGGGAGCAACAGTATGCAAGGCGGTACACTCGGGCCAGACGTGGGGAGAATCCCGCCGCTTTGGCGCCGAGTTCAATAGGCGCCGCCGGGCCAGACGACCGCGTCACACCTTGAGCGCGCACCGCAGATGCCACGCCGAGGGCCTGCCCCGCAGGACCCCGCGAAGCCGATGTGTGCGTGCACAGCACACGAGAGGCATACAACCGCACATGACAACCGACACCACCGTGGACGAATCGATCCAGACGACGATCGTCGACGAGGATCACCAGGCCCCGACTTTCACTGAACTGGGTGTGGACGACGCGATCGTCGCCGCACTCGCCGCAGACGGCAAGGAACGAACCTTCGCCATCCAGGAGCTCACGCTCCCCCTCGCCATCGCAGGCTCCGACCTCATCGGCCAGGCCCGCACCGGCATGGGAAAGACCTTCGGATTCGGCGTCCCCCTTCTGCATCGCCTGGTGACCGCGGAGGCGTCCGGACTGCGAGCGCTCGACACCACCCCGCGCGCGCTGATCATCGTCCCGACCCGCGAACTGTGCGTTCAGGTGACCGAGGACCTCGTCACGGCCTCCAAGGGCGTCGACGTGACCCTCGCCGACGGCACGGTTCGCCCGTTGAAGATCACGTCCATCTACGGCGGCCGCCCGTACGAGCAGCAGATCGCTGAACTTCAGGGCGGCGTCGACGTCGTCGTCGGCACCCCGGGCCGTCTCCTCGACCTCGCGCAGCAGGGCCACCTGGTCCTCGGCAAGGTCGCGATCCTGGTGCTCGACGAAGCCGACGAGATGCTCGACCTCGGCTTCCTTCCGGACATCGAACGCATCATGGGCGCGCTGCCCGACGATCGGCAGACGATGCTGTTCTCGGCCACCATGCCGGGCCCGATCGTCACCTTGGCTCGCACGTTCCTGAACCGCCCGACGCACATCCGCGCCGAGCAGGCCAACGACTCCGCCGTCCACGAGCGCACCACCCAGTACGTGTACCGCGCCCACGCTCTCGACAAGGCCGAGTTGGTCGCCCGGATCCTGCAGGCCGACGGCCGCGGGGCCACGATGATCTTCACCCGTACCAAGCGGACCGCGCAGAAGGTCGCCGACGATCTCGCCGAACGCGGCTTCAAGGTCGGCGCCGTGCACGGCGACCTCGGTCAGGTGGCCCGTGAGAAGTCGCTGGGCAAGTTCCGCGACGGAACCGTCGACGTGCTCGTCGCCACGGACGTCGCCGCCCGCGGCATCGACATCGACGACGTGACCCACGTGATCAACTACCAGTGCCCAGAGGACGACAAGACGTACGTGCACCGCATCGGACGCACCGGTCGCGCCGGTCGGACCGGCATCGCGGTGACCCTCGTCGACTGGGACGAGATCCACCGCTGGGAGCTGATCAACAAGGCCCTCGGACTCGGCATGCCCGAACCCGTCGAGACGTACTCGACGTCCGATCACCTTCGCGAAGAGATGTCGATCCCGGAAAACGCCGACGGCCGCGTGGAAGGCGCGCGTCAGACGTCCGAGGAGCGCCGCGAGGCACGCGCAGACCGACCGAAGCGCGAGCGCACCCGCACCCGTCGACGCACCCGTGGCGGCGAGTCCGCAGGCTCGTCGGAGTCGACGACCGATACGCAGGCACCCGACGAGTCCGGCGACGCCGCACCGGCGCAGGAGTCCGCCACCGACGACAAGCCGCGCCGCCCGCGCCGCCGTCGTCGCCGCTCGGGCGGCAAGCCTGCAGGCGACGCCGCAGCGTCCGACAGCGCGTCGGACTGAGGCGTTCCGTACTGTCTCCAGCATGGGGAACTCGATCGCACCGGAGCGCCGCACACGCGTAGATCTGATCGTGACGGCAGTGATCGTCATCCTCGTCGTCGTGGGCGCCCTGGTGGTGTGGGCGATGAGCGACGCCCGCCAGACCGACCTGCAGACCGCCGAGTCGGCACCGCCCACTCCGGCCGCAGCCGAGGAGAGTCCCCGCGCCCTGACGCCCGCATGGACGGCGCCGTCTGCCGCGACGAGGATTCCTCAGTTGACGGCTGCGTCCGTGATCACCGCTGACGGTGGGACGGTCACCGCGCACGATCCCGCCACCGGCGCATCGCGCTGGGCGTACAGCCGTGCCGACGATCTGTGCGCGGCCCTCGCGGCGTGGCCGGGCGGCGCGGACAAGGTCCTCGCCGTCTATCGGAACAGTCGCGGATGCAGCGAGGTCACCGGACTGCGCGGTGACACCGGTCTTCGGTCCGGCAGCCGCACCAGCGACGCGGACGACGCCGTCGCGCTCTCCTACGACGGCGACTACGTCGTCGCGGCGGGCGGCACCCGTCTCGAGACGTGGGGGACCAATCTTGTCCGCGGCATAGAGTACGGCCGGTCGGCGCTCGTGAACCCGGGCAAGACGCCCGGCCGGACCAACTGCCACATCTACTCTGCGGTGCCCGGCGGCAGTCGTGTCGGCATCGTCGAACGCTGCGACGGCGACCTCGGCTACCGATTGACCGTCATCGGCACCGATCAGGACTCCGACGAGCGGATCATCCAGTGGGGCACCACGATGCTGACGTCCACGGCGCACGGTCCGGCGCCCGCGATCATCGGCGGCAGCAATCAGGCCTTCGCCGTGTACGACGGCGGCGTCGACGACACCGGGGAGCCCGCACGCGCGACCGGTCCCCGAATCCGGGTCTACTCACCGCAGGCCGAACCGGTGTCGGCGCACTCCGTCGCAGGCGACGTCGCATTGCCCACGACGACGGCGCCTGTCGTGGACTCCGGAGTGATCACCGTCTGGACGGGAACCGGAACCGTCGTCCTCGACGGCACGTCGACGGTCCCGATGTACCAGATCCCAGGCACGGTCGGCCCGGGATCGGTGATGGCGGGCGAACTGCTGCTCCCCATGCCCGGACGGATCAGCGTCCGTCAACTGTCGGACGGCCGCGAAGTGCGGACGATCAGGGTCGACCGCGGCGGCTACGACTCCGACGGCAGGCATCCCGTCGCGCTCCGAGTGCTCGGACGCTGGGTCATCGAGCAACGCGGACCGGTCATCGCCGCACTGAAGTAGCCGTCACTCGCCAGTAGCCGTCACTCGCTGATCTCGTACGTGGCGATCTCCGCGCCGTTCCAGTAGGCGCGCAGGTTGTCGGCGAGCTCACGGTATGCGGTGGCGCCCTTGTTCTTGCGTCCGCGCATCACCGATGCGCCGGAGGCCGAAGCCTCCGCGAAACGCACAGTGCGCGGAATCGGCGGGTTCAGCACCGGCATGTCGTAGCGGTCGGACACGTCGGCCAGGACGTCACGACTGTGGGTGGTGCGCGCGTCGAAGAGGGTCGCCACAGTCCCGAGCATCTTCAGATTCGGGTTGGTGATCTGCTGCACCTCGGTGACGGTGCGCAGGAGCTGTCCCACTCCGCGGTGCGCGAGGGTTTCGCACTGCAGGGGCACCACGACCTCGTCGGCTGCGGTGAGGCCGTTCAGGGTCAAGACGCCGAGCGACGGCGGGCAGTCCACGAGGATCACGTCGTAGTCCTGCGCCACTTCGGCGAGTGCACGCTTGAGCGCGTACTCACGACCCGGACGCATCAGTAGCAGCGCTTCCGCGCCTGCCAGGTCGATCGTCGCCGGCAACAGGGTGACACCGTCGTCGGTGTCGAGCAGGACGTCGGCGATGTCCTCGGCGCCGATCAGGACGTCGTGCACCGACTTCGTGATCTGATCCGGATCATGTCCGAGGGAGAAGGTGAGGCAGCCTTGGGGGTCGAGATCGACGACGAGGACCGAGACGTCCTGGTCGGCGAGCGCCGCCCCGACCGACGCTGTGGTCGTGGTCTTCGCCACGCCGCCCTTCTGATTCGCGATGGCGAGAGTGCGCGTCATGGCCCCAACCATACGTTCACCCGGTTACACAAGGGGCATCGCGTGGCGCGGCCCACATTCGGGCGCTATTCTTCGGCGTCGGGGGGCAGCGATTCGGCGTTGAGCCACTGCAACGAGGGCGGCGAGAACAAGAGCCCGAGCACACCGAGCGCGACGATTCCGACAGGTGCCCCGATCGACGGCAGATTACTGCTGGTCAGCAGGGCGTATGCGACGGGAAGCAGGAGGATCTGCGCCATCACGCCGATCGCCCGACCCCACCGCTTGCCGAGGCTCAAACCGATGCCGCCCGCCATCACGGCGCCGCCGATCACCGTGAACCACACCGCAGTGCCGTACCCGCTGATCGCCTCCTCGTGGTGGCCGGTGGCCTCGCGGACCACATAGACGACGGCGACGATCAGGCCGAGCAGTCCCTCCGCCGCGATGGCCCACCCGGCCCAGCGCAGCGTCGACGGGACGACGGCGGTCTCGGGCGTGGGATCGGTACTGCTCACGTACTCAAGAGTAGGTCGGACTGTCGTCGATTGGGACACCGGCCCCGCACCCGATATCGTGTGGAGCCGTGCGTGTCATGCTGATCACCAACCCGTATGCGACCTTCACCACCGCTGAGGGCCGCGATGCGCTGGCGAACACGCTCGACTCCCGATTCAGCGTCGACGTCGAACGCACCACTCACCGCGGCCATGCGGGCGAACTCGGCGCGATGGCCGTCCGCGAGGGCTACGACGCAGTCGTAGTGCACGGTGGAGACGGTTCGGTCAACGAGGTCGCCAACGGCATTCTCGGAGCGCCGGACACAGACACTCCCGATTCCGGGTCGCTGCCCGCACTCGGCGTGGTCCCGGGCGGTAGCGCGAACGTCTTCGCGCGCGCCCTGGGCGTCAGTCGCGATCCGCTTGCTGCGACCGCACAGTTGATGACGCTCCTCGACTCCGGCGCCCGCCGCCCGATCAGTCTCGGACACACACTGAATCGCTGGTTCCTGTTCAACGCGGGCATGGGGATGGACGCGATCGTCGTGCGCCGCATGGAGGAGCTGCGACACAAGGGGCGGCGCGCGACCGCAGGCAGGTACCTGCGGACTACTGTCGGGTCCTTCTTCCGTCCGTCGGTGACCCCGCCGTCGTTCACAGTCGAGGTCCCCGACCATGCACCCGTCGAAGGTGTGCGCTTCGGTTTTGTCAGCAACACCGGGCCGTGGACGTACCTCGGCACCCGCGCGATCCGGACCAACCCCGGCACCGACTTCGAACACGGTCTGGGCATCTTCGCAGCAACATCGGTGTCGGTCCCCCGCAACGTCGTCCTCGGCTCCAAACTGCTCCGCGGTGTGGAACCGACCGCCAAACACGTGTTCCGCGACGACGACGTCGAGTGGGTCCGGTTCCGCAGCGAAAAGCCTGCCGATGTGCAGATGGACGGCGACTACCTGGGCGAATACACCTCGCTCGACTTCGGTCACCGTCGACATGTGCTCGATGTGGTGGCCCCGCCACTGGGGTCGTAACCCCCTAGTTACCCGCCGGTAGACATACGTTGGCCACGATGCCAACCCGTTGTGACGTATCCGGCATTCGCTGGCGACCTATAGCCAAACGTCGGTGCACAGTAGTACAACAGATAGTGACCGCAACGACCGGCCCCCAGTTCTGCGCGCCGCCCCGCTCAGACATCGAGGAGGATCCCTCGTTGCAGCCCACACAATACGAACTGACGTGATTTCGTGTGCCCTGCGCACTGCGATGCATTTTTGAAGGAGTTTTGTCATGGATTGGCGCCATAAGGCCATCTGTCGCGATGAGGATCCCGAGCTGTTCTTCCCGGTCGGCACCAGCGGACCGGCGATCGCTCAGGTTGCGGACGCGAAGCTCGTCTGCCAGCGCTGCCCGGTGACCGCCGACTGCCTCTCCTGGGCACTCGAGACCGGCCAGGACGCAGGCGTCTGGGGCGGCATGAGCGAAGACGAGCGTCGCGCGCTCAAGCGTCGCAACGCGCGCACCCGCGCCCGCAGCGTCGTCTGACCTGCAGCACATCGACAAGACCCCGACCGGATTCCGGTCGGGGTCTTTTTCGGCCACAGGTCGTTCAGTGCAGGGGGATGTTCAGGTCGACACGTGTGCCCGAGCCGTCCGGCGACGGGCCGATTCGGATCCGTCCGCCGAGGTCGTTCGAGACAAGAGTCCGCACGATCTGGAGTCCCAACCGGTCCGACTTCTCGAGGTCGAATCCGTCCGGAAGCCCTTGACCGTTGTCGGTGATGTGCACGGCCAACGACCGGACGTCGCGCTCCGCATCGATCACGATCCGCGCGCCCGTCTGTCCCGTGGCGAAGCCGTGTTCGATCGAGTTCTGCAGCACCTCGGTGAGTACCATGACCAGCGGCATCGCCAGATCTGCAGGCAGCACGCCCAGTCGGCTCACTCGCGTCACCATGACGCGTGACCCGCCGCCGTCCGGGAGCGAGACGTCGACGATCGACGTGCCGACCCTGTCGACGATGGCGTCGACGTCCACCTCCTCGTCGACGCTGCCCGACAGCATCTCGTGCACCAGGGCGATCGAACCGACCCGGCGAACGGCTTCCTCGAGAGCTTTGGACGTCTCCGGGTTGCTTGATCGACGTGCCTGCAGCCGCAACAGCGCCGACACCGACTGGAGGTTGTTCTTGACACGATGATGGATCTCGCGGATCGTCGCGTCCTTGCTGATCAACGCCAGGTCACGGCGTTTCACCTCGGTGACGTCTCGGATCAGCAGCACCGCGCCCTGCGAACGGCCGCGTGATCGCAGCGGGACGGCCCGAACGAGGACCGTGGCTCGCCGTGCGTCGAACTCCATGCGGAGCCCACGAACAGGGACGTCGGAGTCGTCCGCAGCACCGGCAGCCATCGCGAGCATCGCCGCCGCGTCGGTCGACTCGAACGGATCGTTGAGAAGCCGTCGGAACAGATCCGCCAGGACAACTCCGGACAGGTCCGTCGTCCACCCCATTCGATGAACCGCCGACAGAGCGTTCGGGCTCGCGTACTCGACGACACCGGCCGGGCCGAGCCGTACGAAGCCGTCTCCGGCGCGTGGTGTGGACAGGCCCATGGTGTTGGCCTCGTCGAGCGGGAACGTTCCCTCCACCACCATCTCGCACAATGCCTGCGCAGCG
This sequence comes from Gordonia sp. PDNC005, assembly GCF_016919385.1. Classification (NCBI taxonomy): domain Bacteria; kingdom Bacillati; phylum Actinomycetota; class Actinomycetes; order Mycobacteriales; family Gordoniaceae; genus Gordonia; species Gordonia sp. PDNC005. The sequence continues at coordinate 2,811,590 of NZ_CP070351.1, forward strand.
TCGCGGTAGGCCGCCTCCAGGGGCGACGGCGGGCGCGTCTCCGATGCTTCGACCGCCCTGCCGAGGACCGCGATGACTCTGCCCTCGAATGTCACCGGGATCGCGACGCGGGTGACGAGAAGATTCCCGTACCGGGTGGCGAGGCCCTCCTGCATTATCCGTCCGGTCGCGAACGCCGGATGGATCAGCGGATTGGCGCCCTGCGGGCTCTCCGCCTCATCAACCCGATGCCCCACCTCGTCGTGCTGAAACACCGTCGAGGCCGTGTTGGGGCGCACCTGGGCTACGTATACGAACTCGCCTTCGTCACTGCGGACCGCCAGCAGGTAGTCGGCGAAGGAGAGGTCGGCGAGCAACTGCCACTCGGCGACCAGTCGCTGCAGATGTGCGGCAGCGTCGTCGGAGAGCGTCGTGTGCTCGGCGAGCAGTTCGGTGAGAGTCGCCACGGGGACGGATCAGTCGCGGTACGACGCGATGACGTCGCCGGCCTGGATCACGTCACCGACCTTGACCTGCACCGAGTCGATGGTCCCCGGGTCCTCGGCGACAACCGGGATCTCCATCTTCATCGATTCGAGAAGCACCAGGGTGTCGCCGGTTGCGACTTCGGTTCCCGCGTCCACGGAGACCTCGAGCACGGTGGCGACGATTTCAGCGACGACGTCTTCAGGCATGGTCCGATCCTACGTCGCGGGCGCGCACGATTAACACACCGGGCTGTGGACGTGAAACAATGGCCGACGCACGTGAATCAGGAGAAGGAGGTCCGTCATGGGTAAGCGCGGACGTAAGAAGCGCAGCCGCAAGAAGAACGCAGCCAACCACGGCAAGCGTCCCAACGCCTGAGCGATTTCAGCTCACGCGTCACCACGCGGAAACGGCCCGGGCCTCATCGAGGACCGGGCCGTTCGCTGTCTGGACAGTGTTCGTCAGGGAGTTTGACGGATGGTCACCGACGTGCGGATCTCCATCCGGAGGCGTTCCCGGAGACCTTCGGGAGCGGAGTCACCGCCGCACTTTCGATTGACGAGCGCCTTCAGTTGACGCTGCACGCCGAAATGCTCGAAGCACGACGGGCACCCGTCCAGATGCCCCTGCAGTCGCTCCCGCGCGCCTGCGTCGCACTCGTTGTCCAACAGCAGCCAGATGTCTGCGACGACGGCGGAGCAATCGAGGTTCTCGAACTGCTCGTCACGGTCGGGAATGCCTGCGTTCATCGGACTACCTCGTCGGTGCGGCCGATGCCACGCTCGTGCGCGACGTCGGCGAGGAGGTCGCGCAGTTGGCGACGGCCACGGTGGAGTCGGGACATCACAGTTCCGATGGGAGTGTCCATGATCTCGGCGATCTCCTTGTAGGGCAGGCCCTCCACGTCCGCGTAGTACACGGCCATCCGGAAGTCCTCGGGCAGTTGAGCCAGGGCGTCTTTGATCTCCTGGTCCGGGAGGGCGTCGAGCGCCTCGATCTCCGCGGAGCGAAGTCCCGTCGACGTGTGCTCGGCCGTGGCGGCGAGCTGCCAGTCGGTGATCTCATCGGTCGGATACTGGGCGGGCTGCCGCTGCTTCTTCCGATACGAGTTGATGTACGTGTTGGTGAGGATGCGGTACATCCACGCCTTCAAGTTCGTGCCCTCGCGGAACGACGAGAATGCGGAGAACGCCTTCACGAATGTCTCCTGCACAAGATCTTCGGCATCGGCGGGGTTGCGGGTCATCCGCAGGGCGCCGCCGTACAACTGATCGAGCAGCGGAAGCGCGTCACGTTCGAACCGCTCGGTGAGCTCGGCCTGCGTCTCCTCACGTTCGCTCTCTTCAGCCACGGGGTTCCCTTCACTCGACGCTTGTTCGGACGAGTCTACCGGCCACGTGATCAACATCTTCGGTTCCAGGGCTGTCGCGGTCGCTGTCGTCACCGGGTCCCTCACCTCCTGGTCTTCTCCGTCGTGGTTTCGACGGCTGCGGGATGTGCAACGCCTCGCGACCGCTGCTTGTTCCGTGCCAGCATGGACGACATGTGCGGACGCTATGCGGTGACCACCGATCCGGCGAAGTTGGCGGCGGAACTCGACGCGCGGAACGAGGTGGTCCCTGAATCCTTCTCCCCCGAGTCCTTCTCCCCCGTCAACTACAACGTCGCACCGACGACCACGGTGATGACCGTCGTCGACCGTCACGACCACGGATGTCCCGACGACGATCCGGCTCGGCGCGTCCGGGCGATGCGGTGGGGCCTGGTGCCGTCGTGGACGAAGGAGTTGGGCAAGGGTCCACTGTTGTTCAACGCGCGCGCCGAGTCGCTCTCGCAGAAGCCCGCGTTCCGCAACTCGCTCAAAGGGAAACGCTGCCTTGTGCCGATGGACGGCTGGTACGAGTGGAAGCCGGGGCCGACCGGCGCCAACGGTAAGCCGACGAAGATCCCTTACTTCATGTCGCCAGACGACAACACACGGCTGTTCATGGGTGGCTTGTGGGCGGCGTGGCGGCCCGCCGAGGCGAGGGCCGCCGGAGACGACTCCGCGTGGGTCTCCAGTACCACGATCATCACGACGGACGCCGTGGGCCCGTTGACCGAGGTGCACCATCGGATGCCGCTGATCATGCCGTTCGAGTATTGGGACGCGTGGCTCGACCCCGACTCCCCGGCCGACCCGGGACTGCTGGCGCCGCCCGCGCTGGAGCTCGTTGAGCGGATCGCGATACGGCAGGTGTCACCGCTGGTCAACCGGGTGTCGAACAACGGTCCCGAGTTGTTGGACGACGTTCGCGACATGGGATGATTCCCCTATGAGCGCGACGCATCCGGGACTGCTGCAGAAGATCGGTTACCTGCTGGGACGCCCGCTGCCCGCCTCGATGCGCGAATGGGTGCGCAACGATCTCACCGGACCCGGTCACGTGCGCCGGTACATCGTCCGCGGGTTGATCCCCCTGGTTCCACTGCTCGTCGGATTCTGGTTCATCCCCGGTCCGCTCCTGCTTCGCGGCGGAATGATGCTCTTGATCCTGATCCCTTTCGTGTACTTCCAGATCGCGCTGATCCGGGTATACCGCCGTCATCTTCTCATCAACAACGGATTGGACGCCGCGCTTGTCGACGCGGTCCAGATCCAGCGCGCGGATGCCGTCGCTGACGACTATCGCCAGCGATTCGGTCGCTGAACCCAGTCAGGCGTACGTGTAGTCGTCGAGTGGGAAGTTCTCCATCTCACGCAGGGTCGACAATGTCGCCTGGGGGCGGAGCAGGGTCGCTTCACCGTGCTGATTGAAGTAGTAGCTCCGCGACGATGCACAGTCCCCGGCGTAGAACACCGAGTCGCCGAGCCTCTCGGTCGACTTGTCGAGGTAGTCGGAGTTGGCCTGCTCAGTGACCTCGAAACGATCGGCGCCGCGCCTCCGCAGCTCGCCGAACAGCCGGGCGATGTGTCGCATCTGCCCCTCGATGGTCGTGAAGTACGACAGGCCGCTGTAGGAGTACGGACTGTTCAGGGTGAGGAAGTTCGGGAACTTCGGGACGGCGACACCCTCGTACGCCTGGAACCGGCCGTCGCGCCACCACTTCCCCAGGTCCCGACCTTCGCGCCCGATCACCTGGAAGGCGGGGAAGTTGACATCCCACAGGTTGAAGCCCGTCGCCAGCACCAGGGTGTCCACCGGGATCTTCTTCTCCCCCTCCACGACGATCCCGTCGGCCTCCACTCGGACGATCGACGACGTCTCGAGGTCGACGTCCGGCTGATTGAACACCGGAAAGTAGGTGTTGCTGAACGTCGGGCGTTTGCAGCCGAAGTCGTACGTCGGGGTGAGCTGGCGACGAGTGTTCGGGTCGCGCACCTGCGCGCGCATGTGCGCCTTGGCGAGCAGCGCGGCGAGTCGATTTCCGGGCTTGGCCTGGCGGTAGTGGAGCACACCGACGACCATCAGCATCTCGAGCATGGACGTGTTGATCGCTCGGGCGATCTTCTGAGTCGCCGGCACTGCGCCGAAGAGTCGACGGACCGGAGCCGGTATCGGGAAGTCGACTTTCGGCACCACCCAGATCGGGGTTCGCTGGAACACCGTCAGGTGGCGAGCGGATTTCGCGATCTCTGGGATCAACTGGACCGCGGTGGCGCCGGTCCCGATTACCGCGGCGCGTCTGCCTGCGAAGTCGTAGCCGTCCTGCCACGCAGTGGTGTGGATTATGTCGCCGGCGAAGGTCTTGATGCCGGGGAAGTCGGGCGTGTACGGCTGCGACAGGAATCCGGTGGCCGTCACGAGGAACTGTGCTGTTCGGCTGGTGCCGTCGGTCGTGTGAACGGTCCAGAACCCGGAGTCGTCCCATTCGGCGCGTTCGACGGTGACGCCGAACTCCATGTGCCTGCGGAGGTCGTAGACGTCGGCGACGTGCTCGGCGTACTTCTTCAGTTCGGCGCCGGGCGCGAAGAGCCGCGACCAGTTCGGATTCGGTTCGAACGAGTACGAGTAGGTGACAGATGCGATGTCGACGGCCAGTCCCGGATAGTGATTCACGTGCCAGGTTCCACCGAGCTCGTCTTCGCGCTCGAGGATCGCCAGATCGGTGATCCCCTGCCGCTTCAGCTCGATCCCGGCCCCGATACCGCCGAATCCGGCGCCGACGATGATCGCTTGGTGATCGAGTGCCAGGTCGTTCATGACTGTCTCCCCAGTTGTCCGTAACCCGTCGTCACAGGTTACCTGGATTCATCGAAGATCACACCGGGGTTCATCAGTTGTCCCGGATCGAGTGCACTCTTGATCGCGCGCATGGCCGCGACGTCGACGGCGTCACGGCCGAGACTGATCGAGGCCGCTTTGGCACGACCGATTCCGTGTTCGGCACTGATGCTGCCACCGAGCGCAACGACGATCCCGAGTACGCCGTCGGCGGCGGTCTGACGTTTCTCAGCGGGGACGTCGAGCAGATTGACGTGGATGTTGCCGTCACCGATGTGCCCGAACTGGACCGCCCGGACTCCCGAGCGGCCCGCGAACTCCTCGACTCTGGTGATGAGCTGATGCACATCCCCCATCGGCACCGAGACGTCGAGCTTCACCGGAGGCGTGGTCGACGAACGCGCGATGGTCTCGGTGTGCGATTCGCGCACTCGCCACAGTTCGCGTGCCGGTCCGGCGTCGACGACGGCGTCGAGCACGTCGTCGCCCGCCCGTGCGAGCGATTCGGACAGTTCCTCGACCCCACCGACGATCTCGACCAGCAGCGTCGCGCCGGCGTCGATCTGCGTCCGGACGCCGGTTTGAGCTACGAGATCGACTCCGGTTCTGGTCATGATCTCGGCGGCTTCGATCGTGTGACCGGACCGTTGCACGGCGAACAGCACTCGCCGCGCCGCGTCGACGTCCGCCGCGCCGACAAGCGCGACCCCAGTCCGGTACGTGCGCTGGACCAGTCTCAGGAGCACACGGGTGACCACGGCGAGAGTGCCCTCACTGCCTGTGATCAGGCCGGGCAGGTGATAACCGACGTTGTCTTTGCGCAGGGGCCGCCACCGTGAGAAGACCTCGCCGGACGGCAGCACCGCCTCGAGACCGAGAACCTGGGAGCGCATGTCGCCGTACCGGATCATTCGGATGCCGCCCGCGTTCGTGGCGACCATGCCGCCGATCGTCGCCGAATCGCGCGCCGCGAGGTCGACCCCGAACATCAGGCCGAGTTCGGGGACCGCGGTGGCGGCGGTGTGCACCTTCGTCAAGGTCGCACCCGCACCTGCCCGAATGCACATCCCGCTTCCGTCGGGCAGCCCGACGGTGTCGAGCCTGCGCAGCGACAGCAGCACCCACGGTCGTGAGTCGTTCGGCGGTGGTGTGGACCCGCCGACGAGCCCGGTGTTGCCTCCCTGGGGCGTCACTTTGACCTCATGCGCGGTGCACAGTCGGAGCACAGCCGCCACTTCCGCGGTGTCGCCGGGACGGACCACCGCCGCGTCGCCGTGCCACTCGCCTGTCCAGTCGGTCAGATACGGAGCTGCGACGTCGGACTCGGTGACGACGTGGGTGTCGCCGACGATCGCGCGCAGCGCACGCACGACCTGGGCGTTCGGAACGGCCACGGACTACGGGTGCAGAATGTACTTGCCGCGGGGATGCCTGCCGGCGAGCGCGTCGAAGGAGTCGGCCGCGTCGTCGAGTGTGGACGTCCCCGCGATCTCGAGCACGATCCGACCGTCGGCGGCAGCGGCGAGCAACGGTTGGACTGCGTCGCGGCGATGTCGCTTGCTCGCGTCGGTGGAGCCGTTGAGGATCGTGATGCCGTCACCGGAACGGCCCCAGGCGGCGATGCTCGCGACCCTCGCCGGTTCGACGAGTTCCAGCGAGGCGTTGATCGCGTCGTCGACTCCCACCGTGTCGATCACTGCGGTGACAGGGGACGCCGCGGCTGATCGGACGGCGTCGAGCAGCGCGGAGTGATGGTCGACAGGCGTCGCTCCGAGCGCACGGACCGCTTCGTGATTGGCCGGGGACGCCGTCGCGATGACGGTGGCCCCGCGGCCCACTGCGAGTACAACGGCGATCGACCCGACCGCGCCGGCGCCGCCGTGCACAAGAACCGTGTCCTTCTCGGAGATGCCGAGGGTCTCGACCAGGTCGTAGGCCGTCACCCCCGCGAGGAGCAACCCTGCAGCCTGGTCGAAGTCGAGGGTGTCGGGCAGTTTGTGCACCGACGCCGTTGGGGCGACGACGGTCTCGGCGAACGCTCCCGACGCCGGGTAGACGACCACTCGATCGCCGGACGCGAGTCCGCTGCCGGCCGGAGCTTCGCGGACCACCCCGGAGCATTCGTTCCCGATCTGCAACGGCAGTTTCGACGGGTCTTCCCCCATGACGCCCTGGACGCTCTTCACGTCGAACGGGTTGAGTCCGGCGGCGCGGACGTCGACTGTCACCGTGTCGCCAGACGCGGTCGGCAGTTCAACGTCTACGACGGTCAAGACTTCACGGGGCGCGCCGAATGCTGTCGCAACGAGTTTCCGAGTCATGCGGCCCATCGTAGGCCGCGAGTCAGCCCTTCGACTTGAACAACGAGTAGGCGCCGACGGCCGCGAGCGCGAACAGTCCGATCCAGAACGCCGCGTGAAGAATCGGCCCGATCAGGGACACTGCGACGATGATCGCGATGACGATGGCGACGATCTTCCAGATCGATACGCCGGTGGACGCTGTGTTCTCAGTGAATGTGCTCATGACTTCACGGTGCCACCGCGTACGACGGAAAGCATCAGTCCCGAGCGGAACCCAGGGAGAAGATCCGGGTGTTCCCCCATCCGGGAATACTCGGACGCCGGGACCGCATTGAACATGTCATGGCAGACAACACCATTCCGTCCATCACACTCAACAACGGCGTCGACATCCCTCAGCTCGGATTCGGCACCTATCAGATTCCGCCGCGCGAGACGAAGGACGCGGTCCTGACTGCCCTGGAAGCGGGCTACCGCCATATCGACACGGCGCAGATGTACGGCAACGAGCGTGAGGTCGGAGAGGCGGTCCGCGAGTCGGGTCTGTCGCGCTCGGATGTGTTTGTGACCAGCAAGCTGAACAACAACGCCCACGACCCCGCGGTCGCTGTGGACGCTGTCGCCCGCTCTACCGACGAACTCGGACTCGGCCCGATCGACCTGTACCTCGTCCACTGGCCACTTCCCGAGGTCGGCGACTTCGTCGACACATGGCGCGCCCTCGAAGGCCAATACCGGTCCGGGGCGCTGCGCACGATCGGTGTCTCGAACTTTCAGCGAGGTCACCTCGAGCGCCTGCTCGCAAACACCGAGGTGGTCCCCGCGGTGAACCAGATCGAGGTGCATCCGTACTTCCAGCAGGCCCCGCTGCGCGCGTTCAACCGCGAGCACGGCATCGTCACCGAAGCGTGGGCGCCGATCGGACAGGGTGCGGTCCTCGACGATCCGGTCCTCGCCGAGATCGCGGCGCAGGTGGAGCGCACCGTCGCACAGGTAACGCTGCGGTGGCACATCCAGCGTGGCGACGTGATCTTCCCGAAGTCGTCGTCGCCTGCCCGGGCCGCTGAGAACAGTGCGCTGTTCGATTTTGAGCTGTCGGACGAGCAGGCTGCCCGAATCGACGCGCTCGACGCGGACCGCAGGCTCGGTCCGGATCCCGACACCTTCAACTGGGTTCCGGCTTGATCGTCGCTCCCCGTATGCGGTGCATACGATGACCGCATGCGCTTCTCCCGCCGAGCCGAGGCAGTCACGCCGTTCTACGCCATGGAGTTCGGCAAGCATGCCGCCGAGTTGGAGGCCACCGGCGTCCACGTCGTGAAGCTGAACATCGGCGAGCCGGACTTCGGTGCGCCACCAGCGTTCTTGGAAGCGGTTCGTGGCCTCACCGACGGCCGTCCGCTTGCCTACACCGGTGCGCTCGGCCTTCCGGAACTGCGTGAACGCATCGCGCAGTTCAGTGGGTCGCAGTTCGGCGCTCCGATCGACGCCCGTCGTGTAGTCGTCACGACGGGCGCGTCGGCGGCGCTGCTGCTGTCGTGCGCGGCGCTCATCGACCCTGGCGACGAAGTCCTGGTCGGCGACCCGTCGTATCCGTGTAACCGGCGTTTCGCGGAGAGCTTCGGCGCTGACGTGCGCTTGCTCGAGACCGGCCCCGAGGGCCGTTTCCAGCTCACGCCGGGCGACGTCGCAGCAGCGTGGTCGGAACGCACACGCGGCGTGATGGTCGCATCGCCGTCCAACCCGACGGGCACATCGCTCGCGTACGAGGATCTGCTCGACCTGTGCCGCGTGACCGAGGGTCGGGGCGGATGGCGGATCGTCGACGAGATCTACCTCGGTCTCGCCGACGGCGACCGCCGCAGCATCGCCGCCGACGACCCCGGCGCGATCGTCATCAACAGCTTCTCGAAGTACTTCGGGATGACGGGCTGGCGGCTCGGCTGGGCGGTGGTCCCCGAGGAGATGATCCCGGTCGCCGAACGGCTCGCGCAGAACTACTACATCTGTCCTCCGACACCGTCACAGATCGCCGCGTTGACCTGCTTCGATCCGGAGACCGTCGCCGTGGCGGAGGCACGCCGCGACACCTTGCACGACCGACGGAACCTGGTCCTCGACGGCCTGCAGCGCATCGGCTTGGACGTTCCGGTTCCTCCGGACGGCGCGTTCTACGTGTACGTCGACGTCAGTCGGACGGGTTTGACGGCTTCGGATTTCTGCGAGCGGGCGCTCGCCTCGGCTCACGTCGCGCTGACGCCCGGCAAAGACTTCGGCGACATCGGTGCGGAACAGTACGTTCGCCTCTCCTATGCGACCGCCGAATCGGATCTCCGGATCGGCCTCGATCGTCTCGGGGAGTTCGTGACTGGGCTCCCCGGGACCGAGTGACCCGGCGGAAGTCGCGTGGAAACGCCGCGCCCCTCGCTGGACACCAACGGCGACCCCAGACTCATCCAGGGGCCGAAATAGCCGAATCGCCCCAGGAGTGCGGCATGCCCGGATACGAATGGGATATGAGGCTGTCGACGCGAATCGGATCCATCGGCCTCGTAGCGGTCCTGATCGGAACCAGCGCATGCTCCGCTTCACCACCCGACCTGCCCGTGCTGCCACCGACCGCGATCGGCGACCGTCTGTTCTGGCTCGACTCGATGCACAAGGCCTGGTCGGTCCCGATGCTTCCGTGGCTGCCGAGCGTCATCGAAGACGATGTCCGGGTTCTCGGCGCAAACCGCGATCCCGAGACCTGCCAAGCCGTGACGCCACGCCAGCAGTCTGGCCTGAAGACTTCGAATATCAGCCTCGACGATTCTCGATCAGCCTGTCGACGAACTCCGATTGTGCGGCGTTGAGCTTCACGCGCGCCTCCGCCGCCGAGAACCATCCCGCCCGATCCACCTCCGGAAACATCTGTGTGCGGCCCGATTTCGGCGGCCATGCCATCTCGAAGACGTTGCTCACGATCGTGTCCGCGTCCAGGTCGCCTTCGACCGCAAAACCGTGAACGCGCTTGCCGCTGCGAAGCCGGACGACGCCGAGTTCGATGGCATCCCCTCCGGGCACGAGATGACCGGTCTCCTCGAAGAACTCGCGACGAGCGGTGCCGAGCAAGTCCTCACCGGACTCCACCAGGCCCTTCGGTATCGACCACGCACCGTCGTCCTTGCGAGCGAAGAACGGCCCGCCGGGGTGCACAAGCAACACCTCCACCTCGTCCTCACCAGCGCGAAACAACAGGATTCCGGCACTCACCTCAGGCATCGTCGCTCTCCCTCTCCAGCACCCGAAGCACGGTCTCGCTCCAGGTGATGTTCTCCTGCTCGAACGACAGTCCACGCAGCAACGTCAGGTACGGCCCCGCGACGTGCTCGTCCGCATACAGTTCGGCATCGGCACGTCCAGCCCGATACTTCGCTTCGAGGCGTTCATAATGCGCCAGCTTTCGCCGGGACGCGTTCATCCGATCACGAACGGCGCGGCATACGGCGGATCTGTCGCCCGCAGCGACGCTCTGCACCATCACCATCATCTCGTCACGGATTGCGACCGGCTTGGCGACGTCGCGGGAGTTGGACTCCAGTTCAGCGAGGCCGGAGCCGGTGATCGTGAGCATCCGCTTGTCGGGCCTGCGCTCCTGGACGACAACACGCGCCGAGACCAGCCCAGCCGCCTCCATCCCATCGAGCTCTCGGTAGATCTGCTGCGGCGAAGCCACCCAGAATGTCGCGCGCTCTGGAGTGAATTCCTTCGCGAGGTCGTAGCCCGACGACTCCCCCACTGTCAGAAGAGTCGCGAGCAGCGCGTGCCGAAGTGCCATGCAGTCAGATTAGTCAACAAATTGACTGCCGAACCCTGGACAGGCCGACAGGTGCAGGCAATACTCGAACGAGCACGGTAATCAATTTTTTGACTAAGGAGCGCACATGCGCGAGTTCCGCGACGCCGTCGATGCCCGCGACCACGAGACGATCGACCGACTCCTCGCCGACGACGTGGTCTTCACCAGCCCGGTCGCCTTCAAGCCGTACCAAGGGCGACACATCACCGCCGCCATCCTGCGCGGCGTGATCCGGGTGATGGGCGACGGCTTCCATTACGTCCGCGAGTACCGCAGTGCGGACGGCCGCGATCACGCCCTGATGTTCGAGACGACGATCGACGGCAAGGCCCTGACCGGCACCGACTTCATACACGTGAACGACGACGGCAAGATCGACGACTTCATGGTCATGGTGCGTCCCCTCTCCGCCGCGCAGGCCCTGTCCGAGGCGATGGGCGACCAGTTCGAACGCATCGGCCAGGAAGCGGCCGAGGCGGCTTCTCGCGCGTCTACCGTGGACACATGGAGGTCTTGACGAGCCGCATTCTGCTGACTTCACCGGATCCTGCAGTCCTCACTGCCTTCTACCGCGACCGACTCGGACTCGCAATCGCCCGCGAATACCCTGGCGGCGTCGTGTTCCACGCCGGCACGAGCCACATCGAGATCCCCGCGCACATGCCGGCCGAGCGGCCCGGCGGCGACACTTTGTGGCTGCAGGTCCGCGACATCCGGTCCGAGCGCGACCGCCTCTCGGCCGACGGCGTGCCGATCGCCTCCGAGCCGGAGACCAAACCCTGGGGGCTGGTGGAGATGTCAGTCTCCGACCCGGATGGGCGGACGATCATCATCGTCCAGATCCCCGCCGATCATCCGTTGCGCCGCGACCAGAGGCCTCCCGCGAAGACGTGAAAGACTGGACCTCATGAGCAACTGGCTGTCGCCTTATGTCACAGGATCGGTCGACGCGGTCGTCGACCTGCCCGGATCGAAGTCGATCACCAACCGCGCTCTGATCCTGGCGGCACTCGCCGACGGCCCGTCGCGCGTCACGGGCACGCTTCGCAGCCGCGACACCGACCTGATGCTCGCCGGCCTGGCGGCCCTCGGCACCGTGATCACTGCCGCCCCTGCGGACCCGACCAGCATCGAGGTGACACCCGCACCGCTGCACGGAGGCTCGGTCGACTGCGGCCTCGCAGGGACAGTGATGCGATTCCTGCCTGTCGCGGCAGCTCTCGCCACCGGCGACGCCGCGTTCGACGGCGACGAGCAGGCGCGGACCCGCCCCCTGCACACGGTTCTCGACGCCCTTCGCGACCTGGGAGTGTCGATAGACGGAGACTCGCTGCCGTTCACCGTCCACGGGACGGGTGCGGTGGCAGGCGGTCCGGTCACGATCGATGCGTCGGCGTCGTCGCAGTTCGTGTCGGCCCTGCTGCTGTCCGCCGCACGCTTCACCCATGGAGTGCAGATCACGCACTCTGGCGCACCGGTGCCGTCCATGCCGCACATCGACATGACAGTCGACATGCTGCGCACTGCGGGCGTCCAGGTCGACGCCGCCACCGACAACACGTCGTGGACGGTCCGCCCCGGACCGATCTCCGCCGTCGACTGGACGATCGAACCCGACCTCTCCAACGCCGCCGCATTCCTCGCCGCCGCGGCGGCCACCGGTGGCCGTGTGAGCGTGCCGCGCTGGCCCGCCGCCACCACCCAGCCGGGTGCGGAGATCGTCGACATCCTCGAGCGAATGGGCGCCGTCGCCTCGCGCAGCGACGACGGTCTGCTCACTGTGACCGGCCCCGACGTCCTGTCGCCGATCGACGCGGACCTGCGCGATGTCGGCGAGCTGACACCGACGATCGCGGCACTCACCGCACTGGCGCACGGCACGTCGACGCTCCGCGGCATCGCGCATCTGCGCGGACACGAGACCGACCGACTCGCAGCCCTCACCACCGAGATCAACCGGCTCGGAGGCGACTGCCGGGAGACCGACGACGGTCTCGTGATCACGGGCGTCCCACTCCACGAGGGTGTGTGGCAGACCTACGCGGACCACCGGATGGCGACGGCGGGATCGTTGCTTGGACTGCGGGTTCGGGGAGTCGAGGTCAACAACGTCGGCACCACCGCAAAAACCCTTCCCGACTTCGTGTCGATGTGGGAGACGATGGCCGGGTCGGCCTCTTGAGCCGCGGGGCAAAGAACAAAAGCGCCCAGGCGTACGACGAGTCGGATGTCCGCATCCGGCCCGGTAAAGGCACTCGTCCACGCACCAAGACCCGCCCCGCACACGCCGATGCCCAGACCGCGATGGTCGTGTCTGTCGACCGTGGACGGTGGGGTTGTGTGCTCGACGACGATCCGGACCGCCGGATAGTCACCATGCGCGCCAGGGAACTCGGCCGGACGCCGATCGTCGTCGGCGACCGGGTCGGCGTGGTCGGCGACCTGTCCGGCAGGCCCGACACTCTCGCCCGGATCGTCCGCGTCGAAGACCGGCGAACGGTCCTTCGGCGCACCGCGGACGACACCGACCCGTACGAACGAATCGTCGTCGGCAACGCCGACCAGCTGCTGATCGTCACGGCGCTCGCCGATCCGCCCCCGCGGACCGGCTTCGTCGAACGCGCACTGGCCGCAGCGTACGCAGGCGGACTCTCGCCGGTCCTGTGCCTGACGAAGTCCGACCTCGCCACGCCGACCGAGTTCGCGGCACATTTCGCCGACCTCGACCTTCCCGTCATCGTCGCAGGACGCGACGACCCGCTCGACGAGCTGTGGGCGACGCTCGACCACAAGCTGACCGCCCTGATCGGGCATTCGGGCGTCGGCAAGTCGACACTGGTCAACCGCCTCGTGCCGGATGCCGACCGTGCGACCGGCGTCGTCTCCGGAGTCGGAAAGGGCCGGCACACGTCGACTCAGTCGGTGGCGCTCGCGCTTCCCGACGGTCGTGGATGGGTGGTCGACACCCCCGGGATCCGCTCTTTCGGCCTCGCGCACGTCACGCCGGATCAGATCGTCGAGGCCTTCGACGATCTCCGCGATGCGACGGACGACTGTCCCCGAGGATGCACACATCTCGGCCCGCCCGCCGACCCGGAGTGTGCGCTGGACGCCCTTGAAGGCGCGTCGCATCGCCGTGCCATGGCGGTACGCGAACTCCTCGCCTCGGTCAGCGCGACAGGCCCGGCCGACGAGCCACCAGTCGACGCGGCTCCCTGATCAATCGGTCGACCGTCGCCGACCTCGGTCGACGACCATGGCTCACGCGGGACCCCGCTGCCCAATCCTCAGGCCTTAGCGGCGCGACGACGTTCCTTGAGCGTGGCGATCGCGGTACGCAGGCCACGAGCCCGCGGCTGAATCGAGTCGAAGCGACGCTCGGACGCCGTCTCGGGCGCATCGTCCGTTGTCGCCGTGAGCATCCAGTCCGGAAGCGCGAGCTTGTTGATGGTCCGCAGTGTGCGCAGGTACTGCATTGCGAACGATCCGGTGTTGTACGGCAAGTCGTACTTGTCGCAGAGTTCACGAATCCGTACGGAGATCTCCGCGTACCGATTACTGGGCAGATCCGGGTAGACGTGGTGCTCGATCTGGTAGCAGAGGTTGCCACTGAGGAAAGCCAGCGTCGGTCCGGCGTCGAAGTTCGCGGTACCGAGCATCTGCCGCAGGTACCACTGGCCCTGAGTCTCGTCCTCGAGCGTCGCCGTCGTGAACTTCTCGGCACCGTCGGGGAAGTGACCGCAGAAGATCACCACGTACGCCCAGAGGTTGCGGATGAAGTTCGCAGTCAGGTTCGCAGTGAGCGTGTGCCTGAAGTTCGGCCCGGACAGCATCGGGAACAGGACGTAGTCCTTGCCCATCTGCCTGGCCGCCTTGTAGACGAACCGCTGGATCTCCGGACGCGCCTCCTCGATCGGGCGACGACCGGCGACCACTTCCTTCAGGTCGAGGTCATGAAGGGCGATGCCCCACTCGAACGTGGCAGCGAGAAACAGGTTGGAGAACGGCTGGAGCAGCCGCCTCGGTTCCCACGGATCGTCTCTGGTCACACGTAGGAGCTTGTAGCCCACGTCGTGATCCATGCCGAGAACGTTCGTGTACTTGTGGTGAATGTAGTTGTGCGAGTGCTTCCAATGGGGTGCCGCGCACACCATGTCCCACTCCCACGTCGTGGAGTGGACCTCGGGATCGTTCATCCAGTCCCACTGGCCGTGCATCACGTTGTGGCCGAGTTCCATGTTCTCGATGATCTTGGCCGCAGACAACGCACCGGTGCCGAGCCACCACAGCGACCGGCGATGGCTGCCGAGAAGCGCCACCCGCCCGAGGAACTCCAGCCCCCGCTGCGCCTGAATGGTTCGCCGAAGGTAGCGGGCGTCCCGTTCGCCGAGACTCGACTCCACCTCCCGGCGCAGAGCGTCCAGTTCGGCACCGAGCGCTTCGACATCCGCGTCGGTCAGGTGTGCATACTCATTGATATCCGAGATCGCCATTAGGTCCCATTATGCGCTTGCGCGCTGCTTCCGTCGCGTCCGGTTGTCCACGATCGCAGTCTTGAGTCCACGCCGTCGGCCGGTCGTCTCATCGATAGACGATTTGAGGCGTGGCTGACCGTCTGCACGGAACCGTCGCTCCGACGCAGTCTCCGGCGCATCGTCACTGGTCGCGCTCAAATACTTGTTCGGGAGCGACAGTTTGGCGATGGTCCGCCACGACTTCGCGTACTGCACCAGGAAGGACCCCGTCGTGTACGGGAGGTCGTAGTCCGCGCAGATCTTCTGCACACGAACCGAGATCTCTGCGAGCCGATTGCTCGGCAGATCCGGGAACAGGTGATGCTCGATCTGGTACGACAGGTTTCCGCTCATGAACGCCAGAACCGGGCCGGACCGGAAGTTCGCACTGCCGAGCATCTGCCGCAGGTACCACTGGCCCTGCGTCTCGTTGTCCATGTCGGCCTTGGTGAACTTCTCCGCACCGTCCGGGAAGTGACCGCAGAAGATGACCGCGTTGGTCCAGACATTGCGAATGACGTTGGCCAGCAGGTTCGCCGTCGCGGTCTTGCGGGCGGCCTCGGGTGAGCGCGTCACGGCGCCGACGAGTGCCGGGAACAGCAGGTAGTCCTTGCCCGCCTGCCGCCCGATCTTGCGTCCAACATCGCGCAGGTCCCGCTGGAGTTCCGCCTTCGCCTCCGGCGTCTTGCGCTTCTTGCCTAGCTCGAGGTGCTGGGCCGCCACACCGTATTCGAAGAGCAGCGCCAATGCAGTGTTGTAGACGAGATTACCCAGGTAGAACGGACGCCACCGCTGATCGCGGGTCACGCGGAGCAGACCGTAGCCCACGTCGTCGTCCATGCCGAGAACGTTCGTGTACTTGTGGTGCACGTAGTTGTGGGTGTGCTTCCAGTGTGCGCTCGGGCCGGTGTTGTCCCACTCCCACGATGTCGAGTGGACTTCCGGATCGTTCATCCAGTCCCACTGGCCGTGCATCACGTTGTGGCCGAGTTCCATGTTCTCGACGATCTTTGCGACGCCGAGCGTCGCGGCGCCCGCCCACCACAGTGGACGCTTGCGTGCACCGACGGTGAGGAGACGTCCGGTGAACTCGAGGCCGCGCTGAAAGCGAATCGTGTTGCGCAAGTACCGCGCATCACGTTCGCCGCGGTCGGCTTCGATGTCGGCGCGAATGGCGTCTAGTTCGACCCGCAGCGCCTCCACGTCGGCGTCGGTCAGGTGCGCGTACTCGGGTACGTCGGCGATGGCCACGGCCACTCCTCTCCTGGAAAGAACTAACTTACGCAATCGTAGGTTACGCGTCCGTAAGTTGTCTAGTGACGTGTCACACGTCGAGCGTGCAGTCACCCGCCGCGGCGCTGACGCAGGTCTGAATCCGCTCACCCTCAACGTGTTCGACTCCAGTCCGGAGGTCACGCACACAGCCCTTGTCGAGCATCACGACACAGCTCTGACAGATGCCCATTCGGCAGCCGAACGGCATAAGCACACCGGCCTGCTCACCCGCCTCGAGCAGAGTCGCGGCGCCGTCGACCTCGGCCTGCTTGCCGCCGCGACCGAACGTGACCGTGCCCCCCTGCGCACCCGCGGCACCGCGTTCCAACGCGAAGCGTTCAACATGCAGCCGATCCTCACGACCGCCGGCGCGGAAGAGCCCGGTCAGCATGTCGACAAAACCGCCCGGTCCGCACGCCCAGGCCTGCCGCTCGGCCCAGTCCGGCACCAGATCGTCGAACGTGGTGGCGCTCACTCGCCCGTCCCTCCGGGTCAGTCGAAGCTTCAGGTCGATGAGTCCGGCGTCTGCGTAACCGCGGAGTTCGTCACCGAACAAGACGTCCGACTCCTCCGGCGCCGAATGCACAAGCACCGCGTCCACCCGCTGGCCGCGGCGAGCCATGGTTCGCAGCATCGAGATGATCGGCGTGATGCCGCTGCCGGCCGTCGCGAAGAGCAGCTTCTCCGGGAGCGGGTCGGGCAGAACGAACTCTCCGGCCGGAGCGGCCAGTCGGACGACCGTACCCGGCGTCAGGCCGCTCACCAGGTGCGAGGACAGGAATCCTTCGGGCATGGCCTTGACGGTGATCGCGACCGTGCGCTCGGCCACCGAACTGTCCGGCTCCGAGGTGAGCGAGTACGACCGCCACACCCAGCGGCCACCCTGCTGCACACCGATCCCGATGTACTGCCCCGGGTGATAGTCGAAGGAGAATCCCCAACCGGGCGCGATCACGATCGTCGCGCTGTCCGAGGTCACCGGCGTCACCGAGATCACGCGGCCGCGCAGCTCACGGGCCGACCACAGGGGATTCACCAGGTGGAGATAGTCGTCCGGTAGCAACGGCGTGGTCACGCGCGCAACAGCAGCACGTACCCAGTTCCCGCCTTGTCCGCCCGCGACTCCTGCGACCGGTGCCTCGAAACGTTCCCGCCAGCCCATGTTCGTCTCCTCTGCCGGTTCCGGTCCCCCGGAACTACTAACTTACGCTTCCGTAGGTTAGCGGTTCGAAGCCGCCAGGGCGAACGGGGACGTCACGACAGCAACGTTCCGGGCGCCGCGTGGAAAGGTGCGAAGAAGTCGTTCGCCGGAGCGCCGGCCAGAGACAGCACCAGACCCGGCACCGCCTGGCCGTCGATCTGCTCGCGGATGATGTCCGCGTGACCGGCGTGGCGTGCGTACTCCTCGACCTGGTGAGCCAAGTAGTACCGCACCTTGATCGGACGAGCGTCGAAGACTCCGTCCCACGGCGCAGGCGGCTCGACCGAGTCGGCGTCGGGGTCGACACTGCGGACCACGTCGAGGAACTCGACTCGAGTCGCGTCGAAGCGGGCGATCACATCGGATGCCGACTCACCGCCCGTCGCGGCGAAGCTCCCCAGGTAGGCGGCGAATCCAGCCTCGTCGAGGGCGTAGTCGCTCGGACCGGAGGTGAGTCGGTTCACCCCGCCTCGCATGCCGTACTCGGCGTGCTTGATGATGCCCGCAACCGAGAGAGCGCTCCGGCACGGCGTGGCCCAGGCCTGCTCTTCGGTGAGACCGAACGCCGCGGCGCGGA
This sequence comes from Gordonia sp. PDNC005, assembly GCF_016919385.1. Lineage (NCBI taxonomy): Bacteria > Bacillati > Actinomycetota > Actinomycetes > Mycobacteriales > Gordoniaceae > Gordonia > Gordonia sp. PDNC005. The sequence goes on from NZ_CP070351.1 coordinate 2,829,974, forward strand.
TGGCGTCGAGCTGCTGATCGATGTAACTGGCCAGGCCGGTGATCTCGTTGTCCTGTGCGGGTGTGTACACGTCGTCCTCCTGAGTTGCGATGACCCCGGTTGAGGTTCTCACTGAAGTGTGACGGCCTATGCGGTCAGTTTTTGTCCGCTTCTATCAGAGGAGTTCGAGGAGGAAGGGAAGCTCCTGCGTCGCATACCAACCGAGATCTTGGTCCTCGACGTCGCCGATCGTGAGTTCGGCATCCTCGTCGCCCAGATCGGCTGCGTCGACAGCGGCCACCGCTGCGATCACCGCGGGCTCCGCCGCAGCGCCGTCGATGTGCACCGCGACGATGTCGCCCACTGCGACAGGCGCCGACAGCCGGACAACCGCGTCGTCGAGGTCTGGCCGTACGGTCGCCTCCGCATCGGCCACGACCACAACACGACGTGACGGCAACGACGCGTCACCACCTTCCTCCGCCGACAAAAGTCGCAACGACGCGCGAGCGGCTTCACGGAGCGCCACCTCGCCGAGTTCTTCGTCGTCACCCGACGTGTAGGCCTCCCGCAGCGTCGGCGTCACCGCGAATCCAGTGCCACCTACCGGTGTGAACCCATCGTCACCCGCAGTCAGGTCCGCGATCATGGCCAGCGTCGCCGGCAGATACACCCGCATCGGTACTCCTCATCGATCCTGGGGAAGGCCGCTGGTCAGCAGCTCGTCGAGCGATTCGGCGATGTACCCGGCCATCGCCGGAAGATCGGACACCACCGCGCGGTCGGCGACGAAGCCGAACTGCACGGCCCCACCGTACTCATTGACACTGATCGCCATCGCACGCTGCGCCGCGAGCGTCGGGATCGTGTAGATCTCTTCCACCGCGTGGCCGGCGAGGTAACGCTGAGACACCGAATCGCTCATGGAGATCGGCACGTTGTAGGTCCGCTGGAACAGCTGCGAGAACGCGCGCGTCGAGAAGTCGGCGAACGGCACCATCCCCAATTCGGGGAGCAGAGGCTTCATCTCCGGTGCGAGTCGGCGCGTCGAACCGGAGTAGCGGTCGGCGAGGCCGGCCACCTGCATGAGCCGGACCGCCGGAGAATCCTCGCCGATCGGCAGATCGGTGACGAACTCCGGCTCGTACTCGGGGACCCAGTGCCCCGGGCCGGAGACGGCGGCATCCGCTTCTCGGGCGCGGAGCGGAACGATCACGCGGATCGTCTCGCCGTGGGTGACTGTGTCTTTCGTTGACAGCGTCCACCTGCGCAGGACGCCGGCGAGCACCGCCAGCACGACGTCGTTGAAGGTGCAGTCGAAGCGGGTCGCGATCTTCATGCAGTCTCGGCGTGAGACCTGCGCACAGGCGAACAGCCGCGACGACGTCGTCACCGAGTTCAACGGACTGTCGGGTGCGGTGTTGACGACCTGTTGAACGGTGGACGCCACGAATCGAGCAGATTTGTCGGCCACCGACCAGATGTCGGCGACGGGACCGTTTCCGCGAAGAAGGGAGTCGACGAGCTCTCCTGGGCGTGCCATCGCGTCGGTGAGGGCGCCGACTGTCATGGACGCCTGACCGGGCGGCGAGCCGGGCATCCAGAGATCTTCGGCCAGTTCCGGCGGCACGACACCCGTGTCGCACACAACCTCGCCGATCTCCCGATTCGTTTCCCCGGCGACCAGACAGCGATGCGACTTCGTGAGCACCGCGACGCGCCCCCCGGACAATCCCTCGATCAGGTACATCTCCCACAACGGCCGTTCCCGGCCGAGCGGACGCGACATGATTCGGGCGATGAGCTCCTGAAGCTGCCCCATCGAACCCGGATGCGGCAGCGCGGAGAGTCGGACGTGAAAGTTCACGTCGAAGTCCGGGTCGTCCACCCACAGCGGACGCCCCAGCCCGAGCGTGACCTCTTTGACGACCTGGCGGTAACGCGGCATCAGCTGGAGTCTGCGCTCCACAAGCGAGACCAGGGAGTGGTAATCGAGCCGCGACCCATCGCCTGCCGCCGACGGGTCGATCACCAGCAGCGAGCCCATGTGCGCGCTGGTCCCAGACCCGTCGAGGAAGTAGTACATCGCGTCTTCCGCCGACAGTCGTTTCACCATGATGCGATTGAGTGTAGCTAGGGTGTGCACACGGCCTGGTCTCAGATCAGACCGAACTCGGTCAGCACCCAATGTACTTCGGGGCTACGCATCCGTCCTGGCAGCAGCAGTGGCCGCAGCTCGACTCGTCCGGCGACGGCGTGCATCCGACCGGCGCGTTCCACTGTCCCGAAGAACTCGGCGGCCCGTGCGGACCGCATCTGCAGGTGCACTCGCCGGAGCCGAACGGCCACGCCGCGGACTGGGGCCCGCGCGGTGGACGCCTCCCGCTTCTTGAGCGCGACCGCGACCTGCCCGAACACCTCCGCGGAAACGGTTGCGGAGACGTGCTCACACGGCCGTCGGCCGTCCAGCACCTCGAGTATGCGCTGGACTGCGCCGATCACTGCCGTGCGGGCGGACTGTGCGACCTGGGAGGGCGTCGCCGCGGCACACGGCCCCGACGACTCCGGTGCCGGCCGCAACTCGATGGTGTTCATACAAGGTTGGACGCACGACACACCGTGGTCGGTTCCGGGACGCGCCGTGGAATGCCGGTCAGTGGGCGGTGCGGCGCCACGGCCACGGGATGCCGTGCACAACGGCGACCACCAGGCCGCCCCAGACGACGCCGAAGATCGCCGACGATGCGGTGTTCGCGATCCACCCGATCACACTCCCGATCGCCGGAATCAGGTCGTGGAACCAGACTTCGATGTGGTGAACGATGCCGTACGGCGAGGTCCAGCCGAGTTCATCGGCGCCGACCAGGACGATGTGCCCACCGACCCAGCACATGGCGACGATGCCGACCGCACTCAACGTCGACAGCACAACGGGCATCGCGCGCACGAGGCCGCGTCCGGTGGCGGCGACTGCCGTGGTCTCGCGCTTGGCGAGAGCCAGGCCGACGTCGTCCATCTTCACGATGACACCGACGACGCCGTAGACGAGCAGCGTGATCAGGACTGCGACAACCGCGAGAACCACCGTGCGCATCACGAACGGCTCATCGGACACCTCGTTGAGGGCGATGACCATGATCTCCGCCGACAGGATGAAGTCGGTGCGGATGGCGCCACTGACGACGGTCTTCTCCTGATCGGCTCCGACTTCGTCGGTGGTCGACTCGGCCTTGCCGTGGCCGGAGACGAGTTCCCAGATCTTCTCGGCGCCCTCGTAGCAGAGATAGGTTCCGCCCAGCATCAGGATCGGGGTGAGCAGCCACGGCACGAACTGGCTGAGAATCAGCGCGACGGGCAGGATGATCAGCAGTTTGTTGCGGAGCGATCCCTTGGCGATCTTGCCGATGATCGGCAGTTCTCGCGACGGCCGGACCCCGTGCACGTATCGCGGTGTGACCGCCGTGTCGTCGACGACGACACCGACTGCCTTTGCGCTCGCCTTGCCGGTGGCCGCCGCGACATCGTCCACCGACGCTGCCGCCATCTTCGCCAACACTGCGATGTCGTCCAGCAGTGCCGCCAGTCCTCCACTCATGCACTAGACAGTAATGCCCGGCAACGGATAGTTCCGCTACCGGGCATCAACCGACATTCGCTACTTGCGGCGACGACCGCGTCGCTCAGCCTCACGACGCTCGCGTCGGCTGCCCGCGGCGGGGGCCGCCGGGGCCGCCGGGGCCGGAGCGGCGCCCGCGAGTTCCTGCGCCTGCGACAGGATCTCGGCGGCACCGTCTTCGCCCGGACCGCTGAAAGTGCGAGCCTCCTCGTCGTCGGCGTCGTCTCCTCCTCCGAATCCGGACAGCATGTCGCTGACCGACGTGCCGAGGGCCGGAGCGGGCGCCTGCAGTTCCACACGCGCGTTGAAGAGGATCGAGACGGTCTCCTCCTTCATCGCATCGAGCATCGCGGTGAACATGTCGTAGCCTTCGCGCTGGTACTCGACCACCGGGTCGCGCTGTGCCATCGAACGCAAGTGGATGCCCTCGCGGAGGTAGTCCATCTCGTAGAGGTGATCGCGCCACTTGCGGTCGAGAACCGACAGCAGCACCGAACGCTCGAGATCGGCCATGCCGGAGTCGCCTGCGACGGCCACGATCTCCTCGACGCGCTTGTCGTATGCGGCGAGCGCGTCGCCGACGAGCTTCTCGCGCAGTTCGTCGCGCGAGATGTCGTCGCGGTCGCCTTCATCGGTCTCGCCGACGACGTCCTTGTAATCGAGCGTGATCGGGTACAGCTCTTTGAGCGCCGTCCACAGGGTCTCGAGATCCCAGTCCTCGGCGTACCCTTCGGCAGTCGCGCCGTCGGCGTACGCGCCGACGACGTCGCCGACCATCGCGCGGATCTGTTCGCGGTGCTCCTCGCCCTCGAGGATCTCGCGGCGCTCACCGTAGATCACCTTGCGCTGCGAGTTCATGACCTCGTCGTACTTGAGGACGTTCTTGCGGATCTCGAAGTTCTGCTCCTCGACCTGCGTCTGCGCGCTGCGGATGGCGCGGGTGACCATCTTCGCCTCGATCGGCACGTCTTCGGGCAGGTTGACGCGGTTCATGATCGTCTCGAGCGCGGCTCCGTTGAAGCGGCGCATGAGCTCGTCGCCGAGCGACAGGTAGAAACGTGATTCGCCCGGGTCGCCCTGGCGACCGGAACGGCCGCGCAGCTGGTTGTCGATTCGGCGCGACTCGTGGCGCTCGGTGCCGAGCACGTACAGGCCACCGGCCTCACGCACCTCGTCGGCCTCCGACGCCGCGGCCTTGCGGGCGATGTCGATCGCCTCGTCCCACGCCGCCTCGTACTCCTCGGGGGTGTTGACCGGATCGAGTCCGGCCTTGCGCAGGCGCGTGTCGGCGATGACGTCCGGGTTGCCGCCGAGCACGACGTCAGTGCCTCGACCCGCCATGTTCGTGGCGACCGTGACTGCGTTCAGGCGGCCCGCCTCGGCGACGATCTGCGCTTCCTGCTCGTGGAACTTGGCGTTGAGGACCGAATGGTCGACACCTGCTTCGGCGAGTTTGCGCGACAGGTACTCGGACCGCTCGACGCTCGTCGTGCCGATCAGCACGGGCTGGCCCTCGCGGTGGCGTTCGACGACGTCGTCGACGACGGCGTCGAACTTGGCCTCCTCGGTCTTGTAGATGAGGTCGGCGCGGTCCTTACGGGCCATCGGTCGGTTCGTCGGGATCGTCACGACTCCCAGCTTGTAGATCTGCTGGAACTCGGCGGCCTCGGTCTCGGCGGTACCGGTCATGCCGGACAGGGTGTCGTACAGGCGGAAGTAGTTCTGCAGGGTGATCGTGGCGAGGGTCTGGTTCTCGGCTTTGATCTCCACGCCCTCCTTCGCCTCGATCGCCTGGTGGAGACCCTCGTTGAAGCGGCGCCCGTCGAGGACACGCCCGGTGAACTCGTCGACGATCATCACGTCGCCGTTGCGGACGATGTAGTCCTTGTCGCGGTGGAAGAGTTCCTTCACCTTGATCGCGTTGTTCAGGTAGCCGACGAGTTGCGAGTTCTCGGGTTCATAGAGGTTGTCGATGCCGAGGCGGTCTTCGACGAACGCGACACCCGCCTCGTGGACGCCGACGGTCTTCTTCTTGATGTCCACCTCGTAGTGGACGTCCTTCTCCAGCAGGGGTGCGATGCGTGCGAACTCGCCGTACCACTTGCTCGACGAGTCGGCTGGGCCGGAGATGATGAGCGGCGTACGGGCCTCGTCGACGAGGATCGAGTCGACCTCGTCGACGACGGCGAAACTGTGCCCGCGTTGCACGAGGTCGTCGAGCGAGTGCGCCATGTTGTCACGCAGGTAGTCGAAGCCGAATTCGTTGTTCGTGCCGTAAGTGATGTCGGCGGCGTAGGCGACACGACGCTGATCGGGTGACATCCCGGTCAGGATGACGGCCGTCTCGAGACCGAGGAAACGGTGCACGCGGCCCATCCACTCGGCGTCGCGCTTGGCGAGGTAGTCGTTGACGGTGACCACGTGGACGCCCTTGCCTGACAGTGCGTTCAGGTAGGCCGGCAGCACACAGGTGAGGGTCTTGCCCTCACCCGTCTTCATCTCGGCGATGTTGCCGAAGTGCAGCGCCGCACCGCCCATGATCTGTACGTGGAAGTGCTTCTGGTCCAGGACCCGCCAGGCCGCCTCGCGGGCCACTGCGAACGCTTCGAGGAGAAGATCGTCAAGCGTCTCACCCTTCTCGAGCCGTCCGCGGAACTCCTCGGTCTTGCCGCGCAGTTCCTCATCGCTGAGGGCTTCCATCTCGTCGGAGAGCGCTTCCACGCTCGTCGCGTACGAATCCAGTCGCTTGACCAGACGGCCTTCGCCGAGTCGGAGCAGCTTGTTGAGCAACGGTAATCCTCTTGATAGGCGGTCGAGTTCTCCGTCGGTCCCACCCGCCGTCAGACGGTGGACCGGACAGACCTGGTCCCATGATACGCAGCGGACACCCGAAGGCATGGCACACGTCACCGGAACAGCACTCTGCCGCCCCCACCGATCGGCGGGGGCGGCAGAGTGGGCGCGCGGTTTACGCGAGTCGGATGAGGCCGTAGTCGAAGGCGTGACGACGGTAGACGACTGACGCCTTGTCGGTCTCGGAATCGTGGAACAGGAAGAAATCGTGTCCGACGAGTTCCATCTCGTACAACGCGTCGTCCACACTCATGGGGACGGCCGGGTGGTCCTTGACGCGAACCACCTGTCCCGGCTGGTGACCGTCGAGTCCGTCGTCCCACGGATCGACGCCGTTCACCTTCGTCACCTCGGGCAACGGCGGCAATGCGTCTGCGGTGGCCTCGGCGACCGAGGTGGCGCGACGCTGTCCGTCCTTGCGGACCTGCTTGCGCCGCTTGGAGCGGCGCAGTCGCTTGTGGAGCTTGTCGAAGGCCAGTTCGGTCGCGGCGTAGAAGTTCTCGCCACTGCCCTGCGCGCGGACGATCGGTCCGCGTCCGATGCCTGTGACTTCCACGACCTGACTCTGCTTGGCCTGGCGCCGGTTCGGTTCGTGGAAGAGGACGACGTCGAACCGGTAGATCGAGTCGTCGAAATGTTCGAGGCGGGAGAGTTTGTCGCCGAGGTAACTGCGGAAGTGATCCGGAATCTCCACGTTCCTTCCGTTCCAAGAGACGTCGGCTCGAGGCTCGGCGAGTTCGCCTGCGTCGGTGGAGTTCGCCGGCGGCGTGAACGCGGCCGCCAGTTCTTCTCGACTCTGAGGTTCCGGGCCCTTGGGCTCGCGCTGACCTTTGCGGTGAACAACCGTCATATCGTGTTCCTCCTCAGATAGCTCCCATCGGACCAGCGCCCGAGATGGGATACCAATTCGCTTGGCGCACTGCAGGATTCGCTGTGTGAAACCCGTGCGCGCGGCAGTGTCGCTGTTACGTCAGCGAGTGTTCACCTCCCGGCATCTCACGTTCATCACTGCCACTTCCGAAGGTATCCGCAAACTCCCCGCCCGGCCACGTTTTAGCGGAACGTCGACTCTTATGCATTCGCCAAGACGACAACAGCCGCCACCTCGACTCCCGCACCCCGCAGCACTCTGACCGAGGCAGCGGCCGTCGCTCCGGTCGTGAGGACGTCGTCGACGAGCACGGTGACCGCTCTGGAATCCCGCATGGCCCGCGCCGGTCGGCCCGCCAGGGTCACCGCACCGGCGAGGTTGGACGACCGCGCGCCCGCACTCAGCCCCGCGGAGTCTCGCGTGAAGTGGCCGCTGGCAAGTAGCGGAGCCACGTGTACCCGCTCACCCAACCGACCCGCTGCACTCGCGGCGGTGAGGGTCACCGGGTCACCGCCGCGCCGCCGGGCCGACGCGGCGCGAGTCGGCGCCGGCACCAGCACGAGCGCGCCACTTCCCGGAACCTCACCCCAGTCGGCGAGCACAACCAACGCCGACGCGAGGGCATCACCCAGGATCGGCACGAGATCACGCCGACCGTGTTCTTTGAGCGCCAGGATCGCGGCGCGGAGCGGACCGTCGTACCGGCCGACCGACCAGGCCGGGACGCCGAGCTCAAGACGTGGACGCACCGCCCGCGGCGCGTCGACGAGGGCGGCCGCGCATCGTGGACACCATCCGGTGTCGGGCCTGCCGCAGCCACCGCAGATCAGCGGCACGGCGAGATCGCCGACCGCCGCCGCGATCTGCCTCATCCGGCTCGCAGACCAACCCATCACCGCATCATGACCGACCGGACCTGAAGTGTCAGGCCCACTGTCCACAGGAGGTCAGCCGGCCGGGACCACCGGGACGGTGCCCGCCGGGATCGACGTGCCGACGCTCGTCCAGTACTGGTCCGGTCGCGACGAGTCGGTGCCGAGTTGCAGCACACCTCGCGAGTCCGTGACGAAGACGCTGCGCGACGACGCTGCGATCGCGCTCAGCGGCGGCTTCAGGTTGCCGCCGACGAGACCGGACGACGCGCCGCCCGCGATCGAGATCCGCATCACCGGAGTGTCGTCGCCGCTGCGGATCACGTACAACACACTCGACGTGGCCCAGGTGATGTCCAGGACGGCAGTGTCGATGTCGATGGCCGCAGGCCGGACACCGGTCAACGACGGCACGCCTCGTTCGTTGGTGGACACCACGGCCAGCAGCGGTCTCCCACCGACGACAAGAGCCACGCGCACACCGTCGGGGGCCACGTTCATCGACGTGATCTCCCCCGGCGCGGCGTCCGAGACCGCACTGACATCGATGACACCCGACCTGGCGACACCGCCGGCGTCGCGAGACCATTGGACGGGGCGGCCGTCGACGATCGCATAGCCGGTGGCGCCGCCCGCACCGAACGACGGCGACGTGATCGTCCGGCCCGACGTCACATCTGCGGGCACCGCCCCGTATGGGCCTTCCACCAGAAACTGCCGGTCACCGCGCTGTACAACCGCTGTCGTTCTGCTCAGATCACCGGTGATCGCGGCGAGACGAACGTCGCGCGTGGCGCCGAGCGGCCCCGGGACGGGGACGTACCGCTGGCCCGTCGACCGCACCAGGGCGCCGTTTCGGATGAGATGCAGCACCGGTTGAGTCGTCTGTTCGGCGTCGGGTTCGAAGGACCGGACGTCGGCTGTCCGCCAGCCGCCGTCCTGATCGGCCACCAGAGGCGCACCGTCGGCGTTGATGTTGTACGTGCCGCTGACCCCGGCCGCGTCGAGGGTCCAGACGATCTGTGCGGCGAGGACCGTCCGGTTCCCGGTATCCGTGTCCGTGACGTTGCCGAGGTCGACGGTCACCGACTCCGAGTCGGTGGCGACCGGCGCGGCCAGCGTCGCCCCCTTGTCCGCGCCGGTCCCGACGGCTCCGGTCAGATCGGGCGACGGGCCGCGCATCAACAGCGTCACCAGGTCGCTCGCCTGAGGCGTCGGCCCGAAGGTCCAGCGGGGATCGGTGACGAGCCGCTTCATCGTGCGGTCGGGGAAGTAGAGGTCTGCCCGGCGGTACGCGGTGAGGAACTGGGCGTTGTCGGTGATGACCCCTCGCGGGAGGTCGCCGTCGATCCGCCAACCCGACGCCGTCCTGGACATCGACAGCGGGATCACCATGGTCCCCGACGCCGGCAGGAGCTGACCCGAGGGACTGAGGGTTCCTACTTGATCTGCGGTGATGCGGAGCCTGACGGCGCTCTCCGTGCGTTCGTCGACCACCACGCTGATGTTGTCGACGATCGTCATGTCGCCCTGGTCGTCCCACTTCGCCGAGGCGGCGGCGGTCAGGTACTTTCGCGCGGCCTTGTGCCCTGCGGTCGGATCGGCCATCGCGCGCACGAAATTGCGGGCCAACGTCTCTGGATCGTCCGATCGACGTGGCGCGGGCGCCGCGTTCAGCGGATCCTTGCGGCTGAACGCCTCGATGGGTTGGGGCGCGGAATCGTCGGGGATGGCCACGCAGCCCGTCAGCAGCGTCGTCAAGACGAGCAGCAGCGCGAGGATCCTCCGGTGGCCGGCGGTCATCGCTGCACCTCCGAGGATGGTTTCAGCGGCAGCGGACTGCCGAGCAGTTTGTGCCCACGCACGAGGGGAAGGGTCAGCCGGAAGCACGAGCCGACCCCCGGCTCGCCCCACGCTTCGAGTCTGCCCGCGTGGAGCCTGGCGTCTTCGATGCTGATCGCCAATCCCAGGCCGGTGCCACCGGATCGGCGGACCCGCGACGGATCGGATCGCCAGAACCGGTTGAACACGAGTTTCTCCTCACCGGGCCGCAGACCGATGCCCTGATCGCGGACGGTGACGGCGACCGCGTCGCCGTCGGACCGCATCGTGAGAGTGATCGGCTTATGTTCGCCGTGGTCGATGGCGTTGGCCAGCAGGTTGCGCAGGACTCGTTCCACGCGGCGCGGGTCGATCTCGGCGAACACCGGTTCGGACGGCAGGTTGATGACGAGCTCGGTGCCCGACTCCTTCGCGAGGTGCGTGACGGTGGAGACTGCGCCGTCGATCGGGATCGCCATGTCCATCCGTTCGGCTGCGAGATCGGCCATGCCCGCGTCGTGCCGAGAGATCTCGAGGAGTTCGGTGAGGAGCATCTCGAAACGTTCGAGCTCTTTCGACATCAGCTCGACGGAACGCCGCTGCATCGGTTCGAAGTCGTCCCGGCTTTCGTAGAGGATGTCGGCGGCCATCTGCACGGTGGTCAGCGGTGTGCGCAGCTCGTGGCTGACATCGCTGGTGAACTGCCGCTGCAGCCCGCCGAACTCCTCGAGGTGAGTGATCTGCTTCGACAGGCTCTCGGCCATGTCGTTGAAGCTGACCGCGAGTCGCGCGAACTCGTCATCGCCGTGCACCGGCATGCGTTCGGTGAGACGTCCGTCCGCGAACCGCACGGCGATCCGCGACGCCGCGCGCAGCGGCGCGATGACCTGCCTCGACACCAGCCAGGCGATCGCGGCGAGCAGGCCGAGGAGGACGACTCCACCCGCGAAGAGCGTGCCGCGGACGAGGTTGACGGTGTTCTGCTCGCCGGACAGTGGAAAGACTAGATACAACTCGAGTCCCTGCATCGGAGTCTCGACGGGTGTGCCGACGACCAACGCTGGAACGGTGTCGCCGTTCCGTTCGACGGAGGTGTACTGATACGCGACCTGCCCGCCGCCGACCATCGACTGCAGCCCCTTCGGCACTTCGCGGACCGGGCCGACCGACAGTTCGTCGCTCGCCGCCCCTTTCTTGCTGACGGTGAGCACACTGTCGAATGTGCCGATCCCCGAGGCGCCGGATCCCGACTCGGCATCGCTGTCGGAGAGCAGCGACCGCGCCCTGGCCATAGCGTTCTGCTGGGACGAGTTGGTGTCGCTCGACGACAGGACCCGCTCGACGATGCCACGCGCCCGGTCGACCTCTTCGGTCGCCGCGGCCTGCTTCGCGTCGAGGAGGCGGCCGGTGATCTGGCTGATCAGCAGGAAGCCGAGGATCAACAGCACCACAAACGACAACGCGAGCGTCGACACGACGACCCTCAGTTGGAGCGAACGGGACCAGAGGGAACCGAACGCGCGGCCGATCGAGCCGGCCGCGCGTTGGGTGCTGATAACAAGCCGGTTCAACCGGCGACGACCGCTCATGGCGGGCCGGCCTTGTAGCCGACTCCTCTCACCGTGAGCACGATCTCAGGCTTCTCGGGGTCGATCTCCACCTTCGCGCGGAGACGCTGCACGTGAACGTTCACGAGCCGGGTGTCGGCCGGATGCCGGTAGCCCCACACCTGTTCGAGCAGCACGTCGCGGGTGAACACCTGGCGCGGCTTGCGGGCCAGAGCGACGAGAAGGTCGAACTCGAGCGGTGTCAGAGAGATCAACGTGCCGTCGCGGGTCACCTTGTGCGCAGGGACGTCGATCTCGACGGGGCCGATCGAGAGGAGTTCGGCGGGCTCATCCTCGGTGCGCCGGAGCCGAGCCCTGATGCGAGCGACGAGTTCCTTCGGCTTGAACGGCTTCACCATGTAGTCGTCGGCACCGGACTCGAGGCCGAGGACGACGTCGACGGTGTCCGACTTCGCGGTCAGCATGACGATGGGGACGCCGGAATCGGCACGGAGGACCCGGCAGACGTCGATTCCGTTCATGCCGGGCAGCATGAGGTCGAGCAGGACCAGATCGGGGCGTACTTCGCGCACCGCGGTCAGCGCCTGCGTGCCGTCGCCCACCACAAACGGTTCGAACCCCTCGTTGCGAAGCACGATGGTCAGCATCTCGGCGAGGGCGGCGTCGTCGTCGACGACCAGGACGCGTGGCTTCATGAGGATCAATGGTGTCACCTCCCGCCCCGCCGATGGTGTTCCGACACGCACCGGCCCACCCCGGTAGTCGCCTCCGCCACGGGCCGCCGATCGGGTCGTACACTGTGCCGCGTGGGCATTCTGGTGGCGATCGAAGGCTTGGACGGAGCGGGCAAGCAGACGATTGTCGGGCGCATTCACGCAGCCGCACAGGAGCAGGGCGCGCGAACCACGACCTTCACCTTTCCTCGCTACGGTGAATCGATCACGGCCGATCTCGCGTCTGAGGCCCTGCACGGCGAGCACGGCGACCTCAGGGACAGCGTCTACGCGATGGCGTTGCTGTTCGCCCTCGACCGCGCGGCGGCCGGTGCCGCGTTGAAGGCCTCGTGCCGTGAGCACGACCTCGTCATCTGCGATCGGTACGTCGCGTCGAACGCCGCCTACAGTGCGGCCAGGCTCGGCGAAGAGGTCGAGTCGTCGGCCGTTGTCGGCTGGGTCTCCGACCTCGAGTTCGGTCGATTCCGCGTCCCCGTCCCCGACCATCAGCTGTTGCTCGGCGTCCCTCCCGAGGTCGCGATGGCACGCGCCTCCGGCCGGGCCGCATCCGACGCCGACCGCCCCGTCGACCATTACGAACGCGACGGCGACCTGCAGACCGCCGTGTACCGCGCCTACACCGGTCTCGCTCGGACGAACTGGATGTCGGACTGGTCGCATGCGGCCGACGACGACGCCGTCGCGGCCGTCATGTCGCTGCTCGACTAGGACGTGCCCGAGGCTCCAGACGCAGAACGCCCCGCCCGGAAGCGAGTCCAGGCGGGGCGTTCTGCGCTGACTGTCAGTAGCGGTAGTGCTCCGGCTTGTACGGTCCTTCGACGTCGACGCCGATGTACTCCGCCTGCTCCTTGGTGAGTTTGGTGAGCGTGCCTCCGAGGGCTTCGACGTGGATGCGCGCGACCTTCTCATCGAGGTGCTTGGGGAGGCGGTACACCTCGTTGTCGTACTCGTCGTTCTTGGTCCACAGCTCGATCTGAGCGATGACCTGGTTCGAGAAGCTGTTGCTCATCACGAACGACGGGTGACCGGTGGCGTTGCCGAGGTTCAGGAGGCGACCCTCGGACAGCACGATGATCGACTTGCCGTCGGGGAACACCCACTGGTCCACCTGCGGCTTGATGTTGATACGCGTGAGGCCCTCGGCGGACTCGAGCCCCGCCATGTCGATCTCATTGTCGAAGTGGCCGATGTTGCCCAGGATGGCCTGGTTCTTCATCTGCTTCATGTGGTCGAACGTGATGATGCCGAGGTTGCCGGTCGAAGTGATGACGATGTCGGCGTTCGAGATCGCGTCTTCGACAGTCACGACGTCGAAGCCGTCCATGAGCGCCTGCAGCGCGTTGATCGGATCGACCTCGGTCACCTGGACGCGCGCGCCCTGCCCGGCGAGCGACTCGGCGCAGCCCTTGCCCACGTCGCCGTAGCCGCAGATCAGCACCTTCTTGCCGCCGATGAGGACGTCGGTGCCGCGGTTGATGCCGTCGATCAGCGAGTGCCGGGTGCCGTACTTGTTGTCGAACTTGCTCTTGGTGACCGAGTCGTTGACGTTGATCGCCGGGAAGCTCAGGTCGCCTGCGGCGGCGAACTGGTACAGGCGCAGGACACCGGTGGTGGTCTCCTCGGTGACGCCCTGCACCGACTCCGACACGGCCGTCCACTTGCCTGCGTCCTCGGCGAGCGACTTGCGCAGCAGTTCCAGGAACACCTTGTACTCGGCCGGGTGGCTGTCGTCGATCGGCGGGACGACGCCCGCCTTCTCGAACTCGGCGCCGCGCAGCACCAGCATGGTGGCGTCGCCGCCGTCGTCGAGGATCATGTTGGCCGGCTCGCCGTCCCAGGTGAGCATGCGCTCAGCGGCCCACCAGTACTCCTCGAGGGTCTCGCCCTTCCACGCGAACACCGGGACGCCCTTGGGCTCGTCCGGGGTGCCGTGCGGGCCGACTACGATGGCTGCGGCCGCGTGGTCCTGGGTGGAGAAGATGTTGCACGACGCCCAGCGGACCTCGGCGCCGAGCGCGGTGAGGGTCTCGATGAGGACGGCGGTCTGCACGGTCATGTGCAACGAACCGGAGATCCGGGCGCCCTTGAGCGGTGCGACGTCGGCGTACTCGCGGCGCAGTTCCATCAGGCCGGGCATCTCGTGCTCGGCGAGGCGGATCTCCTTGCGGCCGTACTCGTGGAGCGACAGGTCGGCGACCTTGAACTCGATCCCGTTGATGGTCTCGCTGGTCAAAGCGTCCGAAGGCGCGGTCATCTGATCCCTCTCGATCGTGAAGTCTTTACGTCTCGAACGACGGTACCGGTCGCCCACCTCGGGCGACCGGTACGGTCGTTGTTTCTCTCGACGAGGCTACGTCAGGAGTCGTCGCCTGACGACTTCGTCGGGTCCGGGCTCGGCGAATCCGCGGCGCCGGCTCCCGGAGCGCCAACCGGTGCGTATCCGGGCAGTTCCATCCGTTCGCGCATGCCGAGGACCGAGTGCCGTGCGCCGTAGGCCAGGTAGACGACCACGCCGATCACCATCCAGATCAGGAACCGGATCCAGGTGAAGGCACTCAGGTTGATCATCAGCCAGGCGCAGGCGAGGACCGCGAGGATGGGGACCACCGGGACGAACGGGACACGGAACCCGCGCTTGAGGTCCGGACGAGTGCGTCGCAGGACGACCACACCGACGCAGACCAGCACGAAGGCGAAGAGGGTGCCGATGTTGACCATCTCTTCGAGTTCGCCGATCGGCAGGAAGCCCGCGAGGAACGCCGAGACGCCTCCGACGATGAGGGTGATGCGGACCGGGGTGCCGCGACTGCCGGTCTTGGCGAGGCCACGCGGGAACAGTCCGTCGCGTGCCATCGCGAACCCGACGCGCGTCTGCCCCAGGAGCATGACCATCACAACGGTCGTGAGGCCGGAGAGCGCGCCGATGACGATCAGCCACTGCGCCCAGGTGATGCCGTGCTCGCCGAATGCCGTGGCGAGCGTGGCGTTCTCACCCGCCAGCTTGGTGTACTTGACCATGCCGGTGAGGACGAGTGTGACGCCGACGTAGAGGACGGTGACGATCGCGAGCGATCCGAGGATGCCTCGAGGCAGCGAACGCTGCGGGTCCTTGGTCTCCTCCGCCGTGGTGGCGACGACGTCGAAGCCGATGAACGCGAAGAACACGAGCGACGCCGCAGCGAGCAGGCCGTACCAGCCGAAGTTGGAGCCTTCGCCGCCGGTCATCATGGAGAACAACGTCTGGTGGAGGCCGGATGCGCCGCCCTCGCCCTTGGGCTCTGACGGCGGAATGTACGGGGAGTAGTTGTCCTTGGAGATGTAGAACGAGCCGACGATGATCACCAGCAGCACCACGGACACCTTGATCGCGGTGAAGATGAGCGACACCACAGACGAGATCTTGGTGCCGAGCACCAGCAGCGTGGTCAGGGCCGCGATCAGCACCACCGCACCCCAGTCGAAGCTCTCGAACGCGCCGGTGCCGTCACCGTTGCCGAACTTCAGGACGGTGAACGAATACGTCATGGGGTCGCGGTCCGCGATCAGACAGAGGAATTCGTTCAGATAATGAGACCAGCCCTTCGCGACGACGGACGCCGCCAGCGCGAACTCGAGGATCAGGTCCCAGCCGATGATCCAGGCGATGAACTCGCCGAACGTGGCATAGGAGAAGGTGTACGCCGAACCTGCCACCGGAACTGTCGACGCGAACTCGGCATAACAAAGGGCGGCGAGGGCACACGCGATAGCGGCGAGGACAAACGCCAACGAGACGGCGGGTCCCGCGACGTTGCCCGCAGTGCGAGCGGTCAGCGTGAAGATGCCGGCGCCGACGACGACGGCGACGCCGAACACGGTGAGGTCCCAGGACGTCAGATCTTTCTTGAGCTTTGTGTCGGGCTCGTCGGTGTCGGCCATCGATTGCTCGACCGACTTCACCCGGAACATCGGGTTGCTCACTGTGTTTTCCTCGTTTCACTGGTACGGAAAGCTGTTGCAGACCGGACGTGAGACGGGGCCGTCGAATCGACGGCGATGGTGCGTCGTCGTTCGGCAGTCGACGTCGATTTCGCCATGACTGTGACCCCTCTCATACTTCTCGGTGATGGAGAACCTATCGCATCGACCCGCCACGGCAGGCCACATCGCGAACTCTGATGTCTGACAACAGTATTCGAGCGCAGACGCGGCGCAAGAGAAACCCTTCGGAATTAAACGGACCACGGTCCGGTTACCATGGTCGAGACCGGCGCGACAGGCGGCGGAACGTGAGAGAGCGAGAAGTCCCATGCAGTTCGGCATCTTCAGCGTCGGCGACGTGACCGCCGACCCCACAACCGGCGTCACGGTCAGCGAGCACGAGCGCATCAAGGCGATGACGGCGATCGCGCTGAAGGCCGAAGAGGTGGGCCTCGACGTGTTCGCGACCGGTGAGCACCACAACCCGCCGTTCGTCCCGAGTTCCCCGACGACGATGCTCGGCTGGATCGCCGCACGCACCGAGCGCCTCCAGCTCTCTACCGCGACGACCCTGATCACCACGAACGACCCGGTGAAGATCGCCGAGGACTTCGCGATGCTGCAGCATTTGGCCGACGGCCGCGTCGATCTGACGCTGGGCCGCGGCAACACCGGCCCCGTGTACCCGTGGTTCGGCAAAGACATCCGCAAGGGCATCCCGCTCGCCATCGAGAACTACCACCTGCTCCGTCGCCTGTGGCGCGAGAAGGTCGTCGACTGGGAGGGTGAATTCCGCACTCCCCTGCAGGGCTACACGTCGACGCCCGCTCCATTGGACGGCACCCCGCCGTTCGTCTGGCACGGGTCGATCCGCTCACCGGAGATCGCCGAGCAGGCCGCGTTCTACGGTGACGGGTTCTTCCACAACAACATCTTCTGGAACAAGGAGCACACCGAGCAGATGGTGAATCTGTACCGGCAGCGATTCGAGCACTACGGCCACGGATCGGCAGACCAGGCGATCGTCGGACTCGGCGGCCAGGTGTTCATGGCGGAGACCGAAGCCGAGGCCAAGCGACGGTTCCGCCCATACTTCGACAACGCTCCGGTCTACGGGCACGGCCCCTCGATGGAGGACTTCACGGATATGACGCCGTTGACCGTCGGCACTCCGGAGATGGTGATCGAGAAGACACTGAGTTTCGCCGACTACGCGGGTGACTACCAGCGACAGCTGTTCCTGCTCGATCATGCGGGTCTGCCGCTGGAGCAGGTCCTCGAGCAGATCGAGATGCTCGGGCGAGAGGTGGTCCCGACGCTGCGGGCCGAGTTCGAGAGTCGTCGTCCGGCCCATGTGCCGTCCGATCCGCCGAGCCACGCCGCGCTCGTCGAGGCAGGCCCGGACAGCCCGTTCCACAAGGTGATCCCGTCGCAGAACCTCACCGCGGGAGCACAGGCATGAGTCGGCGGGTTGTCGTCGTCAACGCGGGTGTGTCCGCTGCGTCGTCGACGCGTCTGCTCGCCGAGCAGCTGGCAGGTGCGGTGACGGCCGCGGTGTCCGCACGCGGCGAGAACGTTGAGATCGACTACATCGACGTCGCGTCCCTCGCGGGCGATCTGGCGACCGCCGTCACCTCCGGCGTGATGACGCCCAAGGTGCGCGCGGCGCAAGACCTCATCGCCGAGGCCGACGGCCTCATCGTGGCGACCCCCGTGTTCGCGGCGTCGTACAGCGGCATCTTCAAGATGTTCTTCGACGTCCTTGATCCGGACGCCCTGACCGGCGTCCCGGTGTTGGCCGCAGCGACCGCGGGCACCGCGAGGCACTCACTCGTGATCGATCACGCCATCCGCCCGCTGCTCGCGTACCTGCGTGCCGACGTCCTGCCGACCGGCACTTTCGCCGCAACGGGAGATTTCGGGTCACCGGAGTTGGGCGGCCGGATCAGCCGCGCAGGAGCCGAACTCGCCGCGCGACTGGTCGCAAGCGGCTCCGTGGCAGGCTTCGGCGGGCCGACGGATGTCGGCGCTGCGCCGCGGCGCAGTGGAAGCACAACCGACCTCGGACCAGTCACCGACTTCGCGACGCTCCTGCAGGGCCACACCGGCGACTGACCCCGTATCGCGATCGCCGATCATCCCCGACACGCTGCGGTGCACGTACCCCTCGTCCGCACACCGCAGCGTCTCGGTCATGCGCTGAACGAACGACCTACGCGGACGTCGGTGTCACGCATGTGCGACGCCGCCTTCGACACTCCGACGCCGAGCCCGTCGAGCTGCGCCCTGGCGTCGGCGAACAGCCGGTCCCACTGGACCTGGGCCTGCTGGTACGACGCGGCTCCGCCTGAGTCCCAGTGGCTCGCCAACGCGGTCACCTGCCGCTTGAGCTGCCCCGACAGCTCTTCAAGACGCTGAAACTGCCCACGCAGATCCCCCGACAGCGTGTCCAGTCCGGCGAAGTCGTAGCGGATCACTCCCCCTGTGCTCATTCTTCTTCCTCCCCTTGTCGTGTTGGCTGTTGTCAGATGCTGATCGTGGAGCCGGTCGACCCGCCGACGAAGGCGGCCGCGGACGCGTCCTGATCGTCGTACCCGCGGAAGCCGCTCGTCAGTTTGGTCTCGATCTCGTCGAGCGCCTGCTGCAGTCTGGTTGCGGTCCCGTGCCAATCGGTGTGCGAGCCTTCGAAAGAGGTCGACGCTCGCCCGCTCCAGGTGCTTACGCCGTTACCCGCCGACGACTGAATCCGGCTGATGATCCCCTGCATCTCGGCGACGATCCCCTTGATGGACGTCGCAGACGCCTGAGAGGCGCCGACGTCGACGTTGAGTCCGGTGGTCATGTGTGTTCCTTTCCTGTGCGCCGGATCAGACGGATTCGGCGAAGTCTGTGTCCCCGGCGACGAGCCGGAGGTCGACGTCGGCGCCGAACGGCTGCGCGAGAAGCGCGGCCAGATCGGCGTCAGACGTGGAGATGGGCGGTTCCGCGTTGATCGTGTGGACCTGCCGCATCGTCGGCGAGTCGACCGGGCGTGCCGTGCCCGCCGCGGTCAACGGAGTCATCGGGACACCGCCGGTGTCAGTCGACGACACCGTGGACACCGTCGACTGCGGCACGGCAGGTTCGGTCGACATGGTCGCGTTGCTGGTCGTCGGACAGTCGGCGAGCCGTATCGGTTGGTCCGGCACGCTCACCGACGGCGTCGAGCCGGACGGGACGGCGGGGGCAGAGCCGAGCGATGCCGGTTTGACCGTCCCCGGCTGGGTCGTCGACGGCGTTGTTGTCGACTGCGGTGATAGCGGCTGCGGTGATGGCGGCTGTGTCCCCGTCGACGGCGTGCACGACGAGCAGCACGCGGCCTTGGTCTCGGTGGCCGGCGGCCCAGTAGGGGCCGTTCCCGGCGTCCCGCCGAGCATCGAGCCGACGACCGACAGCCCCGCGGAGATGAGCGGTCCGGCTTTTCCGAGCAACCCGGAGAGTGCGTCCCCCGACGGCACACCTCCGGGTGTCGGGACCTTCCCCACCGGCACCGGTTTCCCGGTCGCGGCGAGCTTTGCGGTCGGCGCCGCCAGTTGCGCGCGGGTCGCTGCCACGATCGCGAGCCCTTGAGCGAGTCCGTCCGCGGCGATCCCCAATGCGGCCAGCTGACCGGGCGGCGTCGCCAAGGTCGGCGCGGTCGCGACGAGCAGGCCCACGGTCTTCGCGACCACTCCTTGCAGCGCGGTCATCCCCGCCCCGACGATCCCGGCTGCGACGGTGACGTCGCCCGCCATCGACGTCCCCTGCGTCGCGATGAGACCCGACTCGGCGGCGGTGCTCGCGGCCTTTCCGATCGCCGCGGTCGCAGCCGTGCCCAACCAGTGGCCGTCCACCGCGGAGATCGCCTTCATCAGGGCCGCCGCACCGCCCTCCAGCATCCCGGAAAGGCTGGTCAGCGACTCGACTGGGTTTCCGGGCCCGGCGAGTCTGCCGGTTCCGAAGGTCGCGAGCAGGTCGATGATCGGTTTGACCAGTGCAGCGGGGTCGAGTCCCGGGATGATCGGCAATGCAGGCAGCTCGATCCCCGGCAAGTCGGGAAATCGAACCTGCAGCGGTGCCGGCGTCGGGTTCAGGCCGAGGTCGTCGAGCACGTCGGTCACCGGACGATCGAGAAGCGCGGTGATCCCTGACGGTGCGAGCACGTCCCCGACAGTGAACGCTCTGTCGGACTGCTCGTCGCAGATCATCGGGGCGCCAATCCGGCACCGGCGGCGCCATCCGTCGCGGTGAAGTTCGCCAGGCCGGCCGCCGCAGCCGCTGCGGTCGCGGAGTGGACGGCAGCGACCTGGCCGACGGCCAGCAGGTGGTTCGCTTCGGCGACGGCGTACGCCGCGAGGAACTCCTGGCCGATCAGCCCGAACGCGGCTGTCATCGCGGCGGCCTGTGCTACCTCGGCGGCTGCCGCGCCCGCTGTCGTCGCGCCGAGCGCAGCCGAGGTCGATCCGAAAGCCTCGAGTGCCGCCGGCACCACGTGCACCTGTCCGTTCATGCTCGCTCCTCCGACTTGGGTTCTTGCAAGGTTGGACGCACGGAATCGCCGTCCGGTTCCATCGACACGCCCAGTGCGTCCGTCCCGGTGAGTTCGGCGAAGTCCGCGACGAAGTCGGTCATGATGTCGGCTCGTTCGGTGAACACCTTGGTGGCCGCCCGTACGGCGGTGCGCACGATGAGATCGGCCAAGGCCGCCGGTTGGCTGTTCCCGGCCCCGGGAAGCAGCGTCAGACCGGTCATCGCGCCGGTCACGTCGACGTCGACCGTGACACGGCCGTCGTCGCTCGTCTCGGTGATGGTGAGCGCGTTCAGGCGAGCGTGCACTCCTTCAAGTGCCTGAAGCTGTCTTTCGGCCCTCTGCTGGACCTCGTCCATCGTGATCACCGTTGTGTTCCTCCGGCGTCGAGTCGTTCTTCGGATGCGACGAGGTCGGCGCGCGAGGGCAGTCCGAGCAGCGCCAGCGTCTCGTCGGGGACACCTTGCTCAGTGAGCGCAGCGCGCCTGCGGACGCCCGCGGTGAGGCCCGCGAACCGGCACAAGGCGAGGATGTCGGCCGCCAATGCGTCCGGCTCTCGTCTGCACTGCGCGGGTTCGAGCTTGATCGCGACGGGCAGCCCGGTCGAGGTGCACGTGACGCCGATGCCGCCGCCGCGCGACCTGACCGTCGTCAAGCCGTCGGCACCCTCGCTGTTGTCGTTTCTGGTCCCCATGAAAGGTCAGACGCACGAAACGCGATTTCGGTTCCATTTCGTTTTCTACGGGCATGTCGTGTTTGCGCGGGTGTACCGTTCCGGCACTGCCCGCGTTCACGCACCCAGGGGGATCGATGACTACCGACCAGAGCCCGCCGACAGGCTACGACCCGCAGACCCCGCCCTGGCTCCAGCCTGCGACATCACATCCGACACGCACGGTCGACCACGGATTCGCGCCCGGCGAGATCGATCTGTCCGGGATCATTCCCCCACCGGCGACTCCGGTCCCGCTCGTCGCGCCGCCCATCCCGCCGCCGGTACGTCCCGTCCCCCGGCCCGTCTCGCCCTCGCCGGTGCAACGCGGCCCCATGGGGCCGACTCTCGACGAAGTCGGGCTGATTCGAAAGGCTCGTCGTGCACCCGGACACGGCTGGCGGCGTGCGGTCCACACACTCACCGCAGGCGCAGTCAACCCCGGCGAGTCGCCTGCCGATCTCGAGTACCGCGACCTGCTGGAACGCGTCCGGCAACCCGTCCGCGGCGATTACCGCATCGCTGTCCTGTCACTCAAGGGCGGCGTCGGCAAGACCACCACGACGGTGGGACTGGGATCGACGTTCGCGTCACTTCGCGGTGACCGGGTGATCGCCGTCGACGCCAATCCCGATCTCGGAACGCTCGCGCAGCGCGTCCCGACGCAAACGGCGTCGACGGTCCGCGACCTGCTCGCCGATCCGGTGGTCGCCCGCTACTCGGACGTCCGAGCCCACACGTCTCAGGCGCCCAGCCGCCTCGAGGTACTCGCCTCCGAACGAGATCCCGCCGCCGCAGAGGCCTTCAACGACGTCGAGTACCCCGGTGTGATGGCGATCCTCCAGCGGTTCTACAACATCATTCTGACCGACTGCGGTACCGGAATGTTTCATCGTGAACAGTCATGTTCTCACGCAAGGCCACCTAGAACGGGCAGCCCGAACCGCCCGAAGGCGCCTGATCAGGTCTGAAGTCCGACAATCGTGTTGATTCCAACACCTCCGTCAGTCGCCGAGCCCGGAAGCTGTGATAAGCGAGAGGGTGCATCGTGAGACGACGCGGAAGCCGATAAAGCAGGGGCAGGATGCGTCGAGCTCGCTGGAAGTCTCGTTCGTTAGCAGCCGACCAATCAACGGCCGACAAGTTGCGCACTCGACCATCGGTGACACCGAAGGAGCAAGCGACGACGACGCGGGAGATCAGCGGACGAGCAATCGTCCAACCGGGGCGGAGAACTCTGGGCAGTCCAGGAGGTGCAGGAGGAGCAATTAGCCGCCTCGATTCGCGCTCCAACGTGACGGTGGCAATCGCACGCGTAGCGAGGGTGTGCGCATAGTCGTCAGTGAACTCCTCGACGGTGCGCGGGAACCGGTCCCGCTGCGCCGGAAGCATGAGGTCGTCGACCTTGTAGAGCAAGTACTGGTACAGCTGTTCAGCGCGGTTCGCGGTGAGTGGATCACCAGTGATGACCGGGTAAGCGTGCAAATACAGGTGGAGCGCACTCTTGATGATCCAGTTCCACGCGTCCGGACGGAGGGCACTGAAGCGCACACCATCGTGGGTTCCGTGGACGTCTTCGTGCGCCCGGCGGAGCCATTCTCCGGTCCGAGATCGAGCTTCCGCATCTCCGCCGAAGTACACAAGGTCCACAGCCCCTGTCCTCAGCGCTCGCCCATACGGGTCTAGGCGGAACCGCCCGCTCCACTCGACGCCTGCGCTCACATCGTCGAGTACAACCTGGTCAAGGAATGCCCCTCCAAACGGGGCTAGGAGCATCGTTCCAAGGTAACGCTCGAAGTCTTCGTCGATCGGCACTGTGCGTTTGCGATCGATAGTCGGGCCAGCCATAACGCCTCCTGTTATAAAGTTGCCCGAACCGTAACACGGTAACATCGGGTTATGGAAGAAGTTTCGGCAGAGGCGACACGCTCGCACGTCATGGACGCGGCACTAGCGGCACTGATCGCGTTCGGCTCACGACACGCTTCAGTAGCAGCGATCGCGCGCCGGGCTGGGGTGTCGCACATGACCATCTACCGCCTGTGGCCGAAGAAGGACCAGCTAATTAGCTCCACTCTCGATCGCGAGGCACGGGCAGTATTCGACCGGGTCGACGCGACCGTCGCCAACATCGACGACGTGACCCACTGCCTACTTGAAGGGTTCACCGAGATCTTTTGGGCGTTCTACGCACACCCGCTACTCATGGCCGAGTTCGACCGAAACCCGGACGTTGTGCTGCGCTCCCTGACAATCTCAGCGGAACCCACGTTTGAGCTCTCAGTCACCTACCTAGCCGGACACGTCGAACGACGAACTGAACTTGAGCCGGACGAAGCACGGACACTGGCCGACGCGATGGTACGAGTAACCCACTCCCTCCTCCTCACCAGCCTCAGCACACGGCCATTCGCCGAAAGAACCGACGTCCAAGATTGGGCGAACCGGGAATTGAGAATGATCCTGCGCGTCCTGGAGGGGTCCGAGCCAGGCCCGATCCCGAAGTCGGAAACTCGAACCTTGTGAAAGTCAGGAAGGTTCGCGCTCGAAGACGAGGCGTCCGTCATTCTCTCGGCCGAGCCGCCGGTAGACGTCATAGGTGATGTCGGGCATCGTCTCGTCGGCGTGACGGTTGACGGCGGGGATGCGGAGGACGGCATCGCTAGCGAGGGCAGTGTGGTGACGTCCGTCGTGGGGCCCTCTGTCGAGCTCGACGTCGATCATGTTCCCGAGCCTACGGCGACTCAGCACATGCGTCCAAATGTCCGAAATGGGCCGCCCTGAGAGAAACGGACCACAGTCCGTGTCCGGACCGGACAAATGGAAACAATAGCTGAGCTGGACGTTTGCGGAGACTTCCGGACAAGAGTTTGCTTAGCGATTACCAAACAGGTGAAATCACGTACGGAAGCACAGTGCTTCCACCGCACACCAGATCTGCAATGAGTATCGCCGATTTGGGAGCGGTTGTTACACAGGCCGATTGGCCTGTTCTGACTTTGGGGGTCACCTATGTTGCGTCGTATCGCGACACCACTCGTCCTTGCTGTCATCGCCGCGTTCGCGTTGGCCTCAAGTTTGCTCGCCGGACCTGCCGACGCCCGGACGCATCACACACGTGAAGGCGTCGACATCACCCTCACCGCATCCAAGCTCCGAGCGAAGAAGATCCCCGCCCTGGACTCCTCACCGTTCTCCGGCGAAGCACTGCTCTCCTCGGACGTGCACGCGGCGGTTCGCAACATCGACGGCAAGACCGTTCGGGCAACAGTCGAGGTCGGCTACCAGATCGGCTACCCCGTCTCCGTCGCGCCCAACGGCGTGAAAGTCACCGCCCACACCCCCGAGCTGAAGCTGACCGGCGGAGTGAACGCCAAGATCGCACCCGAGGTCACCATCTCGGGTTCCGGTGGTGGCGGCAAGATCGGCGAGATCGGCGCCGAGCTCGGTGCTGAAGCGACCGTCATCCCGTCCGCGGATCTCGAGTTCGAGGTCGGCGCCGGCAAGATCACCACCGTCACCCTCGCCGAGATCGCCCTGACCCAGCCGACCGCCGACATCGTCCTGTCCGGCATCGAACTCAACATCACCAACGCCCTCGGACCCATCAGCGTCCGCCCCTACGCCAAAATCAGCGTCACCACCGACACCGGCGTCTACGTCTACTACGACCACGGCCCCACCAGCCGCATCTAACCGCGGAGGACGAATACATGAACGGCAATGACGACTACCGACCGAAGCTCACTCGGAAAAGAACCAAAAGTCGCCTGACCTGGCTAATCGCATTTGCAGCGCTAGCGACAGCAGTAATCCTCGCCGTGCAGCTTGCACCAGCATCGGCCGAGACTCCAGCGCAACGGTGCAAACGTGAGACATCCGCGTACAATAACGCATGGAAGGCGATCGGACAGAAACCACCCACTCCATATAAATGCGGCGAGAGCAACAATCAGGCACCGCCCGCACCATCGCAAAGTCCGACACCCAATTCCGATGAATCCGGGGCACCCGAAAGCAACGAACCCGATCGAGATGCCCCCAACAAGGGCACCGACGGACCCAAACTTAACCCCCCGACAAGTCTCAATGACCACGAAAACTCTGTCGACCCGAACCAGCCGACAATCTCGCAGAAGCCGGGACAGAATAAGATGGACACGCTCATCGGGAAACCGATGAGGTACATCTTTGCGAACTCACTAGCGGAGGCACGGCAGTTCTTCAAGGACATCGAAAACCACGTGGCAAATGGTGCGATTGAGTACGGCCCCTGCGTTCTTAGTCCCCAGAATGTCCATATTCGCACCAAGACACGGATTGATGGCGACCCTCGGCTGCTCGGATTCAAGTCTCTTACCGAGTGCTCGTATCCCATGGAGAGGATTGAGCATACGAGTAGACTCTACTACAGCTACTACACGATGTGGCTAAATGTAAATCTCCTGAGCGGCAACCCTACCCCCGACGACGCAACAAACTCGAATAGACTATATCAGCAGAACGTAATCTTCAGATGCAACGGAGTCGTGGGGACAAGCTTCAAAGGCGAGACAATTGGGATGATCAAGATTCCTGGCCGAGCCAAACCTATGTATGCGAAGGTCATAACAAACGAATCCAAGTTTGACTGCGAGGTATAGATGACAAAAGACTATATCGACCCTCGAATTCGAGTGATTTTCGCGCGAAACTCGAGGAACTTCGAAGAAGTACTCGCCGGTTTGGCGGCCGATGTCGACGATGCGACTCGAATTGCCGCGGCAGTTGAGCATGACGACATAGAATGCTGGACGGAATTTATCGATGTCGTACGGACACCGCCAGAATCTCCACTCGTGCGAGGGCAAGTCATCCACCTGGTTCTCGGTGATGGCCCTACGCAGGACCTTGAGGTCCCAGGTTGGGGCCCACACTATGCGCCGGAGCTACTAGGTGCCTTCGATAACCTTGACGCGGCGTCGCGTTGCGTCACCGAGCTCGATGATCTACGGAAGCTCCGTCCTGGACGACTGACCGTGTGGAGCGTGCCGATTGGCTGGTACGACGAGAGACTAAAGGCGCCAGGACAAGCGGGCGTAGAAGGTTAAATCGGTCCGGGCGACGGGCAAGCCCCCGCCTTCAAAAGGGCGGGGGCGCACCAAATTCACGTGGTGAGGATCAGCTGTACCTCGTGCGCGGCGCGAAATCGACACCCATCGCGCCGGTGCCGTTGCACGATTCGCGCATGCCAGATTCACGGTGCAAAGCATGTGTCGTCCAATGCTGCCCGATTCCATCGTTTATACGATTCGCGATGGAATCGGTAACTCTGCGCCGCTTCGCGGCGATCCTCCGGATATGACCGCACCTCAGCCCAATCCGTACCAGCAGCAACCGCAGGGCTACGCACCCCAGCCCGGTTACGTTCCGCCGCAGCAGGGCTACCAGCAGCCCTACCCGTCGCAGGGCTACGCCCAGTCCGTCTACCAGCAGCCCGTCCAGCAGGCCGCCAGCGGTGCCCAGTACGTCCGCCAGCAACAGGGCCATTCCCTCATCAAGCACATCCTGCTCGGCTGGGTCACGATGTACATCTACACGATCTACCTCGCGGTCAGCCCGAACCACTACTTCCACGCTTAGTCAGAGGTCACTTGTATGTGGGAGATCGGCCCAGGTCTAGCTGCGGTACTTGGCGGCCTCGTAGGTGGCGGCGCATCGTTCGGAGGAACGTGGCTCGACGGCAAGATCCGTAGGGACGCGGAGGCCGCTCTACGGATAGAGGCGGATGCGCGCGCAGTCGCAGAAGCGCGTGACCGCGCCAACGCGGACCTGGTGTCCTCCGCAGGAGAGGTAGCCGCGGCGGCTTCGCGAACAACGCGATCCGGCGAGAGTGGATTCACTGAATCGTACGCAAGACTGTATGACTCAGCATCCCGCGCAATGATGACGGGGCCGTCTGCCGAGACTGCGCAGGACGTTCTACTCGCTGCCGAGTACGTCTCCGAGGTAGTGCTCGCTATCAACACAGGAGGCGAGTGGACCAAGGATGACCTTTCAAATGCCTGCGACGCGCTTCTCCGCTACGCACGCTCCCATCTGGCCGCGTGCGTGGCACCTCGCGACGCTAACTGACGAACTCTGAACGCAGAAGAGCGCCCCAACCTCCGAAGAGGTTGGGGCGCTTTTCAGTTCACGACAGCGGCGAGACGCTACTGATCCTCCGGGTGATGCTTCGCCGCGATCGCGTCCTGACGATCCAGACGGACTGCGAGCTCGTCGAGCCGACCCGCGAGAGCTTGATCCCCCGCACGCCGCGCCACACGATCCTCACGGACCTCCGCACCGATCGTCTCAACGAGCGCCTTAACCTCGCCGACGGCGTCGGACACGTCGTCGAGGTCGTACCGCATCGGCCGCTGGTGCGAGTTGACCGTCGACTCTCGGATCTCCCGGATCGTCTTCGCCTGCTCCTCGACTTGCTTCGCCGTCTCTTCGTGCCGGACCCCGCCCTTTCGGGCGATCACGATCGCGGTGACGCCAGTGACTGCCGCCGCAATCAGTGCGGCGCCGTTGTCGATGAGTCGAGCAACGAGGTCAAAGACGCTGTCAGCCTGGGCCTGCTCCGCAACCCACACCGACCACGCGCCGATCACTCGCGGTCCTTGCTCAGGGTCGGTGTGTGCCACGCGGCCATCGTCGAACCGCCCGACCCGAGGAGCGCTGCAGCGACGGCGAGCCACAACGATGCCTGCGTGTCGGCAATCAGCCCGTAGGCGACCGCGAGCGGGACGAGCGCAGTCAGCAGAACGTAGATCCGGGCGCGTCTGGCGGGAGTCAGTCGAGGAACCTTCACTTCTTCACGACCTTCGACACACCGGACGGATCCCACACGAGGTCGGCCTTCTCGAACTCCTGGATGCGTCCGCCGGTCCCATTGTCGCGCTCATCCGACGTAGGCCAACCGAGCACGGGCTCGTAGCCATCACGGGCGAAACGCTTGAAGATCTCGCCGCCCACCGGATGCCCGACCTCGCCGTCCTTCCGGTAGATGACGGCGCGCTCGAATGCCTGAATGACGCCACCGTTAATCGTGGTCGCGACGTTCACCGGGTAGCCGTAGACCTTCTCCCAGCCGTGCTCGCCCCACGTCTCGAAGATCGCGTTCGGGATCGCGAATGCGCCTGTCACCGCGGTCCAGTAGACGTATCCGCCGGCAAACTTGGCGTATCGGCCGCGACCATCAGGCGTCGACTTCTCGCCAACCGTCTCGCGGACTCCGAGCCACGCGTTCTTCGCCGCGCACTCGTCGATGCGGTTCACCACCGGCGCTGGTGGGGCGGGTGCGAGGTAGCTGCGCAGATCGGCTTCGAAGACGTCCCACGGGAAATTCGGGCCGACATCTGTGTGGTTGCCGATCCCGAGAACCGTGGTGACGAAGTTGTGGTCGCTGATACACGCGACGTCACCCTTGCGATACGGGCGCGACTGGACGACGGCCCGCAGGTAGGGGTACTTCTTGGCGTCCTGCGCGAACGTCCACGCCGCAATGCGGATCGCGTTACGGAACTTCGACAGCCACACCTCGCGAGACTGCGCAGCCCGAGACCCGGCGAAGCACAGGTTGATTGACCGGTTGTTGGCATCGAGGACCGACCACGAGCCGTAGTCGGTGTCAACCATCGCGACTAGCGTCCTGTCGTCCGCGATGTAGTGGTACGAGAACGCACCCGAACTGTTGCCGCTGCGGACAAGGCTCTCCGCTGTCGCCGATCCCTCCTCGGTGTGGAGCAAGAAGTACGGCACTCGAGCACCGTTGCGCGACTGGCGGTTCGGCCCGAGCAACTCGAGGTACCTGAAGGTTGGCTTGCTCATGATTTCCTCCTGAAACGCGAAAGCCCCCGCGGTCTGCGAGGGCAAGTTGTGACGGCTGTTGGCTGTACTGAGACGTCAAGCCGACATACGGTTGGTGGCTGTGACTAGCGAGAAGACGTTGACGATCACCACACGGCACGGCCCCGAGACTTTCCTTGGCGACCAGTTCGAGCTCGTCGAGGATGCACTTGGGTTCCAAGCAGTGATCGATACGAAGCGGGATGACATCGTGTGGCAGGAATCTGCCGATGCCCGGATCATTTCAGTGACAGGCAGCGATCAGTCGACGATGTAGCGGAGCTGGCCCGTCACTACGAGGCCCTCCGTGTACTGGTTGACGATGCGCGGGTACCCGGTGTCCGGCTGGGCCGGAGACGACGCCGCCGACCGCCACGCCCTCATGCGAACATCCACCGACGACAACGCAGCGAAGATCAGTCCCGACGTCGCCCCCGACGAACACAGGACCTGCGCTCGCCAGTCCATGAGCCCGGTCGCCGGGGTCGCCAGATGTGCCGGGCACCAGCGGTCCGTCGTGCCCGTCCCGACTGGGACGGGCAGCGCGACGCTGATGTTTCCCCACCGAAAGTCCGAACCAGAGGTGCCTTTGCGGATCTCGAACTCGCCGTACAGCATGTTCCGGATGATCTTGTAGCGGCCGACCATGATGCCGCCCGTCCCGAGAACGATGTTGCCGCCGCCCGCCGACGTGAGCTGCGGAGTCCACGTCGACCACGGCTGCAGATTCGACTCGATGACCGACCACGAACCGTCGGCCAATCTGCAGTACCGCCACGCGTTCGTGTCCGTGACGAGTTCGGTGCCGACCGGTGCGTCGACCAGCTGAATCCACTGCGCCTGCAGCGCGTGCAGCGGGCCGCCCTTCCCGCCGTACGGGGCGATCGGGAACACCGCCGACCCTGTGAGTTGACCGGTGTTCGGTGCTACGCGCACTACGGCGAGCGGAGCCTCGTAGACGGTGCCCGGTGTGCGGGTCGGCGTCGGCGGGTTCACCGCGCCCGGCGTGCCCTGCTTGATGTCGAGCACCGCTGTCGACGCACCGAGACCCGCCCACACCAGCCGCAGGACCACCAGGTCGAGGCGGACCTGGCTGCCGGTGTTCGCGGCGAGCTGCAGCTGCCGGGCAGCGGTCTCGACGGTCGACACGCCGCAGACGAGTGCACTGCCGGCGGCGACCTGGACGGTCCGCTGCAGGCCGGTGACCGCAGTGACCTTGAAATCGTCCGGGGTGCGGACCATGAACGGGACACCCGCGCGCGCCCACCGCCCTGCACCGGTCGACTCGGTGACAGTGCCCTGGGTACCGAAATAGGTGATCGCCATGTCAGACCACCGAGTACAGCAGCGACAGGACGATGACCTTCGGGTTGGAGCGAGCGCTTCCGATGAGCGGGATGCCCTTGCCGGTGCCGTTCGTGGAGTCGGTGGCGCGCATCGGCTTCATGCGGCAGTCCGCGCCCGACGTCGGGCTGTACATGAGTGCGGTCGTCTCGCCGCCCTTCACCAGCGCTTGAATCGGCCAGTCCATCAGCGACTCGTCGGTGGTGTACAGGTGGCCTTCGAGCCACCGGTCGGCGAAGTTCGTGTCCGGGCCATAGCCGGGTGGCATGTCGATCGTCAGGTCACCGGCACCGAAGTTCCACCCCGCCGACCCGGTGCGAACCTCGATCTCACCGATCAGGAACTGGTCGACGACCTTGAACCGGCCACGCCTCACACCACCGGTGCCGAGGCTCGCCGTTCCAGCCTGGACGTTGCCGTCGCCCTTGTACCGGATGATCGGGTCGAAGTACTTCCACGGACTGTTGACGTCGGTGACGAGCGTCCACGACCCATCCGAATTGCGGCGGTACGTGCGCGTGGTGCCCTCGATTGCCATCTCCGCCCCGACCGCGCCGTCGGCGATCGCACAGTACGACTCCTGACTGATGCGCATTCGGCCGCCGAGGCCACCGTAGGTCGCGACGTTGAAGATGTTCGGGCTGGTGATCGTCGACACCGACGTGCCGACCGACACGACAGCCAGCGGCATCTCGTACGTCGCCCCTGCCGAGCGAGTGAGCGTCGGGAGGGTGCTTGACCCGGATGTTCCCTGCTTGACCACGATTGACACTGTCGACGACGCACCCGCCCACACCACGCGCAGCACGACGACGTCGAGTCGCGTGCCACCGCTGTTGGCGGCGAACGTCAGTGACATCGCCGCATCAGACTTCACGGTCACGCCGCACACCTGCGCGGTACCGGCGGCGACAGACACAGTGCGGGTGCCTGCGGCGGTGGTGACTCGGAGGTCGTTCGGGCTGTCGACGAGTGCGGGCGGCGCGATCCGGAGGAACCGTCCGGCCTCCTGCGACTCGCTGACCGGGCCTTGGAACCCGGCAGTGGACATCACCATCAGCGTCTCCTTCGTTCTGCGGCGACATTCGCCGCGAGCCTTCGCACCGCCTGGACCACGACGGCCTCGGGTGGTGGGGTGGGCGCGCCGATCTTCGGCGTGTACCCGACTTCCCCGTTGTCGCTGGCAGCGAGCTTGATCTGGCTGATCGGTGACCGCCAGTCGATCCCAGCGACCTGCCCGCCTGCGAGGTCGCCGAGTTGGTAGTCGTCCCACGCTGACCACGGCATCGCGTCCTCGACGGTGAAGTTCGCTGTGATGCCTCCGCGGACTTCGGCGAGCTTCGCCGCGCCTTTCGCGGCGATGTCTGCGGTGCCGGCGTCGACGTAGATCTCGGGGAGCCCGTACTTGCCGAGGCTCGCCGCGAGGTCATCGTTGCGCAGCTGCGTGTACTGCTTGTTCACGCCGTCGCCGGTGCCGCCGATCGTCGCCGTGTGCGCGGTCGGCGCAGTGAACGTCAGGTTGCCTTTGACGAGTTCGGCTTCGTCCCACAGCAGCCACGGCTGGACGCGCATCGGGACCGCATCGACAATGACCGTGCCTGGCGCGACGCCGGAGTCGGCGAGCGCCGGCGGCGGCTCGTCACCCGGGCCGAGCGTCGTCACCGTCAAACCGAGGTTCGCGGCGGCGAGGGCGTCCTCAATGAGTTCAGCGACGGTGTCCATGCGGGCCTTGATCGTGACGACCGGCGAAGGGTCCGGGTCCGGTGCCGGAGCGATGACGATGGGGACGCCGGCGCGGACGACGATGTCGGCGAGGATCGCCTTGATGACGGTCTCGGCTGGGCCGGTGCGGGTGTCGAACTCGGCATAGCCCTGCTGGTTGAGTGTGCCGAGCGGGTTCTGCCGCGCCAACAGCGCCTTGAGCCAGATCCAGTCGTCGACGAGCGTCAGCTCCATCTGCCACGACCCGCGGTTCCGGTCCAACTGCAGGTCGAGTTCGGTCACTCGGCCAGTCCACGGGCGCCGGTGATCGACGCGCGCGAGAACGACCTCGTCGGTCAGGGCTGCGATCGCCCCGAACAGCGGATGCAGCTCTGGGACGATCACACTGCCGGTACCGACCTGGTTCCACGTCCACACCACGTCGAGCTCGGTGTACGGCAGTTCCCCGATGAGCCGGTTGTCACGGTCGGCCAGCGACAGGATCGGCAGCATCAGTACGCCCCCAAGAACATCGGCTCGAGGGTGACTCGCACGTTCGATCCCGGACCAGCCGAAGCCATCTCGACCACGAGCGGCACCTGGTCACCAGCAGGGACAGGCTCGAAGCGACGGTTGTCGAGCTTGTGCCACGCCCGCGCCCCCGACTCGTCGAGCACGTCGCGGCGGATCGGGTTCGTGATGATCGTCAGCCGCTCGCCGTCGCCGAGGAACGGAACTGCCGTTGTCGCACCAGGCGTACCGATCGTCGCCTGCACCGGGCCTGTGATCTCCCACGTGAGCCACGAGTCGACATCGCCAGGGTTGGCGATCTCCACGCCCGACGACGAGTTGTTGCCGGCCGAGATCATCAGCGGTGGCCCCGACCCACCGTAGTAATCGGTCGTTGCGACCTCCTGGTACGGGAAGTCGATCGGGATCGGCTGCCCCTTCCAGAACGGTTCATCGTCGACAAGCTCGATGTCGTACTCTGCGAGTCCGCGAATGTCGGGCATCTTCTTGAGCTTGTGGCCGATCGACTCCAGACGCAGGTCCAGCCAACGCGACTGCCCATCAGCAGTGCAGGTGAGCCTGCCCGCCGCTGTCGGCGACACACTGGCCCGGACGCGACGATCCAACGTCCGCCATGCAGCACCGCTACGGTACTGGCCGCCCAAAGCGGCGACCTCCGCAGATGCGCGGGTATCGCACACCTGCAGAGTCGCCTCCACCGTCGCGGGCTTCCACCGGGTGCCGTTGTAGCGGCGCCCTGCCGGAGTCGGCGTCGTCAGCTGCTCGAAGTCCGGGAACAGGATCCCGTCGATGCCTTCGCCGAGGATGACGCCGGCAGTGCCGTCGAGCCAGTCCCACGTCGACCCGTCGGGGCCGGTCCAGTCGAGCCGGACACCACTGTCAGACAAGAGCCACCTCCTGGCGGATAGCGCGACGAACGGACCTGCGGGCCGTCGCCTGCTGGGCATCTGGATCGATGAGCCACTGGTTCTGCACGTGCTGGCCGACGTACGTCGACCCGGCACGCTCGTCCTCGATCCACCGCTGCGCGATGCCGACGAACGCTTCTGACTCCGACGGCGTCAGGACTGCTTCCGGCTTGCGGAAACCGTTGTAGTGCGCGCTCATGCCAGGCTCCATCCAGCCGCCCTGGTCGTAGCCGAGCTTGGCGACCAAGCCACGGGCTTGCGGCATCGCGTTGCCGTAACGATCCGGATATGCGGACCTTTGCACTGCCTGCGCTGCTGCGCCGGGATCCATCGACCGCCAGTCGATCTGCGACAACGCGTCGAAGAACAGTCCGGCAGATGCGCGCGGGTTCATGCGCTGCTGGAGCGTCCCCCACCCGGCCTGACGCTGCTGGAAGAGACCAACCGAATCGTGGTCTGAACCAACCGCATCGTGCGGGTACTTGAGGCTCTCCGGCACCGCGTGGTTGGCGTACATCTTCAACCCGGTCTCGACGATCGACGTCGCGACACCGATTGCGGCGCCCATCGGCCCCATGTTCCGCAGCTTCGCCGCGGCGATGATCTCCTTGGCGTAGAACTCGCTGCCCGATCCGAGCGGCCCCATGCCGCCCGACGCCAGGAGCTCCTCGACCTTCTTGTCGATCGTCTTCTGCGCCGCGCCTCGCATCGTGTCCCACGTCTTCGGCGGCAGGGTGCCGATCGTGCCCGCACCCTTGAACGCCGCCAAGGACGCGTTCACGCGACTGATGTGCGGCTTCATCGCGTCGGCGACCATCGCACCCGGGTCGATGTACTTGCCGTTGCCCGGAACAAACGACCCGTCGACGATCGCCATGTGGAACCGTCGATTGAACTGCGGATCGTCGGCACCGGTCGCCGGGCCACCGTAGGTCGCGCCGCCACCGGTACCGCCACCGGACTCGACGTTGACGTTCGGCAGACCCGGAACACCACCGAGCGTGCCTGCGGTGTGCGGATCGGAAATGCCGACCGAGAAGCCAGCGCCAAGACCGGGCACCCATGCGCCCTGCTGATCGCCGGGGAACGACATCGTCGCCCACTTGCGCATCATTCCGGAGCCGCCGAGGATGACGTCGGCGATCGACGACATGTAGCCCGAGCAGTCCGTGCCGTGGTGAGTGGCGAAGCTACCGCCCCACTCGTACGGGGTGCCGGACCACTTGCGGGCGAAGTCGTGGCCACGCTTGAGCGCATTCCACGCCGGGGTGCCCATCGCGACGCCGCCCTTGGCGTAGTACGACAGCAGGCCCTCGGGGCCGCCGGGAGTCTTCTTCCCCGACAGCGACTGACGTCGTGCAGATTCGAGCATCCCTGCGCCGCGGGACCAGTTGCCGCCGCCGATGTCCTCGACCATTTTCACCGGTGCGACGAACTCCTTGTTCGACAGCATCGCGGGGATCTTGTCCGACGTCGGACCACCCGGGCCGCGGACGGCGCCACCGGTCGCGAACCGAAGCGGGTACGTCGCCATCGTCTTCGTGCCGATCAGCTCACTGACCGAGTTCCACATGCCGACCAGGCCGTCGTTGAAGACCTGCGTGATCGTGAACCGGACCGGCGCGGCTGTGCCCTCGCGGACCTGCGACCACTGCGTCGCAATGGTGTTCGCCGCCGGACCGAACGAGTTCGCGGTGTTCCACAGAGCGTTGCGTGTCTCGGTGAACGCAGTGTTCATCGGACCTGCCTGGACAGCCCGGATGTTGGCTCCGGCCGCCGACCACTGCGGGTTGATTACGCCATTTACCGACGACACGAACGCCGACCCAGTCTGCGCCAGCGACGCGTTGACCGCGGCGAGCGACGGCGTGATCGTCCCCATCTGTACTGCCGAGATCGTCGACCCGAGAGCCGTCATCGCCGGACCAGCGATCGTGCCGAGTTGCGTCGTCGCTGTCAGAGCAAGCGAGGTCAGCTGGGACTCGACACCGAGAAGCGCCGGGCCGATCAGCGCGGTCGCCGACACGACGGTCTCGCCGAGTGCCCCGACAGCTGCGCCAGCCACTCCGGCACCTGCCCCCGTCACACCACCACCGGCGGCCGGAGCCGCGGCACCAGGACCACCGGTCGCCGTAGCCTGCTGCCCGGTGTTCCCGGCGATCGTCGACAGCAGTGCGACCATCTGCGCGAACGGATCACCCGACGGCGCAGCCGGTGCCGACGTCGGCGTACCGACGGCACCGCCAGTGGCGAACGCTGCGGCGACCTGCGGCTTGAACAGACCGGCGTTGACCTGCGGCTTGAACAGACCGGCGTTGACCTGGTTCATGAAGTCCACGCCGTACTTGCGGACGGCCGCGGTCTTCATCACGAACTCGCCGTTGGACAGCTTCGCGTCGATCTTGTCGTCCGTCGGGCCACCGGCACCCCGAACCGGGCCACCCGACGCCAGGTACGGGATGTCGGGTGTGTCCAGCGACTGCCCGCCGATCTTGAAATCGTTGTCGCCTGGCAGCGGGTTCGGGATGGTGATTTCGGGGAGCTTGAAGCTCAGGTCGTTCCACTTTCGGACGACCCAGTTCACAGCGGACTTGAAACCGTCCTTGATGCCGTCCCACAGTCCGGACGCCGCGTCGCGGACCTTCTGAGGCAGGCCACGGACGAAATCGACGACGGCAGTGAACTTTTCGACGATCCAGTCTTTCGCGTCCCGCGCAGCGTCCTTGATCATCGCTATCGCGAGCTGCATCCGCTCGCCCATTTTCGAGAAGTGGTCGGAGAGCTTCCCCGTCCACTCCGACAGCTTCTCGAGTGCCGGCATCACCAGCGGCATGATCACGTTGCTGATCCACCACGTCATCAGGCGAATCAGCTCGGTGATGATCGGCAGCATGATCTGCGTGTTCATCATGAACATCGGCAGCAGATCGACCGCGATTTTCAGCAGCGGCGGCAGGATCGGAAGCAACGCGTCTACCAGCTGCATGAACGCATCGACCATGGGCGTGATCAGCGGTGTCATCATCTGTATCGCCTGGACAAGGGCGTCGCCGAGGATCTGACCGACCTCGGCCAGGATCGGCGTCAGGGCCTCGATCACTGGGCGCAGTGCCTCGGCGAGTTGCGCGATCAGCGGGGCCGTCGCGTCGACGACGGCCTGGACGATCCCGATCAGTGGCGTCAGGATCGCCGACGCCAACTCGAACAGCGGCGGAAGGAGCGGCGCGACAGCCGCAAGCAGGGACGCCGCGAGTTCGGCCAACTTCGCGAACACGGGACCGGCGATCGGGAGGATCTGCGCGATCACCCGTCCGATGGTCTGAACACCCTGCGACAGCGGCGGGAGGATCGGGATCAGCGCCGTCGCCAACGCCGAGATCACCTGCCCGAGCACAGGGAGAATCGGCGTAAGCGCCTGCGCGAAAGCAGCACCCAGCTGACCCAGCTGCGGCGCGATCATCACAAGGGTGTTGCCCAGAGTCGACAGCAGCGGAGTCAGCGCAGGCATCACGGCGTTCGCGAGCGTCGTCAGGGTCCGGACGACGTCGCCGAGCAGCGGCCCGATCCCGGACTCGAGGAGCACGCCGAACGACTGGAACAGTTGCGTCATCGCGCCGCTGTTGGACAGTTCGGTGAACGCCTGCCCGATCTCGCCGAAGATCGCGCCGAAGCCCTCGCCGAGCTGCTTCGCGACCGGCGCCGCAGCAGCACCGAGATCGAGGACGCCCTGCGTCATGTCGAGAATCCCCGACTTCGCGCCAGCGATGACGCCAGCTGTCGCGGAGAATGCGAGGCCGACCTTGTCGACATTCGCAGGCTGCTGCAGCAGCCCAGCCATGCCGTGCGCGACACCGTTCATCTCGGTCGCGATCCCCGTCAGACCAGTCTTGAGGACAGGGAGATAGGTGGTCGCCAGGCCCTGGATCGACTCGGCAGCACCCTCGAACAGGGCGTCCTGCGTGGCGTGCTTGACCTCGTTCCACGCGTCACTCATGCCGTGGACCGTCTCCACGAACGCACGCGCATTCGGCGACAACTTCGCCAGCGCCTCCGCGACCGGGTCCTTCCCACCAGCCGCCGACGCCGTCGACTTCATTGCATCCGCGAGAGCACGCTGAGCCTCGACGACCTGGTAGTCGGCATCGGCGATGGCCTGCTTGGCCTTGACGACCTGGTCCGACCCTTCAACGCCCTTCTTGTTCGCCTCAGCCGTGTCGGCCGCCAGCCGCTTACCGCGCTTGGCAGCTTCCTCCTGACGCAGGACCGCCTGGTCGAGCGACAGTTGGGCCTTCTCGCGGTCACGCTTGGTGGCCTTCGAGTCGTTCTTGGTCTTGGCGAGTTCGTCGCGGGCGTCGGCGACAGCGATCGCCGCCTCACGCTCGTCGAGCGCGGACTGACGCAACGACATGTTCATGTCGTCGATCTCGCGGCGCGCATCCTTTCGGGCGCGAGTCAGATCCTCCTGGGCCTGCTTCGACCCACGCAGCGCCGTCTGCACACTGTGCTCGGCCGACGCGATGGCCGACGAGTTGTCGACCGCAGCCGCACCCGCGCCACCAGCGTCCTTGCCGAACGCCTTGAACGCCTCGCCGATCCCACGAAGTCCGACCGTGATCGCGCCAATCGCAGGTAGACCCGCAGCGGCCAGACCGGCCAGACCGATCGCGAGACCACCGACCGCGCCACCAGCCAAACCTGCTGCGCCACCGATCCCAGCGACCGCCGCCGTGACGAGCCCAACCTTGCCTGCAGCGGAACCGATCCGGCCAAAAGACGACGTCGCCCGGTTTGCCGAGTTCGACGCGTTGTTCGACGCGTTGTTCAGCTGGTTGAGATGACCGATGAGCTGCTGGAGCGTCGAGTTATCTGTGCGGATCCGGACGACAAGCGGATTGCCGTTGAGCCACGCCTGCATCTGGGCATGCACCGCGTGAAGCGATGCACTCGACCCGTCTACCTGCAGGCTCGTGTGGATCGTCCCCGACGGCAGTGCAGCCAACGCCGCATGGACGGCGGCTGTGTCCACATCGAGGGACGTCGGGATCGTGACCCGCAGATGCTCGACCTGCGCCCGGAAGTGAGCCGCATCGACCTGCAGCTTCGTCGGAACAGTGACGTTGAGGTTCTTGACCTGCTCACGGAACTGGGCCGCCGACACCGACAGCTTCACCGGAACCGTCACCTTGACGGCCTCTACCCGCGACTTGAACGCCGCAACGTCCGGGACGAGATCAACCGAAGCCGTCAGCTTCATCTTCCGCAGGTCCGTCGACGCCTTCTTGTGGAAGCCCGCGAGGGACGGGACCAGCTGAATCTTTGCGCTGGCTGCGGTAAAGGTCGCCACTGATCCCCCTGCTGTTCGGTTATTCGCCCATCATCTGAGCGATGATGTCGTCGGCTTCTTCCTGCTCGAGGACGCGTTTGCGTGCGTCGAGCGCGGCCTGTCGTGCCGTCTTCGGACGTGGCGCCGGTTTCACCGACGGCCGTTTGTTCTTCTTCGCGTGAGGCAACAGCGTCGCGACAATAACCTCGCCGAGACGATCGGTGATGTCCGCGGCGAGATCACGCCACGGATCCCAATCCGCCAGAGCTGGTTTCGGTGCCGATCCGGCCGCCGCGTCGAAGTCCTTGAGCGTGAACTTCTCCGCCCACTCCGCTGCGAGTTCCTCGTCGGAGTCGAGAGCCTTCTTGAACTTCGAGTGCCACGGCAACTGCCACGCGAGGCGGTGAAGTTTGGCCCACGGGTGGACTCCTCGAAAGAAGTCGAGGAGGTCCAGCCCGTTGAGCTCGTGGTGGAGGTCGTACTCGAGTTCGTCACCGAACTCGTCGACGAGCTCGACTGTCTCGATCAGTCGTCGGATGGCACGGCCGAGAGCTTCCGCGCTTTTCCCTTGTCACCGTTGAAGTGATCGAAGATGTCCTGCAGGAGCGACGACAGCACAGACGCCGGCACATCCTCGTAGGCGTCGAGAATCTTCTCGGCCTTCTTCGCGCCGAACAGGATCTCCAGCTGTTCGTCTTCGTCGTCGGTGCGCTTGAGCCGACGCGCCTGTCCGCCGCTGATCTGCTCCACGCGGACGGTCGTGCCATCCGGGAGGTCGAATTCGACGGGCTCACGCTCCGCCTCTCGTACGCGTGCGTCCCAGCCTGCGAGCTTCTTGGCCATGATGGTGTCTCCGATCGGTTGTTACTTGGTGGTGGGCTTGGTGTCCGGCTTCGCAGCCGCGGCGGGAGCCGTCGGCTCGGATGCCGGTGTGGGTGCCTGCTTCGGCACGTCCTTGGGTGCGACGAAGCCGCGCGAGAGCGCGGTGTGCAGCGCGGTCGGCGTCTCGCAGACCCACTGCTCCTTGGTCTTCGGGTGGGTGAGGGTGACGGGAAGGTCAGCCATGATGTCCTCCAGGGGACGGTGTCTCCGATTTCGGGTGGAATGTGGCCCGCGCGGCGCTCGGAGACGGTGACGCCGCGCGGACCACGATCAAAGGGGCGACCTACGGGGTCGCCGGGCCGAAGCCGTGGCCGGCGGTACCGCGGGCCTTGAAGCCCGGTCCGCCGATGAAGAACGCCTCGCTGTAGCCGACGGCCGGGTCAGGCTGGCCGGTCATCGTCATCGGGAACGCGAACTCGTCCTCAGCCGAGAACGACGAGGAGTCGACCTCGGTGATCTGCGCCTTCGGATAGAACCGACCGAAATACGTGGCCTGCGGACCGCTGCGGTCGCGAGCGATGATGAACGCGCGGAAGTCGATCAGACCCGGGGTGATCGGACGCGTGAACGTCACCTCACCGGTGTCCGCGTCGATGACGACACCCGACAGGTCCAGTCCGAAGTACTTCTCGAGCGAAGACCGCTTGAACTCCTGCAGGGCGTAGTTGATCGTGACGTCTTCCTTCTGGACGTCGCGTCGCGTCGGCGACGCGTAGCCCAGCGATTCAGTCTCGGAGATGTCGCGGTCGGCGCCGAACTCGAAGCCGCCGTCCTTCTTGATCAGGCCCGCAGGGATGTAGCCAGTCGGCAGCGTCGACAGGATCGGCGGACCGCCTGCTACACCTGCCTCGGTCATCTTCTCCGGGATCTCCGCGTCGGCTGGTCCGAAGAACAGGACCGCGCGGGTGAACTTCATGATGTTGCCGGCGTTGTCCTTCGCCAGCTGATCGAGATCGGCCATGACGGCCCTCCTCAAGGGTTGAGTGAACGCACCCACGCCGGACAGCGGGGTGCGAGGTGATAGGGAGTTGCGCGCCTGGCGCTTAGATCGGCGGCCGCATGTCGATGCGGACCGTCTGGACGACACGACGGTCGTCCGGGTTCTCTGTCGGGATCTGCTGCCCGGCCACCAGGACACGGGCGTGATCGACCCAGACTCCGGCGACGTCGCCACCAGATGCGAGAGCGTTGATGCGGTCACGGACCTTCGACGCGAGCTCCCACGCCTGGGGTCGGTCGACGTGCCAGACGTCGACCTGCACCTCCGCGCGGTCAGTCACGCCATCGTCGGTGCCACCGATGCGGGTGACGAGTAGGACCGGCAAACGCTGCTCGAAGTCCTTCGGAATCCACTTGCACGCGTACCCGAGATCCGTCAGGAGGTTCTCGGCGACCTGCTCGGCATCCGGGAACCCGACAGCCGCCGTCATGAGCTCAGCTCACGTGCGACGTCGCGGAGAACGTGACGTGCCTTGGATGCTCGGTTACCGAACTCGACAGCGGCGGCGTGCGGCGCGTCAGCCTCAGCCTCTCCGATCCACCGGCCATCGCGACCGCGAACGGTACGGGCCGTCACCGACCCGACGAGTTCACCAGTCTGACGAGGGAGGCGCGCAGCGATCATGATCGCCGCGGTATCCGCCGACTGCTGGGCGAAGTAGCGGAGACCGTTCGACGCCAGCAGCCGAGCCATTCCGGAACGGTCACTGGTGTAGCGGCCACCTGGGGCCGTCCAGTTTCCTACCATCAGTCGACCTCCTCGATCGAGAGTGTCGAGCCAGGACGCCACCCGGTGAATGGGGATTCGACAGGCAGCACCCGGCCGACCGCGTTCCACTTCCCCGGGATTCCTCGAATGATGATCGTGTCGTCCGCACCGATGTCGGGCGTGTGATCGAAGATCAACGTCGCCGTCGTCACGCTGCGGGGTCCACGGTCCGAGGTCTCTGTCGACGATCCCCACTGGACGCCGACATGCTCGATACTGGCCGCCAGGGCCAGGGAGCGGTCGCCGTCCCGGTTGCGGGCACCTCGCCAGACCTCGACGGTCGAGCCGTGCCGGAACTTCATCAGGCTCCCAGCATCGTCATCGAGATCGCACCGCGGTTGAGCCCGAGGGCATCTTCGATCTTCTGCGTGTCGGCAGAGGAGATGTACAGGGCGCCGTCGGGGTTGGCGACCTGTCGGGTCGTCGAGTGCGAGAACCCGAGTGCGGTCTCCGACGCTGTCGTCGATGCCACGCCGGCCTCGTCGTCGTCGACCGACATCGCCCGACGGACCATCGCGCACACGACCATGCGTGCCGCGCCCGCACCGGCGGCGGCGAGCGCCGGGTAGCGGTTCGCGAGCATCTCCGACGCGTCACCGAGCAGCACTGCTGCCCGGCTGAGCTCGGTCGTGTCCATCGGGCGCCACCGATCGACGAGGTCGGTGGTTGTGGCGAAGTCAGCCATTGGCCTTCGCCCGCGTGCGCCGCGGCTTCGGCTCCGGCTCCGGCTCAGGTTCCGGCTCGGGCTCAGGCTCAGGTTCCGGCTCAGGCTCCGGATCCACGAGAGACTCGACGACACGATCACCCACTGCGACTGCCTGCGCAGCGTCAAACGACGCGACGTACTCGTCATGGACATCGATCTCATCTCCACTCTCGGCCGTACGTGGATGCCCCTCGACATCCACGTACGACGCGA
The DNA here is from genome assembly GCF_016919385.1 of Gordonia sp. PDNC005. Lineage (NCBI taxonomy): Bacteria > Bacillati > Actinomycetota > Actinomycetes > Mycobacteriales > Gordoniaceae > Gordonia > Gordonia sp. PDNC005. Next base: position 2,872,754 of record NZ_CP070351.1, read on the forward strand.
GCGTGACGACTACGCGGCGCTTCATCAGCCCGCCAGACCGGTGACCTTGACGACCGAGAACGGGTTCGTCACGACGTACACCGGGCGGACGCTGGACTGGACCCAGGTGCGCTCGGTCTCCTGCTCACGCCAGGTCTCCGTCGACAGCGGCTTCTCCAGACGCTGCTCACCGACCTGACGCTCCGCGACGACCCACGCAGTACCCGCGGGCACCTGGTTCGACGCCACCATGTCGACGTTCCAGTTAGCGAGAACGTCCTTCCACTGGTTGCCGTACACCGTCTGGAACGCCGACTTCTGGTTCGGGTTCACGATCCACAGCGAGAACTGCACGCCCAGCTCAGCCTTGTCGGCGATCAGCTGAGCCGCCGCGAGATCGGCCGCCGGCCAGCCCTGCGCCGACGTCTGACCGGCACCCGAGGTGACGACCGCACCCCAGTTGTGACCGGTCATGGTCTGCGCGGCAGCACCCAAGGCAGTCATCTCCGCGTCGAGGACGCCGAGCGCTCGAGCGTGAATCTTGCGCTGGATGGTGTTCGCCAGGCGCTGGGTGCCGACCTGGATCTGGTTGTTGTCGTTGCGGTCGCGTGCCTCGTCGGTGACGAAGAACTTGCCGCCGAACTTCTCGACCTGCGCGACGCGCGGCTCCTGCCGCTCGAAGTCGACGATCGGGAACTCCGCGCCGGGAGCGACCTGCTGAACGTCGCGGTCACCCTTGACGAACAGGTCGTTCTTGGTCAGCTGGTCGTAGACGACCGCGCCGCCGGAGGTGCCCCCGCCGTTGGCGAAGATCCGGTCGGCGAAGTAGCCCTTGAGCGTCAAGTCCGACAGGTACCGCGTGATGCGGGTCGGCTCCTTGAGCATCAGGTCGACAGTGATGTCGTTGCCAGTCAGCGTGGGAGCCGCGAGCGGGTACTGGATTGCGTTGCTCATGTCTGTCCTCCTTCTCAGTACAGTTCGATGAACACGTCGGCGTCAGCGGTGCCAGCGTCGAGTGCACGGCCGACGGCCGTACCGGAGGCGAGCTTGGCGGCCTTGCCGCCAGCGCCGACCTCGACCTCGTCGCCAGCAGCGAGCGTGCTGCCTGCGGTGACGGGCAGGATCGTCTTGGCGCCACGGATCACCGCGACGGTTCCGTCCTTCGGTGCGTCGAATGCTGCGACGCCGAATGCGAGTGCCCCGGCTGCCGCAGGTGCGACCTTGACGAGCTGGCCCGCCATCGCGCCGGACACGTTGACGAACGTCTTGCCCTTGACCGCAGCGGTCGGCGTCGCGGAGACGTCGGCACCCGGGCGGTACAGGGGAATGGCCTCATTTGCCATGAGGAGATCTCCTTACTGGTTGGGCAGGTGGTTGGGTCGCCACGCTGCCGGGTAGGAGTCGTCCGCGGGTGCGGGCGACTCAGGTGAAGCTCCGGGCTTCAACGACTCCACCGGCCGATCGGTCGGGGGCCGCGCAGAAGCCGAGCGTGCGGCAAGCCGCTTCGCCCGGGCTTCCAGTTCCTCTCGGGTGCCGGACCCGAGGAAGTCGTAATCGTCAGGCGCAATGCCGTACTCAGCAGCGACCGCCGCGAGCTCGTTCTGCGCGCGCAGGTCGGCGAGTTCACGCTCGAGTGCCTCGGCACGTTCGGTCTGTCGCTGCAGGTCGGTCTTGTCGGCCTCCTGCGCCTGCCGCTGCGCTTCGGCGAGCGGCTTCGCGTCCTGGTACTTGGTGCGCCAGTTCGCGGACTCCTTGCGGAGCTTCGCGACCTCGGCGCGCAGGACCTCCGGCGACGCATCGTCGAGCGATCGCGACGTCTCCGGTTCGGCCACCGCGGACGCTCCCGACGTCTCCGTGGTGTGCGGCGCCTGGTCTGCGGGCGGCTCAGCCCCCTCCGGCGACGGTGTCGCGGCAGGGTCGGTGATCGGTGCACTCATGGGTTGCCCTCCTGGGGTGTGATTCGTGTGCAGCACGAGATCCCCGAACCTCGTCGAGGCCGGGGCGGGAATGTGGTGGGTATGAAAAAGCCCCGCAACCAGGGGCTACGGGGCTATCAAGGTGGAAGTTGTTACGCTACGCGGTCGATCACCGCGGCAAAACCGCTCGATCGAAGACTGGCGATGAGCGATGGATCTAGTTCAGCGCGTCGCGCTGCGACGAACCGCGCGACTGCAGATTCTTGCTGTGTCCAATCCGAGTCGAGTACCCCAAGGTGCCGGAGAAGCCCGCGTGACGTCGCTGGCATGTACGAACCTGGTGCCACCAGGACAAGATCGTCCGTGAATCGGCTCATTAGACGCTCCTCCACAGGTCGACGACTATCACCGGCAACGTACTTGATCGATCAACTCCGACTATACGCATCGAGATCCCCGGCGGGAACAAGACTTCGCGCTGGTAGGCCAGCTTCGGATCACCGATCGGGGCGAGGTAAGCCGCTGGTGTCCCCTTCCTCGCGCGTACCCGAATCATCGCGTTTCCTCCGCGTAGTGACGGCTGTGAGAACTCCCTCTCTGCAACCTCTCGGGCGGACGTCGCTGCGGTGAACTGGTTTGGGGTGAACTCTCGTCCGATGAGGCTTTCCAGATCCGACGACTGCATGCCGAACGTCGCTTCACACGAACGGATCCCACGCCACAGCTCGCGATCCTGCGCGAGTTCGTGGGAGTAGACGAGATCTTCCATCTCATCTCGCACGGAGCGAGCTTCCGCATCGTCTGCGGTCGGCTGTTGGACTCGTTGATAGAAGCGGTCAGTCCCTTGCCAGCGTGTGACCGCTTCGATCTCATCAGCGGTTCGTTCTTGGGCCCATCCTGCGAATTCCTGTTCGATGCCTTCGGCGTCGTCGGGATCATCGGCGAACGTAACCGCAGTATCTGCTCCGTTGTCGGGTGGGTCGCCTCCGGACGAAGTCGGATCAATCGCGCCGATGTACTGATCGACGTCACCGTCATCGCGGATCTGGCGGAATCGTTTCTCGAAGTCCTTGCGACCGTCCGATTCGATCCACAGCTGTTCGAGGTTTTCCCACGCGTCCTTGCCGACCCAATCGTCGTCGATATCGAAGACGGGGACGATCAGGCAGTCGCAGCCATCGTGGTACTTGTCCTCTTCCTGGTTCTTTCCTCGGCGCTGCGCCGTCTCCTCGGTCTTGTAGATCGGACCACGCGAAGCGAGCATCGCGCAGAACCCGCACGACTCAGCACCAGTCAAGACTCGCGCCCATCCGATCGGGTCGCCGGACCGCTCCTCCTCAGCCTCGACAGCGGCCTTGACCGTGTCGCGGGCTGCCTGCTCGATGTGCCGGATGATCGCCCGGTCCACCCGCTGGTTGACCTTTTCCACCACCGCCGGGTCACGTCGATTCGACTCGTCGATCTCCACTCGAGCGTGCTCGAGCTCGACACCGAGATCGTCGAGACCCTCGATGACAACGCCGCGGGTCGGCGCAACCTCCAGGCCCTCGACCCTCGCCGTCTGCGTCGGCGTGGCGGGGACTACGTCGAGGCCATCGATCCGGATCTTCGGAGACGTCGCCCGCTCGAGAACGGACTCGATCGCGCCAGGCGGGTAGAACGGTGCCCGGCGCGGCCGCGAGGGCTGACGGCCAGCGCGGACGGCCTCGTCGTTGTAGAACGCCGTCGCCAGCTGTGCTGACTCGTCCCGCGCTCGGCGGACCGGGAACAGGATCTTCTGCGCCGCATCCTCACGCTGCTCGGGCGTCACCGGGACACCGTCGAACAGGAGGATCGACCGCATCTGCTGGCGAACGCGCCGCCAGATCAGATCACGACGGCGCCGATACTCGGTCGGCTTCACGACGTCGGCGGCAACTCAAGACCCGGGCCGCCGTTGAGCATCCCGCGCGCACGATCAGCCTTCTGCCGTGTCCACCCGGGGATGTCCTCCCACAGGGCCTCCGTCGGCACGCCGAGCATCGTCGCGAGCTTCCCCAGCCCGTCGACGGTCTGCGCGAAGCTCCGCGCCGACTGGTCGCGCCAGAGGACCTCGGACGCGAAGTCCTGCGCCGACACCATGTCGCCGGCAATGAACGCGCACGTTCGCAGCACCTGTTCCCAGGATTCGCCGAACGACGTCTCGATCTCGCTGGACTTGCGTTCCTTGCCCGTCTCCAACGCGGCGAGTGTCGCCTCGGAGATGTTGCTGATGCCGTCCAACCCGAGAGCGTGGGCAGGGATCTGTGCGGTCGCCGCGAGGTCGCGGATCGCACCCGCCTTCGACTCATGGAACGGCTTGATGTCCGTCGCGTCGAACTGCCCGACCTTGACGTCCTGGTCCTTGAAGAACCACGTCTCACCGACAGCCTGCCGGAACGCCTCACGCTCATCGGCCGGCATCCACCCCATCACGTACCGCTGCTTGAACGCCTCCCAGTACTGAGCAGTGTTCCCCTCGTACACGGTCTGGTCGATGTTCGACTGGATACCGAGAATCGGCTCGATGATCCCGAACTGCTCCTCACCATCGAGGAGCATCCGGTCACGGAACCGCACGACCGGACACACACCCACACCGTGAGCGCGGCCCTCGATGTAGTCGAAGTTGTCGGCCGACTGCAGCGCCGGGTCCTTCCAACCCATGCCGGACACGTTCGGGGCGCGCTTCGCACCGATGAAGTGCACCTGCTCCTCGTCATAGACGCGGATCTGGTTGCCCTTCACCTCCAACGCCATGATCGGCCAATCCGAATCGACCGGGCCACCGCCAGGCGTCCACTCCATCGGCTCGCCGTACAGCGTCGTCATCTCCCGCGGCGACGTACCGCGCATGAACGCGCCCTCGGCCTTCGGCGCGCCAGCGGGCGCCATCGACGGCAGCACCACCACATAGCTCGTGCCGTAGTGCAGCGCCGCACGGTGCACGCCTGTTTGCCGGGCGTCGAAGCCGTTCTTCTGCCACCACACCCACGCCGGTGACGCGTCCTTCGTCGCGGACGCCAGGTAGTTGTCGACCTTCATGCCCTGCGAGAACACGTCCAGGACCAGCGGCAGGAAGTTGCGCTGCGACCGCGCCGCGATCGCCTTAACGGTCTCCGCCGACGTCGTCTTCGTCGACGCAAACACCTTCGACGCCGCGTTCTCGGTGGTCCACGGCTTCATCGCGTCCGCCAGCGGGTCGAGCCGCTTACGTTCCTCCTCGCGGACCTGCAGAAGGTTGCGAGCTGCGTCGATCGCCTGCAGCTTGTTCACACAGACCTCCTGGTCAGAAGAAGAACGCCTCCCCAGTGCGGGGCTTAGATCGTTTGCCGGACTCTTGAAACTTGGCGCGCGCCATGTCAGCGAGCAGCAGTGCTGCCCAGCCGTCGACCTTGCGTGCCGACTCGCGGTGCTCCTTGCCGAAGCTGAGACCGAAGCTGTTCAGGCGGCGGCGGGCGTTCAGGACGTGCGTCCGAAGTAGGCGATCCAGCGGGGTGCCGGAAGCGACCTTCACCCGCTCATCGAGGACCGATGCGAGCAACGACTCGTTAGCCAGCGTCAGATCGCGTTTCCCACCGCGCATGTCCCAGCCAATCGCCGACCGCGTCGACGCTTTGACTGCGAGCTGGTCGCGGTAGTCGATCGACCAGGCGTCGATGTAGGACTCCCACAGCGCGACGTCGGCGAAGAATGCGACGACGTCGTACTGCTCGAGCGTGTTCCGGACGACGCCGTCAACCTCGGTGCGGTCGACCTCCCAGTCGCGGCCAGCCGGGCCGTCGGGTGCCTGCCAGATGCCGATCGGCTGAATCAGACGGTCCTCGACGCGCATCGCGATCAGGGCGGTCGCGTCGTCGGTCTTGCCGCCGTCGAATCCGAGAACGATCGTGTCGCCCGGGGTCAGGCGGCGGCCTCCGAGATCGGCGAGGCGATCCCACTCGATCGGCGTCAGCAGCGCATCCGACGCCGCGACGACCTGGTTCAGGTAGAAGCGGCGCGACATCTCCACCGGCGTCGCCGGATCGAGGATTTCTTCGACCAGTCGGTCGATGTCGAGCCACACCGAGTCGCCCCGGGCGGCCACGAGCCCGGCGCGCAGCGACTCCCGATCCGCCATCTCCGTCGACGTCGGAGCCTCGGTCGCGTCGTAGTACAACGCCGCCGCCGACCGACCTGTCGAAATGGCCTGCCACGCGTCGTAGTCGAGTTCGGCGACTGAGCCTTCCCCGGGCACATGCGCGTTCTGGATCGCCAAGGCACGCGCGGCGCCGTCTCGGGACTTGCCGAGGTTGCGGGTGACCACGCGCGCCATCTCGATGCCCTGATTCGCATCGATCCAGTGCTGAGTCTCATTCATCAGGCAGAACGAAGGCCGGCCACCCTCAAGGGCTCGCGGCGACGACGTCACCGCTTCGATTCGGCCAGTCCCGCGGACGTACGTGATTTCCTTGCCCAGGTCGACGTTGAACTCGGCGACCGCGTCCTTCGACAGCATCGGGCCGAGGAGCGTCATCGTGTTGCGGGTCTGCTCACGCGAGACCGCCGCGACCTGGATCCACGGTGCCGGGTGCTGCGTCAGGACGCCGTTCACCAGCCTGCAGCGACCGAGCGCCTCGAACCAGATCAGCGCCACAGAGAACGGGTCCTTGCCCCAGCCCTTCATCCGGCGCAACACACCGCGGCGATTGACGAACCGATCCCGCTCGTCGACCTCGTACCAGCGCAGACCAATCCGCAGCTGCTCGCGTGTGAGGCGGAGTGGCTGCCCGGCATCCGGACCGTCCGGCTGCAGCAGCCAGTCAGTGCAGAACTGCGCGAACTCCCAGCCGATCACCGCGGCACGCCCCGTCGGAACCGTGTCCGTCCAGGTGCGGACCGCGGTCATTCGGCTGCGCGGCGGTACTCGTCCATGATCGCGACCTTCGCCGGATCAGCCTCCGGCTCACCGCCACGCTCGAGCTCGATCCGCGCGCGCCGCCGGTCCCCCTCGGTGACCAGCAGCCGCTCGAACGACGAATAGATTGTCTGCAGCGCTACCGCGGACCGCTTGTCCGAGTTCTTGTAGTGCGACAGGTCATCCATCAGCGAGTACGCGAACGCCCAGTCCGACGGCTCATAGAACTCCGCCTGTCCCGAGTCCTTGAGCGACTGCCACAGTCGCTTGGCGATCGGGTGCCACGACGACGCCATTCGCGGCACCGACACGCTGCGCGCGCCGGCCGTCGTGACGACCTCGACATCGGACTTGTTGCGGCGCCGACGTTGGTCGGAGCGTTTCGGGACGGGACCGGGCATGGCAGCTGACCTCCTGGATCAAGCTCAAGGGGCGCGGAAACGCCTCCAGGGCGTCCGCGAGGGTCGATCGAACTCGCAGGTCACAAGGACCCGCAACGGTTGGAACCCGTACACGGCCAGAGGTGCTATGCGTAGCGGCGTGGGTGTGGGGCGGGTCGGGGGTGTACCCCCACCCCTGTCAGGTGAGTCCGGGGTGGGGTTCGGGTTGGCGTGTGCGTTTGGCGGTGCGGATCGCTTGGCCTTCGGCTGCTTCGCGTCGGGTCTTGCGGTCGTGGCAGGTGTCGCAGAGCCATTGGGCGTTGTCGATGGTGTTGTTGCCGCCTCGTGCGGTGTTGCGGATGTGGTCGAGGCGGAGCGGGCAGTTGGTGGCTCCGCATTCGGCGCACTGTGCGGGGAGTTCGCGTTGGGCTTGGCGTCGGACTGCGGCTGGGAAGTCGGTGTGGCGTCGGCCGTCGCGGTTCCATCCGGTCATGTGGGGATCATGTCGATGTAGCCGCTGATGATCTCGTTGGCGGTGGTGACCAGTTCGACCCACAGGTCGATGGTGTCTCCGTCGTTGATGGTTCTGGCGACTGGGGTTGAGGTCGACGTGACGGGTGTCGATGTCGAGTTCACGATGGTCGCTACTTGGGTGCCGTTGACGCGGATGTAGGCGCGTGCCCATGCTCCTGATCGGTTCCAGGTGATGGAGCCGGTGAGTGTGACTGGCCCTGTTCCTGCGGCGATGATGGTGTCGGAGGAGATCACTGCGGGGTAGGTGGTGTCTGATGCGATTGGCATGCGGGCGCCTGCTTGCGGTGGGTTCCAGTTGGTTCCGGTCTTGACTGCCTTCTGTCGCTGCAGTCCGCGTGTGCGGGCTGCTCGGTACCGTGGGCCGATCACGCCATGTCTCCTGCTGCGATCCACTGGTCTGTGCCTCGCTTGCGGAGGGTGATGATCGACCACTGTGCGCGGGTCTTGGTCGTCCCTCCGGCTCCGGCTGTGGAGATGGTGACGCCTGCGCCTGCTGCGGCACTGACCTGCCCAGCTCCGATCTGCACGATCTCGAGGACGGTGCCGATGGGGAATGCGGTGGTGCTGTTGGGCGGGACCGTGACGGTGACTGCGGTGGCAGATGACACTTCGACTGCGCGCCCTTGGTCTCCGAGTACGAGGGTGTAGGTGGCTGTCACTGAGTTGACGGGGACGAGTTGTGCTGCGGTGAGTGCTGTCTGTGAGGCCCAGCGTGCGTCGCCTTGGCCGAGGGTGACGATGTCGTCGGGCGAGACTGCGTCGGGTCCGCGGTACGGGACGCCCATATCAGCTGCGTGCGGACCAGGTGTACTGGTTCGTGGTGGGTGCGGTCTTGAACGTGGCGACGACGGCGTTGGCACCGGACTTGGCGATCTCGACCATGACCTGCTTGCCGGTGGAGGCTTCCCAGATGGTGATCTGGGCGGAGTCGGTGCCGAGGTTGTGGGTGATCGTGGCGTTGGTCGAGCCTGCGGGGACGGTGCCGGATGCGGTCCGGGCGATGGTGGCGTCGACGGCGATGCCGGTGCCGTCGACAGTGATACCGCCGCTGGCCTTGGGGAGCACGGAGAGTGTGCTGCCGGTCTTGGTGAGGCCGTTGCCCGCGGTGATGATCTCGCCGGTGGATCCGGCGACCATGCGGGTCCAGGTCTGGTTGGTGGTGCCGACGGTGATCGCGGCGTCGGAGACGAGGCCCCAGAGGGTGTCGGCTTCGGTGGTGCCTTCGCGGACGGCGACGAGGGTGCCGGGTGCGAGTTCGCCGGTCTCGTCGGCGTCGGTGGTGCGTGACCATGCACCGGCTGCGGCGAGGTAGATGCCGTTGGCGGCGGCGCTGGTTTGTCCTGCGACGAGGATGCGGTCGCCTGCGACGACGGCGACACCGTCGATGGTCTGCGCGCCGGTGAGGGTGATGTTGGTCTTGGCGACGGCGCGGACGGCGTTCTTGATGGCGATGCCGGATGCGGCGGCGTTGGCGACTGCTGCGACGGCGTCGAGCTGTGCCTTGGTGACGGCGTCGGCGGCGCCGGTGCCGGTCGCGAGGTTGGTGATGCGCTGGGTGCCCATCGACACGGCGGCGGTGGGCGCGGCGAACTCGTCGAGGCGCGACGCGATGACGGCGGCGTGGAAGTCGCTGATCGTCGAGGACGACTGGCTTCCGGTGTGGTTCGTGCGGTCGAGAAGCGACGCCTTTGTGGTGCCTTCGAGGGACGTCAGATTCTGCGGCAGCTGCATCCACGCGGCGGACCGGCACACGTAGAAGCGGTCGTCTTGGGTGTTGTAGACGACGTAACCGTTCTGGGCTGCGGTCGCGGTGGGGAGGCCGTTGAGTCGGGGGACGCGGAAGTCCTGGATCTCGTTGCCGCGGAGGTCGATGTCGTTGACGAAGGGAATGGCCATGTCGGTGCTCCTCAGCTGATGATGGCGCGGCCGGTGGCCGGGTGCTTGTGGTCGACGGTGACGGTCCGCCCGTCCGCTGACGTGTTCCAGTCGGCCATGACGTTTTCGCCTGCGGGTGTCGTCGGGTAGATGACGCGGCAGGAGGTGATCTGGCGGCCGAGTGGGTTGTCGATGGTCCAGACGGCGGCGAGCTCGGTCTGGATGTGGGTGTGGTTGAACGCGCCTTCGAGGACGATCTCGGCGTCTTTGCCGGGCGGTCCTGGAACGGGCACGGCGACGAGCGGCGCTGGGTCCGGCAGCGTAGCGGTGGTGACGGCGGGGTGGCGTGGGAGGCCGGTGACGACGTGGTGGCCGTCGCCGAGGCAGATTGGGGCGCTCATACCCACACCACGGACCCTTTGGCCCACACGAAGGGGCCTCGGCCGTCGTCGTAGTCGAGGGTGAGGCGTGCTCGGGTGCGGTCAGCGATCGTGTCGACGGTGTTGCTGTCGATGTCCCAGCGAAGGTGGGCTCCGTCGACGACCGCGGTCCACGTCCACTCGTCTTCTCCGGACGTGAGGAGCAGGGTTGCGGTGGTGCCTGTGGGCCAGTCGACGGGGACGCCTGCGTCGCTTTCGAGGCGGATGGTGTCGATGAAGTCGTCGCCTCGGCAGAGGAGGACTTCGAGGGCTTCGCGTTGGTCGCCGAGGCGCAGGGTCATTGGTCGTCTCGCTGTGCGCTGCAGCCGTGGGGTCGGCAGTCGCCGTGGCGGCGGGTTTGGCAGGGGCGGCAGTAGCGTCCGAGGTCGCCGGAGTCGCCGGGCCAGTGTTCGGGGTGCACGAGGTGGTCGCAGTCAGCCACGGTGGTCCTCCTCGAGGGTGATGCGGATGGTCACGTCGATGCGTGCGCGCCGCAGGATGTCGGTGGTGACTTGGGTGGCGATGGGGCGGATGGCTTCGGTGATCTGGTCGGTGAGCCATGCGGTGATCGATGAGAGCACGGTGTCTCCGCTCGACGGGGGTTGGTTCCTGGGGCGCAGCTCTCCCCTCGCCTCGAAAGGTAGGAGTGGGTCGTGGGCGCCCGCTAAGACTCGGGCGGCGGCACGTGATGGTGCGCGGAGGCTTGGCGCGGCTACTCGCCGAATGGTTGCGCTTTGACGCCCCAGGAATGCCGAAAGGCGCGGAACCATCATGGTTCCCGCGCCTACGGCGTTCAGCCTATCACCGTCGGTGGTGCACACAAGGCAACTGTCGGTGTTTCATCCGGCCCGCTTCTCGCCCGCCGCGATAAGCGCGAGTGCCTCATCCAGCCGGTACCGCCCGCCGCCGTGGTCGGCGAGCCGTCCGCGGCGGATCCAGCTGTTGAGGGTCTCGCGTTTGATGGGCTTCTTCGCGAACATGACCAGCGCGGTCCGCAGTTCGGTCTTGGCGAACAGTCGCGCACCCATCGCGGCTTCGGTCGCCACACGTAGGGAGGGTAGGTCGATGTCCTCTTGGCAGGTGCCGCAGTGGAGGGTGTCGCTGCGGCGGTCGGGTCTGCAGTAGACGCCGGCGCACAGGCCCTTCTGCCCTGCGTCTCGTGGTGCTTGGCAGGGGCCGACGAACTCGCTCGGGGTTGGGCGGTCGATGACGCGCATGAGGCGCTTGTGTGAGTCGCTGATCTCGTCGTATGCGGCGACTGCGTCCTCGGTCTTGGCGAGGTCGATGAGGTGCCGGTCGAGCCACTTCGCCCACGGTGCTGTGCGTTGTTCGCCGGGCCACGGGACAGCGGAGTGCTGACAGATGTGGTCGGCCCAGGCGCGGAGTGTGCCGTGGATGTCGTGGGCGACGTCGCTGGCGTGGAGGTTGATGTCGAGGGGGCGGTCGTCGGAGCGGATGGGGCTGCGGTCGTGGGAGACGACGCGGCAGACGGCGTCGTCGAGTGCTTCGGCTGCCCATTCGTGGATGTCGCGAAGGCGTCCGCTGAGCGTCCGGATGAGGGGACGGTCGAGGTACAGGTGGTCGTCGTCGGTGGTCACTGCTGGCCTCCGGCTGCTGCGGTCAGCAGGGACACGATGATGTGCATGGACTGTACTTCGGTGAATCCGGCGTCGAGGTAGGCGACGAACAGTTCGTGCGTCTGGTGAGCACCTTCCTGCATAGCGGTGAACGGGTCAGCTGGCTGGTCGGTCATTTGGTGGCCTTTCGTGCTGCGCGGATCTGGGCTTGGAGGTCGGTTGCTTCGACGACGACCTGATGGAGGGCGTCGAGGAGTTCGTCGTAGGTCGGGTCGCCGGCGAGGAGTTCGCGGGCGTCCTGCACGGGGTCTGCGCTCATGCGATACCCGCGTGGATGGTGTTGACGGTGATCGCGGCGCCGGAGGGTTCTCCGAGTTCTGCGATCCGTTTGGTGGCGTGGAGGGCGACGACGTGGGAGTCGTCGGCGATCCAGACGCCGGTGATGGCGTCGAGGACTGCTCGGGCGAGTTTGTCGACGTCGGGCCGTTTCACCGCGGGCGGTGTCGACGCTCGTTTCGGTGTCCCCTGCGGGCGTGGCATGACGAATCCGATCGAGACGGAAACCGGGCCCGGCGGGAGGATTCCGCCGCGCCTACGGGCCGATGCAGCGATCTGCTGCCGCCACGGCCCGACGTACTTCGATGACTCGACGAGAATCACTCGGCCGGACTTCGTTCGGCCTTTCGGGGACTTCGAGCCCTGCGGTGCTGGGCGGCCGACGACGAACACGTGACGGTCAGGCATCTGCGGTCTCCGTTTTCCGTGAGGAGGCGCGGACGAACGCTGCGCGGACATCGGCGATGCCGGCTGCGTTGGTCGCGGCCTGTTCGGCGTTGTGGTTGCAGACGCGGCCGTTGGCGTACCCGGTCTCGATGTCGCACATCCCGCAGGCGCGCCGTTCCGCTACTGCGGCTACTGCGATCGCTTCCCGTTCGGCGGCTCGGCGTTCCCGTTCGACGTCGACCTGTGCGGCGTCCCACGCCTCTGCGGAGAGTCGCGCGTCGCGGCACGCACCGCACGGAGGAACCACAATTTCGTCGGCGTGAAGGGGGCATCGAGGAGAGGGCCGCCCGGCCTCGCCCGCGCGCGACGTAACGTCCCCACTCAAGGTGACCCCCTCTTGTTGTTCTGTAGTAGGAGCAGGAGCTGGAGTAGGGCCGGGGTTAGAGCGGGGGTTAGCGGTGTGGGTTAGGTTTTCGGTAACACCGGTGTTGGACGTGGGGTTAGCGGAGGGGTTAGCCCAACCGTTAGCCGAAGGGTTAGAGCGGGGGTTGTCCATGCCGTTCTGGTCGGGGTTACCGCCGGGGTTGAACACGGGCAGCGACCCCGGATCGACCGCCTTCTGATCGAGCATCGACGCGACAGCGTCCCGCGTCCACGACGACGAATCGGGATGCTTCACGCGGATCTTCGCGACCTCGTGAACGACTACGCCTCGCAGGGCCCGCGACGACATCGACGCTCGAGCGTTCGCCATCGACACGGCCATGTTCGGGATCCGCCAGAGGCCGTCGTGCTTGATCCACGACCGGAGGAGGTACTCGCCCGTCTGCTCGTCGACGAGGAGGAACAGACGCTGCGATAGGACTGCGGCGGCGGCCTCCACCATGTCGACGGTGAGGTCGTCGGCGAGGGTCGCGATCCGACCCGGATGCCAGGTCGCCGAGCCGCAGTAGCTGAGATCGGGCGACGTCCACAGTGCGAGATACAGGTGCTGCGCCATCCACGGCAGATCCAGCCAGTCGTCGTCTCCCCAGATCGACAGATTGACCCGGGAGTGGTCCTTACCGCTCACACCTTCACCTTTCGTCTCACGCCGGCGCACTCCGGCAGACCGAGGACCGCAGCCGCGACCGCAGCCTGGTAGTGCCGCTTCCGCCCGCACCCGAGCGGGCAGGGCCTCGCGACCGGGGCACGCCGCTTCTCCACCCACTTCGCGGCGTCATAGTGCTTCCGGCACTTTCCGCCTGCGCAGTACGGTCGGGCGCACCCGTCGACATCGCAGCCACGACCACCGGTCAGCACGATCAGCGGATCGCCGTGGCGCCGGAACCGGGCGTGGTGCTTCTGGCAGAACCCCGACCACACGACGTACACAGGTCGCCCGCACCCTGCGATCGAGCACGGGCCCCACGTCATGACGCCACGTCCATACCTGGCACCTGGATTGCGCCGGTCGACGAGCCGCCAGCACCGCAGAACAGGTCGGTAAGGGTCAGCATGGTTGGCCTTTCATGGCTGGTAGAACGCTGCGAACACAAGGACCGCGATCGCGAGCGTGGTGATGATTAGGTTGATGACGAGCGCCTCGACGTGCGTGCAGCGCTTCACGACGCCTGCTGCACGGGCGTCTGTGCGCGGTCGCAGTCCGGGTGGTGGCCGCCCATCGCGGCGACGTGCCACTCGCAGGACTGGCACCGGCGGTGCTGAGTCCGCTCGTGCGCGGTGAGGACCTTCGGCGGCAGGCTCACTCCGGGTCCGCTTCGTCATCGGGGTCGTCGTCCTGGCTGGTGAGTGACGCGAACAGGACGTCGAGATCCTCGGGTTTGATGAACACTTCGCGGGCCTTCGACCCGTCGGCCGGGCCGACGATCCCGAGGCCCTCCATCTCGTCGAGGAGCCGCCCGGCCTTGGCGAACCCGACGCGCAGCTTGCGCTGCAGCATCGACCCGGACGCGAACTGCGTCGCCACGACGAGTTCGATCGCCTCGAGCAACAGGGCGTCGACCGCCGGGCGGTCTGCCGATGTCGGGACGTCGATCGTCTCCTGCTCACCGTTCGGCGCCGGGGCCTCCTCGGCGATCGGCTTGATCCCCAGGCCCTTCATCAGCGACTTCGACCACTCCGCGACTGCCTCCTCCGAGTCCGGCTCCCCCGACGGTTCGACGTTCAGGTCGGTCGTCGGCAGGTCCGTGACCTCCTCGACCGCCGACGCGAAGATGAACCCGCGCCACTCCTCGCCGATCTGCGCAAGGTGACGGCCCTCCGAATGCAGGCGCCACAACTTGAGGTTGTCGCCGCGACGCTTCTCCACCGCCAGCAGTGCACGCATCGCAGCACCACCCCACGACGTCAGGCGCGTGTCCGGTACCGACACGCCGAGCCTGGTCACCGACGTGTTCCCGGTGTCCTCGAGTGCCTTCACGACTGCCTCGTACGGGAACAGTGCCGGGTCCAGACCGGTGAACGACAGCTCGGTACCGGCGTCGAACAGGGCCGGTGTCTCGCGGATCGTGACCTGCCGGTCCGCGGTGATCTCGACGTCGATCGTGTGGTCGGCGCCGTGCAGTTTCACGGCCGACGCGAACACGGCCTTCACTGCCTTCACGTCGTCGATCGACCACACAGTCGGATCGAGAGTCCCCTGGCCGAGGCACCACGTGTGGCCGCCGACCATCCCCGACGTCGACACACCCGTCATCAGGGTGGTGCGGCCCGGCTCATCCCGCCAGTACCCGACCCGGGTCCGCAGGTGCACGCACTCCAACGAACCGACGCCCGCAGTCGCGATCAGATCGGTCAGGATCGCGAGGAACGCCTTCGTCGACACGGTCGCCTTCATGCCTGGCCCTCCGATGCGTCCTTGGCCTGCTCGTCGCGCAGGAACGTGATCATCTGGGCGGCCTCATCGGCAGTGAGCTGCTCTGTCGTCGTGAGCAGCTCCGAGCGGCCCAACTGCCCGGACAGCCACGCCAGTGCTTCGGTCTTGCTGCCGAGCCCCGGCTCCTTGGACATCAGGTCGACGAGCTCAGTGCGCTGGGCCGACGACGCGAACATCAGGTCAGGAGCCGAGGCGGCGCCCGAGCCTTCGATGCCCAGAGCCTCCATCACGCCAGCGACACCGCGGGCCTTCTGCGCTCTCTTCACGATCGGCGGCCCCTGCTCGAGGTCGAGTTCCTCCTTCGAGTGCGCCAAACCCAGGAGCACGTCGGGTGCGAGGTTCCGTGCGACTTCGGCCTGCGCCTTGGCTCGCAACATCTCGATCGGCATCGACTCGTACAGCTTGTTCGACGTGAACCCCGCCGCCTGCGCGCGTTCGATCGTCCACGTCGAAGTGAACTCGACACCCGAGTCGCCGCGCTTACCCGCCCACGTCACCGACGTGGTCGTCGCCTCGACCTCGGCCATGTGGTGCCCGGCGCCGATGACCTGCGCGACCATCGTCCGCGCGAACATCGCGGGCTTGCCGCGGACGACGAACAAGTTCTGCAGTGACTGCGTCGCCGACAGTCCGACTTCGGATCCGTACATGATCGCTGCGGCGCAGTCGTCGGGCTTGTCCTTGAAGTGCGAAGGAACCATCGACGTCCCTGCGAGGGCCGACCCGAGCTGGTGCGCGGCCTGCAGTGCCTGCGCCTGCTTGAGGAGTCGGTCGATCGCGGCGTCGGACGGGTCCGCCGACGGCACGACAGTGTTATTAGTGTGCTGGAGGTCAGTGCTGGTCATGCTGCGTGCTCCTGAATCTGAGAAAGGTTCTTGGTTGCTGGGTAGAGCGCGATCGAGTGTTTGCCTGCTCGGCGGTCGGCGACCTTGACGTCGCCGACGACGGCGACGCGGGCACGGCCCATCGCGTCGAGGACCTTCGTTTTCGCGCCCCTCGCTGCGGCTTCGATCTCCTTGCGCCGCGCGTCGAGTTCGAGGTAGTCGACCGCGAGGCCCTCGTCGATCTCGATTTCGACGTCGTCGATGTCGGGGTGCAGTGCGCGGACAGTCTCGTAGCAGGTGATCGAGTCGTCGAGGTTCGGTGGCGTCCCCGCCCGCAACGACTCGACCCAAGCGGCGCACCTGGCGACGATCGCTGCAGCGACGGCCTCGTTGAACGGCACCTTGTAGATCCGGGGCATCCCGTACTGCGGCCACACGACGAGATCTGCGTCATCGTGCCACCCTGAGATCAGCTGCTGCGTAAGGACCTGAGCGGCGTAGTCAGCCGGGACCTCACCGGACCCGTCATCGCCGTACTCGTAGAGATCACGTGCAGTCTTGACCTCGACGACGCGCCGCGACCTGCCGCGGCTCGCACGCCGGTCGATCGTCGCCAGATGAGCGAACGGAAGCGACGGATTGCGGAGCTGCACCTCACCCCTCGAGAGACGCCACCCCGCGTGCTTCCACTTCCAGTACTCGGCGGCAGCAGCCTCGGCGGCGTGCCCGTAGTCGTAGTCGTCCTGCTGACGCTCCGACACCGGCGCCGGAGCGACACTGCCGGCCATCTCGTGCCACAGAGTGAACTGCGACTTGAACCGAGAGACGCCCAGGATCGCGGGAACCTTCGACGGCGTGATCAGCCGCAACCACTCCGGGCTGCCCGGCACGATGAACCCCGTCACGATCGGCCTACCTCGGTGAGAATGTGGCTGACGAGCGAGCGCGCCGTGAACTCATCGACGGCCGAACCCGTGTAGTCGACGACGAACTGCACGAGTTCGGCGCGGAGATGGTCGTCCTGCTCGGCGATCTCCACCTCCGTGGCGAACGCTTCGAGACCGGCGACAGACCACTGCGTACCGCTGCCGGTGCGGGTGTTCGCTTCGCGGAGGACGCTCGCGGCGAACCGCAGCTTCGACGGGAACGTGTCGTCGATGACGATGCCGCCGTCGACCAACTGCTCAAGAGCTGGTGTGGTCATTTGGTGTAGCCCTTTCGGCGTGATTCGGCGACCGGACCTGTCGGATTACAGGTCCGTGAGTGAGACATGAACGTGGTGCCAGCACGGGCGCGCGTGTGGGCGGCCTGCACGTTCGTGAGGAGCCGACCACGGAGACGGGACGCGTCGTCCCTGGTGACTTCCCACCGGCCGTCCGACGACGGACGCCAGTCGAGCGCGACCCACCGCTGTTTGAACCTGGCGAAGAAGATCGGGGCGCCGCACGTCCGGCACGGTTTCGACGTCGGCGTGGTCGCCGCTGTCACAGCGCACCCCGCTGCGGGCCGTCGACGAACTCGCCGTCGACGATCTCGACGTCGAGGTGGTCGTCGTCCGTGCCGAGCAAGTACAGGGTGGCGATGGAGGCCCCAGCGAGCCCACCGAGGATGAAGAAGAACAAGTGCATGAAAGGTTCCTTTCGGAAGGTCACGCGTCGGCAGTGCCGCGGCGTGGAGGCTGAGAAGACTGGGGCCGGCGGGCCGTGAGCAGTTCACGGATCCGCGCGAACTGCTCGGGGGTGACGGGCGGTGCGTTCATGGCGTCTTCGCGTGCGGCGGCGAGCGCTTCGGGGCTGAGCATCACGGCACCTCGGCCTCTATCCGTGGCTCCATGCCAACTCCAGTCGTCGGGCGAGCATCCCCGCCCGCCCGACCACCGGCATCTCCTACGCTCGAACTTCCACATTCAGAGCAAGGAGAAGAATCATCATGGAGCTGCGAAACGGTGTTTGGTCCAGCCAATCCCGAGGCGACGACATCCGCGCCATCAAGCGCGCCGCGAAGGAAATCGTCGATCGCACCAACGACGAGGAGATCGAACGACTTGCCCGGCGCATCCAAAGACTGGCGCGCGATGTTGAGAGCGATCTCTAGTACGTGTTTCGCGTAGCCGACCGCAGCAAGTGCAGCCGCACCATTCGTAAGCCGGTCGGCCGGGTCGATCCGCGTCAGATCAGCGAGAGCTTCCGCGTAATCACGGGCATCACTTAGGGCACGGTAGGTATGGTTCGTCATGCTTCTTCGCTTTCGTGAGTGCGGAGGCCACCAGCAGCAGGCGTGCTGTTCTTGGCGGAAGGTCCGCCTACTGCTGGTGCCGAATCAGAGCCCACGTTGCGGGCAGAAGGGATGATGTCGTGGCGGACGCCCTTGGATGGATCGGAGCGGTCGGCGGAACCGTAGGCGCGGTCACCGGCCTCGCGGGGATCTACTTCGGACAGATCGGCAAGAAGACTGGCGAGAAGGCCCAACGCACGGCGGAGACCGCGAACGAGACCGCTGCCGAGGCTGTACGCATCGCCCGCGAAGCGAACCGCATCGCAGTAGAGGCGAACGACCTCGCGAGCGATGCGAACACGATCAGTAAGGACGCGCTCGCCGTCGCTTCGGACCAGCTCGACTACGCCTGGGTCCTCAAGGTCGAGGATGACGGTTCGGCCATCGTGATCAACGACTGCGCCCACATAGCCGTGGGCGCCACCGTCGTCGTCGACGTGAATGGCGAAGTGCAAGCCACCAGGTGCGGCGAGAACGTAGCCGCGTTCAAACAGCTCAGTCTCGACGCAACACGCGCATTCGAGAAGCACATCGAGGAAGTCCGCGCTCACCCCTACCGGAATTCGATCAGCAGCCCGGGCGTCTTCATCACTGGAAGTGCTGGAGACATCATCACAACCACATTCCGGGCGACGATCACGTGGAGCACGGAGTCCGGCGTCGAGCGATCGTGCGTGGTCAAGAACGATGTGCGTCACCGCATGGAGTACGGCGGTACGCCGGTCCGACTGAAGCCCGAGCGGCAAGCCACCAGGCACTGACCCGCTCATGCCGACACCGCCTCAGTGACGAACCGGACCGGCGCCGTTCCACCCATCAACTCGTGGAGCTTGCCGATCCCCTTCGCCGTCACCCGGATCGTCGGAGCCGGAAGCTCGTACTCCCCCGTCTTCGAGTTCAGGAACGGCGTCGCCGGACGCTCCACCAGACGGCCCGTATCGACCGCAGTCTGGTACGCCTCCCAACCACCGCGGTAGGAGCGGACCCGGAAGATCCACTTCTGGTCCGCCATGAACGCGAACAGGCGGTCACGGCCTGTGGTGATCTCCGGATCACGCGAGAGGATCTTCGCCGCCTCCGCGACCGAGAAGTCACCCGACGCGTCAGCGAGGAGCTGCCACGACTTCGCGGGCGCTTCCAGTTCGGCGATCCGGTCGTCCTTCGCGGCGATGATCTGCTGCGCGGCCATGAGGCCGTGAGCCATCGCGAGTTCCGGCGTCGGCTCGGCGACGAACGATCCGGTGCGGCGGATCTCCGGGAGCACAGTCCCGGTGAGCCAGCGGCGGAATGCGACCGCCTCCGGCTTGTCGGAGCGGAGCACCACCTCATACATTCCGGACTCGTTGACGACCGTCATCTGCTGGGTGCCGCCGAGGGTGTCCACCGGGCGGACACCCTTCTGATCGTCGGCGAGCCGCGCCGACACGTTCCGCGGATTGGCGATCGCGACCGCGCTGCAAAGGTCTGCGAGAACGAAACCGACTTCACCGGTACCGAACGCGTCGGCGATCGCGCGGACTGTGGTCGCGTCGTCGTATCTGAACAGCGCGGGTGCGCTGCTACGCTGGTCTTGCACTTCTTCCTCCTTGAAGATCTGCTTCGCCCTCACCTGTTGCCTCAGGTGGGGGCTTTTTCTATGCGATGGCGTGCGTGTGTCCAACGTCCATCAGGACGTTAGACACCGAGGGCTGAACAGGCGCCTCGTGGGCGATGAAGAGTTTCTCCCAGGGCCGCTCGAGGCGCGCAGCGATCGAGATCGCCAGATCCTCGGTGATGTTCTTGAGCTGCCCGGTTTCGAGCTTGTAGATCGTGGTGTGAGTTCGGCGGACCAAGAATGCGAGCTCGCGTTGTGTGAGGCGCTTCTCTTTCCGCGCCCGCCTGAGATCGGCGGGATCTCGGACTTCCATCCAGCATTCCTTCTTTCGAGGTGGGGTGCGTCTTGCGGTTCTCATCTTCAACCTCCGGGTTCCGTTCTGTCAACTGTCACATTGGATGCTAGACACCTTGTTGCCAGCCTGTCAACCGTCAAACAATCCACGTGACGTGGGACGATTGAATCTGTAGTTTCCGAGTGGCGTTTCCGCAGGCTGGAACAACAATTGCAACAGAGGTGACGATCTAGTCGTGAACGAGACAACGCTCCAGGACCTCCTGCTGAAGGCGCGTGACGCTGGCATGAGCTATCGGGCGATGGAGGAGAAAGTCGAGCGGGCAGAACGACGCAACCCGCGCGGAATGAAGATCAGCCGCGCGACAGCGAACAACATCGTTCTTGGTCGCCAGCGCTCCCCCGTGACCGACGAAGTGATCCGGGCAGTCGCCTGCATCGCAGACGTCCCCGAGCATGTCGCGTTCACCGCCGCCGGCCGCCGCACGAACGGATCCCCGTTCGCCGACGAACTTCCTGCCGGTGTCGACGACCTCGACCCGCGTGAACGACGTGTCGCATTGGACTTGCTCCGTGTGCTCATCGCTCAGCGCCAGGAGCTGAACCAGCATGCCGCTGAACCTGCCGATGACACCGCCGATCCGCCGACGGCCCCGCGAGCACAGGGCACCGAAAACCAGAAGATCGTAATGGACCTCCCGCTGGACGTGGCGCGGCAACGAGTCGCAGGCCACCTGGCAACGCGATTCGACGTCAACACGCGCGATCTGATTACGGCTTTCGTCGCCTACGACCTTGCATCTACCACGCTCGCAGACCTCGCCGGAGCACCCGGAAGTGGACAGTTCCAACCGATGATGCTGTGGTCTATCGGACAGATCCGCCTCCCCGAGACGGAGCAGAAGAAACTGCTCAAGTTCTGGTCCAAACGTACGAACCTGCAGCATCTGGACCCAGTAAGCTCCGAGATCTTCGCCAGCGCGCTGGCCGGAAACGTCCCCGCCGAGGTCCCCCACCTGAGCCCCGCCGACCGGTTCGAGATCCAGACCGCAGAAGGGATCCTTCAACGGCGGCTTCGACCGGAACCGCCAGCCAATCTCGAGTTGATCGCAACGGCTGGACAACGTCTGCGGCGCCCGGATTCAACCGCGGCTGATGCCGCCCGCGTGGCAATCAGCCTGCACGACCAGTTCGGGGTCGACCCAGTCCTCGCCTTCGAGTACGTCGTCGAATCATTCGACGGAACGACGCTCGACCATATGCTCGACAAACCGGACTCGACTTTCAACCGGTACGTCGGATGGAAACTCGGGTACCTCACACCCGTGTCAGAGGAGGAACGTCAGCAGTTCGAATCCGCTGACGCAGAGAAGGACTTCCAACGGGACCAAGTCCTTCTGCAGGGCCTCACGGACGGTGGGATTGCCGGTGCGCGCGCGACCTCGGACGACTGGCCCCTCTGGGATCCGAACAAAAAGACCCCGTACAAAAGCGGCATCGACTGGACGAACCGGACGCTCACTCTGTCGTCAATCGCTGGGCACTACACCGTCGGTGACTTGCTCGACGAAGTCGCAGGCATGTCCGACCAGGAGTTGGCGGAGGTGGCGCGACCCGGCACATGGATCGACGCCTACCTTGCGGACGTCAGGCCCGAGCTAATCAACCGCGATTACAACGTGTCCAACCCCGGCGTCGACCCGGCGCTGTGGGACAAGTTCATCGACAGCGTCGCTGAGTACGACGAGTCGGTTCGACGATGGAACATTGCCAATGCCGCTGCCGGCGACGTTCACGCCGGCGTTATCCGGATGCTCACGAACGTCGTGATCGTCTCAGACCGTCTCAACAGGGTCATCGACTACGCTCAGGAACTCGAGCCAGTTGGGGCCCTAGTCGGTTGGTTCGAGCCCCACTTCGGAGCGGCATGGGAGGCGATCGCATCCTTTGACCATCCAGACCTCGACGTCGATCGAGCTTTCATCGACGCAGCATTGCGAAGTGTGCGCAGCACGGAGGAGCGGCTATTCGGGATCCGTTCTGTTCTCACTGCAGCCGCTGATCTAGTCGCGGCCACCGACGCGATCCATGCATACGACCACGAAGTCTGGGCCAGCGGAACAGTCGACTACGTCAAGTACGCGGACCTGTCCGAGCACGTCATAGCAGCGGCGCTCCCCACAATCGCCGACCAGCACGGTCGCGGGCTCGCCAACGACGTCGTCGACCGCCTGCAATCATCCCTCGACGTGCTAAACGGAGCAGACGACGTCGACCCGCGGGTTGCGAAAACCATCGCAAGGCTTGAGAAAGTCATCGAGGTCGCAAAGGAAGCGGCAGCCGGACTCGACTCAACTGACGTCCAAGGCGACTACGCGCTGGTCGCCCGTACCCGCGATCCGCGGTTCCAGCCGCAGGACCCCGACGCATACCGGACTCCGGACCTACCGCCGGACGACGACGGCCCCGAGTTCGGTGCCTGACGACTCCCTCCCCATCCAGCAAGGAGCCCTTCCTTTATGGCAAACAGCTATGGCTATCGCCTGTACAAGTTCGAGATCTACAAGGGGAACGCCCGAAAGCCGCACCCCATGTACATCGAGAATGACAAAGGCGTCGACTGGTGGTACCGCGAGCACCTTGAAGTTGCTGCGCAGCCCTTCGTCGACCGGGCGGTTCACGGGATGCCGCCGCTTCTCAACGGTAATGACCGGAGTCAGGACCTTGACGAGGTTCCAGTCTTCCAACTCGTGTCTGTGGCACTGCGGGGAACCAACCTGTACGGCACAATCCGCCACGGCCGCCCCGGCGGGTACGATCTCGCACTCCCGAAGCCATCACTGGGCGGCGAGGCCACCCCAATCGACATCAGCGATCATTCCCCAACCCGGGAGTACCGATTTGTGGTCTACTTCCCGACCGTTGGCGATGAGGCTGTCCTCGCCGTCGAGGCAGTGTCAGGAGCCTGCCCCGTCCGCTACCTGACGAACTGGGCTCGCCGATGGTCGCAGCTCCACGGCGAGGACCATCCGGTCGACGGTGCGTCTGGGCCGTGGTTTAAGCCGACAGCCCACGCACTCGGGGACCCTCGCCAAATGACCCAGTTCATCGAGAAGAGCACACTTCTCGAGGTCGTCCTCGTGGCAGGCGGCCGGGGGAGGTCACGACTGCGTCGAGACGAAGCTTTCCGCGTGACGAGCACACTGGACGTCCAGGGGAAAGAGTCCGCACTGCGGAAGCTTGAAGGGGCGATCGTGGCAAAGAAGTCAGATGAGGAGATGGCTGCCGAACTCGCGGCGATGCTCGGCCGAGAGGTCGCAGATATCGACCTCGACGACGGATGGATTGTCCTAGACACGGAGTACGGTAGACAGCAGGTCAGCCCCAGTCGCATCCCCGACGTGTTCACCTACCCGATTGCTGAACAACGACCGAGTGACCCTACATTCCACCGTGAGATTGCGGCGAAGGCTGCCACCCTCGCCAGTCACCAGCTGAATAGCACATTCGACTTCACCAACACCGACGAATAGAAAGGCCGGGCCGATGACAGACCGATTCAACCTGAGGCCCCTGTTCGCCGGTCACTGGAAGACGCTCTCGATCGATCAACATGACGAAGAGGAGTCAACCAAACCGGATTGGCTGGCCCGGATCGGTCTACTTCTGCCTGCAGTGACTGTCGGCCTAGTGATGTGGTGCAACGAGGGACGCTTAGCGAACCCCGGAGCCATCCTCGCTGGTGCATCGCTCATGTCCGGAACACTTCTCGCGGTGTTTGCTCAGATAGCGAGCCTCCGCTTGAAGCTAGCTGATCGATTTGAGCGCGGATACAAAGGGGCAGACGCAGACAAAGACGCCCTCGACGAGAGTGTCTCCCACATCCTGTTCGCAGCACTGCTCACGTTCGTGTCCGCCGCCGTCATCACTATCGCGCTATCGATGGCGCCACCGGAGAGCAGGGCGATCACGGGGTTCCCTGCAGCTCTGGCGGGAGCATTGCTGAGCTACGTCCTGCTTCTGATCCTGATGCTGCTCCCGCGACTGCTGTATGCCTACAACAGAGTGAACAAGGTTCGAAGTCAACTCAACGGCTTCTACAAGGAATAACACTCACTTGTCAGACCTGCCCGATATGGTCCGGGCGCATGAAGCTCTGGCACCCGTGGCGGTGGCTCCGTGATCACCATGCCGACGTAGACGTCACGTACACTCCGCTCTGCCACGGTCGGATGGCCGAACTCGACGGCGCCAGGATCCGCTTGGAGTCCAGACTCACACAGGCGGAGCGGCGGTGCAGCCTCACCCACGAGCTTGTCCACATCGAACGCCGAGGCCGTGAACACCCGGACCCCGACGTCGAGGAACAGATCGTCGAACTCGAGTCAGCGCGACGACTGATCACCGTCGACCAACTCGCCGACGCATTCCGATGGCTCCGCTCCCCTGACCTCGCGGATCTCGCCGAACACCTATGGGTGGACGAGCCGACCGCGCAGTGCCGCATGGACCACCTCGATCCACTCGAAGTTGCACAGATCGAGGCCGCATGCGACGGCGACTGGTCGTGGATCCGCCCCGACGTCGCGCGCGGTGCTTGACCGGTCTTCAGCCAACGATGATGCGCTATGAGGTTTGCGCAGGCCGCCAATCGGCACTTCGGCGACGGCGCGATCGAGGTAATGGCGCATCGTCAGGACTAGTGCCGTGCCACCAGATCTGAACCGTGTCCGGATCGAAGTGCTTGCCGCGGACGTTCTTGAACAGTCGAACCTCAGCGAGGGCGTCGATGATCGCGCGCCGCATCATCAGCCCGCTGTCGAGATACGCCTGCCCAGGGTCCGGCGCCGACAGGGCCGCCGACAGGGCGGCCGTCGACTTCGTGCCACCGATCCGAGACTCCACCTCCGCGAGCTGAGCACGGAGACGCTCGACCTTCGCGCGGTGCAGGCGGCCGTCGATCTCGTCTGCCATGTACTCCTCGTCCACGGCCGCGATCCGACCGCGTAGCCGCGTCGACTCCGCGACCAACGGAGCTGAGTCAGGCGCGGCGTCGGCTAGGAGATCGATCGCGTCGTCGCGACGAAGCCGGGCGGCGATCACCACGTTCACGTACTCATCAATGACCGTACGGAGACGCGAGACATGCCCAGTGCACTGATACGAGCGGCCGGACTTCGACGCGACCCGGTAACCGCACTCCCCGCAGATATAGAGACCGCTCCCCTGGTAGCGCCGTGCGACCGGCACAGAGCGTGCCCGACGCTCCGGAGCGTTGATGATGGCGGACGCTCGGTCGAAGTCGACGCCGTCGATCAGCGGCTCCCATTGCGCCTCCACGCCGTCGAGGACTTCACCGTTCAGCGACACCCTCGCCGCATACAGCGGGTTCACCAGGATCGACCGGACCGACGCCGGGTGCCACGCCTTCGCGCCGCGGGTCGGCACACCGTCACGGTCGAGGCGGCGCGCGATGCCCGTTACCGTCTCCCCCGCTATGAACTCCCGGAAGATGCGGCGGACGACGTCCGCCTCCTCCGGAAGGATGTCACCGCCCTGCGTGTAGCCCGTCGGGCGCGGACCTTTCCGCCGCCACATCCCAGCGTTCGCACGTTGAATCTCCGCGCGCTTCTGCCGCGCTGACTTCCGTTCGATCTCACCGCGGGCGACGGCCGCCTTGATGCGCGCGTACATGCGCCCGCCGTCGGTTGTGAGGTCCGCTTCACCGTTCGATGTGACGATCGCCAGTCCTCGTGTCTCGGCGCGGTCGATCCAGTCTTCGAGCTGTCGCGGCTGTCGGGTGAGGCGGTCGAGGTCCCAGCAGACGAGCGCGTCGAACAGTCCGGCGTCGTAGGCGGCGAGTAGCCCGTCGTATCCTGGCCGGCGCACGGTGGAGTCGGACGCGGTGACGGAGTTGTCGGACCAGACACCTGCGACGTCCCAACCTCGTGCGGCGATGATCGCTCGGGCGTCCTCTTCCTGACGCTTCACGCCGAGGCTGTGGCCTGCAGCGTCTAGGCTGATTCGGGTGTAGATCGCGGCGCGGGTTGTCACCGTCGGAGCATAGCTGTTTGTGTTGCTACATGGGAATGTCGAACAGTTCCATGCGCGGTGTCCTCGATCTCGCGGACGCGATCGTGCTGGTCAGCTCGCCCGCGTTGGACGGGGCTCGCAGCGCAGGCGCCACCCTCGATTGGCTGCACGGGCACGGCTACGGGCACCTGATTCCGCGCTGTGTCGTCGTGTTGAGCTCGGCGCGACCCGGGTCGTCGTCGATCGACATCGGCAATCTCATGCAGCACTTCTTGACGCGGTGTCGGGCTGTGCACGCCGTCGCGTACGACGATCACCTCGCCGAGGGCGCCGACGTCGATCTCGACCTTCTCGGCAAGGCGGCGAAGCGGTCGTTCGTGGAACTCGCGGCGACGATCGCCGACGACTTCGGCGGGACGACCCTCCGACGACGACCGCCGTTCGAGGGCTGACCCGGGATCGGATCAGGCGGCGGAGCGGTCGTCCACCTCGGTCGAGGCGACGGGGACAACCTGCTCGAATCCGGGGCGCGCCCGTCCGACGAACGACTTGAACCACGAGGCGACGGCGGCCGCCTGGTTGCGGAATCCCACCAGGTAATACAGGTGGACGCCGAGCCAGGTGATCCAGCCGAGGGCGCCCGTCAGAGTGACTCCGAACGGCGCGTCGACAACTGCGTTGTGCCTGTTGACAACGGCCATGCTGCCCTTGTCGAGATACACGAACTCGGCGCCCGCCGGCTTCTTGCCGCGGATCACGTCGGCGACGAACCGGCCCTGCTGCATGGCGACCGGGCTCTGACCCGGGTACCCCTTGAGGCTTGTCATGTCGCCGATCGCGAACACGTCCGCGCGATCACCCACGGTCAGGTCGTTGTTGACGAGGAGTCGTCCGGCCCGGTCGGTCGCGCACCCGGTCGCCTCGGCGATCACCTTCGCCAAGCCTGTCGCTTGAACACCCGCCGACCAGACGACGGTCCGCGACTCCAGGACGCGCTCGTCGTCGCCGTTGCGTAGCGTCACCCGGCCGTCGCTTATGTCGGTGACGACAGTCCCGGTGAGGACTTCGACACCGGACTTCTCGAGGGTCCGGCGAGCGAATGTCGACAGTTTCCCGCCGTACACCGGAAGGACGTCGTCGGCCCCTTCTACGAGGTACACCTTCGCGGGCACGTCGGTGAAGTGTCTGGTGCTCAACTCACGGATCTGACCCGCGATCTCAACACCGGTCGCACCGGCGCCGACCACCACGTAGGTGTGTGCGTCGACATCGCCTACGGGCTGCGCGAAGCATTCCAACAGGTGAGCGCGCAGGCTGACGGCGTCGTCGAGGGTCTTGAGCGAGAAAGTCCGGTCCGCCCATTCATCGTGCCCGAAGTAGCCCTGGGCCACTCCCGCGGCCGCGACCAGGCTGCGGTAGCGGATCTGCTCGACTCCGGTGTCGGTGCGATAGGTGATCACCTTGTTCTCGGCGTCGACGTCGGTCACATGTCCGCGGACCACCGAGACGCTCTGGCGACTCGCGAGGACATCTGCAATGCTCGGGGCGATCTCCTCCGATTCGAGGACTCCGGTGGCGACCTGGTACAGAAGCGGCTGAAAGAGGTGCTCGTCGGTCGCCGAGATCAGCACGGTCTCGATCTTCGACTTCGCGAGCCGCTTGGCGGCGGCGAGTCCGCCGAATCCGGAACCGATGACAACGACGTCCGTGGTGCGCATTTCCCTCACTCCTGAGCAGATGAACCTTCTACAACCAGAGTGCTAGAACCCTCACACATCAACAAGCTCGTCGAACAGGCGATACCTTCTGGTTTCAATCTGCTTTGTTCATACAATGGCGGAATGGAGTTTCGACAGCTCGAGTACGTGGCCGCCGTCGCGGAGACCGGCGGCTTCTCCCGCGCCGCCCAGCGGTGTTTCGTTTCTCAGTCCGCGATCAGCCACCAGGTCGCCGCCTTGGAACGTGAACTCGGAGCCGAACTCTTCGACCGCAGTCAGCGTCGTGTCCGACTCACTGAGGCGGGCGAGACCCTTCTGCCGTTCGCCCGCGATCTCCTGGCGATGCGTGACGCGGCGATCGCGGCAACTGCACCGCGTCCCGAACGGGTTCGGATCGCGGCCAACATGTCGTTCGCCCGTTCGGCCCTCGCCGCGGTCTCCGCAGTCCGCGAACAGCATCCGGAGGCGGAGATCGACTTCCTGATCAAGCCGTTCACACAGCGCATCGACGCCGTCGCGTCAGGCGAGGCCGATCTCGCATTGATCCGCGGAACCGTCGACCGTGACAATCTGTACCTGGATCCACTGTGGGTGGACCAGCCCGTGATCGCGTTCAACTCCCGCCACCCGCTAGCCGCAGGCGGCCAGGCGCCCAGCCCCAACGATCTCGCGGCATACCCGTTGCTGCTGCCACCGCCGGACCGCCAGGTGCTCCTGCACCGCCTCGTCCAGCAGGCCTTCACTCGTGCGGACGCGGAGATCCAGTTCGGTCCCGAGATCCGTGAGGGCCACTCGGTGGCGTTCGAACTCGTCAATCGCCCCGAGGCGTGGACGGTGCTGTACGAGGACCCGCTGCAACCGGGCATCTCCTGCAGGCGCAGCCTGAGTTTCACGCTGCCCGTGTCCGCGGTCCTTCGTGTGGACGCGAAGCCGAACGCCCTGGTCGCCGAGCTCCTCACCGAGCTGTCGGGAGGATTCCGTCGAACCTGATCGGCACAGAACCTCCCGCCCATCGGACTCAAGTAGTTGACCTGCGTCACACTCGCCGCTAATTTCGTTTCGAGATAGAACGTAATTAACCGACGGGAGTCGACCGTGTCTGACCTCACCACGACCGCCGATCTGCTCCGCGCACGCCGGGACGACGACGCACGCGCGCTCTTGTTCGCCGACTCCGAGTGGACCTGGTCGCAGTTCGTCGTGGAATGCGAACGGCGCGCCGCGGCGATGCGGTCGGTGCACCACGACCTGCCCACCGGCGCCCCCTGGCACATCGGTGTGCTCATGGACAACAGCCCCGAGTACTTGTTTCTGATCGGCGGCGCCGCTCTGGCGGGCGCCACAATCGTCGGCGTCAATCCCACTCGGAGGGGAGCCGAACTCGTCGGCGACGTCGAACGCACCGACTGCGCACTCGTGATCGTCGGCCCGTCGCAGACCGATGTGGCGGCCGACCTCGACGGCCACGTCCGCCTGGTGGCCACCGACTCGCACGAGTACCGACGGCTGCTCGACGTCGAACCCGATGTCACGTCCGAGGGCCCGGCGAACCACACGCTCCTGCTGCTGTTCACCTCGGGATCGACGGGCGCCCCGAAAGCCGTCCGATGCAGTTCTGCGCGGCTCGCCGCCATCGGCATGTTGAACGTGCACGGCATTCGCCGAGACGACGTCGCCTACAACGCCATGCCGCTGTTCCACGGCAACGCCGTGATGAGCGCATGGGCGCCCATCCTCGGAGTCGGCGGGACATACGCACTTCGAGACAAGTTCTCGGCCTCCGGCTTCCTCCCGGACGTGCTGCGGTTCGGAGCCACGTTCTTCAACTACGTCGGACGCTCACTCGCCTACATCCTCGCGCAGCCCGAGCGTGCCGAGGAACGCACCACAGACCTTCGATTCGGGTGGGGAACGGAGGCCTCCGCACGCGACCGCGAAGAGTTCGAACGACGGTTCGGCGTTCCCGTCACCGAGTCGTACGGATCGTCGGAAGGCGTGTGCGTGATCGTCCGTGACGCGTCGACCCCTCGCGGCGCGCTCGGCGTTCCGAACCCGATGCTCGGGATGACGATCCTCAGTGACGCAGGTGAGGAATGTCCCGAGGCCGTCGTCACCGCCGACGGCACACTGGTCAACGGCGCGGAGGCCATCGGAGAGATCGTCGCCCGCGGCGGAGGCGACCGCTTCGAGGGCTACTACAACAACTCCGAAGCGACTGCGGAGAAGATCCGCGACGGGGACTACTGGTCCGGCGACCTCGCCTACCGGACACCCGACGGCGTCTATTGGTTCGCCGGTCGAACAAACGACTGGATACGTGTCGATTCGGAGAACTTCTCCACCGCACCGCTGGAGCGCATCATCGCCCGCTTCGACGGGGTGCGCGGCGTCAGCGCCTACGCCGTGCCCGACCCGCAGACCGGCGACCGAGTGATGGCCGCTCTGGAGACGGACGACACGTTCGATCCGATCGCATTCGCCGCCTTCCTCGACGCCCAACCAGACATGGGCCCCAAGTGGACGCCGCACCTCCTCCGACTGACTGAGCGGTTCCCGTTGACCGGCACCCGGAAGATCGACAAGTCCTCACTCCGCCGGGACGGATGGCGCACACCCGACCGTGTGCTCGTCCGGGACGGCGACCGGTACGTGCCGCTCGACGCAGACGCGGCGACTGCTCTCGAGGCCGCATTCGCCGAACACGATCGCACCCATCTGATTCCGAACTGACAGCACCTCCCCCACAGCCCAACGAGAGTAGGACAAACCCCGATGTCGAAGATCACCATCAATCAAGAAGCACTGTGCGACGTCATCCGCGCACGCATCGAGCGGACCTCGAATCCGCGACACCGCACGATGCTCGAGAGGATGCTCGAGCATGCGCACTACGAGCATCAAGGCCATCTCGACGGCCTGATGGGAACTCTCGGCCCCACGACGAACTACCACTTCTGGAATATGGAAGGAGATGTCGGCCCCAAGGGACTCGACGGTGTCCGTGTGTACTATTCGCACCTCGTCGAAGCGAACGCCCACATCCTCGAGTTCGACTGTGACCGCATGCTGGTCGACGACGACTGCATCGTCATCGAGGGCTGGCTGACCATGATCTCACCCGGTGCCTATGTCGCAGAGAACCCGAATGCGGCGGCGTTCGCCGACGTCACCAAGAATTACCTGGTCAAGATGCGGAATGTGATCTTCTGGCCGTTCGACGAGAACCTCTACATCGTGGGGGAGGACTCGTACACGGGTGGGCCGATGGAATTCCGCGAGCTCGCGGACGACGAGCTTCCCGACGCGTTCCGCGCGCTGATCGCCTGAGACAGGCGATCAGCCACGCGTCAGCAGGGAACGAGGACGCTCCACAGCGCGCGGTGGAGATCCGACCGCCACTGGTCGTCGAGGGCCTGCACCCCGCGCAGCATCACGGCCATCAGGGTCGCACCGAACGCGACTTCGATGAGCAGTGACGGATCGGACTCGATCTCCACCTCGTCGCGAGCGGCGGCGAGCGCCAGCCGTTCGGTCAGGTCTTCCCACACCGCGAAGCGAAGTCGGTCCGTCACCTCGCGCTGCAGGTCGTCGTCGTCGGCGAGTTCGCTGAAAACACCCATCAGGGCGCGGCGCAGCGCAGCGTCGGAGAACAGGCTCGCACAGCCGTCGATCACCGAGTCGAGCTCGTCGTCGAGGGTGGCGTGAGGATTCCGAGGCGGGATCGCGACCTCGACGGGAAACACCACCCGATGGACCAGATGCGATTTGCTGGGCCAACGACGGCGAATGGCGGGCACGGACGTACCCGCTCGCGCGGCGACTTCGGTCAATGTCAGTCCCGCATATCCGACTTCGGCGATGACATCGCGGGCAGCCTCGAGCACAGCGGCGTCGATGCGAGTGTCACGAGGACGCCCCGCGGTCGCGTCGTTCGCCATGAGCGGCCCTTCCTCTGATCGATCGAATCGTCGTATTCCACCTGGTGCCGACGCTTGTCGCGGTTGACGAGATCCGTGCCGTGGCATAAATTACGTTACCAGTCGGAATGTATTGCGATCGTCTCCCGAACGGTTGAATCACACGCTTAAGGCTCCCTCCCGAAGCCCCGACCGGGCCGGGCCGTGCAGACGCGCGGTCCGGCCCACCCCGCAGACCGAGTTCTGTCGGGCTCAGTCCCCGCAGCAACCGCCGCGCAGGTCTGACTCATCGCGTACGTCGCGCGTCAACGCGCTTCGAGCCGCCCACTCCGACTCCGGCGGATAGTCGACCCGCATCAAACAGAGACCGCGGGCCTGTGCCACCGGAACTTGAGCCGAGCGAGTCTTCTCGGACAGCAGTCCGACGCACCAATCCAGATCACGTCGTCCGTCACCGACGACGGCGACCGCTCCAACGAGTGAACGGACCATCGACCAACAGAAGGCATCGGCCTGCACACGTGCCACCAGCACACCGTCGTCGTCACGACGCCACGAGAACTCCTGGAGTTCTCGGATCGTCGTCGATCCCTCCCGAAACCGGCAGAAGGCCGCGAAGTCGTTGAGCCCCACCAGCGAGCCGGACGCGGCGTTCATCAGTTCGAGGTCCAGGCTTCGCTGCCAGTCCGCGGTGATTCGGGCGGCCGTCGGCTCCGCGCCCCACTGCGCATCGGCGAGACGGTATTCGTAGGTTCGAGCCAGTGCGGCGAAACGTGCGTCGAAGTCTGTGGAGACCTGATCGACAGCCTTCACACGGACATCGTCGGGCAGCATTTTGGCGAGACGGCGGACCAGCCGCGACGGATCACCGTCGATCGACCTCGACTGCAGTGACGCGACGGGGACGTCGCAGTGTGCGACCTGCCCGGACGCGTGGACCCCAGCGTCGGTCCGGCCCGCGACGGTCAGTCGAACTGGTGCTCGCACCACGGTGGACAGCGTTTTCTCGATGGTCTCCTGGACAGTGCGGAGTCCGGGCTGGGTGGCCCAGCCGGAGAAGTCGGTGCCGTCGTACCCGATCCGCAGGCGCAGACGACACTGCCCGCCCTCGTCATCGACGAGGACGGGCAGATGCGCGTGCTGAGGAATCAGTCTTCCTGCTGCGACGGCGGCAGCGAGTAGCCTGCAGCCTCCGCGTCCGCCTCAGTGGCGAACCAGATCTCCGCGACGGTCGACTCGTAGAAACGAGTGCCGGGGCGGTGGTACAGCTTCGACTGAGCGTTGCCCTTGATCGGGAAACCCTCGGGCGCAGCGTCGCCTTCGATCGGCTCGTGCGAGCCGGCCGGTGCGTCGGCTGCCGTGTCCGCGACAGCTGCGGGGGCCTCTGCGGCCTCCTTCGCTGCAGGAGCCTCGTCGGCGGCCTTGGCCTTCGACGCGGCCGCACGTGCGACACGGTTGGCCTCGTTCGATGCGGTCGACTCGCGAACCAGCTCGATCACTGCCATGGGGGCGTTGTCGCCCTTGCGCGGCAGCGTCTTGATGATGCGGGTGTAGCCGCCCGGACGCTCGGCGAAGTGCGGGCCGATCTCCGCGAACAGCGTGTGAACGATGTCCTTGTCGCGGATGTCCTTCATGACCTCGCGACGGTTGGCCAGCTGACCCGCCTTCGCGTGGGTGATCAGCTTCTCGGCGTACGGACGGAGCCGCTTGGCCTTCGCTTCGGTGGTGGTGATGCGGCCGTGCTCGAAGAGCGCCGTGGCGAGGTTCGCCAAGATCGCCTTCTGGTGGCTGGCCGACCCGCCGAGGCGGGCACCCTTAGTGGGCTTGGGCATTTCTCTCTCCTAGGAGGGGACTGACCGGTCTCGCGACCGGGAAGTCGTAGTGGTTCTTGCAGCCCTTACAGCTGTTCGGTCTCCGCGAAATCTTCACCGGAATCGGCGTCGTACGACGCCTCGTCCGTCCACGTGCCGGTGGCCGGGTCGTAACCGGCGACCTGCGACGGGTCGAAGCTGGCCGGGCTGTCCTTGAGGGACAGTCCAAGACCGTGGAGCTTCACCTTCACCTCGTCGATCGACTTCTGTCCGAAGTTGCGGATGTCGAGCAGATCCGACTCGGTACGTGCAACCAACTCGCCGACGGTGTGAACACCTTCGCGCTTGAGGCAGTTGTACGAACGGACGGTCAGCTCCAGATCCTCGATCGGCAGCGTGAACGCAGCGATGTGATCGGCCTCGGCGGGCGAGGGTCCGATCTCGATGCCCTCGGCCTCGACGTTGAGCTCACGAGCCAGGCCGAAGAGCTCGACCAGGGTCTTACCGGCCGACGCCAGGGCGTCACGCGCGGTGATGGAGTTCTTCGTCTCCACGTCGAGCACCAGACGATCGAAGTCGGTGCGCTGCTCGACGCGGGTGGCCTCGACCTTGTAGG
Organism: Gordonia sp. PDNC005; assembly: GCF_016919385.1. Classification (NCBI taxonomy): domain Bacteria; kingdom Bacillati; phylum Actinomycetota; class Actinomycetes; order Mycobacteriales; family Gordoniaceae; genus Gordonia; species Gordonia sp. PDNC005. The sequence goes on from NZ_CP070351.1 coordinate 2,907,031, forward strand.
TCACCTTCAGGACCGGCGAGTAGATCGAGTCGACCGGGATGCGGCCGATCTCTGCGCCGGAGGCCTTGTTCTGCACGGCCGGAACGTAACCGCGGCCCCGCTCGACGACGAGCTCGATCTCGAGCTTGCCCTTGTCGTTGAGGGTCGCGATGTGCAGGTCGGGGTTGTGAACCGTGACGCCTGCGGGCGGCACGATGTCGGCGCCGGTGACGGCTCCCGGACCCTGCTTACGGACGTACATGGTGACCGGCTCGTCCTCTTCGGAGCTGACCACGAGGCCCTTGAGGTTCAGGATGATGTTGGTGACATCCTCCTTGACTCCGGGGACGGTGGTGAACTCGTGCAGGACACCGTCGATGCGGATGCTGGTGACCGCCGCGCCCGGGATGGACGACAGCAGCGTGCGCCGCAGCGAGTTGCCGAGGGTGTAACCGAAGCCCGGCTCGAGGGGTTCGATGGTGAACTTCGAGCGGTTCTCGGCCAGCACCTCTTCGGAGAGGGTGGGTCGCTGTGAGATGAGCATGTGGTGAATTCTCCTTCGTGCCGACCACTATTTGACGGCGTGAAAGCGGGTCTGAACAGCGAGTGCTGTCAGATTTACTTCGAGTAGTACTCGACGATGAGCTGTTCGGTCAGCGGGACGTCGATCTGAGCACGCTCGGGCACCGAGTGCACGAGGATGCGCAGCGTCGACGGAACCACCTGCAGCCAGGCCGGAGGGGTCCGGTCGCCGACGGTCTCCAGAGAGATCTGGAACGGCGTCGACTGCAGCGACTTCTGACGAACGTCGATGATGTCGTACTGGCTCACGCGGTAGCTGGGCACGTCCACGCGGACACCGTTGACGGTGAAGTGGCCGTGGCTGACCATCTGGCGAGCCTGACGACGCGTGCGGGCGATGCCTGCACGGTAGACGACGTTGTCGAGACGGGTCTCGAGGATCTGGAGCAGCACGTCGCCGGTCTTACCCGAGCGGCGGTTGGCCTCCTCGTAGTAACGACGGAACTGCTTCTCCATGACGCCGTAGGTGAAGCGAGCCTTCTGCTTCTCCTGGAGCTGGAGCAGGTACTCCGACTCCTTGATGCGTGCGCGGCCGTGCTGGCCGGGCGGGTAGGGGCGACGCTCGAACGATGCGTCGCCGCCGATCAGGTCGACGCGAAGACGACGGGACTTCTTGGTGGCGGGGCCGGTATAACGAGCCATGTCTTATCTCTTCCTTTCCGCTTAGACCCGGCGCCGCTTGGGCGGGCGGCAGCCGTTGTGCGGCTGCGGGGTCACGTCGGAGATGGTGCCGACCTCGAGGCCGGCGGCCTGCAGCGAACGGATTGCGGTCTCGCGACCCGAACCCGGTCCCTTGACGAACACGTCGACCTTCTTGACGCCGTTCTCCTGAGCCTTGCGAGCGGCGTTCTCGGCAGCGAGCTGCGCGGCGAACGGGGTGCTCTTACGCGAGCCCTTGAAGCCCACGTGGCCGGACGACGCCCAGCTGATCACGTTGCCCTCGGGGTCGGTGATCGAAACGATGGTGTTGTTGAACGTCGACTTGATGTGCGCGTGGCCCAGCGGGACGTTCTTCTTATCGCGACGGCGGGTGCCCTTCTTCGGGCCTGCGCTACGTGACTTCGGAGGCATTACTTCTTCTTCCCGGCGATGGTCTTCTTCGGGCCCTTGCGAGTGCGGGCATTGGTCTTGGTGCGCTGACCATGGACCGGCAGGCCGCGACGGTGACGCAGACCCTGGTAGCAGCCGATCTCGATCTTGCGACGGATGTCGGCCTGCACCTCGCGACGGAGGTCACCCTCCACCTTCACCGAGGCTTCGATGTATTCGCGCAGCTTCGAGACGTCTGCGTCGGTCAGATCCTTCGCGCGCAGATCGGCCGAGAGACCGGTGGCGGCGATGATCTCCTTGGAGGTGGTACGACCAACTCCGTAGATGTACGTGAGTGCGATCTCCAGCCGCTTTTCGCGGGGAAGATCCACACCTGCAACACGTGCCATGTGGGGTGTTCCTTCTGTGTATCTCAGAGGTCTGCTTCCAGTCCGTCCCGAACTCATGCGTCGGGCCCCGGCCTCTGAACCGGGGGTCGGTGTCCACGCGTCTGCGGACACTGGTTCTGGAAGTTCATACGCGGTATTCAGTTGTGTGTTTCAAGCGACCTGTAAAAGGCGCTGATCAGCCCTGACGCTGCTTGTGACGCAGGTTCTCGCAGATCACCATGACCCGGCCGTTACGACGGATCACCTTGCACTTCTCGCAGATCGGCTTGACGCTCGGATTGACCTTCACGTCAGCGTTCTCCTTGTTGAACTTCTCGGGTTACTTGTACCGGTAGACGATTCGTCCACGGGCGAGGTCGTAGGGCGAGAGCTCTACAACGACGCGGTCTTCCGGCAGGATGCGGATGTAGTGCTGCCGCATCTTGCCGCTGATGTGGGCGAGAACCTTGTGACCGTTCTCCAGCTCAATGCGAAACATCGCATTGGGCAGGGGTTCGACAACGCGACCCTCAACCTCGATGGCTCCGTCTTTCTTAGCCATTTCCTCCGCGATTCTCCCGGTCACGTCGCTTTCGCGCGTTACCGAGCCTGGATCCTTCGTGCTTCCGGTACGGTGGCACTGAACGCGAGCCCCTCCCCTACCGGACGTGACAACGCCCGGGCGAGGACATGCGGGAACCCGCGCGACGCACCGAGGTTCGAGTCTACGTCAGATGTGTTGTATCGGCCAACTCCCGGCCAGGACGGTCTCCCGCGCACCTGCGACCACCCGTGCAACACTGGTCTCATGCGTGCATTCCTCATTCGCAGTGCCCTGACGGGCTTTGCACTCTGGGTCGCGGACGTCATCGTCCCCGGCGTCTACTTCGACTTCGGCGGTCTGAGCTCCTGGTGGGCGAAGACCGCCGTCGTCCTTCTCGTGGCGATGGTGTTCGGTCTGGTCAACGGCTTCATCAAGCCCATCGTGCAGGTGCTGTCGATCCCGCTGTACATCCTGACGCTCGGATTGATCCATGTCGTCATCAACGCGCTGATGCTGAACATCACGTCGTGGTTGACGACGGACGTCTTCCATGTCGGCCTCGTGGTCGACGGCATCTTCTGGTCGGGAGTGTTCGGCGCGATCGTGATCTCCGTCGTCGGGTGGATCACCGCGATGCTGCTGAAGGATCGACCGGAGAACCTGTACCGGTGAGCGACGTGGAGCGGACGGTGACCGTCGTCGGGCACGGCGCGGCGGAGACGGTTCCCGACGTGATGCACGTCGACCTCGGTGTGGAATGCCATGCGTACAGCGTCGGCGTCTCACTGCAGGATGCGGGCGCCGCTGTCGCCGATCTGATCGCAACGCTGACCGAAGCCGGCGTGCCGTCCCGTGACATCCAGACGTCCCATCTGTCGGTGCAGCCGCGGTACGGCGACCACGGGCCGAACGGCGCGCCGATCATCGGCTACACGTCGTCGCACACCATGACCGTGGTTCTCCGCGACCTCGAGCGAGTTCCGACCGTGCTCGCCGCAGCCGCCCGCGCAGGCGGTGACGCTGCGCGGATCCAGAACGTGTCGTTCGCGATATCGGACGACACCGGCCTCGCCGCCGCGGCACGCGACGCCGCATTCGCCGACGCCGTCTCCCGCGCCGAGCAGTACGCGATGCTCGCGGGCGCCCGGCTCGGGGCCGTGCAGTCGGTGACGGAAGAACCGGTGTCGGACGTCCGGCCGCTGTACGCCGCACGTGCGATGGCCGCGCCGATGCCGATCCAGGCCGGTTCGTCGTCGGTGTCGGCTTCGGTCACCGTCGTCTTCTACCTGGACGACTGACATGCGTGCGGTTCTGCAACGTGTCAGTTCGGCGTCGGTCATCGTGGACGGAGAGACCGTCGGCTCTCTTGACCTCATCGACGGAGCACAAGGTCTTGTCGCACTGATCGGCGTCACCCACGAGGACGACGACGACGACGCCCGTGCGCTCGCCGACAAGATATGGGGACTTCGCATTCTCGACGGCGACGCCGACCGCCCGCAAGTCGCTGCGGCCGACGTCGACGCCCCGATCCTCGTGATCAGTCAGTTCACTCTGTACGCGAACACCGCGAAGGGACGACGCCCGTCGTGGAACGCCGCGGCGCCCGGATCTGTCGCCGAGCCGCTCGTGGAATCCGTCGTCGACTCGCTCCGCGGTCTCGGGGCCACCGTCTCAACCGGCCGATTCGGCGCACACATGCACGTCGATCTCGTGAACGACGGCCCCGTGACGATCCTTCTCGAGACCTGAATCACTCCTCCCTGATTCGGCGTTTACGCAGGCAGCGCTGGTATTCTTGCCCGGTGCCGACACCGCTGACACTCCGCAATCGCTCCCCGAGGACTCTCGTGATCGCGGCTGTGGTGTTTCTCGCCGCCACCACTGCGATCGGCCTGACGCTGCGGGTCTGGCACGGCTATCTCGACTTGATGGTGTACCGCCTTGGCGCACAGACGTTCCTCGACGGAGACGACGTCTACGGCCCGCTCCCGCCGCTCGACGGGAACATCCACCTGCCGTTCACCTATCCCCCGCTTGCGGCGATCGTGTTCGCACCGTTCGCCGCGATGCCCGCCACAGTCGCCGCAACTGTCATGTTCGTGCTGACTCTCGCGTCCATCGGGCTGACCGTCTGGCTGGTCCTCGACCGCCTGCGTCCGACGATGGATCGCGGAGTCCGTCTCGCAGTCGTCCTGGTGGTACTCGCGTTCGCCCAGTTCCTCGAGCCGGTCCGAGAGACCCTCGGCTTCGGCCAGGTGAACGCAATTCTGATGGCCGCGGTCGCCTTCGACGTCCTCAACCGGTCCGAGAAGTGGCCACGCGGACTGCTGATCGGAATCGCGATCTCGATCAAGCTGACCCCTGCGGGTTTCCTGCTCCTGTTCCTGATCCGGAGGGACTGGCGCGCTTTCGTCACGACGATCTGTTCGACCATCGCATCGATCGGCGTCGCGTGGTTGATCATGCCCGGCGACTCGCACACCTACTGGTTCTCGAAGCTCCGTGAGACCGGACGGATCGGCGCACCGCACTTCGCAGGCAACGAGTCGCTGAAGGGACTCGCATTCCGCCTCGGCCTCGGCGAGACTGCGTCGTCCCTGGTGTGGATCGGCCTGTCCGCGATCGCCGTGGTGCTCGCAGCGATCTGGATGCGCAGGCTGCTCGCAGACGACAACCTCGCGACCGCACTGATCGTGAACGCCGCCGCGGTGCTTCTCGTCTCACCGATCAGTTGGTCGCACCACTGGGTGTGGGCGGTGCCCGCCCTCGTCGTCGCTCTCGACGCCATCGCGAAAGGGCGCCGCGACATCCCGTTCTGCCTGACGACAGGTGCCGCCGTGGTGATGTTCTATGTGGGTCCCCACTGGCTCATGCCTGCCCGCGACGATCGAGAACTGACGTGGTCGTGGTGGCAGCAGATCATCGGTGCGTCGTACGTTCTGGTGACATTCGCCGTGCTCGCGGTCGGTGCGTGGACCGCCCTGTCGAAGCGAACGAGCGGCAGCCGAGACTGCCAACCGGAGTCAGCGACCAGGTAGGTCCGCGATGCACCAGCCGTCGTTGTGCTTCTCCAAGCGCATGGGCAGGTCGGTGCGTACACCACGAGTGTCGAGGACTGCGTCGACCACAGCGCTCGAACCGGTGATCGTGACATCGTTGATGATCGCAGTCGACGGCACCACCACATCACCGGTCGGCTCCGCGACCGCGCTGCGCGCACTCGGCGTCGCCGAACACGATCGACCGACAGCAGCGATGAATGCACCACGCGACAGGTCGTTCACGTAGCCGCGGACCTGTTCTTCAATGAGCTCGCGGTCGGTCAACGCTGCCGGAGGCGACGGTTTGGCCAGTGCGAAGGCTCCAACGATGAGCACCGCCGCTGCGACTGCTCCGACCAGCCACCAGGCGATCCGCCTTGGCGCCGACCTCACTGCGTGAGGCATGTGGTTCGCACGGTGGATCAGGACGGACGGCGAGTCAGAATTCGCGGGCCGTCGGCCGTGACCGCGACCGTGTGCTCCCAGTGCGACGCGCGGGTTCCGTCGTCGGTGACGACAGTCCAGCCGTCGTCGAGCTCGGAGGTCTCCTCCGTGCCCAGAGTCAGCATCGGCTCAACGGCGAGCGTTGATCCGATCACCAGACGCGGGCCACGATTCGGCTTGCCCTCGTTCGGGAGAAACGGCTCCATGTGCATCTCACGACCGATGCCGTGACCACCGTAACCCGCGACGATGCCGAACCGCCTGCCGAACTTCTCACCTGCGGCGATCGTGCCGCGTTCGATGGCGGCGGAGACGTCGGTCAGACGCGCTCCGTCGACCATCGCAGCGATTCCGGCTTCCAGGGACAGACGAGTCGCCTCGTTGAGCTCGTGGTCCGGCGTCGACAGTTCACCGACGCCGAAGGTCCACGCCGAGTCGCCGTGCCAACCGTCGAGAATGGCGCCGCAGTCGATCGACACGAGATCGTGCTCAGCGAGCACGACGTCCTTGGACGGGATGCCGTGGACGACGACCTCGTTGACCGAGCTGCAGATCGATCCGGGGAAACCGTGATAGCCCTTGAACGACGGCACGGCGCCCGCGTCGCGGATCACCGCTTCGGCGACCTCGTCGAGGTCGAGTGTGCTCACACCGACGGCGGCGGCTTCGCGCACCGCCACGAGCGCGGCGCCGACGATCTCGCCTGCCGCTGCCATCGCGTCGAGCTCACCTGCCGAACGGAACGGAACGGCCTTGGGCTTGCGGAATCCCACGGGCGTCCGGTCAGGCCTTGCCGAGCGAGGTCAGGACGCGCTGGTGCACTTCCTGCACGTCGCCGACAGCGTCGATGCGGCTGACGGTCGACGCGTAGTGGTCGAGCAGCGGAGCGGTCTCGGCCGCGTACACCGACATGCGGTTGCGGATGACCTCTTCGGTGTCATCGGCGCGCCCGCGGGCGAGCATGCGCTCGACGACGACGTCGGCGTCGACCTCGAACGACAGGACGCCGTCGAGTGCGGTGCCGAGATCGTCGAGGATGCCTTCGAGTGCAACGGCCTGCTCGGTGGAGCGGGGGAAGCCGTCGAGGATGAATCCGTTGGAGGCGTCGGGCTCGGCGAGACGTTCACGCACCATGTTGATGGTGATCTCCGGCGGTACGAGGTTGCCCGCGTCGAGGTACTTCTTCGCTTCGACGCCGATCGGGGTGCCCTGAGAGATGTTCGCGCGGAACAGATCACCGGTGGAGATGTGCGGAATGCCGAGCGACTCCGACAGCAGCTCTGCCTGAGTGCCTTTACCCGCGCCGGGGGGACCGAGAATGACAAGTCTCACTTGAGGAACCCTTCGTACTTGCGTTGCATCAACTGACTGTTGACCTGCTTGATGGTGTCGAGGCCGACGGCCACGATGATCAGGAGTGCGGTACCACCGAACGGGATGTTCGCTGCGCTACCGCTGCCGATGTCCATGAAGAGGTTGGGGAGGATCGCGATGATGCCCAGGTACAGCGAACCGGGCAGAGTGATCCGGTTGAGGACGTAACCGAGGTACTCGGCGGTCGGGCGGCCGGGCCGAATACCCGGGATGAATCCGCCGTAGCGCTTCATGTCGTCGGCGCGCTCTTCCGGGTTGAACGTGACGGCGACGTAGAAGTACGTGAAGAACACGATCAGCGCGAAGTAGGCGACGATGTGGAAGGCGCTGGACGGGTTGATCAGGTTGTCCTGCATCCACGTCTGCCATCCCGCCACATCGGTGCTGTTCTGCGTCGTCAGCTGGATGATCAGCTGCGGGATGTAGAGCAGCGACGATGCGAAGATGACCGGGATGACACCGGCGGTGTTCACCTTGATCGGCATGTACGTCGACGATCCGCCGTACATCTTTCGTCCGACCATGCGCTTGGCGTACTGGACGGGGATCCGACGCATGCCCTGCTCGATGAACACGACGGCGATCAGGATGATGAGGATCGCGACGCAGACTAGGCCGAATCGCAGGCCGCCGCCACTGTTGAGGATGTTGCGTCCCTCGGAGGGGAGGCGAGCGACGATGCCGGCGAAGATCATCAGCGACATTCCGTTGCCGACTCCGCGCTCGGTGATCAGCTCACCGAACCACATGACGAGCATCGCGCCCGCCGTCATCACCATGACGATGATGACAAGACCGAAGATCGAGCGGTCGGAGATGATCTCCTGCGAGTTGCAGTCCGGGCCCGTGCTGGGGAGCAGGTTGCCGCTCGCGGCCAGCGCGACGATGCCCGTCGACTGGAGCACTGCCAGGGCCAGCGTCAAGTAACGCGTGTACTGCGTCATCTTGTTCTGGCCGGACTGGCCTTCCTTGCGCAGCTGCTCGAACCGCGGGATGACAACAGTGAGCAGCTGAACGATGATGCTGGCCGTGATGTACGGCATGATGCCGATCGCGAACACCGACAGCTGCAGCAGCGCGCCGCCGGAGAACATGTTGATCAGCGAGTAGATCTGACCGGAGTCGCCGCGGCTGGCGGCTTCGACGCATCGGTCGATCTCTTTGAAGTTGACGCCCGGCGACGGCATGGTCGTGCCGAGGCGATACAGCACCAGGATGCCGAGGACGTAGAAGATCTTCTTCCTCAGATCGGGCGTCCTGAAGGTCGCCACGAGGGGGGAAAGCACCAAGTCCTCCTATAAGCACCTGAAACATGCGGGCCTCTGCGGCCTCGGCGTGCTCGGGGCGTCACACTCGAAAAGATTCCAGGGCATTCAGTCGGAGAATGCCCCCACGAACTCTAACAGTCATCCAATCAACGACGGTCAGGTGAGCGCCCACAGGACGGTGTACGTCCCGAGATTGCTCACCTGACCGGCGTGATCAGAAATTCACCGATGTCTTTACAGCTCGGTGGCGGTGCCGCCGGCGGCGACGATCTTCTCCTTGGCGGAGCCGGAGAACTTGTTGGCGGTGATGTTCACCGCAACGGTCAGTTCGCCTTCGCCCAGCACCTTGACCAGTTCGTTCTTGCGAACGGCTCCGGCGGCCACGAGCTCGGCGACACCGATGGTGCCACCCTCGGGGAACAGTGCGGACAGGTCGCCGACGTTGACGACCTGGTACTCCACGCGGTTGCGGTTGGTGAAGCCCTTGAGCTTCGGCAGACGCATGTGCAGCGGCATCTGGCCGCCCTCGAAACGTGCGGGGACGTTCTTGCGCGCCTTGGTGCCCTTGGTGCCGCGGCCTGCGGTCTTACCCTTCGAGCCCTCACCGCGACCCACGCGGGTCTTCTCGGTCTTCGCACCCGGTGCGGGGCGAAGGTGGTGCAGCTTGATGGTCATGACTTAAACCTCTTCGACTGTCACGAGGTGACGGACCACGTTGATGAGACCGCGGTTGATCGGCGTGTCCTCGCGGGTGACGGTCTGGCGGATGCCCTTGAGACCAAGGGTGCGCAGGCTGTCACGCTGGTTCTTCTTGGTACCGATGGTGCCCTTGATCTGGGTGATCTTGAGTTCAGCCATGGTTATGCTCCCTTGTTCGCGGCGGCAGCAGCGCGTGCGCGCAGCATGCCGGCAGGGGTGACCTCTTCGACGGTCAGTCCGCGACGAGCAGCGACCTCTTCAGGCTGCTGCAGCATCTTCAGTGCGGCGACCGTGGCGTGGACGACGTTGATCGCGTTGTCCGAGCCGAGGCTCTTCGCGAGGACGTCGGTGACGCCTGCGCACTCGAGGACGGCGCGAACGGCGCCACCGGCGATCACACCGGTACCCGAGCTGGCCGGGCGGAGCATGACGACGCCTGCTGCGGCCTCACCCTGGACGGGGTGAGTCACGGTGCCGCCGATCAGCGGGACGCGGAAGAAGCTCTTACGAGCCTCCTCGACACCCTTCTGGATCGCCGCGGGAACTTCCTTGGCCTTGCCGTAGCCGACGCCGACCATTCCCTGGCCGTCGCCGACGACGACGAGAGCGGTGAAGCTGAAGCGACGGCCGCCCTTGACGACCTTCGAGACGCGGTTGATGGTGACGACGCGCTCGAGGTGGTTCTTCTCCTCGCGCTCGCGTCCGCCGCGGTTGTCACGACGATCGCCGCGGCCGCGGCCGCGCTCGTTGCCGCCGTTGGCGTTGCTGTTGTTGTTTCCGGCGGGTCCGTTGCCGCCGTCACGCTGACGTCCGGGCATCAGATGTCCCCTCCGTTGTTGGTCATGTCGATCGTGATCATCATTAGAAGCTCAGGCCTCCCTCGCGGGCGGCGTCGGCCAGAGCCGCGATGCGGCCGTGGTACGACTTGCCACCGCGGTCGAAGACGACGGCTTCGACGCCTGCAGCCTTGGCGCGAGCTGCGACGAGCTCTCCGACCTTGGCTGCCTGAGCCGACTTGTCGCCACCGGCTGCGCGGACGTCAGCCTCGATGGTGCTGGCTGCTGCCAGGGTGCGACCGGTCAGATCGTCGATGAGCTGGACGTGGATATGACGGCTGCTGCGCTTGACGGCCATGCGCGGACGCTCGGCCGTGCCGGAGATGTTCTTGCGCAGGCGGAAGTGACGACGCTTGGTCGCAGTGCGACGACGGGTCGAGACGTCCTTGCCGATGGGCTTACGAACGGTTGTTTCACTCATGTCTTACTTACCCGTCTTTCCGACCTTGCGGCGGATCTGCTCGCCTTCGTAGCGGACGCCCTTGCCCTTGTACGGGTCGGGGCGGCGCAGGCGGCGGATGTTCGCCGAGATCTGGCCCACCTGCTGCTTGTCGATGCCCGAGACCGAGAACTTGGTGGGCGATTCCACTGCGAAGGTGATGCCTTCCGGTGCCTCGATCGGCACGGGGTGGCTGTAGCCGAGGGCGAACTCGAGGTCCTTGCCCTTGGCTGCGACGCGGTAGCCGACACCGAAGATTTCCATCTTGCGGGTGTAGCCCTGCGTGACACCGATCACGAGGTTGTTGACGAGAGTGCGCGAGAGTCCGTGCAGTGCACGGCTGCGGCGCTCGTCGTTGGGCCGGGCGACGACGATGGAGTTCTCTTCCTTCGTCACGGTGATCGGCTCGGAGACGGTGAGGTTCAGTTCGCCCTTCGGGCCCTTGACCTTCACGTCCTGGCCGTCGATCGTGACGTCGACACCGGCGGGAATTGCGATGGGATTCTTACCAATACGCGACATTGTTCTACGCTCCCCTACCAGACGTAGGCGAGGACTTCGCCGCCAACGCCCTGGTTCTTAGCCTGGCGATCAGTGAGCAGACCGGACGACGTGGAGATGATCGCCACGCCGAGGCCGCCCAGGACCTTAGGCAGATTGGTGGACTTCGCGTACACCCGGAGACCCGGCTTCGAGACGCGACGGAGACCAGCGATGCTGCGCTCCCGGCTCGGGCCGTACTTCAGGGTGACGACGAGCTTCTTGCCGACCTCTGCGTCTTCGACGCTGAAGTCGGTGATGTAACCCTCGCGCTTGAGGATCTCGGCGATGTTCACCTTGATCTTCGACGACGGGAGGCTCACCTCGTCGTGGAACGCCGAGTTGGCGTTGCGCAGACGTGTCAGGAAGTCTGCGATCGGATCAGTCATGGTCATGGTGTGACCGTCAACCTTTCTCGTAGCGGTTCCCATACAGCAGTGACCTGCGGATTTCTCCGCCTGTTCGCCGGTGGGCCTTCCACGAAGTGGATAGTTGTGCATTGTTCTCGCCTACCGATGCCATTGGCTTTTCGCCGGCACCCGTGAGCTATGAAGTTGTGGCTCCCGGGGGCACACTTCACCCGGGCAACCACACAAGTGTAGGGAACTTGCTGGCCAGAGTCGAATCGAGGCGTCTGAGGCATCGTCGGCTGCTCGCTCCGAGCCCTGTGACCAGATAGCGGTCACGAGACTCGGAGGTAGCGCTACCGCCCGGTATCCACAGATCGCCGGATGGGTCTCGTTTTCATCGCCGCTCGGGTTCACACTGGGCGGATGGGGGACGATCAGCGGGCGTTGGCGCGTCTGGACCAGGTAATTCACGATCAATCCGGGGTTGTGTGCCGACGCCAGGTGCTCGACTGCGGCCTCGACTCCGCGTACGTCCGACGGCGACTACGGCGACGCGCGTGGGTGGCGGTGTTCAGCGGCGTCTACGTGACGCACACAGGGCCCCTCACATGGGTACAGCGCGCGTGGTGCGCACTTCTGCACACTACGCCGTCTGCGCTGTCCCACGGTTCCGCGTGGCTGCTGCTGACTGGACAGGGTCCGATGTCCGGACCGATCCATGTCGCGGTCGACGCCCGACGGAACCTTCGGCGGGTGGACGGCGTCGTCGTCCACTACCGCTCCGACTACGACGACGCGGTTGTCGCGACCGTCGCTCCACCGCGGGTGCGGCTGGAGCCGACGGTCATCGACCTCGCGGCCGACGCGGCGAAGGCAGTCGAGGTGATCGGAGTTCTGTCCGACGCGGTCGGGTCGCGGCGGACCACCGCGATGAGGCTGCTGACTGCACTCGACGCGCGCTGCCGCACCCGGAACGGCGGGTTCATCAGAGAGGTCCTGCAGGATGTGCACGCCGGGACCTGTTCGGTTCTCGAACACGAGTACCTGACCGCCGTCGAACGCGCCCACGGACTGCCCGCTCCCCTACGTCAGGCCCCGACCGGCGTCGGTCGGCCCGGCTTCCGCGACCTGGACTATCCCGAGTGGGGCGTGGTCGTGGAACTCGACGGGCGGCTCGGCCACTCCGACGCGGTGTCGCGGGACCGCGACATGGAACGCGACCTCGACGCAGCCGTCCACGCCGACCGCCGCACCTACCGGATCGGATACGGGCAGGTCCGCGATCGCGCGTGCAGCACCGCCGAGAAGGTTGCGATCGGACTCGGCAAAGGGGGATGGGCAGGCCGACCGCACCCGTGCAGCTCACCGTCGTGCACCTTGCTCCGAGCCGCGTGACCGCATACTGGTCACGCGGCTCGGAGCGAGCTCTACTTCTGTTCCGGCAACACGTGAAGGCCGGTCTTGTCGCAGGCGAGAGCCAGCGAGGAGATGTACTGTTTCGAGCCGTCAGCCGCGGGGACGGCGGACGCGAGCATGTCGGGGCGCTCGAACTCGACGCCGGAGACGCAGCAGAGCAGCTTCTCGTCGCTCGGGTTGCCGTACTCGTCGTACATCGGGAAGTCGATGCCGTCGTCGGTACGACGCAGGTAGTAGCGGCCCTTCGTCGCGACCGCCAGGATCGGAGGCAGCAGCATCGCCAGGATGGCGGCGACCAGCGGGGAGAAGGGCGCGATCCCGTCGCCGAACAGTCCGAAGAACACTGCGATCGACGCACCCGCGGCGACGATCACGGACACGAAGCCCACGGGGTTGACGGCGTACAACATGCCGCGGCGGAACTCCGGGTGCTTGGGGCTGATGCCGAGCAGATACTTGTTGACGACGATGTCAGTGGCGACCACGACGATCCACGCGATGCCGCAGTTCGCGTAGAAGTTCAGCAGCTCGGACAGGAAGCTGAACATGTTCGCCTCCATGAGCACCAGCGCGATGACCAGGTTGACCACAACGAACACCAGGCGACCGGGGTAGGTCTTGGTGACACGTGTGAACGAGTTGGTCCACGCCAGCGAGCCCGAGTAGGCATTGGTCACGTTGATCTTGATCTGCGAGATCACGACGAGGATCACGGCGAGAGTCATCGCCAGCCAGTGCGGCATCATCTCCTCGTAGGTGATCAGGAACTGGTGAACAGGCTGGTTCGCGATGCCCGCGCCGTCGGCGACGTTGGCGATCAGGTAGACGGCGAGGAACAGGCCGACGATCTGCTTGACCGCGCCGAAGAGCACCCAGCCCGGACCGGCGATCAGCACGGCGGACCACCAACGGCGCTTGTTCTCAGGCGTCTTGGGCGGCATGAAACGCAAGTAGTCGATCTGCTCGGCGATCTGAGCGATCAGCGACAGACAGACACCGGCGCAGAGCATGATTCCCGCCCAGCTGACGCCTTCACCGCGAGGGGCGCCGTTCTCGTCGACTCCGGAGAACGCGAGGAACTCACTGACCGAACCCGGATGTGCGGCCAGCAGATAGATGAGCGGACCGACCATCATGACCAGCCACAACGGCGTCGTCCACACTTGAAGTTTCGCGAGCGCCTTCATTCCGTAGATGACCAACGGGAGGACGATCAACGTCGACACGAGATATCCGACCGGCAAGGGGACGGACAGACCGAGCTTCAACCCCTGCGCCATGATCGAGCCCTCGAGGGCAAAGAAGATGAAGGTGAACGACGCGAAGATCAGGTTCGTGACGACCGAGCCGTAGTAGCCGAATCCGCTTCCCCGGGTGATCAGGTCGAGGTCCAGGTTGTACCGCGCCGCGTAGTACGCGAGCGGGATGCCCGTCGCGATGATGACCGCGGCGAACAGGCCGATGCCCCACAGCGCGTTGCCCGTGCCGTGCGCGATGCCGATATTGGCGCCGATCGAGAAGTCGGCGAGGTAGGCGATGCCGCCCAACGCCGATGTCGCGACGACCGCACCGCTCCACTTGCGGTAGCTGCGCGGCGCGAACCGCAGGGTGTAGTCCTCCAGGGTCTCCTTCAGCGCACCTGATTCGGCGCCCTGCGCGGGTTCGACCCGCGTCAACTGATCCGTCATCAAACCTCCACTCGCCGCCAGAAAGATTCTGGTGAGAGGAAAGTTATGCAGTCGGTGTCACGACGACGGTGCGGAAGTGTTTCGTCGGCGATACGGGTCGGTGCGTCGTGTTACGTCCGCGTGGCGGAGCCCTGTTCGACGGCCCGTCAGCGCGTCCGCGGCAGTAGATCGCGGCGCGACGCGAAGAAGACTGCGGCCCAGATGGCGAGGAGGACACCCGTCAGCCAGAAACCGAGAGTTTCGAGGTCAGCGCCGCCGATCCATGCGAACAGTCCGTGCCAGCCGAACTCGTCGACGGCGAGAGCGGACAGTTGGACGCAGGCGATCACAACGGCGACCGCAGCCGATATCCAGGTCATCAACGCGCTGTAGGAGAACAGGCGGGACCGTTCCCCCGCAGGTGACCACTGGTAGGCGCGACGCATCACGGCGCCCTGCACCGTGTCGAGCAGCGACATTCCCGCTGCGAACAGGATCGGGAGAGTGAGCACGGCCCACCAGGGGACCGCGCCGAGCGTCGCTGTTCCGGCCAGCGCCAGCAGCCCGATCTCGGTGGCCGTGTCGAATCCGAACCCGAAGACGAATCCGACGCCGTACATGCGTGTCGGACGGTCGACGGCGGCTTCGAAACGACCGAGCAGACGCCACATGACACCTCCGGGCGCCGCGTCGTCCGAGCTTCGGCGGCGCAGCGACCACACGTTGATGACCGCGATCACCACCAGGAAGATCGACGACACCATCGGCCCCCACACACCGGTGAACTGGTGCAGTCCGGACTCTTCGTCGGACACCGCCCGCCCGAGCGCTCCGATACCGACGACGAGTGCGAGGCAGAGCAGGAACACCACCGATGAGTGACCGAGGGAGAACCACAGGCCGACCGTCGATGCCGGGCGGCCGCGGTCGACGAAGCGGCGTGTGGTGTTGTCGATGGCGGCGATGTGATCGGCGTCGAACGCATGCCGGAGACCGAGCGCATACGCGCTGAGGCCAACGGCGAGGGCCGCCGGTCCGCTTGTCGAGTAGCTGACACCGGAGGGGAGGACGAGCAGCAACAACGCGCCCCAACCGAGGATGTGCAGGCCGACGATGACCCCTACCGCCCACTGCCAGCCCGGATCACGAACTTCCCGGCTCCGGGTCGTCGAGGTCATGTGTTGTCCTCCATCAGGGTTCTCGTCCATCGGTCCCACGTCGGGTCGAGTGGACTCTCGTGCAGGTGTTCACCGAGGTGGCGCGCCAATGCGCCGGGACCGGCCAAGTCCATCACATCACTCGTGTCGATGTCGGATGGTGCGCTATCGCCCGCTCCCGCGAGCAGGATCGACTCCATCACGCGGTGTCCGCCGAGCACACCCGGCTGCGGGTGGTCACCTCGAACGTCGAGAGACTCCACAAGAAGCGGAGTGTCGCCGCAGGTGACGGCGCTTTCGAGGAGGAGTCGGCCGCCACGCTCCCCGGACCGACCGAACACGGTGACCTCGCGGATCACCGCGCGAGCCGATTCCGCCATCGTGACGTCAGTACGTCGGTGCAGGTCTGCGCCGTCGGAGATCACCGTCTCCAGTCCGCGCCAGACGAGCCGGGCACCGGCGTCGAGGACTATTCGGGTGGTCCACCAGGATTCGACACCGTCCGCGTTGTAGACGACGGTCCCGCCGACCTCGCTGAGTTCGAGTAGGCATCCGGCGCCGACGTGGATGTCGAGGCTGATGGTGTCGCCGCCGAGGATCATCGCGCCGCCTGCGACAAGCGCAACACGCGCGGAGTTCTCGGTGCGGCCCAGGAGCCTCGGCACCAGTGTCGCGCCGACTGCCGCCGAGAGTCTCACGCGGGCCCGACCGGGTGCGGCGGTCACTCCGACTGCGGCGCGGAGCGCGGGCTCAGGCACGGAACAACCGATGCGTCGCGCGGGAGTGTCGCTGTGCCCACTCTTCGCTCTGCGGAGTTCCGGCACCGGGGATTCCAGCGGGGTCGGTGATGGCGGCGAGACCCGCGACCTGCGGCTCGGCGTACTCGCAGGTGCCGAGGATCCACGTCGTCGCCTCTGCCGGGTCTCGTGGATCGAGCTTCAGCAGG
Source organism: Gordonia sp. PDNC005 (assembly GCF_016919385.1). Taxonomy (NCBI): domain Bacteria; kingdom Bacillati; phylum Actinomycetota; class Actinomycetes; order Mycobacteriales; family Gordoniaceae; genus Gordonia; species Gordonia sp. PDNC005. The sequence goes on from NZ_CP070351.1 coordinate 2,923,734, forward strand.
GCTCCGGCTGCGGTGGCCGCCTCGTCGTAGATCACCACCCGCACGAGTTCGTCGGCGCTCAGCCCCGCCTCCGCGGCGATTGCCCCGACGACGACGGGTCTGCTTGGCGACCACGATGCGGAACGCATGTGGGCCAGGGACGACGCAGCAGGCCACAACCGGAGTGCCAAACGGAGGTATCCCCTGGCCTGGGCGATCGAAGCCTCGCGCACCGCGGGTGCGGGCGTGCGAGCCGCCCAGGCGACATCGACGGCCCGGATGTCGGCGCCGGTGAGCACCGCGTGGCGGGCCGCGACAGCGGTTCCCGCCTCCACGCGAGACGAGGTCGCGGCCCGGGCGCGGAGGAAGTCCGGGACCTCTGACGCCGACAGGCCGCCCATCATCGCAGGCTCCAGACCTGCGGAGTAGGCGTGTCCGCCGGTGGGCAGCCTGCCGTCGGCCAGCAGCATCGCGACCAGAGTCGACGACGATTCCATCAGAACATCGTGTACAACTGCGCCAGCGGAAGGACGTCTGCCGGCGCGGGCGTGACAATCGTTTCGTCGATCGCGATCTCAAACGTGTCGGGCCGGATGTCGATCTTCGGCAGAGCGTCGTTGACCTTCATGTCGGCTTTTCCGGTGGCACGGGTGTCCTTCAACGCGGCGAGTGTGCGGCGGAGCCCGAGCCGACCGGCGAGGCCGTCGTCGAGGGCGTGGGGCGACACGAATGTGAGTGACAGGTCCGCTCCGATCGCGTCGCCGAAGGCGGGGCGCATGAGGACGGGCTGCGGAGTGGGGATGGACGCGTTCGGGTCACCGAGAGCACCCCAGACGATGCTCCCGCCCTTGATCACGATGGACGGTCGGACGCCGAAGAACCGAGGATCCCACAGGGTGAGGTCGGCGAGCTTGCCCTTCTCGATCGATCCGACTTCGTGGTCGATGCCGTGCGCGACGGCGGGGTTGATCGTGTACTTCGCGACGTACCGCTTGGCCCGCAGGTTGTCGGCCACGTCGCCGCCCGGCTCGTCGAGCCTTCCGCGGTGACTCTTCATCACGTGCGCGACCTGCCACGTCCGCGTGATGACCTCGCCGATCCGACCCATCGCCTGCGCGTCGGACGACGTGATGGACAGCGCTCCGATGTCGTGAAGGATGTCTTCGGCCGCGATCGTCGTGGCGCGAATACGGGACTCGGCGAAAGCCAGGTCTTCGGGCACCGCCGGGTTGAGGTGATGGCACACCATGAGCATGTCGAGGTGTTCGGCGACGGTGTTGACGGTGTGCGGGAGGGTCGGGTTCGTCGATCCCGGCAGTACGTTCGGCAGGCTCGCGATAGACAGGATGTCGGGTGCGTGTCCTCCACCGGCGCCTTCGACGTGGAACGCGTGGATGCTTCGGCCCGCGATCGCGTCGACGGTCGAGTCGACGAACCCTGCCTCGTTGAGCGAATCCGAGTGCAGAGCGACCTGCAGGCCCCACTCCTGAGCCGCGCGCAGCGACGCATCGATCGCGGCGGGCGTCGATCCCCAGTCCTCGTGGACCTTGTAGCCCGCGGCCCCGCCGAGGGCCTCTTCCTCCAGTCCCTTCCACGACACCGTGTTGCCCTTGCCGAGCAGGAGGATGTTCACCGGCAACGCGTCGAGCGACCGATGCATCTGCTGCAGGTGCCACGGGCCGGGCGTCACCGTGGTCGCCTTCGAGCCCTCGGACGGCCCCGTGCCGCCACCGATGAGTGTCGTCAGACCTGTTGCGAGCGCTTCGTGAGCCTGTGACGGGGACAGGAAATGAACGTGGGAGTCGATGCCGCCCGCGGTCAGGATCTTCCCTTCGCCCGCGATGACGTCGGTCGACGGTCCGATCACCAGGTCGGGGTGGACCCCGTCCGCGATGTCCGGGTTCCCCGACCGTCCGATGCCGACGATCCGTCCGTCTTTGATCCCGACGTCGGCGCGTTCGATTCCCCACCAGTCGAGAACGATGACATTGGTGATGACGGTGTCGAGCGCACCCTCACTGCTGGGGACGGTCGATTGCGCCATCGACTCGCGGATCGATTTCCCGCCGCCGAACACCGCCTCTTCGCCGCCGGCGGTGTGATCACGTTCGATCTCGATCCAGATGTCGGTGTCGCCCAGCCGGACCTGGTCCCCTGCTGTCGGCCCGTACAGCGATGCGTACGTTCCACGGCCGATGCTCACCATCAGCTGCTCCGCCCTTCGGTTCGGATCACGATGCCGGGAACGAGGCGTCGCCCACGGAATGCGACGGCGGCCACACGCTTGGACGCCCCCGGCTCGAATCGCACGGACGTCCCCGACGGGACGTCGAGGCGGAACCCTTCGACAGCGGCACGGTCGAAGTCGAGTGCACTGTTGGCGTCGGGAAGATGGAGGTGGGACCCGATCTGAACGGGCCGGTCACCGGTGTTGACGACGACGATCTCGCGCCTCTCGTCCGCCGTCCGGTCGGCGTTCAGTTCAATGGTTCCGGGCTTCACCCGGACCGCGCCGGGTCCGGAGGAACGTGGGGTCGAAGCCATGGTCGTCTCCTCAGTCGATCGGGTGATGAATGGTGACGAGCTTGCGACCGTCGGGGAACGTCGCCTCGATCTGGACGTCGTCGATCATCTCGGCGACACCCGGCATCACCTCGTCGCGCCCGAGCACCGTCCGGCCCGTCTCCATCAATTCGGTGACCGGGACGCCTTCCCTGGCGCGTTCGAGCACCCAGGTGGTCAGGAGTGCAACGGCTTCGGGATAGTTGAGCTTCACTCCCCGATCACGACGGTCGCGGGCGACCATGCCGGCCACCGACAAGAGGAGTTTCTCGGTGTCTGCAGGCGTGAAATGCATTCTGCGATACTGCCACGTTCTTCGTTGGCCGGCAGTGTCCGCACCCTTCGAGAATCCACAGCGATGTCATCCGATCAATGGACATTCACGAACCCGCCCATGCAGAATGTCCCACTGCTAGCGTGAGTCGCAGGGGGTTGACGAGAGGCCGCAGTGGAACGCATCGCATTGTCCGACGCCTTGTACCTGTACGGTGACCGGCCTCAAGGCGTGAGCACAGCGGTGACCGGTTGGGTGCTTCCCGAAACAGACGTGGACTCCGAGTCGGTCGTCGATTGGATAGCGGAACGGGCCGCAGCGATCCGACCCCTTCGGCTGTGCGTCGTCCACGCCCTGGGACACATCGGTGACGCCTACTGGAGCGAAGCCAGAGACTTCGACGCACGTGCACACGTCCACGTTCACAGTTGCAGGGACTGGACAGACGTCAAGCGTCTGGCTGTTGAACTGCACGGTCAACCGTTCGACGATCGGCGCCCCCTGTGGGAGGTACACGTCGCCCGCGGTGTCACCGGTGTCGGAGATCTTCCGGGACGACACATGGTGCTCCTCGTCAAGAGGCATCACGCGATCGCCGACGGTGCGCTCATCACCGCTCTCACCGAGAGCCTGCTTCGGCTCGACGTGCCGTCGCCAGAGGTCACCCGTCCGACATCGCGGTTCGCCGTCACCGCCCGCGAACTCGCCGTTCTCCCCCTCCGCCCATTTCTGATCGCCGCCGACGTCGCTCGACTGTTCCGCCTGCACCGCAGGATGGCGGCCGCCGATCGGGCAGCCGATGTGCCTGCCGTGGAACCCTCTCCTCGAACAGAGGTCAACGGGCCCCCCAGTGGGCTGATCGACTTCGACACCGTGTTCTGCTCGATCACTGCCTTGCGCCGGGAGGCCGATCGCATCGGCGGAGTGAGCGTCAACGACGTCGTGCTCACTGCGCTCGGCAGAGCACTGGCGAAGCATCTAGACCGCGACAACCCCCATCTCGTCGCGCAGGTGCCGATCAGCACCGAGCACGGCGCGGACGACGGTGTCCGGAATCATGTCTCACTGTGTTCCGTCGACCTCGGAGTCGGCGCATCCGTGGAAGACGCGTCCCGCGCAGTCCATCGTGCGGTGCGCGCGCAAGCGAAGCGGTTGCGGGCCTCCCCGCACGCGGAGTTGCCTGCCCACCTGCCGAGGCTGCCCGGTTTCGTCTTCACCGCACTGTTCGCCCGTCGGCTGAAGACCGTCGACTACGACGGCCCGACGCTCACTCACACGAACATCAGCAGCCCTCCGCCGTCCTCGTCCGCCGGCCTGAGCATCTGCGGTTCAACCCCGATCACACGATTCTCAGTCGGGTCGCTGGAGGACACCGGCACCAACCACATCATCAGCCGGTTGGACGATCAGCTGAGCATCACAGTCAGCGGCGACCCCCACCAGATCGATCTGCCCGCGTACCTCGCGACGATCCGTCACACGATCAACAGTCTCGGAACGGACTGCGACCAACGGCTGTCGACGTCGAATATGTGACAGCGAAGGGAGTGGCTGTTACATCCGACGAACTGTCGACGATAAATGCGACGTGCATGTTCGACATCAGACCATCAACGGCCTGCGGCGTGGGTACGGCCACACACGTCTCGGGCGGCCGGACGCGGGCTCCGTCAACCGGCGGACTGGGCGTCCGGCGTCACTCGGCGGACTGCGGGCTCCGGACGCCTCGCCGTGGTTGGCGCGACACGGAGTCAATCCGACCGGCTACTGACCATCCGTGTCGTCGACTCGACGAGCGACGTAGTGAGGCCGTGGACCGTGCCATCGGTACTTCAACGCGGCCAGGCGCCCCACGGTGATCAGCGCTGCACAGATGAGACCGATCCACGGCCGGTACCAGTCGAAATGCATGAGCGTCGTGGTGAGGACGGCCCCGATGAACGCCGGGATCGCGTAGAGCGGCTCGTCGGTTCGCAGGATCGCGGGGACTTTGCCGGACAGCATGTCGCGGATGATGCCGCCACCCACACCCGTCGTGAGCCCGAGCAGCGCCGCGGCCGGTGCACCCACTCCCCACGCGTAGCCGACTGCGGTGCCGGTGACCACGAACAGTCCGAGCCCGACGGCATCGGTGACGTCGAGCGGCCAGCGCTGCAGTATCGCGGGCGGATGCCAGAAGAAGATCACCAAGCCGGTCGCCGCGGCCGCCGCCAAGAACCTGAAGTCGGTGAAGGCCACCGGCGGCGTGTTGCCGATCAGCAGGTCTCGGATCACTCCGCCGCCCAACGCCGTGGTGACCGCGAGAAACACGATGCCGACGATGTCGAGGTTCCGTCGGACTGCAAGCAAAGCACCGGAGGCGGCGAATGCGACCACACCGACCATCTCGCCGATCTGATGGACCAACGACGCCGCGTCGTCGATTCCACTGGCCAGAAGAGTATGTGCTGCGCTCACAGCCCACTCCGTTCGTCATCCACGTGTACGAGTATCGGTCATCGAAACGCATACGATGGGGGCGACCCGGTTCGACGAGAAGGCGAGACGCACATGGCCAAGAAGAAGTGGAACGATCTCACCAACCGCCAGAAGAGTCTGATCATCGGCGGAAGCGCTCTGGACGCCGCTCTGCGCGTGTGGGCAGGCCGTGATCTGGCGAGCCGAAGCGCCGCCGAGGTGAACGGACCCAAGTGGCTGTGGGGAGTCGGTCTCTCGGCGGTCAACTCCGCGGGTGTCCTGCCGGTCGTTTATCTGGTGAAGGGTCGTCGCGCGCGCACCTCGGTAGGCTGACTCGCGTGAGATCTCTGTCCCCTGGCGAGAACCAGCCGCTGCCGACGTCGACGGTGGTCATTCAGGTTCGCAGCGCGTCTCCGGTGAACACGTCCGCACTGTTGCTGACCGGAGCAGGCAGGGTCCGATCCGACGCCGACTTCGTGTTCTACAACCAGCCCTCGGCGCGCGGTGTGCAGTACCGCGACGAAGGTCCGGTGGACGTCGTCACCATCGACACCACGGCCATCGAAGGCGCGATCGAGACGATCGCCGTCACCGCGAGCCTCGACGGCACAGGTCCCACCTCATTCGCCACGGCCGGCGTTCTGCAGGCGACCCTGTTCGACGCGAACCGCACCCCGGTGGCCGACTTCGTCGTCCCGGGACTCACCAGCGAGACCGCGGTCGTCTGCCTCGAGGTGTACCGACGCGGCGATGTGTGGAAAGTCAGGGCACTCGGTCAGGGCTACGACACCGGGCTCGCCGGTCTTGCGACCGCGTTCGGCATCACCGTCGACGACCCCGATCCTGTTCCGCAGCAGCCTCGGGTCGCCGACCCGCAGCCGTGGCCCCCGACGCCCGCTCCCACCCCACCCGCCCCTGCCGCGCCGGTCCCGAACCCGGCCGTCGCCCGTCCGTCTGGAGCCCCCATGCAAAGCGAACTGTTCAATCCCGCACACGCCGAGGTGCAGGCGCACGGCATCGCCAAGCAGGGCAGCAAGATGTGCCGGGTCGGCATGAACGGCGAGATCATGGCCCGCCAGGGGTCGATGGTTGCGTACCAGGGCAACCTGCACTTCGAGGCGCTCGGCGCAGGCGGCATCGGCCGAATGATGCGGCAGGCGATGACGGGCGAAGGTGTGCCTCTGATGAAGGTGACCGGGCAGGGCGACCTGTTCCTGGCCGACAACGCGAGTGAGGTCCATCTGATCGATTTGGACGGATCCGATGGTCTGACGATCAACGGCGCCAACGTCCTCGCATTCGACTCCACTCTCCAGTACAACGTGGAGCGCATGCACGGCGCCGGGTCGATGAGCAATGCGGGCATGTTCAACTGTGTCTTCACCGGACGCGGCCGCATCGCGATCACCACCAACGGCACGCCCGTCGTCTTGAACGTCGCCGGCGACACCTTCGCCGACCCGCAGGCTGCGGTCGCGTGGTCGTCGAGCCTGCGGACATCGGTGAAGACGAACGACAGCTTCGGCCTCGGCACCCTGATGGGCCGCAGCACCGGCGAGCGCTTCACGCTCGCCTTCGCAGGCCAGGGCTTTGTTGTCGTCCAGCCGTCCGAGCAGCCTCCGGGCGGCATGATCGGCGGCACCGGACAGGGTCAGGACGCGGGCGTCGGCGGCATGCTCGGCGGCTTCCTCGGGCGTTAGCGCCCGCCTCGATGCGGCTGAGTGGACACGTCGCTGATCAGGTTCGGCGACGTTCGACAGTCACATCGGCGACTTCGACAGGTAACCGCTGGACGAGCCGGGCCGGGCGCCATTTCTGTCGTTCGGGGTCCCACGGGCGAAATATCAGCCACATCACGGTGAAGACGATGAGGCGGAACACCAGATCCAGATACATCTGCCGTTCGCGATGCTTGTTCCCCCGCGCCCGCGCCGTACGGATCCCACCGGTCACGTAGTGCCAGTTCGTCCACGGCGAACGCTGAATCGTACGAGTCGAGGTGGCGACGAACATGGTCGGTGAGAAGAAGATCTTCATCCCTTGCTCCTCCATCGCAAGAGATAAGTCCATGTCCTCCCACACGTCCGCTCGGTTAGTGAGGGTGTCGCGCACTCGTGCCCATGCGGACGCGGTGATCGCATGATTCAGGCCGTGGACCGCGCCGATCGGCCCACCGTTCTCGAACCCTTTCGGAACCTTCCGCGCCTGTCTCTCGATGAATGCGAACGGGGGTCCGTCGTGCACAGTTGTGGGTCCGGTGAGCGCTGAGTACTGCGAGTTCTCCTCATCGTCGAAGAATGATTCGATTGTGGCGGCCCAACCCGGTTCAGCCCAGGTGTCGGCATCTACCCGGGCTATGACGTCGCCGGTCGCCGCGTCATAACCCGCTGCCCGCGCCGCATAACATCCCGGCCGGTCTTCAGAGATGAGGTGTATTGATGGATGCCGCTCAACGTACTCTTCGACGGCGAGCGCAGAACCGTCCGTCGACCCGTTGTCGACGACAATGATTTCGTCGAGTTCCCTAGTCTGGCCGAGTAGTGCGTCCAGACACGCTCCGATGCCGTCGACCTCGTTGTACATCGGTACTACAGCTGAGATAGTCACACTCACTGTCAGCGCCTTCGTTAGATACCCGACTTCATGATGTGTCGGCCCTTTCGAAAGCCGTTGACTCAACGCGGTCGATCGATTCCGTCTGCCGACTCTTCTACCGTAGCCAAATCTGCCCTATCCGCATTCAGAACGAAACATCCGGTCGGCCGAAGTCGCGCTCAGACTAGGTCCACCGGCGATACTCGAGATCGACGCAAGTTGCGCAGGCTCCACTGACGTGAGACAGGGTCGAAGGGCGCGACCAGCGCCCTCATGACGATCAGGTTGATCAGGTTCGGGAAGTACGTCAGGCAAAGCACCGCGACGCCCTTCTTGTCGCCGTGCCGACCTCGAGTACGGAAAGCCGCATGGAGATAGCGGAGATTCGACCCGAAACTTGCGGCGAACCTACGGGCGGACTGCCCCGCCAGGAGGGTCGGCAAGAAGCGGACCACTCCGCCCGATTCGATTACGCCATAGTAGAGGTCGAGGTCTTCGTGGAGATCGTCGTCGTCGAGCAGATGCTGCCGTGCTGCTGTCCAGGCGTTCTTCCGCAGAGCGCAGTTCGCTCCGTACAGGCCGGGAGCTTTCATGTCCCCCCGGCGGGCGGACGTCTTCGCGAGCTTGACCGCTGACCGGCGCATCGGGCCGTCGACCGGCGAATCGTACGGGTATGTCGCACCCATCACCCCGCTCACGTCGGCGTTCGTCATGAAGAAGTCGCGAAGTCGACGCGTCCATTGGGGGTCGAGGCGGGTGTCGGCGTCGATCCGGCCGACCACGTCCCCGGTCGATGAGTCGAATCCCGCCGTGCGCGCCGACCGGACGCCTTGCGTCTTCTCGTCGACGATCCGGAGTGGAAGTCGTCCGAGATATCCCTCGACGACCGCCCTTGTCCCGTCGGTGGAATTGTTGTCAACGACAACCACCTCGTCGATCGGGTGTGTTTGAGCGACAACGTGATCCAGACACAGCCCGATCACGTCCGCTTCGTTGTACACGGGGATGACAAGGCTGAGCCTCATAGTCTCGGAAGGCATGGGCTCAGGCTAGCCTGAATGCCCCAACGGGGGCTAAAGCGGACCAAATCACGGTTGTGAGCACTCCGATCCTGCCGGCTCCCCATGAACCGGAGACATCCGTTCGGACCACGCATTGCGGAACGGGCGCCACGTTCCCGTGACCGGGTCGTACGGGCGGATCAGTACCTGGAGAACTGCTACGTAGATCATCTGCACCGGGAGGACCGCCATGCCCGCCGCAGCGACTCGTTTCTGACCGTGCAGCCATGCGGTGCGCACGCCCGCGATGGCGTACGTGAGATTCGACCGCAACGACATCGCGAACCTTCGCACCGAGACACCCGCCAGCAGTGCTGGAAGTTGACGCACGTCCATCCCGAGCCCCCGCATCGCCCAGTACAAATCGTGATCCTCGTGTGTACCGACCGCACGGACCTGCTCGGCCCTCGCAGCTCGCCACGCGTCCTTGCGCACCATCATGTTCGCCCCGAACATCGTCGTCGCCGGCGGAGCCTCGCGGCGGGCGCGCACAGCCTTCATCGCGGCACCGCGAACGGCCGATCGTGATCGGCGATCGAACGGCGCGTCATGCGAGTAGGCGTAGCCGGACAACGCGACGACGTCCGGGTTGTCGTCGAGGTAACCGATGCCGCGTCGTGCCCAATGTCGATCGATGAAGGTATCCGCATCGATTCGACCGAGGACCTCATGCGACGCTGCCGCGAACCCCGCTTCCCTCGCCCACAGGACCCCCGGCTTCGCCTCCTTGACGATGCGGATCGGCAGACGATCGGAGTACGACTGCGCGATCGCCACCGTGGAATCCGTGCAATTGTTGTCGACGATCAGACACTCGTCGACCGGCCTGCTCTGTGCTGCCACATGGTCGAGACAGCGGCCGATCACTGCCTGCTCGTTGTAGACCGGAATGACGAGCGTCAAACCCACGGGGCGACTCCTCCTGGTTCGTTGGGTGACTCGATCCCTGATCGTAGTCATCCGAACGAATGACAGTTGGGTTATTGGTGAATAACAGTTTCACCGTCCGGCGAAGCCTCAGAACCGAGAGCAAGCAAAGTCCCCTGCCGGATCAAACGGGCGCCGTGCGCCCAATCGAGACGATGCCCACGAGTCGCCAACACCTCAAGCAAACCAGACATTCGCTGCATCGTTACCGTGCGAAGCAGTGGCCCCCGCCACGATTTGCGATCGTTACAGAAAACCCTCGATAACGCCCTGAAATCGTCCGATACCGATGCCTTCAAGCAATCATCACGCAAACGTAGGGTCGCTTACGCCCCCTCCAGATCGCACCTGAACTCAGCTCCTCCCAGGGTTGAGAACTGGCAGTCGTGACGAAAGCTCCCCAATGACCCCCACTTCCCTCGACAGACCGCACGGTCATGTCAGCTCCCCGCCGAACCCCGCATCTCTCCATCGGATGAATGAGGTGTTCGAGCGATCATGCGACCGCACGCCGTCTGCGGTCGCACTCGTGTGCGGCGACGACGAACTCACCTACGCCGAACTCGACGAAGAGGCCAACCAGCTCGCGCACGCGCTACTCGACAGGGGCGTTGGTGTGGACTCACGCGTCGGCATCCTCCTCCACCGCTCGATCGACACCTACGCAGCGTTGCTCGGCGTGCAGAAGGCCGGCGCAGCGTTCGTGCCGATCGACCCGCGAATGAGACCACCAAGGTCACCGCGACATCGCTACGCTCTGCGGCCCTGTACGTTCAGCCCGGCGGCACCATCGCACAGGCGTGGCCGCATCTGCAGGCGACCGCGTCGACCGTACCGAACTTCGTCGCGAACGGGGCGACTACCTCGGGTTCTGCCTCGGTGCGTACCTCGCCACGGCACAGTACGGTTTCGGTGTGTTCGGCGGCACCGCTCGCCGTCACGCGAACGCGCCGGGGTCATTGATCACCACGCTCGGTGCAACCATCGCCGATGTCGACTGGCGCGGTGTTCGCCGCCCGATGTTCTTCCAGGACGGTCCGCAGTTCACCGCGCCGTCAGGTGCCGACATCATCGCCCGCTACCCCGGCGGTGCGGCCGCGGCGCTCGTCAGCTCATACGGAAGCGGTCGCGTCGGGTTGGTCGGTCCCCATCCGGAGGCCACCAAGTCGTGGTTCCCCGCGGGCGCTTCCATCGACTCGCGTGCCGTTGATCCGTCGGCGGCCTACGACTTGATCGCGTCCACCCACCGTCGGTAGCCGAGGGGTCTGTCGTCCCATTTAGTGCAACTGGATTCACGCCCCCGATCGGACGACCCGAGGCGACATACAATCTGGCGGGTGACTGTCGGACTCCCCAGCTTCATCACCGGCGCCCTCCCGAGCCGAATGCTCACTCCGCACGACGAGGCGAATTTCCGCGTCTCATTCAACACGGCGGCCCGCACGTACCGTGCGGAGCTGTGGGTCATCATGATGGTCGGGACGTAGTCGTCGCACGTGTCGGCGGAGAAGAGTTCGCGGTACTCGTCCGCCGATGCGATCGGACCGACCTGTGCAGCGCCGTCGAGGCCGCGAGGCGGAAGCTCTCAACTGTGAGTTCCGACGTGTCGCCTCCCGCAGCTCTCACCCTGTCGGCGGGACTCGCATTCTCCACGGACGAGGACGACCTGATGTCCAGAGCGGACATCCAGCTGTACCGCGCCAAGGCCGAAGGTCGTGATCGGCTCGCTGTCGAGCACGCCGTGGAACCGACTGTTCACTCCGCCTGATCGCGCGCGACATACGCTTTGACCGCGCCGAGCACCACTGCGGCCGCGTCCGCGACTCGGTCGCGCCGTTCCATCGATTCGCGTCGGATGGCGAGGAACACCGTGTTGATCGGGGGCTCGTCCACCTCATGGACCTGGACGAGTAGACCCGAACGGAGTTCGTCTGCGACAAGGTACCGAGGGAGTACCGACATGCCACGTCCACTGAGAACGGCGGCTTTCACAGCGACGAGGTCGGGGACGACAACGCTGGCGTCGAAGACCGGCTCGGCGCCGAACACCATGTTCCAGTACCGCCGAATGATGGCGAGTTCCCGGTTGAAGGCCACAAATGGCGCCGCCGACAGTTCGGCGAGTGACCCCAGCGGAACGTCGAGGTGCGGTGAGGCGACGAGAACGAGTTCTTCGTCGGCAATCGGCGACACTGCGAACACCGCACTCCGCGGGCGCACTGTGGACACGACCATGTCCACAGAGCCGGCTTCGAGGGCTTGGAGCAGCGCGGCAGACGTGTCCGGCGCATATCTGATCCGGGGAAGGCGGTCGCCGACACCGCCGAGCGCGGGGATCAGGCAGGTGACGAGGAACTCGTGAGGACCTCCGATGACCACTTCATGCAACCCGGTCGCCGATCCCTCGTCGGCCACGATTCGGTCGATCTGATCAAGATGGACCGCCAGTTTATTCGCCAGTTCTCGACCGTAGACGGTCGGCTCCGCACCGGTCGTCGTCCGAACGAACAAGTCGCGGCCGAAATGCTCCTCGAGATTCCGGATGTGCGACGTCACCGTCGGCTGCGAGAGTCCGCTCCGTGACGCGGCTTCGCTGAACGTTCCCGCCCGGAAGACGTGCAGGAACGTGCGAAGCTGGTCGAGTGACAGGCGGCGGACAGAGGACACTCGACGATCATTCCACGATCAGGGCGTGGGATTGTGCGTCGCCGTCCTTCCTCCAACACAGAAATGCTCTCGGCCCCGTCTCCACGAAGGAGTCGGGGCCGAGAGCATTGACGTTCGGTGCGCGGACGCTCAGCGCCCGCGAGAAGTCACCAGCTGGACTTCTGCACACCCGGCAGCTCGCCGGCGTGAGCCATGTCACGCAGGCAGATGCGGCACAGGCCGAACTTGCGGTAGACCGAGTGCGGGCGACCGCACTTGTTGCAGCGCGTGTAGGCACGCACGGCGAACTTCGGCTTCTTGGCGGCCTTGTTGACCAGAGCCTTCTTTGCCATGTCAGTTGTCCTTAGCGTTGTTGTCCTTGAACGGGAAGCCCAGGGCACGCAGCAGCGCGCGGCCTTCCTCGTCGTTGGTGGCCGAGGTGACGACGGTGATGTCCATGCCGCGCGGCCGGTCGATGTTGTCGATGTTGATCTCGTGGAACATCGACTGCTCGGTCAGGCCGAACGTGTAGTTGCCGTTGCCGTCGAACTGACGGTCGCTCAGACCGCGGAAGTCACGGATACGCGGGAGGGCGATCGACACGAGGCGGTCGAGGAACTCCCACATGCGGTCGCCGCGAAGCGTGGTGCGGGCGCCGATCGGCATGCCCTCACGCAGCTTGAACTGTGCGATCGACTTGCGTGCGCGACGGATCTCCGGCTGCTGGCCGGTGATCAGAGCGAGATCGGCGACAGCGCCGTTGATGAGCTTGGCGTCACGAGCGGCGTCGCCGACACCCATGTTGACGACGACCTTGACGACGCCCGGGATCTGCATCACGTTGGCGTAGTTGAACTCGCTGTTCAGCGAGTCCTTGATCTCGGCGCGGTAGCGCTGCTTGAGGCGAGGCTGAACCTTCTCAGATGCGGTCATGTTCAGATGTCCTTCCCGGTCTTGCGCGAGATACGGACCTTCTTGCCGGTCTCTTCATCAACGCGGTATCCGACGCGGGTCGGGTTGCCCTCGGAGTCCACGACCATCACGTTCGAGACGTGGATCGGGGCTTCCTGGGTCACGATGCCGCCGGAGCTGGCACCGCGCTCGTTCGCCGACTCAGCGACGTGCTTCTTCATGCGGTTGACGCCCTCGACGAGGACCTTGTCGCGCTGCGGGTAGGCCTCGATGACCTTGCCCTTGGCGCCCTTGTCCTTGCCGGACACGATGATGACGGTGTCACCCTTGTGAACCTTCATGAATCAGATCACCTCCGGTGCGAGCGAAACGATCTTCATGAAGCGCTTGTCGCGAAGTTCGCGGCTGACCGGTCCGAAGATGCGGGTACCGCGGGGGTCGGTCTCGTTCTTGAGGATGACTGCGGCATTCTCGTCGAACTTGATGTACGAACCGTCTGCACGACGGCGCTCCTTGACGGTGCGAACGATGACGGCCTTGACGACCTCACCCTTCTTCACGTTGCCGCCGGGGACGGCATCCTTGACGGTGGCGACGATGACGTCACCAACGCCGGCGTAACGCCGCGACGAACCGCCGAGCACGCGGATGCAAAGGATTTCCTTCGCACCGGTGTTGTCGGCGACGCGCAGGCGGGATTCCTGCTGAATCACTGCTTGTCTCCTTGACCTGGATTTCTATGCCCGCCGGATTTCCGACCCGACGCGCACGGTCTGTCGCCACCAAAACATGCGCCTGCCTGGAATTTCTCCGCGGAAAGCAGATCGACCCCAATGGGTTCGCAAGTCGGTTCGCGGTGCACGCACCGCAGGCAACCGCTCAAGTGTAGGCGAATGTCCCGGTCAGGGCAAAATTCGGCGGCGTCACACCGTCAGGTCGACGGCGCCGAGCTCACGCAGGTCCACACCGCCACCCGACGCGACGGTGATCGTCGCGAAGGCTTGTCGCCCTTCGGGAAGCAGTCGGACGGTCACGTCGTCACCGCTCGACGAGTCGGTCAGTGTCGCGACGGCCGCCGCTCGTGCTGCCTCGAGGCGTCTGTCGTCGCCGTCGGGCCCCGGCAATGAGCCCCGATCGCCCCGATCGTCGAGCAGCACCACTCGCACCTGTCGTTCCCGTGCGGCCCACACTGCGTCGGCGACCATCGGCACATCGAGCCCCGGCGCCCGAATCCGATCGCGGAGTTGCGCTTCGACGAGCCTGCAGTGAACCAGCTCAGTCTCGTCGAGCGCGTCGCCGTCGGCGATGCGCCTGAGCAGAGGCCGGACTCGATCGTCGAGGCGGGCCAGTTCGTGATCCCGGATGGCGCGGACCGCGAGCGCCTTGCTCTCCCGCGTCGCCTGCCTGCGCAGCGCGAAGATCTGTTCGGCACGGGGACCGATGATGGCCGCGAATACAGTCATCATCACCAGTATCCCGAGATTGCCGCTCTGCGGTTCCGTGACGTAGTGGAGAGCGTCCGCTCGTTGCCGCCCGACCATTCCGAGGACCACGGTGACCAGCCCGAAGGCGACCCAACCACTCCCGACCCGACCACGCAGACAGAACAATGCACCGATCACCGCGGTTGCACCCGCGAAGGGCATCATCGCGCCGCGGTTCACCGGAACGATGGCCCAGACGAAGGCCGCCGCGGCGCCCACTTCGGCGATCACCGCCCCGACCGTCGCCCATCGTGCGGCCGGCGTGCCCGGCGCGAACAACAGCAGCCCGAACGCGGCGCCGATCGCACCGAACATCAAAAGGTAGAGCCAGGTGCGCTCCACTCCGCCGCTCATCAGCCCCAGCATGAGGAACACGGCCCACGCAGTGGCCAACGCGACGGCGGCGAAACCCGACTGCAGGCCGATGACGGCGGACGTGTCCTCCCTCTGGTCGGACTGCCACCAGCGCCGCTTATCCGGCGGTTCGATCAAGGTCTCGTCCACGACACCTCGATCATGGTTCCGGCGCCGGGTGTGCTCTGCACACTCGCGTGACCGCCCGGCAGTGTCTCCAACCGCCGGTGCACGCTGAGCGCCAGACCGAGGCGGTCGACGGCGACGGCCGAAGGATCGAAACCGACACCGTCATCAACGACCACGACGGACACACGGTCGGCGTCGACGGTGATCACCACGGCACGTTCGGCGTCCGACCCGGCATGGATCGCGCTGTTGCGCACAGCCTCGCCGACCGCTTCAGCGAGCGCGCGCACAGCGGCTGCCGGCACTCCAACGGTCACCGTGCGCAGCGTGTGCCCGTCTGGCACGTTGACCACGGTGTCGACCTGCGGATCGATGACGGTGCGCAGCCGAGCGACCATCTCCATGTGGGTGACGTGCTCGTCGTCGTAGACATGGTCGCCGGCGAGCGCATCGAGTCGGTCGAGAGCGGACACCGCCAACGCGGCGACTCGCGGATCGCTCGGATCCGAACCCGCAGCCACGAGCGTTGAGATCACGTGATCGTGGATGAGCCCGTCGAAACGAGCGAGTTCAGCGTTTCGGACGTGTGCTTCGACGAGCGCGGCCGCGGTCGACCGAGACCGGTCCAGCGCCGCACCCGACCGCACCACCATCACTGCCGTGCACACGAACAAGGTGGTGAAGACGACGCCGAAGACCGCTTCGCGGACCATGTCGGCGACGTCGGGAGACTCCTGGTGAGCGAGCGCCACGTAGGCGGCGACGGATTTGCCGAGCACGAGGAAACCCAGGGATTGCGGAATCGTGCAGACGAGACACGCTGCGACCGCGGTCAGCCCGACGAAGTCGAGCATCCAGACGGCAGGCGTCGGCGACGAACCGATTCCGACTGCGCCCCACAGGAGTCCTGCCGCGACCACCCCGATCTGAGACAGCAGGACCCACACGGTGATCCACCGAACCGGCTCGGCGACGTAACGAGCACCGAGCAGCATCAGTCCCGGCCCCATCGCCAGCGCGACGCCGACGGGCGGATACCACGCCGCGACGATCGAATCCGCTTGCGCGACCATCATCGGCACTGCGATCAGGGCGTAGACGATGTATCCGCCGCCGACGAACGTCGCCATCACCACGAGGATGCGCACGTGCTCGCTCGCATCGAGACGAAGACGGCTCCGCCCGTCACCTGAATTCCCAGGTTGCGGGCGGAGCCGAGTCAGCGTCTGAGCGGTCACCACAGAGACAATGGTCTCACCAGACGTCGAGCGTGGTGTAGCCGTCCTGCAAAGCGCGGGCCAGTAGATGCGCCTTGGTGGGTGCCGGGCGGGACACCCCGGAGTACTTGGTGCGGATCCGCGAGATGTGGGTGCTCACCGTCGACGCGGAGATGAACAGCTGCGCGGCGGCGTCTTCCTTCGACTCCGCGGCGAGCCAGGCGAGCAGCACTTCCACTTCGCGGGTCGAGAGCGCAGGCCGCACCAGCGGTCCGCCCACAACCGCGAGCGTCGGTGCGCTCTCGACAACTTCCCTCAACGTCGGTGCCGAAACCGTGTCCGAATCGATGAACGGATCAATTTCTGCAACAGTCACCGGTGACCTCCCTGCTAACTCCCCGACGAATGATGAACGACCTGGACTAGCCCTCTTCCAGGCTTGTCGTCAACCGTACGAACACACGACAGTTGCCGGTAGACCCAGAACTAGGGACACCGGAACATGGTCGCCAGACATCGAGTGCCCTCGGGCACTACTGTGGGCGACATGCCTTCGTTCTCGAACTCCCGATCCGTCGCGATCCCCGCGTCCGCCGATGCGATTCACCCGCTCATCAACGATTTCCGCGAGTGGCAGCGGTGGTCGCCGTGGGAGGGTCTCGATCCCGCGCTGCGCCGCACCTACTCGGGACCCGAGTCGGGCGTCGGGGCCACCTACGAGTGGGCAGGCAATTCCAAGGCGGGTGCAGGCACGATGACGATCGTTTCGTCGGACGCCTCGCGCATCGTGGTCGATCTGCTGTTCACCGCGCCGTTCACCGCGAAGAACGTCGCCACGTTCGAGCTCACCCCTGAAGGCACCGGCACCCGCGTCACATGGACGATGTCGGGATCGCGAAACCTGCTCATGTCCATCGGCGGGATGCTGTACTTCGACAAGGCGATCGGCAAGGACTTCCAGCGAGGGCTCGACGCCCTCGCGGAAGCCGTCAGGCAGGGCTGAAGCCCGCGCTCACGGTCGGCGACCGCGAGAAGAGTTCGTCTGAAGGGATGAGCACTACGTCAGTCGCGTCCGCGGTGCGGCATCGGGAGCCAACCGTCTTCGACCGCTCGTTTGAAGAGGTCGAGTTTGGTTCGGGTGGGCCGACCCGCGTCCGCGTACTTCTGGCGGATTCGCTTGAGGTACTCGTTGACGGTGTCCGCGGCGACGCCGAGCTCGCGTCCGACGCTCACCGATGTGCCGCCCGAGGCGTACAGCGTCAGGACCCGCTGCAACTGAGGACTGAGGTCGACGGTGTCCAGATTGGGGTCGCCGTCGATGGCGGCCGCCCACTCGGTGGTCAAGACTTCTTCGCCCGCGCCCGCACTCCGGACGGCGTGCAGGATCTCGTCCTCGGACGCCGACTTCAACACCACGCCGAGTGTGCCGGCACGCGCCGCGGACCGCAGAAGGTCGGGGTGCTCGCCGGAGGTGTACACGACCGTCCCGATGCCGAGGTCCGCAAGACGTTCGACGTTCTCGCGCGGCGTGGTGCCGTCGTTGAGCCGGAGGTCGAGGATCACGACGTCGAGATCGGATGATTTGGACAGCAGTTCCGACACTGTCGCCGCGGCGCATACGAAGTCGAGGTCGTCGTGCGGCTCCAGGATCCGATCGATTCCCCACACCGGTGACGGATGGTCGTCGACCATCCCCACGCGCACCGTCATGTCTTGCGTCCCCTCACCGTCGGTCCCGTGCTACCCGCGAGACTCGTACTTCAACGTAGTCCATTCCACCGACAAAACCGGGCACTCGGCGCAGCAGTAGGGACTTTGTGCCCTAGTCCTCGAAGTGGTTCCAATCCGACACTCGAAACCGTAGCGTCGGACCATGACGTTTTCGAGCCACACTGTCCTGGGAACCTCGGTGTCCATGCCGGTCGAGATCCGTTCGGCACGCTGTTTCATGGCCGGATTCTCCGCATCGGCGACCGCCGTCGACCGCGCCATCGCCGAGCGAGGCGACTCCGATCTGAAGCCGCTCCAGGTCCGTCCCGGGCGCACCATGTGCATGCTCGTGTTCGTCGACTACATCGACGGCGACCTCGGTCCGTACAACGAGTTCGGCGTCTGCTTCCTCGTCGAAGACCCCGGCAGTACCCGACCGTCGAAACTCGGCGCCCTCCGTTCGCTCGTCAAGGGCGACGCCCACGCGTTGATCCACGAACTCCCCGTCGACGGCGACTTCACACTGGCCGCGGGACGCGGGATCTGGGGCTTCCCGAAAGTCCTCGCCGACTTCGACGTCGACCACACCTCTCCGATCAAGACCGGCCGAGTCCTCCAGGACGGGAAGCTGATCGCCGAGCTCGATGTTCGGCGCGGGATCAGTGTTCCCGACAACTCGTCGGAGGCGGTTCTGCAGTCGTATGCGCAACTCGACGGAGTCACACGACGCACTCCGTGGCGTCTGACGTCGACAACCGGGACCCGTACCCGGATCGGCGGCGCCACACTGCGACTCGGTGATCATCCGATGGCGGACGAACTGCGTCGGCTGAAACTCTCGCGGCACGCACTCATGTCGAGCTCGGTGTCCGACTTGTCGATGCGGTTCGAGGACGCGGTGGTGATCACCCGTCCCTGAGCACCCGCGGAAACACGCCGACCACCATGTGTTAGGTTCGCCTTACACGAAAGGACCCCGCATGACTCTCAGCTCCACCTTCCGCCGCCCGCTCGTGGCAGCGGTCGCCCTCGCCGCAGGCGCAGCGATCGCACTGACCGGCTGCTCCAGCAGCGACGACGGCAACAGCTCGAACTCGTCGGCGTCGACGTCGGCCGCGCAGGCAGCCGAGCTGACCGTCGAGCAGGCGCAGACCACCCTGCGCAAGGCTCTCGACTCGAACACACCCGAGGCCGAGCTCGCGGGACTCGTCCAGTTCACCGACCCGTCGGTGCAGACGAAGCTCGTCGATTACAACAAGAAGGCCGCTGCGGCCGGCTACACCCCTGACATCTACACGGTGAAGTCCGTGAAGGTCGACGGCGACAAGGCCACCGCGGTCGTCGCGGTCAAGGGCCCCCATCAGCCTGCCGCTATCGACATGAACTTCGCGTTCGTCAACGTCGACGGCACCTGGAAGCTCGGTTCAGAGGCGGTCACCATGCTCGCCTCCATGATGCGCTGACATTCCACGTCGGCCGACGCGCTCTCACCCACGTCGGGTGAGGGCGCGTCGTCGTCAGGCGGATGCGACGACGTCGCCGGCCGTCCAACCGAGCGCGCCGTCGTCACGACTGCACACGATGCGTTCGACGGAGTCTGCGGTGACCGTGGTGATGACCGCGACATAGTCGCGACCCGGAGGCAGGATGCGGGCCGTGACCGCTCCACGCTCGACGGAGGCGAGGACTCCGGCAAGACCGCGGCGCAGCACGATGAGGTCTTCCGGGGTGAGGGCGCCATCGGCTGGGGTGTCGTCGAACACTCGGACCGCGATTCCACGCAGACGCGCATCGGCGAGCGACTCACGCGTGAGGCCGGAATGCCAGCCTCGACCGCGGACCGAGTCTCGGAGATCCTCCTCCAGCAGCCGAGCGCGGGCGGCCGACTCCTCGTCGAACACGGCGCCGTCGGCGACCCGCTGGACGAACGGGCGGACGTCTGCGTCGAACTGCTCGAGTTGGTCCGCTCGCTCGGACACCGTCGCGCTGGTCACCGCCATCGCGTGCATGGTCTGAGCGCGACGGGCCTCGAGGACGGCCGTCAGCTGCAGCATCGGACGGATCAGGACGGCCATCAGCGTCGACGGCAGCAGGGACACGGCGATCCGCAGTGTCAATTGGCCACCCGCGACAAGCGTTCCCCCGTGCTGCAGTGACCACACTGCGGCCATCACCACCGCGACGACGCTGCTCCCCCATGCGGTGCGCGAGCGTCCGCGCAGTGACAACAGGCCCGCGACGACGGCGAACACGACGAGGGGCGCGCCAGGCTGCACCCACTGGCCTGCGCCACTCGGCGTGGCCCACCAGGACGCCCCGAGGCCCCCTGCAGCCAGAGCGGCGACGGCTGAGGTCACCACCGGCGGCAGCGGGTCTGCGTCGCCGAGGACGACCAGGAAGACACTCGCCCCGAGTGCAAGGGCCCCGACTGCCTCGAGGAGCCACTGCCATCCGTGGCGGGGCTCGGCGAACGCCGTCATGCGTGTGATCGTGTACACGCCGAGCAGGACGAGCAGCATCACGCGGAGTCGCCGGGTGCGCAGTCCGAACATGACGGGAATGCGCACCGTGTCGGCGGCGGTCACTGTCGGCTCCATTCCAGGGACACCATCGTCCCGTCGAACGGCGCAGCCTCGACCGTCGCCGCCCCTCCGGGAAGGGCGTGCATTCGCTGCTGGATGCCGAGGACGATCCCCGATCGGTCCGGCGCGATGCGGGAGGGATCGAATCCTCGACCGTCGTCGACCACCCGGATCCGGACACCGGACCCGCAGACGATTCCGACCACCGCGGTCGACGCGTTCGGTCCGGCGTGAACCACTGAGTTGCCGACGGCTTCGACGAGAGCCGCTCCGACGGTGTCGACGACGGACACCGGCAAGTCGGCGGCGTCCTCGGCGGCCTCGACGGACACCAACAGGTGATCGCCGAATGCGATGACCGCTTCGCGTAGCTGGACGACGGCATCCGATGGAGACACGATTCCCGCCGCCGACGGATCGACGTCTGTTCCGTCGAGTTCGGCGAGGACCGCCTGCGCCTGACGTCGGTGACGTTCGTCCGGTGTGCCCGGGGTGATCTCGCGGAGCACCGCGATCACCTTGTCCCGCACCACGACGTCGAGGCGGTGCCGTTCCTCGACCCGGGCAGCGCGCGCCGCGGCGGCGACACTCTCGGCGAGGACGACGGCCCTCGTCGCGTCCACACTCCGTGCAATGCCCATCGCGGTCCCGAGCATCGCCAGGAACACCGCCACCAGAGAGCCGGTCAACATCTGATTGAAGTACGCGTCGGTGCCGTGACCGCCGAATCCGGCCCGTTGCTGAGCGACGGCCAACATGCTGAGCCCGAGCACCGTGTACGCCGCCGCCCACCGCACGGGAACCAGTGTCGCCAGCGCAACCGCGGGAAGGACGACGGTGTTGGCCGACCACACAGGCGGCGAGCCGAATCCGGCGTAGTCCAAGTGAGTCCACGCGGGGAACCACAGTGCCAGGGCGGCCAGGTTCGCCGCAGCGAGCAGCACCGCAGACCGGAACAGTGCGCGTGATCGACCGGCATCCGGTGCCGCTGCCACCAGCATCACGACAGCCGCACCGAGGATCAGCACAAACGATGTCGGCGTCCACCACACTTCCGTCACTCCCCTGCCGGCGATGATCGCCGGGACGATGGACATGAACGGCACCAACAGGGTGCTGATCGAGACGGTGAGTGCGGCGGCACGCTGCATCCGGTAGACGTTCATGTCTCCACCACCCGGTGGATCCGACCGTCGGCGGTCAGTTCGACGCGGCGACGGACGCTTCCCGAGACCACACCGACGGTGGCGATCGGATCACGTCCGGGTGGTGCGATCCGTGCGACGACGTCACCGCCGGACAGCCCGACGAGTTCTTCTTCGAGAACAAGAGCCGTCGCGTCGACGACGGCGTCGGCGCGCGCGGAGTCGAGTTCGGTCAGTCCGCCGTCATCGAGAACGGTGACCGACACTCCGCTGCGACGCGCGTCCCACACCGCTCGCCGCACCCGCGGCACATCGAGCGCTCTGCCGCGGATTCCGTCGCGGAGGCGGGCCTCGATGAGGCGAGCGTCCGTGACGTCGTCGTCGGTCACCGGATCTCCGTCGACGACCTTGGTCAGCAGCGGGCGGACGCGAGCGTCGATGCGTCGGATGCGGACGTCGCGGGCGGCGATGTCCTCCCGGACGTCGTCGACTCCTTTCCTATCGACCCTTCTACGGTCCGACAGAGCGTGGAGTTCGGCGACTTGAGGTGCGAGGAGCAGCGCGGCCCCGGTCGCGATGAACAGCATGGTGAAACTGGCGCGCGGGAGCACCGCGTTCAGCCATGTGGACGATCCGGTGAGCGGCCCGACGATGACGCCGACGACCGTGTTGATCGCGACGACGACCCACGCGAGCAACAGCCGACCGCGCATCATCAGCACAACGAGCACGATGGTGGCGGTGGACAGCATCGTCTGGAACGGGCCGAGTGCTGCGGATCCCAGAAGAGCCGCCGATCCCCACACCACAGCGACCGCCGCGATCACCGAACCGCAGACGACACCGGCCTGCCTGCCGGTCAGCGCTGACGTCGCCGAACTGACCGTCACCGTCATCGCGACCGCGAGCAGCAGGAATGCGAGGGTCGTCCCGACCCAGGTGACCGCGGTGAAATCGGCGAGGCGACCGGCGACGACAGTCCGCACGCCGAGAGCGACGAAGTAGACCGTGAGCACACCTCCGGCGATCCACTTGCCGGGGAGGTTCTCCAGAAAGTCTCCGGAGGAGCTGCTCACGGACGCTCCCACTGCAGTCGGACTCGGGTTCCGTGGCCGGGAGCGCTGACGATGCTGCTCGATCCGCCTGCGATAGACGCCATGCGTCCGGTGATCCCGAACGACAGTCCGAGCCTTCCCGCGCGGGTGGCCGACGGATCGAAGCCCGACCCGTCGTCCGCGATCGTGACGGTGATCTCCACGTCGGTCACTGCCGCGATGACGACGCACGAGGCGTCCGCGCCTGCGTGGCGATAGAAGTTGCGGACCGCCTCGGCAGTGGCGTCCAGCAGCGCATCGGTCACGTCGGCGTCGAACTGCGCGGTGGCGCCCGGGTCGAGGTCGCCGCGCACGACCACCGCATCGCCGAGGGAGGAGGCGGTGGTCCGGATCCGCTGTACGAACTCTCGGCCGTCGAGCAGATCGGATTGACCGACCGTCGGATCCCACCAGTGGTCGAGTTCGTCGATCACGCCGCCTGCTGCTGCCCGGAGCGCGGGCTCGGGCACTCCGGGTCTCAGCGCCAAGAGGAACGCGATGATCCGATCATGGACCAGGGCGTCCAGTCTGCGGCGATCGACATCGTGAAGGTCCTCGTTCTCGCGGTCGCGTGCCCTCATGAGAGTCGCGGCCCTGGCGAGGTCGAGTCGGCGTGCGAAGATGACGGCGGCGGCCGTCAGCAGCAGGTACACACCGCCGAAGGCGATCGACCAGAACGCTTGCACCCAGAATCGGTAGTCGAGCTGGCCGGTCGACACGAGCGCGGAGGTCGCTTCGCTGAGCGCTACTGCCACAACGAGATTGGCGACCGCGAGAACCGGGCGGCGACCGATCACGAGCGAGATGCTGGCGAGTTCGGGCAGCATGCTGATCCAGACGACGATGGTCTGGCTTCCCGAGTCGAGTTCGACAGTCCGATCGGTCCAAGCGGCGAACCACGACCCGATGACAATGAGGTAGGCGACTGCGCACCCGATTGCGACGTGTCCGAGAAGGTCGGGGCGAGCCGTGACGGCGACTCCGATCAGCGCGAGTCCGCTGCCCACCACCGAGACGATGCTGAGCGGCAACCACCACGGGTCGACCAGATCACCGAAAACTGTGAGCGAACCTGCTGCGGCGAACAGGTAGAAGAGGTATCCGCCACCGATGACCCCCGCGCCGACGGTTTGGAGGGTCTCCGACGCGGTGAGGTCTTTCCGTCGAGGCAGCGGCACTCGGAGCCGAGGCTCCGCATGGGGCGCTGTCCGAGTCATCGCCCCATACTTTCACGCGGCGAACTGCGCCGGAGACGTTACTCCGCGCCGACTTCAGGAGACTGAGCGAAGTCCGCGGCGTCCGACGACCGGCTCCGGGACGTCGCGGCCGAGCCATCCGACGATCTCGGTGAGGGCACGTGCCTGATCAGCCGGTTCGAGGGCGACCAGACCTGGCAAAGCAGTGCAGAGAGCCGCGGTGAGCGCACTCTCGAGAGACATTCCGTGAGTGCCGACGACACGCCGGTAGTCGTTCACGGAAACGGTGAGCGCATCGAAGGTGACCGAGTCACCCGCGTGACGCACAGCGACCATCCAGCCAGCGGTCTCGGCCCGATCGGCGAGGTGCACGCAGAGGTCGGCAATCCACTGGTCGCGGCCACTCTGTGCGATCGTGCTCATCGCTCGGTCCTCCGTTGCTCGGTTAGTCCTTGCTAACCATTCTGGCTGGTAGAACGTTATTTCGCCCTCCTACGCAAGCGTAACTTAACTCGCCAGTAGGAGCTAGGTCGATTCCGTGCCCGATCCGCCCACCATTCGTGCCATCGACATTGTCAGATTCCAGTGGACCACGTGACCAGCGGAAATACCGTAGTTAGCTGGCGTGTCGCCAGTTCGTTATTCAAGTGAGACGTCCATCACACATTGAAAGATGAGGTAACACTCAGCTTGACTTGTCGCTATTCATGGCGTCGATCAAGCTCTGCGGGCGCAGATCCGTCCAGGTTGTCTCGACGTACTCCAGGCACGCCGCACGTGAATCCTCGCCGAACACCTTGGTCCATCCTGCGGGGATGTCCGCAAACGTCGGCCACAGCGAATGCTGGTTCTCGGCGTTCACCAGAACGTAGAAGCGGCCGTCTTCGTCGTCGAACGGGTTGGTCATGTTCATCCTTTCGTAGCGCGTACAACGCGCCGGTCAGCATGGTCCGGTCGACTTTCGACCGAATCCAAGTTAATCACTGTCATCTGTCCGCGCCACGGTTCGCCGGGGCAACAAGGCGTCGTTCACAGCCGGCCCGATGATCGCGAGCGCCTGCGCGTCGGCCATCCCCAGGTGATGGGTCGGCACATCGACATTGTGGACCTCGCCGTCGACGTGATCGCCCCACGCGGCGCGGAAAGTCACCGGATCGGGCTTGTCCTCCGTGGCCGTGAAGAAGTGGACGTCACCGGAGTATCGGCCGGGTCGGTATCCGTTGAGGATGTCACCCGCCGACGCGAAGCTGTCCATGATTCGCTCCACTTGATCACTGTCGAGCAGTCCCATGCTCGCGATCTGATCCCGCACGATCGCCGCCACCTCGTCGGCACTCGCCGCCTGTACGTCGTCGCCGAGATCGAACAGGTCACGCCAGCTTCCGAGCAGATCCCCGACCGTCTCGGCGGTGTCCGGCGTCGAGTCCGGTTCCGACGACTGTTCGACCGTCAGCGACGCATCCATGACGCCGAGATACCCCACGTCGTGGCCTGCCGCCTCCAGCTGACAGGCCATCTCGTAGGCCAGGGTGCCTCCGATCGACCACCCGAGCACGTTGTACGGCCCCTCCGGCTGAACCTCTCGGATCTCGGAGACGTACCTCGCGGCCAGCGAGGCGACGTCAGGCGCCGACTCCTCCCCCGCCACCACATGCGGATCCTGCAGTCCGTACAACGGGCGGTCGTCCAGGTATGGAACGAGGCCACCGAAGAACCACGCCAGGCCGCCCGCGGGGTGGACGCAGAAGAGCGGGGCACGACTGCCGTCGGCGCGGAGCGGGATCAACACCGCTGTGCCACCGGATTCGGCGCCTTCCACTCGAGCAGCGAGGCCGCGCACCGTGGCGTCCTCGAACAGCCACGCGAGCTCCACCGACACTCCGTGCTCGTCACGCAGGCGCGCGACGACTCGAGCCGCGGAGAGCGAATTGCCTCCGAGGTCGAAGAACGACGTCGTCGCGGACACCGTGGCGACGTCGAGCAGGTCTGCGTACACCTTGGCGACCGCCTCCTCCAGCGGCCCGACGGGCGTCACGTACTCGGCAGTCCGGAACACGGGCTCCGGTAGATTCCGCCGATCGATCTTGCCTGCCGTGCTCAACGGCAAGGCGTCGACGATCATCCACGACGTCGGCCGCATGTATTCCAGCAAGTTCTGCGCGGCATAGTCGACGAGGGCCGCTTCAGACAGTTCGTGGCCCTCGACGTACGCGACGAGGACCTGGCCGCCGGACGGCGCGGACGTGACCACAGCCGCCGCTTGGCGGACGCCCGGCGCAGAGCCGAGCACAGCCTCGATCTCACCGAGCTCGATCCGCTGGCCACGCAGCTTCACCTGGAAGTCGGTGCGACCGAGGTACTCGAGTTCGCCGTCGTGATTCCAGCGAACCAGGTCACCGGTGCGGTAGAGCCGTTGTCCCGGTTCCCCGTACGGATCGGCGACGAACCGTTCTGCCGTCAATCCGTAGCGCCCGATGTATCCGCGTGCCACCTGGTCGCCGCCCATGTAGAGCTCACCGGCCACTCCGACGGGAACTTGATGCAGACGCGAGTCGAGGACACGGGCGATCGAGTACGCGGTCGGTCGACCGATGGGGACGACGGAACGACCTGCGGCGATCAGACTCAGCGTGCAGTAGACGGTGTTCTCCGTCGGTCCGTACCTGTTGTGCCCTTCGGCGTCGGGCCACGAGGCACAGATCGCGTCGGACAGGGCAGGAGTGACCGCCTCACCGCCGGTGTGCACGATGCGGACCGAGTTCATTCCGGCGAGTTCGTCGGCAGTCAGCTCCGACACCATCAACGAGAGCATCGACGGGACGAGCATCATGACGCTCACCCGATGGTCGACCACGTGGCGTTGCAGCGCCCACGGATCGCGTTGATCAGCAGGATCGGTCACGACAGTCAAGCCTCCGCAGATGGGACCGCGGAACAGGTCCAGCACCGACGGATCGAAGGTGTAGTCGATCACCATCAGGAACACGTCATCCGGTCCGAATCGGCCGTCGACCACGTCGGTGGCGAGGACGGACATCATGCTCCGGTGGGAGACCGTGACGCCCTTCGGTCGACCGGTCGAGCCCGATGTGAAGATCGTGTACGCCGCGTCGTCCGGTCGCAGCGGTGCACGCCGGTCCGCGTCGCCGACCGGCGTGACGTTCCCGATCACCGGGGCCCTCGTGTCGACCCCGATGACGGAGATCCCGTCGGCGACAGCCCACTCCGGCGGTCCGAGCAGATCGTCCACCAGGAGGATCTCTGCGCCCGCGGTCTCGATCACGTACCGGGCGCGATCGGCCGGTCCGTCGACCACGATCGGAACGTAGAAGCCGCCTGCCGTCATCACCGCGTGCAGGGCGACGAACATCTCGATCGAACGCGGAATGCAGACGGCGACGGCGACATCCGGGCCGACACCCGCGTCGATGAGTCGGCGCGCGAGGACAGTCACGCGGTCCATCAACTCCGCACCGGCGACGGTACGGCCACCCGCCACCAGCAGCGTCGACGTGCGGGCCTGCGGCGGAACGACCTCATGGAGGACGCCGCGCGCCTCTCGCGACGGAAGCGGCGCCGCGCTGTGAGCCCACGAACCGACTCGGCGTTCGTCCTCCTCCGTCAGCACGGGGAGGTCGCCCACGACGGCGGACGGATCGGCGGTGACGACGTCGAGGATGTCGACGAGCGCCGCTGCGACCTGTTCGACGGTGTCCGCATTGAACAGATCGGTCGCATACGTCACCGTCCCCGACCAGTCCGCACCGCCTGCTCGTGACCCGAGCGCAACATTGAGATCCACTCGAGCCGGTTGCTGAAGGTCCCCGGCCGGCTCGACGGACAGCCCACCGGGCTCGACCATCACGTCCCCGGGGCCCTCGTCCGCCTCATCGACGGACAACCACACCTGGCTGAGTGGTGCGAACGCTTCGGACCGGGTCGGATTGAGGACGTCGACGAGCGTCTCGAACGGAATGTCGGCGTTGGCGAATGCGTCGAGATCACCGGAACGGACGTCGCCGAGCAGTTCGGCGAAGGTCGCCCCGCTGTGGACGGTGGACCGCAATGCCAGTGAATTGACGAACATCCCGACCAACGGGTCGAGCACTCGCTGCCCACGCCCCGCGATCGGCGTTCCGACCACCACGTCGTCCGACGACGAGAGCCGTGCGAGAAGGACCGACAGTGCAGCGTGCACAACCATGAACGGCGTCGCTCCGTGTTGCGCGGCGAGCCTTCCGATCCGCTCTCCGACGGAACCCGGAACCGTGAACTCGATCGTCTGTCCGCGCATCGATGCGCGAGGGGGACGCGGACGATCGGTCGGCAGCTCGATGACGTCGGGGACTCCCCCGAGCCGGTCCCGCCAGTACGCCGCCTGCCGTCCCAGAACCGACTCCGGATCGTCTGCGGCTCCGAGGACTGAGTGCTGCCAGAGGGCGAAATCGGCGAACTGGACCGGGAGCGGCGGGAAGTCGGGGACACGTCCGTCTCGTCGCGCGAGGTAGGCGGTCACCACGTCCCGGACCATCGGTCCCATGGACTGACCGTCCGCCGCGATGTGATGCACGACGATCGCGAGGACATGTTCGCCCGGTCCGGTCGCCGCGAGTCGGACGCGGATCGGCAACTGCGTCGCGAGGTGGAACCCACTGGTCACCGCCTCGGTGACCCCGTCGACATCGGACATCGCCCAGTCGAAACGCTCGGCGGCATCCGACACGTCCAGGATCGCCTGCGACGGCGAACCGTCGTGCTCGACGAAGAGTGTCCGCAGCACTTCGTGGCGTTCGAGCACGTCGATGAAGGCGGCCTGCATCGCGTCGACGTCGAGAGGTCCGGTCAAGGTGAGCACCGCCGGAATGTTGTACACACCGGACGACGGATCGAACCTGTTGATGAACCACATCCGCTGCTGCGCGAACGACAGGGGAATCCGCTCCGGCCTGTCGCTCACCGCGACGATCGGAGCGAGGGCGGGTTTCGCGCTCCCGACGAGTTCCACGAGTTCGCGAACTGTCGGCGCTTCGAACACGTCACGAACAGACACCTCGGATCCGAGAGCGTCGCCTGCACGCGCCGCCAAGCGCATCGCAGACAACGAGTTGCCGCCGAGATCGAAGAAGCTGTCGGTGACGCCGATCCGGTCGACGCCCAGCACGTCGGCGAACGCCGCCGCGACTGCGGCCTCGTCCGCGCCGACAGGTGCGACGTACTCACCCGCGGTGAACTCGGGCACGGGCAGCGCCTTTCGGTCGAGTTTGCCTGCACTGTTGAGTGGAATCTCATCGAGTGGCATCCACACCGTGGGTCGCATGTACTCGGGCAGATCGGCGGCGATGGCGTGCCTGACGCCGTCCACATCCAGTACGTCTCCGGGCACACCCGCCACGTACGCGACCAGATGCTCGCCACCGTCCGGTGCCTGTGCGACCGTCACCGACGCGTGGACCACGCCGGGCGCCTGAGCGACGGCTGCCTCGATCTCACCGAGCTCGATGCGCTGACCGCGGAGCTTCACCTGGAAGTCGGTTCGCCCGAGGTATTCGAGCTCACCGGCGTGGTTGCGTCGAACGAGGTCTCCGGTCCGGTACATGCGGCTGCCCGCCGGCCCGAACGGATCGGCGAGGAACCGGTCTGCGGTGAGGTCCGGGCGCGCTGCGTATCCTCGCGCCAACTGCACGCCTGCCACGTACAGTTCGCCGGGCACACCCGCGGCGACCTGATTGAGCCTTCCGTCGAGGACGTACGCCGACGAGTTCCAGACGGGCACTCCGATCGGCACCACGTCGCCGATGGCGTCGAGCTGCTGGTACGTGATCTCAACCGCTGCTTCGGTCGGGCCGTACAGGTTGTAGAGCACCGCTCCCGGCACTTCGGCGCGGGTCTGCGCGGCGACCGACGGCGGCAGTGCTTCGCCCGTCGTCGAGATGATCCGCACCTTGTCGAGCCGGGCGAGGCGTTCGGGCCCGGCGAGTTCGAGGAACACCGAGAGCATCGACGGCACGAAGTGCACCATCGTTGCTCCGGCGTCCGCGATCAGGTCGGCCATGTACACCGGGTCGAGGTGGCCGTCGGGCTCGGCGATCAGCAGCCGTGAACCCTCCATGAGCGGCGCGAACAGTTCGGCGACCGAACAGTCGAACGTGTACGGCGTCTTCAGGACGACAAGATCGTCACCGTCGATCGGGAGCTCGTCCAGTCCCCACCGAAGCCGGTTGACGACCGCGTCGTGAGGCAGGGTCACACCCTTCGGCCGACCCGTCGACCCGGACGTGAAGATCGTGTACGCGGCGTGTTGCGGCAGCAGCGGCGCCCGCCGGTCCGCATCAACGACGGGAGCCACGGATTCGTCGACCGCGCTCTCGCTGTCGACTTCGATCACTGTGACGCCGTCGCCTGCACCGGCGATCGGAGCCGGTGTCGGGAGCCCTGCGTGAACGAGCGCGATCCGCGCACCCGCAGTGGACATCATGTACTCGACACGATCGGCGGGCGCCGAGGTGTCGACGGGCACGTACTGGCCGCCTGCCGCGACCACCGCGTGGATCGCGACGATCAATTCCACCGAGCGCGGGATGCACACCGCCACCGCGACGTCCGGTCCGACTCTCGCGGTGATGAGTTCCCGCGCCAATGTGTTCACACGCGCGCCGAGTTCGGCGTACGCAACGCTCCGATCGCGGAACAGCAGCGCCTCCCGGTGCGGGTGCGCTGCAGCCGCGGCAGCGAGCGCCGATGCGAGGTCTTCGGCCGGAAGCTGTCGTTGCACACCACGCTCGAGTCGTGTGGACTCCGAGATCTCTGCATCGGTCAGCAGTGCGGCGTCACCGACTGGGCCGTCGGTGTCGGCCGTGAGTGCGCCGAGAAGCCCAGCCAGTCGTTCACCGAACGCGACGACCGTCGACGCATCGAACAGGTCGGTCGCATACGTGATGGAACCGTGCCATGGTCCGTCGGTCGTGGAACTGACCGTGATCGTCATGTCGACCTGCGCGGGCGGGTCGACCGGTCTGATCGCGGAGATCACGATGTCACCCGCGGGCAGATCCATATCGGTGGCCGACGCACCGGGGTCGAGTGACAACATCACCTGCGCCAGCGGCGAGAACGCCTCACTGCGCACGGGGTTCACTGCCTCGACGACCGTCTCGAACGGAACGTCGGCGTTGGCGAATGCGTTGAGGACGTCGGCGCGCGTCCGTGCGAGGAGTCCGTCGAAGCTCTCGCCGAGATCAACACGCGACCGGAGGACGATCGTGTTGACGAACATTCCGACGACGGCGTCGAGTTCACGCCGTCCGCGTCCTGCGATCGGGCTGGCGATGGCCACATCGTCCGACGCGGACAACCGCGCCAGCAGCACTGCGAGCGCTGCGTCGAGAACCATGAACGGAGTCGCTCCCCGCTCGGAGGCGACACTGACGATCCGCTCCCCGACCTCGCGGGGAATCTCGAAGTCGGCGACGCCGCCCCGCCCCGATGCGGCCTGCGGCCGAGGACGGTCGGTCGGGATCTCCAGGACGTCCGGGATGCCCGCGAGCGCATCGCTCCAGTAGCCGACCTGGCGGCCCACGATGGACGTGGGATCGTCCGGCTCACCGAGGACTTCACGCTGCCAGATGGCGAAATCGGCGAACTGGACGTCGAGCGGCGTGAACTCCGGCTCACGACCTGAGCTGCGCGCGAGGTATGCGGTGACGATGTCGCCGATCAGCGGCTGAA
Source organism: Gordonia sp. PDNC005 (assembly GCF_016919385.1). Classification (NCBI taxonomy): domain Bacteria; kingdom Bacillati; phylum Actinomycetota; class Actinomycetes; order Mycobacteriales; family Gordoniaceae; genus Gordonia; species Gordonia sp. PDNC005. The sequence continues at coordinate 2,955,783 of NZ_CP070351.1, forward strand.
GTGATTCACCGTCGGCGGCGATGTGGTGAGCGACCAGCGCGAACACATGAGTCGATGCGTCGACGGTGAGCAGACGGCCTCGGATCGGCCAGTCGACCGCAAGATCGAATCCGTCGGTCACCGCCGACGAGATCCCGGAGTCGGAGTCGACGTGTCCCCAGTCGAGACGGCCGTCGACGGCGTCGGCCGGCGCCACGTCCTGATACGGCACGCCGTCGTCGGTCGGGAACGTCGTCCGCAGCACCTCGTGTCGACGGACGACGTCTCCGAGAGCGGTACGGAGCGCGTCCGCGTCGAGCGGACCGGTGATGCGCATGACGACCGGGAGGTTGTATGTGGCAGAAGCCGGCTCGAAGTTGTTGATGAACCACATCCGCTGCTGCGCGAAGGACAGTGGAATTCGATCGGGCCTCGGCTGTGCCCGGGTGACCGGCGGCAACGCGGGCGCGCGGCCGGCGACACGGTGCACCAGAGTGCGGACGGTCGGCGCGTCGAACAGGTCGCGGACCCCGACCTCGACCCCCAGCGCGTCGGACACCCGAGAGACGACGCGCATCGCGGACAGTGAGTTGCCACCCGCGTCGAAGAACGACTCCGTCACCGAGACGTGTCCGGTGCCGAGGACGTCGGCGAACACTGCGGCGACCGCGGTCTCCGCCGGGCCGATCGGCTCCACGTGGTCGACTGCCCCGAACTCGGGCGAGGGCAGGCCTCGCCGGTCGACCTTGCCTGCAACGGTCAACGGCATCTCGTCGACGAGCATCCAGACAGTGGGTCGCATGTACGCCACCAGTCGACGCGATGCGTAGTCGGCGAGTTCGGCTCGATCCAGGTCGTCGCCCGACAGGTAGCCGACAAGGACTTCCCCGCCCGACGGCGCAGTCGCGACGACGACTGCGACGCTGCGGGCTCCCGGAGCGTGCGACAGCACCGACTCGATCTCCCCGAGTTCGATGCGTTGACCGCGCAGTTTCACTTGGAAGTCGACACGGCCCAGATATTCCAGGTCGCCGGACACAGTCCGCACGACGCGGTCGCCGGTCCGGTACATCCGTGTCCCGGCGGGGCCGAACGGATCGGCGACGAAGCGTGTCGCCGACAGATCGGGACGACCGAGGTAACCGAGAGCCAACGGGTCGCCGGTCAGGTACAACTCGCCGGGAACCCCGACGGGCACGGGCCGGAGGCCGTCGCCGAGTACAAGCGCGCCCAGGCCCGGCAGCGGGCCGCCGATGTGGATCGGACCGTCGATGGTCGACGGCTCGGTTCCGGTACCCCAGATCGTCGACTCGGTCGGGCCGTACAGGTTGAAGAACGTTCGACCCGCCCGCACCCATCGATTCCGCAGGTCGGGCGGGCACGCCTCGCCCACGCTGGCCAGGGTCGAGAGCTCCGGAACCTGCTCCGGGTCGAGTCCGTCCATCGTCGAAGGGGTGATCACGGCATGGGTGACCCCGCCTTCCGCGAGGACCTCGGCGAGTTCGTCACCGCCGTACACGTCGGCGGGGCTGATGACGATTCCCGAGCCCGTGCACAGCGCGACCAACTCGAAGATCGATGCGTCGAACGTCGGCGAAGCGACATGCAGCATCCTCGTGGCCGGGCCGAGGTGCAGGATGCGGCGTTGACCGTCGACGAGGTTCGCGAGACCGCGGTGGCTGAGCGCCGCGGCCTTCGGCTTGCCGGTCGATCCCGACGTGTAGATGAGGTACGCGAGATCGTCGGCGTGGACGGCCCGGGTGAGTTCGTCCCGACGGATCGGCTGAGCGGAGTGGTCCGCGACGGTGTTGTCGACGGCCAACCACTCCACGCTGTCAGGCAGGTCCGGTGTCCCGGTGACCGTGAGACCGAAGACTGCGCCGCTGTCGGCGAGAATCTCGTCACGCCGTTGCACGGGCTGCGTCGGATCGATGTTGACGAATGCGGCACCGGCCTTGCTCACGGCGACGACCGCGAGCACAGCGTGAATGCTGCGGCGCATCAGGATGGCGACCAGGTCGCCCGGACCGAGACCGCGGGACAGCAGTTCACGAGCGAGCCGGTTCGTCGCGGCGTCGAACTCGTCGCGCGACATCGACTGATCACCGATGATCAGATCGCTCGGCTCATCCGCACCGTGTGCGTCCCACAACTCGCCGAGCGGGCGCGGCTGCACCGCCGGTGTGGCCGGTGCGGTCAACACGGCGGTCTGTTCCGGTGACACGAGGTCCGCGACGCCCACCCGCGCTGTGTCGGGCGATGCGGTGAACTCGCTGAGGAGCCGAACCAGCGAGTCGGCGAACGACTCGACGGTGTCGGCGTCGAACAGGTCGGTGGCGTACTCGACCTTCAGTCGCCATTCGGCGTCCGTCGCTTCGACTGCGAAATGCAGGTCGAGTCGCGCCGACACGTCGAGTTGGTCGTAGGGGGCCACCCGCAGCGTTCCGGTGTCCACCCCGTCCCCGGCATCGGTCGGCAGGGCGCGGGTGAACTCGAGTGAGACCTGAGCCAGCGGTGCGAACGCCTCGCTGCGGACCGGGTCGACGGCGTCGACGACGGATTCGAACGGCACGTCGGAGTTCGCGAACGCTGTGGCGTCGACGTCACGGACCTGGGCGAGGAGTTCACCGAATGTCATTCCGGGCCGGACCGCTGCCCGCAGCGCCAACGTGTTGACGAACATGCCGACAAGACGTTCCAGGGCTTCCTGGCCACGTCCGGCGACTGCCGTCGAGATCACCACGTCGTCGGCGGCCGACAGTCGTGAGAGCAGTGCCGCGAGACTCGCGTGCAGCACCATGAACTCGGTGGCGCCCGCAGTGGATGCAACTGCCCGAACACGGTGTGCGACGTCGGAGGGAATCAGCGTCGAGACCGACGAACCTCTACCCGACGCGACGGGCGGCCGTGGGCGGTCCGTCGGCAGATCGATGGCGTCCGGTGACCCGGCCAGGGTCTTGACCCAGTGACGCAGCTGACGCGCAACCACGGAACCGTCGTCGTCGACGGCCCCGAGTGCCTCGTGCTGCCAGATCGCAAAGTCGGCGAACTGCACCGGGAGCGGAGCGAACTCGGGCAACCGGCCCGCGACGCGCGACTCGTACGCGGAGACCAGATCGCTGACGAGCGGAGCCATCGACTCCCCGTCCGCAGCGATGTGGTGCGCGACGAGGGCGAATACGTGCTCGTCGGGACCCACACGCCACAGGCGAGCGCGCAACGGCCACTGGTTCGCCAGATCGAACCCGTCGCCCACTGCGGAGATCACCTCGTCGCGCGATTCGACCATCTGCCAGTCCAACCGTGTCGCAACGGTGTCCGCGGGCGCGATCACCTGGCGGGGGGCGCCGTCCACGTCGGGGAACGTGGTTCGGAGCACCTCGTGACGGACCACCACGTCGTCGAGTGCGTGCCGAAGCGCGACGGCGTCGAGGGCTCCGGAGAGCCGAAGCACCGCCGGAATGTTGTACGTTCCGGCACCGGGTTCGAACCTGTTGAGGAACCACATGCGCTGCTGGGCGAACGACAACGGGATCACGTTCGGCCGCGGAGTCACCGCCGTGACAGGCGGCAGCGCCGGGGCGCGGCCTGCGGTTGCTGCGATGATCTCGCGCACGCTCGGCGCGTCGAACAGATCGCGGATCGTCACCTCGACGTCGAGTGCCTCGGAGACTCGCGCGACGAGCCGCATCGCCGACAGCGAGTTGCCGCCGACGTCGAAGAAGTCGTCGGTGACTCCGACGGAGTCGACGCCGAGCACGTCGGCGAAGGCGTCAGCGACGGCTCGCTCCGCGCGCGTGGCCGGAACGACTTGTTCGGTGGTTCCGAACTCGGGTGCGGGGAGCGCTTTGCGGTCGATCTTGCCCGCGGTGTTCAACGCGATGTCGTCGAGCACCATCCACACGGTCGGAACCATGTATCCGGGGAGTGCACGATGCGCCTCCGCCTTGACCGCGTCGACGTCGATCTGTTCCCCCGGTCCGCCGGAGATGTAGCCGACCAGGTGTTCGCCACCGCCGGGTGCCGCGGCGACAGTCGCCGCCGCGTGGACGACGCCCGGGGCGGCGGCGAGCACCGATTCGATCTCCCCGAGCTCGATGCGTTGGCCTCGGAGCTTCACCTGGAAGTCGGTGCGGCCGAGGTATTCGATTCCACCGTCGGGCATACGTCGGACGAGGTCGCCGGTGCGGTACATGCGTGCGCCGGAGTCGCCGTACGGGTCCGCGACGAACCGCTCGGCCGTCAGGTCGCTGCGCGCCGCGTACCCGCGAGCGAGCTGGATGCCGCCGAGGTACAGCTCTCCCGGAACTCCCGCAGGCACAATGCGCAGACGGTCGTCGAGGACGAGGGCGGACGAGTTCCAGATCGGTGTCCCGATCGGCACGGTCGGGTCGTCAGCGCCGACTTCACCGATCGCGTACGCCGTGATCTCGACCGCCGCCTCCGTCGGCCCGTAGAGGTTGTAGAAGAGGGCCGTCGGCCACGCCCGCCTGGTCGCCGCCGCCACTGCGGGCGGAAGTGCCTCGCCGGTCGTCGACAGGATCCGCACCGAATCGAGCGAACGGGCCCGCTCATGACCGACCACGTCCAGGAACACCGACAGCATCGACGGCACGAAGTGCACCATTGTGGCCCGCGTCCTGGCGATCTCGTCGGCGACGTAACCGGGATCGAGGTGCCCGCCGTCGCGCAGCACCACCAGGGTCGCGCCGACCATCAGTGGCGCGAACAGTTCCGGCACCGAGCAGTCGAAGGTGTACGGAGTCTTCTGGACGATCACGTCGGTCGTGTCGATCGGCAATTCGTCGACGCCCCACCAGAGTCGGTTCACCACGGCGTCGTGAGTGAGCGTCACCCCCTTGGGGCGGCCCGTGGAGCCGGAGGTGAAGAGCGTGTAGACCGCGCCGTCACCGCGGACCGGGCGTGTTCGGACGAGCTCCGCCAGGTCGGCAGGAGTGCCGGCCACGGGACCCGACTCGTCGAGAGTCTTGACCCTGACGCCCGCGTCGACGGCCGCAGTGACCACATCGTGGACCCGGTCGGTGTCGGAGACGAGAAGCATCACGGCGCCTGCCGTGCTCAACATGTACTCGGCGCGGTCAGTCGGGGCGCTGAGATCAATCGGCACGAACTGCGCACCTGCCGCCACGACCGCGTGGACGGCGACCATCATCTCCACTGAACGCGGGATGCACACGGCGACCGCGGACTCCCGGTCGACGCCCGCTTCGACGATCTCGCCGGCCAGACGCGCGACGCGTCCGGCGAACTCGCCGTAGCTGACCGTCCGCTCGCCGACGATGAGCGCCGTTGATGCGGGGGCCGCTGCCGCACGCGCCGACAGCGCTGAGCTGATCGACGAGATCGTCGGCAGGATCGGAGGCGGCCCGTCGTGAGTGGCGATCACGGCCGCCTTCTCCGCGTCCGACAGCAGCTCGACGTCCCCGACTGGTCGACCCGGGTCGGAGAGCAGTCCCGTCAGCAGTGATGTGAAGCGTGCAGTCGTGGTCGCGATGCTGCCCGCGTCGAACAGATCGGTGGCGAAGACGACAAGACCGTTCCAGTTCCCCGTGTCGCTCGGCGAGATGACGAACTGCAGATCGACCTGCGCGGGGGGGCTCGGAAGCGGGACTCCGGACACCGTCAGGTCTCCGAGGTCCAGGGAGCTCTCGCTGACCGATGCACCCGGGTCGAACGACAGCATCACCTGAGCGAGCGGAGCGAATGCTTCGCTCCGCGTCGGATTCACAGCATCGACGACCTGCTCGAACGGGACATCTGCATGCGCGAACGCGGCGAGGTCCACTTCGCGTGCCTCTGCCAGCAGCTCTCCGAACGTCATCGACCCGTCGACGTGGGTGCGCAGAACCAGTGTGTTGACGAACATGCCGACCAGCCGCTCGAGTCCGCCCTGTCCACGGCCGGCGACCGGTGTGGCGACCGCGATGTCGTCGGTTCCGGACAGTCGCGCCAGGAGCACCGCGAGGGCTGCATGCAACACCATGAACGGTGTCGCGCCGGTCTGCCTGGCCACCTCGACGACCCTGGCCGCGGTGGCTTCGTCGATCACGAAGTCCGACGTCTCTCCCGCTCCGCTGGCAACCGACGGCCGTGGACGATCGGTGGGCAGGTCGACGACACCCGGCATGGACGCGAGAGTGCTCGTCCAGTAGTCGAGTTGGCGGTCGACGACGGAGCCCCCGTCGCGGTTGCCGCCAAGCACCTGGTGCTGCCAGATCGCGAAGTCGGCGAACTGGAAATCCAGCGGGGTGATGGTCGGCGCATCCCCTGCGGCGCGGGCCGTGTAGGCGGCGACGAGGTCCGCGACGAACGGGCCCATCGACTCGCCGTCGGCTGCGATGTGATGGAGGACGATCGCGATCACGTGCTCATCCGGACCTGACGCAAGCAGTCGGGTGCGCAGAGGCGGACGGTGCACCAGATCGAAGCCTGCTGTCGCCGAGGCTTCGATGTCGGCCGGCGAGTCGACCTCCGCCCAGTCGAGCTGCTCGGAGATCAGGTCCGGCGAACCGACTGCCTGGTACGGGGTGCCGTCGACGTCGGGGAAGGTGGTGCGCAGCACTTCGTGATGTTCGACGACGTCGCACACGGCTGCCCGGAGCGCGGCGACATCCAACCGTCCGGTGAGGCGCAGTGCGAACGGGATGTTGTAGGTGCCCGAATCGGGCTCCAGCCGGTTGATGAACCACATTCGCTGCTGTGCGAACGACAGCGGAACACGCTCCGGACGCACTTCGACCGCTGTGATCGGCGGCAGTGCAGCAGCGCGTTCACCGATCGATGCGGCGAGGTCGCGGACCGTCGGTGCGTCGAACAGGTCGCGAACCGTCAGTTCCACTCCCCACGCGGTGGACAGTCGAGCCACGAGCCGCATCGCGGACAGCGAATTGCCGCCTGCGTCGAAGAACGATTCCGTGACCGAGACACGTTCGATGCCGAGAACGTCGGCGAACACCGCACACCCGGACCGTTCTGCGTCCGTCTCGGGTTCGACGATCTCCGCGGTGCCGAAGTCCGGGGCGGGCAGAGCCTTGCGATCGATCTTGCCCGCGGTGTTGAGCGCGATGTCGTCGACGACCATCCACACCGTGGGGACCATGTAGACGGGCAGTGCTCGCGCCGCCTCGGCTTTCACCGCGTCGAGATCGATCGAGTCTCCCGGCGTCCCGGCGAGGTAACCGACGAGATGTTCGTCGCCGCCGGCAGCCTTCGACACCGTTGCCGCGGCATGGACGACACCCGGCACACCGGCGAGAACCGATTCGATCTCACCGAGCTCGATCCGCTGCCCGCGCAGTTTCACCTGGAAATCTGTGCGCCCCAAGTATTCGATACCACCGTCGGCCATGCGTCGAACCAGGTCGCCGGTGCGGTAGAGGCGTTCTCCCGGCGCACCGTGGGGGTCGGCGACGAATCGTTCCGCAGTCAGGTCGGCACGCGCTGCGTAGCCACGCGCGAGCTGCACCCCGCCGAGGTAGAGCTCCCCGGGGACGCCCACCGGAACACGTCGCAGTCGGGAGTCGAGGATCACCGCAGACGAGTTCCAGATCGGTCGGCCGATGGAGACCGTGTGTTCGTCGCCACGCATCGAGCCGATGCTGAACGCAGTGATCTCCACGGCGGCTTCGGTCGGGCCGTACAGGTTGTAGAACTGCGCGTCCGGCCAGACGCTTCGGGTCTGTGCCGCGAGCGCCGGGGGCAGTGCTTCGCCGGTCGTCGAGACGATTCGGACACTGTCGAGTTCGGCGAGGCGCTGTTCACCGACGATCTCCAGGAACACCGAGAGCATGGAGGGCACGAAGTGGATCATCGTGGCGCGAGTGCGTGCGACCTCGGAGGCCACGTACAGCGGATCGAGGTGGCCGCCGTCGCGAAGCACGACGAGCGTCGCACCCCGCAGGAACGGAGCGAACAGCTCTGGCACCGAGCAGTCGAACGTGTAGGGAGTCTTCTGAATCACCCGGTCGCCGACAGTGATCGGCAGTTCGTCGAGGCCCCACCACAGGCGGTTGAGGACTGCATCGTGGGTGAGGGTCACGCCCTTGGGCCGACCCGTCGAACCCGAGGTGAACAGCGTGTAGGCGGCGTCGGCCCCGCTCAGGACGGGACCTGCGGACACCACGTCGTGCAGTGCACCGGCGGACGCGTCGACGACGTCGTTCTCGTCGACGACGATGACGGGCAGGTGCGCGCCTCTCGCCACGTCTGTGACATCGCGAGCGATGTCGGAGCCGCCCACCAGCAGTGCGTGCGCACCGGATGTGGTCAGCATGTATTCGGCGCGATCGGCGGGCGCCGACAGGTCGATCGGCACGTACTGGGCGCCGACGGCCATCGTCGCGTGCACTGCGACCATCATCTCGACCGACCGTGGAATGCACACGGCGACGGCGCTCCCCCGGCCGACTCCGCTGTCGGCGAGGACTCGTGCCAGTCGAGCGATGCGCGTTCCGAACTCGCCGTACGTCACCTCTCGATCGCCCGCGATGAGTGCGGTCACGTCGGGGGTGCGGTCGATCTGCGCGGCGACGCCTGCCGGGACCGTGGTCACGGCGGGCAGGTCGGCGGCCTCACCCCACTCGACGGCGGCTTCGCCTGCCTCCTGGCTCGCGGTGAGGAGCCGAGCATCGCCGATCACCGTGTCGCCGGGCGACACCAGTTCGGTGAGCAGGGCGACGAAGCGGCTCGCGATCGTCTCAGCGGTCGACGGGTCGAAGAGGTCGACGGCGAACAGCAGCGCGCACGACCACGACTGTCCGGGTTCGGCGGTCCGGACGCCGACGAGCAGGTCGTAGTCGTTCGACTCGATCGTCCCCTCGATCGGGCTGACCGCGACGTCGCCGACCTGCATGTCGACGGCGGACGGAGCGTCCGGCGCCACCGACAGCATCACCTGCGCCAGCGGGGCGAACGACTCGCTTCGAGTCGGGTTGAGAGCTTCGACCAACGCTTCGAACGGGACGTCAGAGGCGGCGAACGCGTCGAGGTCGACCGACCTGACGTGCGCGAGAAACTCCTCGAACGTCGACGACGGCGCCACCGTGGTGCGCAGTACGAGGGTGTTGACGAACATTCCGACCAGCGGGTCGAGATCGCTCTGACCGCGGCCCGCGATCGGCGTCGCCACGGCGATGTCGTCTGTTCCGGACAGACGCGCGAGGAGCACGGCGAGAGCCGCGTGCAGCACCATGAACGGTGTGGCCTTCGAGGCGGCCGCAGTGTCGACGAGTGCGCGCGTGACGCCGGCGGGGAGGTCGAAGGCGACGGAGTCGACCCGACCTGTCGCGACCTGGCGTCGCGGACGGTCTGCGGGCAACGCAAGCACGTCGGGCAGGCCGGCGAGTGCAGTCGTCCATTTCGTGAGTTGGCGTCCGACGACCGAATCGGGGTCGTCGACGTCACCGAGTACGTTGTGCTGCCAGATCGCGTAGTCGGCGAACTGCACCGTCAGCGGTGGGAACGACGGCTCGGTCCCCTCGACGCGAGCCGCGTAGGCCCCGAAGACGTCGCGCAGTAGAGGCCCCATCGACTCGCCGTCCGCCGCGATGTGGTGGACGATGATCGCGAGCACAACCTCGTCTGGACCTGTCCGGAGGACACGGACGCGCAGGGGCAGTTCTCGGGCGAGGTCCCAGCCGGTGCCGAGCACCGCCTCCAACTCGTCCTGCCCGGCGACCGTCGCGATGTCGAGCATGCCCGGGATCGACTCGACCGGGTGAATCACCTGGACCGGGTCGCCGTCGACAGATCCGATGGTGGTCCGAAGGACCTCGTGCCGCCCGACGACGTCAACCAACGCACGCTGCAGGGCGTCGACGTCGACCGGCCCGCTGAGCCGCAACAGCACCGGGATGGCGTACGTCGTCGACTCGGGGTCCAGGCGATTGATGAACCACATGCGCTGCTGAGCGAACGACAGCGGGACCGTCGTCGGCCGCGGCGACACCGCGGTGACCTCGGGCAGTGCGTGGGCCCGGCCGGTCACTGCCTCGACGAGTTCCCGGACCGACGGACTGTCGAAGACGTCGCGAACAGTCACCTCCACTCCGAGAGCGTCGGAGACGCGGGCGGCCAGTCTCGTCGCCGCCAGGGAGTTTCCACCGAGGTCGAAGAAGCCGTCGGTGACGCCGACGGTGTCGACGCCCAGTAGGTCGCCGTACAACGCCGCGACGATGCTCTCCGAGTCGGTGGACGGCGCGATGTATTCGGCGGCCTCTGCCCGCGGTTCGGGCAACGCCCGCCGGTCGACCTTGCCCGCGGAACTGAGCGGCATCTCGTCGAGTGCCACCCACGCGCTCGGACGCATGTAGGGCGGCAGAGCCTGGGCGATCGACTTCTCGACCACGTCGAGGTCGACGGATGCGGGTGCGACATAGCCTGCCAGCTGCTGTCCCGCAGGACCGTCGACCACCGCTGCGGCCGCGTGAACCACCCCGGGGGCCGCAGCGATCGCCGCCTCGACCTCGCCGAGTTCCAGTCGCTGTCCGCGCAACTTGACCTGGAAGTCGGTGCGACCGAGGTAGTCGATCGCACCGCTCGGGGTCCACCTCACGAGGTCACCCGTGCGGTACAACCTCCCACCCGCAGGACCGAACGGATCGGCGACGAATCGTTCGGCGGTCAGATCCGGGCGTGCCGCGTACCCGCGCGCGAGTTGGACTCCGCCGAGGTACAACTCGCCCGGCACACCCGCCGGCACCTGCTGCAACGCCGCGTCGAGGATGTACGTCGTCGTCGCGGGCACCGGACGCCCGATGGGCACCACGGCGTCGTCGAAGGTCACGTGATGCGCGGTGACGTCGACGGCCGCCTCGGTCGGGCCGTACAGGTTGTGCAGTTCGGCGGTGGGAAGGCTGCGAAGCACCGGGCCCGCGACTGCCGCCGTCAGAGCCTCACCAGAGGTGAACACCCTGCGGAGGGAGTCGAGACGTACCAGATCGTCACCTAGGACGTCGGAGAACGCCGCAAGCATCGACGGGACGAAATGGACCGCGGTCACGGCGTGCTCGACGATCAGTTCGGAGAGGTGGCCGGGATCGCCGTGACGTCCCGGTTCGACGAGCACCAGGGGCGCACCGATCGCTGCGGGCAGGAACAGTTCCCACACCGACACGTCGAAGGTGATCGGCGTCTTCTGCAGGAACACGTCGGATTCCGTCAGCTGGTAGAGATCCCGCATCCAGGCCAATCGGTTCACGATCGCCGAATGCGACACTGTGACGCCCTTGGGCCGGCCGGTGGATCCCGACGTGAAGAGCGTGTACGCGGGCGAGTCGCCGTGCAACGGCGAGCGGCGCTCCGCCGCGGTGAACGGCGCGACCTCGGGCACCGGCCCGGAACAGTCGATGCGCAGCGTCCCGTCGCTCTCCGCGGAAGCCGGGCCGACGAGTGTCAGTCGAGCGCCCGACGTCTCGAGCATGTAGTCGATGCGGTCGGCGGGCATGTCCGACCCGAGTGGCACGTAATGACCGCCCGCCAGGACGATCGCATGGATCGCGACCATCATCTCGACGGATCTGTCGATCTGTACGGCGACGGCCACGTCGGGTCCGACCCCCGCAGCGACCAGTTCTCTCGCGAGAGCCGAGGTGCGGCACGTGAACTCGTCGTAGGACACCACCCGAGCACCGTCGATCAGCGCGACCGACTCATCGCTGTCGATCGGCTTGATGCTGTCAGACGCCTTGAGTTCCGGCACCGTTCGTTCCTCGTTTCTCTCGCTGTGGTTCATGCAGTCAGTGCTGGTCCGCGATGCGCATGAGCTCGGGCAGGGTGCGTGGTCGCATTGGTGACACCCCACCGGACGACCATCCGGCGACCGTGTCCGCCTCTGACCCGATCATGATCGACGCGGCGCTGATCGAGTCGGCCGGAGCGGCGGTGAGTTGGTCGAGCAACTCGACCAGCCGTTCCGCGAAACGGACCATCGACGGCTCGTCGAAGAGGTCCGTCGCGTAGATCAACCCCAGATCCCAGTCCCCGTCACCGGTGGTGACAGTGACCGACAGGTCGTACTGCGCAGGGACGACCGGCGGGTCGATCGGTGCGACGGAGAGTCCCTCGACCTGCGCTCCGTCCGAATTGCGGTCGGCGACGAGTGTCAACATCACCTGCGCCAGGGGCGAGAACGCTTCCGAACGGACCGGCGCCAATCGATCAACGACCGCTTCGAACGGTGCGTCGGCGTTCGCGAACGCATCGAGGTCTGTGACGCGGACGTCGTCGAGCAGTTCGCTGAACGGCATCCGAGCCCGAACAGTCGATCGCAGCACGAGGGTGTTGACGAACATGCCCACCAATGGATCCGTCGCCGCTGACCCGCGGCCGGCGATCGGTGTTGCGACGGCGATGTCGTCGGACGCCGAGAGACGAGCCAGCAGGACCACGAGCGCACTGTGGATCACCATGAACTCGCTCACTCCACGGTCCGAGGCGAGGCCGCGGACGCGCTCCGCGACGTCTGCCGGAACGGGCATGGCAACGCTTGCACCGCGGTGCGATGCGACTGCAGGTCGTACCCGATCAGACGGCAGGTCGAGCACATCTGGAACGCCGGTCAACGTCGACTGCCAGTAGTCGAGTTGCCTGCCGACCACGGAGGACGGGTCGTCCGTCGATCCGAACGCCTCACGCTGCCAGATCGCGTAGTCGGCGAACTGCACCTCGAGTGGAACGAATCGCGGTGCCTCGCCTGCGGCACGAGCGAGGTAGGCGGTGACGATGTCGCCGATCAACGGGCCCATCGACTCGCCATCACCGATCAGGTGATGCATGACGGCGAGCAGGATGTGCTCGTGATCGTCCACCCGGAGGAGGCGAACGCGGAACGGGGGCGTCGTCGCAACGTCGAAACCGCTCGCGGCGGCCGCCGCCAACTCGTCGGCCGTGTCCACCGTTCGCCAGTCGGGTTCAACGTCGTCGAGGATGCGCTGCACCGGCTCTCCGTCCACCGACGGGAACACCGTCCGGAGGATCTCGTGCCTTTCGACGACGTCGCGGACCGCCGTGTGCAGGGCGTTCACGTCGAGTTCGCCCTGCAGGCGGACACCGATCGGAATGTTGTACGTCGCGGTGCCCGGCTCGAACTGCTCGATGAACCAGATGCGCTGCTGAGCGAACGACACCGGCAGGCGCTCCGGACGCGGGTCCGCCGGACGCAACGGCGGCAGGCCGCCGGTCCCGGGTGTGGCGCGTGCGGCGAGTTCACGAACCGTTCCCGCCTCGAAGACGTCGCGGACCGACACGGTTCCGCCGATCGCTTCGGACAGTCGAGCGGCCAGACGCGCCGCCGAGAGCGAATCACCGCCGGACGCGAAGAAGTCGGCGGACGCCGACACCTCGACGACGTCGATGCCCAAGACGTCGGCGAACACTCCCGCAACCGTCCGTTCGACGTCTGTGGCAGGTTCGACGAAGTCTGCGGCCTCGACGACAGGATCCGGAAGAGCGCGTTTGTCGAGCTTGCCCACCGGTGTCAGCGGCAACGCGTCGAGAACGGTGATCGACGCAGGAACCATGTGCGACGGGAGACGAGTCGCTGCGAACTCTCGGAGAGTCGCGAGGTCGGTTGATTCCGGCGCGACGACGTACGCCGCCAGCGAGGAGGCGACGGACCCGCCGACGCCGATGACCACCGCGGACTCGACGTCGGGATGATCGGCTAGAACCGTTTCGATCTCGCCGAGTTCGATGCGGAGACCGCGCAGCTTCACCTGGTCGTCGGACCGACCACCGTATTCGAGGGTCAGCTCCCCTGTCGCGGTGCGCACCCACCGGACGACGTCACCCGTCCGGTACATGCGGCGGCCACCTTGATCGTGGGGATCGGCGACGAACCGTTCCGCAGTCAGTCCCGGGCGGTCGAGGTATCCGCGCGACAGGGCGAGTCCGGCGACATACAGTTCGCCGGTGAAGCCCACCGGCACGGGCCGAAGCCGGTCGTCGAGGACCATCAAGTCCACTCCGCCGATCGGCCCGCCTAGCCGGACACGATCACCCGCTCTCATCGCGTCGCTGATCGTGATGCCGATCGTGGTCTCGGTCGGCCCGTACAGGTTGTGCAGGCGTCGACCCACCGACCAGCGGTCGACGACCGTCGACGGCACTGCTTCACCGCCCGCTGCGATCGACCGCAGGGACGGGACGTGAGCCGGGTCCATCGTCGCGAGCACAGACGGCGTCAGGAACGTGTGAGTCGCTCCGACCTGCTCGATGAACGTCTCCAACGGTCGACCGCCGACAGCGTCAGACGGGCGGTACGCGAGCGTGCCCGCGTTGACGGTCGCCAACAGGAGTTCGAGGACCGACGCGTCGAAGCTCGGCGATGCGAAGCCCAGGACAACGGGACCGTCGCCTGCGTCGAGCCGCGCGGACTCTTCGGCGGCGAAGTTGGCCAGTCCCGAATGTGTCACCGCGACGCCCTTGGGCCGTCCGGTGGAGCCGGAGGTGTAGATGACGTAGGCGAGCCCGTCGGTGTGCGCGGGCGCGCCGAGTTCAGCTGCCGTGATCGGGTCTCCGGACAGGCCTGCGACCGACTCCGCGGTGTCCGGCTCGTCGACCGCGTGCCAGGAGAACTCGTGGGCCGGGAGCTCGCCGACCGCGGACGTGGTCAGGCCGAGCACGGCTCCCGAGTCCTCGATCATCCCGGCGACTCGGTCGGCCGGGTAGTCCGGATCGACCGGCACGAAGCAGCCTCCGGTCTTGGCGACTGCCCAGATCGAGACCAACAGGTCCGTCGACCTTCCGATGGCGAGCGCCACCGGCCGCTCGGCCTCGATTCCGCGCTGAATCAGCCACCGAGCGAGTCGGTTCGACTGCGCATCCAGTTCGCGGTAGGTGATCCGACGGCCCTGCCCGTCCACCGCGGCCGCACGGTCCGGCGCGCGCCGTGCAGCGTCGGCGAACAGGTCGGACAGAAGTCGCGGTGCCGCGGGGCCTGCGACCGACACGGGAGTCAGTTCGGCCACGTCGACGACGGGCAGCACGGGCAGATCGGAGGTCGCCGCCGTCGGATCGGCCGCGATCGCCGTGAAGATCTCAACGAGTGCTCGTTCGACGACGGCCACCGCAGCTTCGTCGAACACTCCGGGCAGGTACTTGATCGCCAGGTCGAGTCCGTCCGCGTCGCGCGACGCGGACAGGTTGAGCGGGTAGTGGGTGGCGTCCGACGTGGTCGCCGACCGAACCCGGAGGCCGCCCTCCTCACCCGTGTCCACTCCGGACACCGAGTCCATGTTCACCGGGTACGACTCGTACACGGCCAGGGTGTCGAACAGCACCGGCAGTCCGGTCTGGGCGATCAACGCGGACAGCCCGATCTGCTGATGGTCGAGAACGGACACCTTGTCGTGCTGCATGGCGGCCAGGACGTCGGTGACCGATCGGTCGGGGTCGACGTCGACCACGGCCGGGAGGGTGTTGATGAACAGCCCGATCATGCTCTCGACACCGACCGTGTCGGGTGAACGCCCCGACACGGTCTCGGCGAATGTCACCACTCGATTGCCCGTCATTCGCGACAGGAGGACCGCCCACGCGAACTGGACGACGGTCGCCATCGTCACGCTGCTGCTCTTGCTGACGTTCTCGAGCCCCACCGTGATGTCGTCGGGAAGCACAAATCGACGGTCGGTCGGAGGCAGATCGGTCGTTGTGCCTCCCGGCGCCACGAGGGTCGGCTCCTCGATGGGCGCCAGGACCTCGGCCCAGGCCGCGAGTCCGTCAGTCGTGTCGACGGCCGCGACCGACCGGACGTGTGCTGCGAAGTCGGCCTCGCCTGCACCCGGAAGCGTCTCGGTGTAGGTGCGGCCCGTCGAGTACAGAGCCAGGAGGTCTGCCAGGACCAGCGGGCCTGACCATCCGTCCACCAGGAGGTGATGGTTCGTGATGACCAGTTCGGCGTGCCGGGAACCGACGACCAGAACGGCGCGAATCAGCGGAGGAGTCGCGAGGTCGAAGGGAGTGCTCTTCTCGATCGCCTCGATCGCTGCGAGTTCGCGTGTGAAGGCATCGTCGTCCAGACCAGTGTTGTCGATCACCCGCCAGTCGGGTGCCACCGACGGGCGGACGACCGCCACTGCGGCCCCGCTGTCGGCGCGGGTGAACGAGGAGCGGAGTGCCGCATGCCGAGTCAGCAGGAGTTCCAGCGCGCTTCTGAGCCGGTCTGCGTCGACCTGTCCGTCGAGCGACAACGTCGCCTGGGTGACGTAGACGTCGACCTGGCCGTCTGCGACCATGTCGGCCTCGAAGAAGAGCCCGTTCTGCAGCGGGGTGAGCGGCCAGAGGTCGGCGCCGGGGGCGTCGGCGAGCAACGCATCGATCTGCTGCTGATTCAGAGCCGCACCCGGAACGTCGGACGGGCTCGGCCCCGGATCGGCGCCATCTCCGATCTCGGCGGCGACTGCCTCGAGCTCGGCTGTCCAGCGCGCTGCGATGTCTTCAGCATCGTCGGTGTCGAGGACTCCATGCAGGTAGGAGAGGTCTGCGTGCAACCGCCCGTCGACTGTCGACACATTCATCGAGAGCACGGTGGACGCCGCCATCGCGCCGCTGACGGTCGCGGGCAGCACGGGTGCGTCGGGGGCCGGGAGGAACACGTCGTCGGGCGCATCCGTCCGGGCCGACGAGTTGCCGAGGTAGTTCAGACCGATGCTGGGCAGCGGACGTTCTGCGAGTGCGGAGTCGGCGAGGTACCGGAATGCACCGAAACTCGCAGCGGGACCTGGCCGTCCGAGCAGCGACTCCTTGGCCGACTTGACCGCGTGGATCATGTCGCCGCCCGGGTCGATCGCCACTGGTTCGATCGTGGTGAACCAGCCGACGGTCCGAGTGAGGTCAGCGATCCCATCGGCCCCGCCGACGGTCTCGTCGCGGCCGTGGTTCTCCACCTGGATCGTCACCGGACGGTCGTCGGTGATGCCCCGCTCCGTCTGCCACCCGCGGACGGCGCGAGCGAGCGCCGCGAGCAGCACGTCGTCGGTTCCACTGCGGAAGGCCGCCGGGACCGTGGTCAGGATCGCCTCGGTGGTGTCGGCGTCCACAACCGCCAGGTGATTTCCTTGGCTGCTCCAACGGTCCCGGTCTCGGTCGATCGCTGTGCCGAAGCGGGTGGGCTCCGCAGGCAGCCGCTCGAGCCAGTAGTCGAGCTGGTTGTTGTCGTCGAGCACCGCATCGGCGACCGCCTGTGCCATTCGCCGAGCCGACGTGACCTCCGGTCGGAGAGTGATTGGTGTGCCTTCGGCGTGCTGAGCCCATCCCGTCGCAAGGTCCTCGATGAGGATCGGCCACGAGACCACATCCACTCCGAGGTGGTGAACGGCAAGGACGAGCCGCCCTCGATCGTCGCCGCGGACGAGGACTCCGTGAACGAGTGCACCGCGAGCCGGGTCGAGGGCGGCGAGTGCGGATCGGTGCGCTCCGGCGATGGCGTCGTCGGTGACTTGCGGGACGTCCACGACGCTGACCTGCGCAGGTGAGCCTGCACCGCTCGTGAGCGACCACTCACCGCCCGATTCGACGAGTGTCGCACTGAGCATCGGATGCGCGTCGACCACGGCGTTGAGAACCGTGGCGACGTCGCCGGGGTCCGCGTCGCGGGGCACGCCGAGGACCACCGTCTGAGAGAAGTCGGCGAAGTCGGTCGCGGACTGGGAGTGCTCGAGCATCCATCGGACGATCGGCGGGACGGTCATCGGACCGCGTCCACCGCCGTCGAGTTCGGGCAACACGTCCCGTGCGGAGCCGCCTGCGACAGCTGCTGCCATCGCGCGGACCGTCTTCAGTTCGAAGATCTCTCGCGGGGTCAGGTGGAGCCCCGCCGCCTTCGCCGCCGACGCCAGCTGGATCGACATGATCGAGTCACCGCCGAGTGCGAAGAACGACTCGGTGACGCTCACGCGGTCCTCGCCGAGCAGGCCGGCGACGATACGTGCGAGCGACTCTTCTGCCTCGGACTCCGGTGCCGTGTACGCCGCGGCTTCGGCCGGAGTCGGTGCGGGCAATGCGTCGCGGTCCAGTTTGCCCGCAGGTGTCAGAGGGATCTCGGAGATGCTCACGGCGTGGGCGGGCACCATGTGCGCGGCGAGGCGCGCACCGGCTTCTGCGAGTACGGCATCGGTGTCGACGCTCTGCCCCGGTTTGGCGACGAGATACGCGACGAGCTGGACGTGTTTGCGGTCCCCCGCGGACGAGTCGACGCCGATGACGACGGCCTGCGCGACCCCCGGCTGATCGGCCATGACGGCCTCGATCTCACCGAGTTCCACACGCTGACCGTTGACCTTGATCTGGTGGTCGGCCCGACCCGCGAATTCGATGTCGCCGGACTTGGTCGTTCGGACGAGGTCGCCGGTGGCGTACATCCGGGCGCCGGGTCCGCCGAACGGATCTGCCACGAAGCTCGACGCCGTCAACGCTCCACGACCGAGATAGCCGCGCGCGAGGCCGTCGGCCGACAGGTACAACTCACCGACGACGCCCGCGGGGACCTCGTGGAGGCGAGCGTCGAGGACTCGAGTGGTGAAACCGGTGATCGCCTTGCCGATGGTGACGGGCTTACCGGCCATCATCCGGGAGCGGGTGGCCCACACGGTGGTCTCTGACGGCCCGTAGAAGTTGAAGATCCGACGGCCGCGCTGCGTCCACCGTTCCACGAGTTCGGGCGGGCACGCTTCGCCTGCCGTAGCGAGGTTCCGGACGGTGTCGGCGCGGTCCGGGTCGACGGTCGCCAGGACCGACGGGGTGATCACGACGTCGGTGACCTCGTCCCGTTCGAGGATCTCGGCGAGGGCGTCCCCCGCGTAATCCGCGTGCGGTGCGACCACCAGCGTGTGGCCTGCAAGGATCGCCCACGCCATCTCGAAGAACGATGCGTCGAAGCTCGGTGAGGCGACGTGCAGGATTCGGGTGTCCGGGTCGTCGTCTCGGGAGCCGGTGACCTTGGCGTGTGCATCGGCCAGATCGACGATGCCGGTGTGCGAGACTCCGACTGCCTTCGGTCGTCCCGTGGATCCCGACGTGTAGATCAGGTAAGCGAGATTGGTCAGTCGGACCGAGCCGTTGCGTTCGGCGTCGGCGATGTCGTCGGTGCCCTCGACGGCCGCCTCGAGGTCGGCGAGGTCAGTCCAGTCGCAGGCCGACGCACCGAGACGCTCACGCGTCGCGGCGTCGGTGATTCCGATCTCGACCGCCGAATCGGACAGCATGTACGCGATGCGGTCCTGGGGGTAGGCCGGGTCGATCGGCACGTAGGCGGCGCCCGACTTGATGACGCCCCAGACGGCGAGCACCGATTCGATGGACCGCTCGAGGCCGATCGCCACGACGTCCTCCGGAGCCACGCCCCGCGCAAGGAGAGCACGAGCGATCCGGTTGGTGCGGGACTCGAACTCGTCGTAGTCGAGTTCGACACCGTCACAGATCAGTGCCGGGTGAGTCGGATCCACGTCGCGACGTGCGAGCAGGTCGATGAGCGTTCCCTCGTCGACGTCTCCGCCGAACCCCGTGGCCCGTGGCGCGCGTGGGAGCGCGGACGGCCGGTGCTCAGCGAGCGCGATGTCGCCGACGGCGATGTCCTGATCGGCCACGATCGCCGCCAGAACACGGTTGTACACGTCGGCGAACCCGATGACCGTCGACTCGTCGAACAACGACGTGGCGTAGACGAGCTCGATGCTCATCGGCGACGTCTCGGTGCGTTCTTGCACTGCCGCCATGAGTTCGAACTTCGCATCGACCGTGTCCGGAGCGATCGGTCGGGCCTGGACATCGGCGACGTCCACGACGGCCGTCGAGTCGGCCTTGTCCCCGTAGGTGAAGGTGACCTGCGCGATCGGTGGGAATGCCGCCGATCGTTCCACACCGAGCACCTCGACGAGGTCGTCGAGAGCGACGTCGGCGTTGGCGAACGCATCGAGCACAGTGTCTCGCGTGCCGGTCAGCAGGTCGGCGACCGTGGTCGCCGGATCGACGTCAGTGCGGAGGACCAGGGTGTTGACGAACATGCCGACGACGTCGTCGAGCGCGGCGTCGGTGCGCCCTGCGACGACGGAGCCGACGACTGCGGTCCGGGTCGCCGCGAGGCGCGCGACGGTGACCGCGAACGCGGCCTCGGTGACCATGAACGGTGTCATCCCGTACGCCGACGCCACCGCGTCGACGCCGTCGGCGACCGAGTCGGCGATCGTCGCCACGATCCGCCCGCCCCCGGTCTCGGCGACGGCCGGACGTGGTCGATCCATTGGAAGGTCGAGTGAGGCCGGCAGCGAGGCGAGTTGCGTGCGCCAGTAGGCGGACTGCCGACCGAGCGGCGACGTCAGATCATCGAGCGAACCGAGTGTGCGGTGCTGCCACAGGGCGTAGTCCGCGTACTGGACGTCGAGGGAGTCGTCCGCCGACGTGCCGGTGGCCCTCGCCGCGTACGCGGCGAGGAGATCACGGGCCAGGACGTCGACGGACTCGCCGTCGAATGCGATGTGGTGCACGGTGATCGCGATGGCGACGCCGTCGTCGCCGACCAGGACACGACCGCGGATCGGCAGATCGACGGCGACGTCGAAGCCTGCAGTCGTCGACTCGAGCAGAGCCGAGTAGTCACTTGCGGTGGCCCAGTCGAGGGCGGCCGACGCGTCGGCCGCAGTCCGGACATCCTGAACGGGGCGACCGTCGACGGCCGGGTACACCGTGCGGAGCACCTCGTGCCTGCGCACGACGTCCCGCACGGCCTCGGTGAGCGCCGTGAGGTCGACGTCGCCGGTGAGGCGGAGCGCAAGAGGGATGTTGTAGGCGCCAGACGCCGGATCGAACTGGTTGAGGAACCACATCCGTTGCTGTGCACGTGAGACGGGCACGGGTACCGGCCGAGGATCGACACGAGTCACCGGTGGCAGGGCCGGCGCGCGATCGGCGAGGCGTGCCGCGAGATCGCGCACGGAGGGCGCATCGAAGACGTCGCGGACGGTGACGTCGGCGTCGAGCGCCTCTGAGACACGCGCGACGAGCCGCATCGCCGACAACGAGTTGCCGCCGAGTTCGAAGAAGGACGCTGTGGCCGACACCTCGGCCTCGTCGAGGCCGAGCAGACCGGCGAACACTGCGGCGACGGCTTGTTCCGCGCCCGATGAGGGAGCGACGTGCTCGACGACGGCAGCCGTCGGCGCGGGAAGCGCCTTGCGGTCGACCTTCCCCGAGACGGTGAGCGGAATGGCTGTCATCGGGACCCACGCGGTGGGCCGCATGTAGGCCGGAAGCGCCGACGCGACTGCTGCGATCACGTCGTCCACGTCGACCTCGGCAGGCGCGAAGTAGCCGACGAGCTGCTTACCCGCCGTCGAGTCGACCACGGTCGCCGCTGAGTGCACCACACCGGGTGCCGTGGCGATCGCGGCTTCGACTTCACCGAGTTCAAGTCGCTGACCGCGCAGTTTCACCTGGAAGTCGGTGCGTCCGAGGTAGTCGAGCTCACCGGCGCTGTTCCAGCGCACCGCGTCACCCGTGCGGTACAGCCGCGTACCCGGGGCCCCGAAGGGATCGGCGACGAAGCGTTCCGCCGTGAGGTCGGGACGTCTCGCGTACCCGCGCGCCACCTGCACGCCACCGAGGTACAGCTCGCCCGGCACACCGACGGGTGTCGGTCGTAGTCGCGCATCGAGGACGTACGTCGTTGTGCCCGCGACCGGACGCCCGATCGGGATCACGGGCTCCGCGACTGTCACCGTGTGCTCGGTGACGTCGACGGCGGCCTCGGTCGGCCCGTACAGGTTGTGCAGACCGACTCCCGGCAGGTGCTGCAGGACGGAATCCGCCACGGCGGGCGTGAGCGCTTCACCGGACGCGAACACGTGTCGCAGGGTCGCCAACGACGACACCCGGTCGCCGAGGACGTCGACGAACGCGGCGAGCATCGACGGGACGAAATGCAGCACGGTCACGCCGTGGTGCTCGATGAGGTCGGCGAGGTGTGCGGGATCGCCGTGCCGTCCGGGCTCCGCGATCACCAGCGGAACTCCCTGCACGATCGGCCAGAACAGTTCCCACACCGACACGTCGAACGTCACCGGAGTCTTGTGGAGCACGCGGTCGTCGGCGCCGATCGGGTAGCCCGCCTGCATCCAGGCGAGTCGATTGGCGACGGCCTCGTGCGAGACGGTGACGCCCTTCGGCCTGCCGGTGGAGCCCGATGTGAACAGCGTGTAGAGGGCGTGCGATCCCCGCAACGGCGATGTGCGGTCGGCGTCGGTCAGCGGTTGGACGTCGCCTGCAATGGACGCCGTGGCGTCGACGGCGACAACCGCGGCGTCGAGCGCCGCGACAGAATCGGGCACCAGATCATCCGCGCGAACCAACACGGTGGTCACGCCGGCCGTCTCCGCCATGTAGGCGGTGCGGTCGGCCGGGGCTTCCGGGTCGAGCGGCACGTACTGCCCGCCCGCTGCGACGATGGCGTGCACTCCGACGAGGAGTTCAACACTTCGGTCCATGCATATGCCGACCGCGGTGTCGGGGCCGACGCCGTTCGCGACGAGGGTGCGGGCGAGAACGTTGACGCGGCGGCCGAACTCGTCTCGCGACACGGTGCGGTCGCGGTGGATCACCGCGGGCGCCCCACCCGCGGCCGACGTCGCGGACACACACATGAGCTGATCCACGCCGTCGAGCGAGGGGCCTGCCGATCGCGCGAGGATCTCGTTGATCTCGTCGTCGGCGGTCACCGGGGCATCGCCGACTGGTCGGGTCGGATCGGCGACCAGCGACGCGAGCAGATCGACGTAGGTGGACGCCAACGCCTCGACGGTCGCCCTATCGAACAGGTCCGTGGCGTACACCGCCGAACCCGTCCATTCCTCGCCGGAGGAGACCACGATCGTCAGGTCGCGGTGCGCCGGGATCACCGGCGGTGTGAGCTCGGTGAACGAGACGCCCGCCACCTCGGCGAGGCCACCTCGAACAGAGCCGACCGGGTCGAAGGACAGCATCGTCTGCGCGAGCGGAGCGAACGCCTCGCTCCGCACCGGGTCGAGGGCGTCGACAACGGCCTCGAACGGGACACGTGCATTGTCGAGCGCCTGCAGGTCGACGTCCCGAACGGTGTCGACCAGGTCCTCGAACGGCGTGCCCGGGGCCACCTCGGTCCGGAGGACGAGCGTGTTGACGAACATTCCGACCAGGGCGTCCAACGATTCGTCGCCTCGGCCCGCAGACGGGGTGGCGATCGCGATGTCGGTGGTGGCAGACAGTCGCGCGATCAGCACGGCGAGTGCGGAGTGCAGGATCATGAACGGCGTCGCGCCGCGGGCGCTTGCCAGCGCCTCCACGGCACGGACGACGCCTGCGGGGACCGTGAAGTCCACCGCGTCTCCCCGACCCGAGGCGGCCTCGGGGCGCGGACGGTCCGATGGAAGGTCGATGACAGCGGGCAGCCCGGCGAGCGCGGTCCGCCAGTGATCGAGCTGGCCTGCGATGATCGATCCTTCGTCGGCCGGGTCGCCGAGCACCGCACGCTCCCAGAGCGCGACATCCGCGAATTGGACGGGCAGCGGCGCGAATTCGGGGGCCTGCCCCTGTGCTCGCGCACCGTAGGCGGTCAGCAGGTCGGAGACGAGCGGACCGAGAGACTCGCCGTCTGCGACGATGTGGTGGGCGACGATCGCCAGGATGTGCTCGTCGGAGGCGATCGGCACGAGCCTGGCCCTGATGGGCCGATCGGTACGGAGGTCGAATCCGCGTGCGAGATCGGCTTCGAGGGCGGACCGGTCGTCCAAGACAGCCCAGTCCGGAGTCGGGTCGGACGACACCGACTGGAACGGGACGCCGTCGTTGTCGGGGAACCGGGTGCGGAGGGTCTCGTGACGCGCGATGACGTCGGTGAAGGCGTCCGACAACGCGCCGACGTCGAGTGGGCCGGTGAGTCGGATGACCGCCGGGACGTTGTAGGTCGGCGCGGTCGGATCGAAGCGGTTGATGAACCACATCCGCTGCTGTGCGTACGACAGCGGAATCCGGTCGGGTCGTGGCGAGACAGGCGTCACCGGAGGCAGCGCGGCGCTGTGGCCTGCGATCCGAACGACCAGTTCGCGCACGGTAGGAGCGGAGAACACGTCGTTGATCGACGTCGTGACGCCGAGAGCATCTTCGACGCGTGCCGCGAGTCGCATCGCCGACAGCGAGTCACCGCCGAGGTCGAAGAAGCTGGCCGTCACCGACACCGTGTCGATGCCGAGGACTGCCGCGAACGCCGCCGCGGCGGCGGTCTCTGCGGCGGACTCGGGTTCGACGTGGTCGCCCGCGTCGAGGACGGGTTCGGGGAGCGCGTTCTTGTCGAGTTTGCCGACCGGGGTCAGCGGCAGCGCGTCGAGGAGGGTGATCGACGCGGGCACCATGTGGGCGGGCAGCCGATCGGCGACGAATCGTCTGAGGTCGGAGCCGTCGACCGAGCATTCCGCGCCGACGACGACGTAGCCTGCCAGTGCTGTCGTCACCGATTCACCGCCGGCGTCCCCGGATCCCGATCCGACTCCGACCACAACCGCGGACGTGACGTCGGGGTGCTCGGCGAGGACGGCCTCGATCTCACCGAGTTCGATCCGAAGACCCCTGAGCTTCACCTGGTCGTCGCTGCGTCCCGAGTAGTCGAGCACACGGCGTCCGGCCGAGTCGGTGCGCCATCGGACGAGGTCACCGGTCCGGTACATGCGGTCCCCGACGAGGAACGGGTTCGCCACGAAGCGGTCGGCAGTGAGGCCAGGCCGATCGAGGTACCCGCGTGAGAGCGCCGGGCCGCACACGTACAGCTCTCCGACGACACCGTCCGGCACCTGCCGCAGTCGGCCGTCGAGCACCGCGAATCCGATGCCGGAGATCGGGCCGCCGAGGGTGACGGGCTCACCGACCGCCATCGGCTCGCCGATCGCCACACCGATGGTCGTCTCCGTGGGGCCGTAGAGGTTCTGTACACGACGGAACGGCGTCCACGCGTCTTTCAGCGCCTGCGGCACCGCCTCGCCGCCCGCATAGATCACCCGAAGCGCGGGAAGCGCGAGCGGATCGAGAGTCGACAGGACGGTCGGGGTCAGGAAGGTGTGCGTCACGGCGCTGCGGAGCATCAGCTCGGCGAGTGGTGGGCCGCCGACAGCGTCGGACGGTCGGTACACGAGTGTGCCGCCGCTGACGGTCGCGAGCAGATACTCCAGCACGGACGCGTCGAAGCTCGGGGACGCGAACCCGAGAACTCGCGAGTACTCGTCGGCATTCGAGCGCCGGGCCTCTTCTACGGCGAAGTTCTTCAGACCCGAGTGTGTCACCGAGACGCCCTTGGGTCGGCCTGTCGATCCGGACGTGTAGATGACGTACGCGACGTTGTCGACTCGCGTGGGTCCGACCAGTTCGGCCTCGGCCAGCGGGGACACGTCGTCGGTGGGCGCTTCCGGCGAGTCGATCACCGTCCAGTCGAACCCGGTCGCCGGCAACGAGCCTGCGGCCGCCACGGTGAGCCCGAGGTGTGCGCCCGAATCCTCGATCATCGCCGCGACACGCTCGGCGGGATAGTCGGGATCGATCGGGACGTATCCCGCTCCGGTCTTGGCGACCGCCCAGATCGCGGTGAGCAGGGTGGACGAACGTCCGATGGCCAGTGCGACGAGTGTCTCGGGTCGGGCTCCGAGTGCCAGGAGTCGTCGGGCGAGTGCGTTCGACCTGGCGTCGAGTTGTGCGTACGTCAGGACGGATCCGTCCGGATCGACGACGGCCGAGCGCGGGCCCCACGTGGAGGCCGCGGCGGCGAACATGTCCCGCAGGAGCACCGGCTCGGAGCCGGGGCCGCCGTTGTCGATCTGTGAGGGCACTGAATCGGCCGGCGTCGGCACGTGTGCGGTGCCGGACGGCGAGCCGGCCTTCGCCGTCGTTGTGAGTGGCACGTCGCCGACGACGGTGGTCACATCCGATGTGCACGCGTCGAGGACGTCGACCAGCCAGGTTGTGATGTTCGAGGCCGTCTGCTTGTTGAACAGGTCGGCCGCGTAGATCAGTTCACCGTGCCACGCGCCCGCTTCCGCGCGCTCCACACGGACGAAGAGGTCGACCTTGGCAGGCGCATCGCCGATCGGCGTGGGCTCGATGGTCAGCCCGTCGACTGCACCGGACAGCGCACCACGCACCGACGTCTCGTCGAGGGTCAGCCACACCTGCGAGAGCGGTGCGAACGACGGGGAGCGTTCGGCGTCGACGGCGTCGACGACGTACTCGAACGGCACGTCGGCGTTGGCGAAGGCGTCGAGGTCGGAGCTCTTGACCGTCTCCAGGACGTCGCGGAACGCAGCGTCGGACGGCGTTTCGCTCCGCAGCACGAGGGTGTTGACGAACATGCCGACGAGGGGATCGAGGACGGCCTGTCCGCGACCGGCGATCGGGGTGCCGACGGCGACGTCGTCGTCGCCGGTGATGCGCGCGAGGAGTACAGCGAGCGCCGCGTGGACAACCATGAACGCCGACGCCGACGAAACTGCTGCGACTGCGTCGATCCGGCGAGCCAGGTCGTCGTCGATCACGAAGTCGACGCGGCCGCTCCGACCTGACGCGACCGCCGCGCGGGGCCGGTCGATCGGCAGGTTCTGCACCGACGGCAGGCCCGACAGCTGTTCCCGCCAGTAGGCGAGCTGACGTGCACTGATCGATTCGGGTTCGTCCGGTGCTCCGAGGGCGCGGTGTTCCCAGAGCGCGAAGTCGGCGAAGTGGACGTCGAGTGGTGCGAAGTCGGGCGCCTGCCCGTCCTTGCGCGCCCGGTACGCCGTCAGCAGGTCTGCCACGAAGGGTCCGACGGATTCACCGTCTGCCGCGATGTGATGCATCACGATGGCCACCACGTGCTCGCCTGGCCGAGTCTCGACCACCCGACCGCGAATCGGCAAGTCGGTGGTGACGTCGAATCCGGTGCCGAGAAGAGCGGTGATGTCGTCGACGGAGTCGGCGGTCGACCAGTCGAGCAGGTCGGCGACCGTGTCCGGGGATGCGATCTGTTGGACAGGCGCGCCGGCGACGGTGGGGAACGTGGTCCGCAAAGCGGCCTGCCGAATGACGACGTCGACGACGGCCTCTTGCAGAGCGGCGCGGTCCAGGTCACCGGTCACCGTCAGCAGTGCCGGAATGTTGTAGGCGGCCGACTCGGGGGAACGTCGGTTCACGAGCCACATCCGTTGCTGCGCGAACGACAGCGGAATCGTGTGCGGTCGCGGATCCACGGCGACGATCGGCGGCAGTGCCGGTGCATGACCGACAACGGCTGCCGCGAGTTCGCGCACAGTGGGCGCGTCGAAGAGATCGCGGACCGAGAGTTCAACGTCGAGAGCTTCGCCGACCCGGCCGACGATGCGGGCCGCGGCGAGCGAGTTGCCGCCGAGGTCGAAGAACGACGCGGTGGCGCTGATCGTCTCCACGCCGAGGACTGCCGCGAACTCGGCCGCGACCCGCCGTTCGGCGTCGGTCTCGGGTTCGACGAACTCCTGTGTCCCGAGCTGGGGTTCGGGCAGTGCCCTGCGGTCCAGTTTTCCGTTGACGGTGAGCGGAAGTCGGTCGAGTTCAACGATGACGTCGGGGACCATGTAGGCCGGAACGTGGGCGCCGATCGCCGCTCGCAACGCCGTCTGATCGATGGTCGTGCCGTCTGCGGGCACGACGTAGCCGACGAGGAGGTCGTCGCCGCTCGCGGCCTTGGTGACCATCGCCGCCGCACCCGACACCGCGTCGACGCGAAGCATGCCTGCCTCGACTTCACCCATCTCGACGCGGAACCCGCGCAACTGGACCTGGCCGTCGCTGCGGCCGAGGTATTCGATGGTGTCGCCGCGCCGGATGGCCATGTCGCCACTGCGGTACATGCGGTCGCCCGCCGCGCCGAACGGGTCCGCGACGAACCGGACCGCGGTGAGGTCGGAGCGGTTCTGGTATCCGCGGGTCACCTGCGGGCCACTGACGTAGATCTCGCCCGGAACGCCGTCAGGGGTGTGCTTGAGACGTTCGTCGAGGACATGGACAGTCAGTGCGGGCAGTCCGTCACCCACGTCGGACGCATCCGTGGACTCGACGAGTTCAGCGCTCAGCGCCCGGAAAGTCGTGTGGACGGTCGTCTCGGTGATGCCGTACATGTTGACCACAACGGTCGCCGAGTCAGGGAAGCTGCGGTACCAGCGACGCATCTGCTCGAAGCTCACGGCTTCGCCCGCGAGAATCACGTAGCGGATCGTCGGCGCCGCGACAGCCCGCTCTGCGGCTTCCACGTACTGGTAGAACGCTGACGGCGTCTGGCTGAACACGGTGACGCCTTCGGCTGCGAGCAGCGACACGAGTTGGTTCGGCTCGCGCGCGACGTCGCGGTCGACCACGACCAGACGCCCACCGAACAGGAGCGGCCCCCACAATTCGAACACCGACACGTCGAACGCGTGGGAGTGGAACATCGACCAGACGTCGTTCTCATCGAAGCCGTACTGGATCTGGGCTGCCGCCATCAACGCGACGACGTTGCGGTGTTCGACCTGGACGCCCTTGGGTCGGCCCGTTGATCCCGAGGTGTAGATGACGTAGGCCGACGACGACGGGTCGATGCGCGACGGCAGTGTGCCGGACGACGCCGCTCCGGCTTCGAGGAGCTCGTCGACGTCCCAGCGAGGGAGTTCCAGCCCGTCGAGGCGGTCGCCGACCGAGGAGTCGACGAGCAGCCCGCCGGGCCGAGCGTTGTCGACGATGTAGCCGAGTCGTTCAACCGGGTGCGCCAGATCAAGCGGAATGTATGCTCCGCCCGCCTTCATGATCCCGAGGATCGCCACGGGGAGGTGCACAGTGCGGTCGACGGCCATCGCGACCGTCGTGTCCGCGCCCACTCCACGGTCGACGAGCGCACGTGCGAGAGCGGTCGATCGTGCGTCGAGTTCACGGTACGAGAGCGTCGCACCGTCTCGGTCGACGACTGCGATCCGGTCCGCGAAGCGGCGCGCCGCGGACGCGAACAGACCGGGCAGCGATCCCCAGTCCGACGTTCCGAGCACCGCCTCGGCGGCCGCGCGGAGGCCGGCGACGGCTCCCGCCGCTGCCACGATCGCGTCCACGGGCGACATCTCGGGAGTCTTGACAATCGCGGACACTCCGGCGGTGACTGCTCCGTCGGTGTCGAGGCCTTGTGCGGCCAGGACGCCTGCGGTCGCGGACAGCCGCACATTCAAATCCCCGAACGTGACTGCTCCACCTGGCCCGGCGATCGCCTGGGCAGACGGCTCGACCGCTGCGGCCGCCCCGACCAGCCCGAGGGTGGTCGGCACAGTGCCCCAGTTTGCGCTCAAGGCCGTCGCGTCAGCCACAGTGTTCTTCTCCCATTCGTCGTACAACTATCGTGCGTCTGCGGGTGCGGCGTTCTCACGGAGCATCGCGAGCACACCACCGAGCGCGTCCGGACCGCCCGCAGAGACCGTCGGCAGCAGGCTCATCACGGTCATCGTCAGCAGCGAGTCGCGGTCCGTGCCCGGCATCGCGCCCTCCAGCGCCTCGATCGTGGACCCGATGTCGCCGAACGTGACCGCGGTGCCGTCGAGTTCGGCGGCGACTGCGCTCGGCGTCGCAGTTGCGGCCTCCGCAACCAGTTCGGCCAGGCTCCGCTGCGACTCCTCCTCGACCACGGGCTCCGGTCGGTCGTCGAGCTCGATGTCGCCGACGATCACCTCCGGATCCGCGGCGACCGCCGCAACGACGTGCAGGAACCGATCGACCATCGATTCCGCGGTCGCCTCGTCGAAGAGCTCGGTGGCGTAGATCAGCTGACCGCGGACACCGTCGGCCTCCTCATGATGCTTCGGGTCACTGGGAAGCTTCGGGTCACTGGGGAACAGTGTCAGCTGAACGTCGACCTTCGCCGACGTGAGCCGTTCGTCCTCGGGACTCACAGTCACACCGGCCATCTCCACGACCGGGAACTGCAGATTCTGAAAGACGAACATCGCCTGGAACAGCGACGTGCGCCCGCCGGCCCGGTCGACCGACAGTCGTTCGACGATGTCGTCGAACGCGACGTCGGAGTTTGCCATGGCCGCGAGATCAGCGACCCGCACCCTGTCGAGAACGTCGATGAAACGCTCCCCCGGCTCCACTCGGGTGCGGAGCGCGAGAGTGTTGACGAACATGCCGACCAGCCGTTCGACGAGCGGATGGTTCCGGCCCGCGTACGGGGTGCCGATGACGACGTCGTGCTGCCCGGCCAGTCGCGACAAGAGCACCGCGAATGCGGCGTGCGCGACCATGAAAACCGAGGCGCCTCGCGCCGCAGCGATGTCGTCTAGTGCGCGCATCACCCTGTGGTCGATGCTGAAGTCGACGGCCGAACCGGCGAACGACGGCTGCGTCGGCCTGGTCCGGTCAGTCGGCAGGTCCAGACTCGCCGGCGCGTCGTCGAGCGCATCCTGCCAGAAGTCGAGCTGACGGTCCGCCAGGGTCCGTCCGTCCGCACCGACCGCCGCGAGACGTTCGGCCTGCCAGGCGGCGAAGTCCGTGTACTGAACGGGCAGCTCGGTCCATGTGGGCTCCGCGCCGTCGACGTGGGAGGCGTACGCCGACATCATGTCGGTGGCGAGCGGTGCGATCGACGCACCATCCGCGCTGATGTGATGGATCGACAGCACCAACACGTGGTGCGCGTCGTCCAGACGCAACAGAGCTGCGCGGACGGGGAGGTCGTGCACCACGTCGAACCCGCGACCGGTCACCCCGGCGACGGCATCGCCCAGGTCGCCGACAACGTCGACGACTGTCATCTCGATGCGCGCCACCGCCGTCTCCGCGTCGACGACAACTTGGACCGGACCGTCACCGACCAGCGGATACACCGTCCGCAACGCTTCGTGACGTCTCACGACGTCACCGAGCGCGGCGCGCATCGCGGATACGTCGAGAAGCCCGTCTAGACGCAGTGCCATCGCGATGTTGTACGCGGCGGACTCGGGGTCGTTCTGGTTGACGAGCCACATCGAGCGTTGGGTGCCCGAGGTCGGGACCGGTGCGGTGTCGGTCCTTCGCCGCAGCGGTTCGTCTGTCCCGAACTCGGCACCCGCGAGGAAGGCCGCAAGCTGAGCGGCCGTCGGGTTGTCGAATACGTCGCGGAGCGCGATTCTGCGTCCGCGGAGGGAGCCGAGTCGCCCGCTGACGGCGACAG
Source organism: Gordonia sp. PDNC005 (assembly GCF_016919385.1). Classification (NCBI taxonomy): domain Bacteria; kingdom Bacillati; phylum Actinomycetota; class Actinomycetes; order Mycobacteriales; family Gordoniaceae; genus Gordonia; species Gordonia sp. PDNC005. The sequence continues at coordinate 2,986,963 of NZ_CP070351.1, forward strand.
CGGACAACGACGTTCCACCGATGTCGAAGAAACTCTCGGTGACACTCACACGATCGACGCCGAGTTCAGTCGCGAACACCTCGGCGACCAGCCGTTCGGCGTCGTCCCGTGGCGCGACGAATTCACGCCCCGCAGAGAAGTCGACCGCAGGAAGAGCCGCGCGGTCGACCTTACCGACCGCGTTTGTCGCAAAAGCGTCGACCGGGACGACGGTGTGCGGAACCAGGTGGGAAGGAAGCACATCCGTGGCGTGTGCGCGCAGTCCTTCCAGATCGAGGTCGACGCCGTCCCGTGGAGCGACGTACGACACCAGCACGGTGCCACCGGACGGCCCGTCCATTCCGACGGTCAATGCCGCGGCGACGTCCGGATGAGAGGTCAGAGCGCCGTCGACCTCGCCCGGTTCGACGCGCATGCCGCGGAGTTTCAGCTGGAAGTCGGTACGTCCGAGGTACCGTAGGCTTCCGTCGGACAGTCGCGTGACTCGATCACCCGTCCGGTACATCCTGGTGCCCGGTTGTCCGAACGGCGCGGCGACGAACCTGCTGGTGGTGAGGTCCGGGCGATCGAGGTAGCCCAGGGCCAGCTGGTCGCCCGTCAGGTAGAGCTCGCCGGAGACTCCTACCGGGACCGGCCGAAGTCCCCCGTCGAGCACTAGCGCGCCGACGCCGGGGACGACATCGCCGATCGTCACCTCGTCACCGCCGCGCAGCGGCCCCGCGGCCGTCGCCCAGATCGTCGACTCCGTCGGACCGTACAGGTTGAAGAACCGCCGCCCCGCGGACGCCCAGCGTTCCACCAGGTCCGGGGGGCATGCCTCCCCCACGCTGATCACCGTCTGCAGGCTGGGAAGCGTCGCGGGGTCGAGGCCCGCCATCACCGACGGCGTCATCACCGCGTGAGTGACTGCGCCTCGGGAGATCACGTCGACGAGTTCGTCGCCCGCGAACACTTCCGGAGGGCTCACAACGAGGGCCGCTCCGGAGCACAGAGCCATCGTGATCTCGAATACCGACGCATCGAAACTCTGCGCCGCGACCTGCAACACCGAACTCGCCTGGTCGAGGCCGAGGATCGCACGCTGGTTCTCGATCAGGTTGGCCAGACCCCGATGACTGACGACCGCCGCCTTCGGTTTGCCCGTCGATCCGGACGTGTAGATGAGGTATGCGACATCGTCTGCCCGGACTGCGCGACGCAACTCGCCCGGTGCGACCGCAGCGTCGGGTCCGGTGATGTCCGGGCCCATGATCGGGAGCCAGTCGACGGTACCGACCGGGGACGAACCAAGCCCGAGGATCGCACCCGAGTCGGCGAGTATCTCCACTCGACGTTCATCGGGCAGTGCCGGATCGACGCTCACGAAAGCGGCGCCGGTCCGCGTCACCGCGACCAATCCGACCACCGCTGCGACACTGCGCGGCTCGCTGACGGCGATCACATCTCCCGGTCCGACGCCCCGGTCGAGAAGTGTCCGTGCCAGACGATGTGATGCCGCGTCGAACTCAGCGCGAGTCAGGCTCACTGTCCCGTCCGACACCGCGCCCGGTGTCGTGGCCCCGTGAAGATCCCAGAGTTCCCCGAGCGGGACCGCGGCGACTGCCGGGCTCGCCGACCGGGTGAGCGCAGCGAAGGACCGCTGGTCGACGATGTCGAACGCGCCGACCGGCACCTCGAGCGAGGCGTCGACGAACTGACCGAGCACCCGCAGTACTGCTCTGCCGAACCACCGGGCGGTGGCCTCATCGAACAGGTCCGTCGCGTAGGAGATCTCGAATGCGAGTTCGTCGGCCCTCTCGACGACGGTCACGGACACGTCGTACTTGGCCGCAGGCACTCGGGCGTCGAGGATCTCGAATCCCGTGGTGTCGCCGGCGAAAGCAGACGCCGTGTCGGTGAGCATCGTCAGACCGACCTGGAAGAGCGGGGTGTGCGCGGCGGATCGTGCCGGCGCGAGCGCCTCCACCACTTTTTCGAAGGGCACCGTCGCCCGGGCCATCGCGCGGGCACGGACTCGGTGCGCATCGCGTAGGAAGTCGCCGAGCACTGTTCGTTCGGAGACTCGTGTGCGCAGCACCACGGTGTCGATGAACATGCCGACGAGCCTGTTCAGCCTGTCGTCTCGCCGGCCGTCTACGGCGACGCCGACGGCGATGTCCGATGTTCCGCTGCATCGGGCGAGTACAACCGCTATCGCGGCGTGGATCACCGAGAAAGGGGTGACGCCCGCGGTCTTCGCGAGGTCTCGGACGCCGTTCGTCAAGACTCCGTCGGAGATGAGGTCGACGTAGCCGCCGCGTCCGCTGGCGACCGCAGGTCGCGGACGATCGGTCGGGAGCGGCAGCAATTCGGGTAGGTCGGCGAGTTCGACGCGCCAGAAGTCGAGGTCGTCGGCGACGGTCGTCGAGCCCACCCCGGCGAGATGCTCCTCCTGCCACAGCGCATAGTCGGCGTACTGGAGGCCATCCGCGTCGAGATCGGGCGCATGACCGGCCCGCCGGGCGGCGTAAGCGGCCCCGAGGTCGCTGATCAGCGGAATCAACGACTGTCCGTCTGCCGCGATGTGATGGACGACGACGACGAGCACGTACCCGCGGTCGTCACGGATCAGTCGCGCTCGAAACCCGGCTTCTACCGTGAGGTCGAATCCGGCGTCGGCGATCGCCCTGATCGCGACGTCGATGTCGTCGACCTCGGTCGGCCGCATGTCGATCGCCCGGCGGACGCTCGAGACGTCGTCGATCACTTGGACCTGTGTCCCGTCGTCGACGGTCACGAACCGCGTCCGAAGAATTTCGTGGCGGCTCACGACATCGCGGACCGCCTCGGCGAGCGCGTCGACTGCGACGTCGTTTCCGAGTCGAACGGCTCCGGGCATGTTGTAGGTCGCCGACGTCGGATCGATCTGGTTGACCAACCACAGTCGAGACTGCGCCGTCGACAGCGGGATCCGACTCGGTCGGGGATCGATTCGCACGAGCGGTGAGTCGGCGTCGTGGTCCGTGTGGATCGCACCAGCGGCCAGTTCTGCGAGATCCGCGGCCTCGAACACGTCGGTCAGTCGGAGGTCCACACCGAGACCGTCACGCGCCCGCGTGACGAGCCGTGCGGCGACGAGCGAATTGCCGCCCAATTCGAAGAGGTTGTCACGACGGCCCACTTGATCGACCCCGAGGACGTCCGCGATGATTCCCGCGAGTTCCATCTCTATCTCGGTCTGGGGCGGCTCGTACGCCGCCGTCCTCAGCACTGGCGCCGGGAGTGCACGTCGGTCGGTCTTACCGGACGAGTTGAGTGGGAAATCGTCGAGCACCACTACCGCGGTGGGCACCATGTGCGACGGCAGCCTCCGCCGACTCCACGCGAGGAGCTCGGGCTCCGCGGTGGTCGCCGAACCGACCTTCACGTAACCGACGAGCGTCGGTGTGGCCGCGACGTCGGCTCGGACGACTGCGACGGCCGCGTCGACGGCCGGGTGATCGACGAGGACGGCCTCGACTTCACCGAGTTCAACACGCTGGCCTCGGATCTTCACCTGGAAGTCGGTACGGCCGAGATAGTCCAGGCCGCCTTCCGCGTTCCACCGAACGAGGTCGCCCGTCCGATACATCCGAGTCCCGGACGGTCCCGTCGGGCACGCGACGAACCGTTCACTCGTGAGTCCCGTGCGCCCCACGTACCCGTGTGCGAGTTGTACGCCGGTCAGATACAGCTCACCGGGCACCCCCGGCGGAACCGGAACCAAGCGGTCGTCGAGGACGAGCGCCCCGGTGTTGGGCACCGGGGTCCCGATCGGCGGCATCGTCACACCGTGTGCCACACGGTGTTCGGTGACGTCGACGGCCGCCTCCGTCGGGCCGTACAGATTGACGAGGTCGACGGTTCCGCCGCTGAGCACCTGGTCGGCCGTGTTTCCGGTAAGTGCTTCGCCCGAAGTGAAGATCCGTCGAACGGTGTCGGGAAACAGCGTCTCGTCCATCGGCCTGGATGCGCGGTCGTCGAGATAAACGTCGAGCATCGACGGCACGAAGTGCAGCACCGTCACACTCTCCTCCGACATCACCCGATTGAGATAGATCGGGTCGCGATGCCCGTCCGGCTTCGCGATCACGATCGTCGCGCCCACTGCAAGCGGCCAGAACAGCTCCCATACGGACACGTCGAACGTGTACGGCGTCTTGTACAGAACGTTGTCGTCCGCTGTCAGCGGGTAATGCTCTTCGGTCCAGGCGAGGCGGTTGATCACCGCGTCGTGTGGCACCTGCACGCCCTTCGGGACACCGGTTGAGCCCGAGGTGAAGATGACGTACGCGGCGGCGTTCCCCGGAACCGACACCGTGTCGACGGGTCGGTGCCGTCGACTCCCGAGGACGAAGTCCGGATCGATGACGATCACCGCTTCGGATGCGTTGGTGACGAGGTCTCGGCGGTCCTGAGGATGTGTCGGATCGACGGGAACGTACGCTGCGCCGACGGTGACCACTGCGTACACGGCTGCGAGTTGGTCGATTCCGCGGTCGAGCGACACGACCACCCGATCGCCAGGTCGCACGCCGTCGGCGACCAGCCTTCCGGCGAGCCGTCGCCGACGAAGGTCGAACTCCGCGTAAGTCAGCTGGGTACCGTCGAACCTCAATGCGACGGCGTCCGGGTTCTCGGCGACCCGGCGTTCGAATCGCTCGAGGAGATTCCTGCCCGCCGAGGAGTAGTCGACTGCCGGCCCGGAACTGTTCCTCTCGAGAGCGGCGACGTCGGCGGGCAGCAGCAAGTCGACCTCGCCGATGCTCGTCTCCGGACATGCGACGGCCCGTTCGAAGAACGCGAGGAAACGATCGACGTGTACGGCCAGTTCCGATTCCGTGTACAGGTGCGGATTGCCGTGCAGATCCACAAAGACCGGGGCAGTCGGGCTCGCTTGATAGAAGTTGACTCGCAGGTCTTCGAGGATTCCTGACGAGAGAATGTGGTACTCGACGTCGGCGCCCGTGATGGCGATCGGTTTGTCGAAGAACACCATGTTGACGATCGGCCCGAACGACGCCGTCGCCGCATCACGCATCCCCGCGTCGAGACGGATGTCCTCGAAGCGATAGCGCTGATGCCTCAAGACACCGGTCAACTCGAGTTGAATCTGTGCGATCAGTTCATGGAGGGAGGCGTCTGCCGCGGCGCTGGCACGAACGGGGAGCATGTTCGACACCATGCCGCTGGCCCGCTTGGTCTTGGCTGTCGAACGTCCGGTCACCGGGACGCTCAGCACAACTTCGTCCGTCCCCGTCATCCGGGCGAGGTAGGCGGAGAAGCCCGCCGTGAGAAGCACCGCAAGCGAACTGGACTGCTCGGCGGCGAGTTCGGCGAGGCGTTGTTGGAAGGTCTCGTTGATCATTCGGCCCGCCACCAGATTGATCGGCGACAGGGGCGCGGTGGCGGCATGCTGGGCCAGCGTGACCCGTTCGGGCAGATCGGCGGCGCGCTCCACCCAGTACGCGCGGTCGCGGTCGCGTCGAGACCCGGTCGAATAGGCGATGTCGTCGTCGACGAGTTCCGCGAGATCAGCGTGGGGTTTCGGCTGGAAATCCTCGCCCGCCACTGACGCGTTGTAGCGCTCGACCATGCGCAGCGTGCTGTTGAGAGCTGCGTAGCCGTCGAGCAGCACGTGATGGCCGCGGAGATACCAGAAGGCACGTCCGTCTTCGATACGGATGAGGACGGACCTGGCCAACGACGTTGTGGCGAGCAACTCCACTGGACGCCGATAGTCGGTGTTCATCCATTCCAGTGCTTCGGCGACCGGGTCCTCGGCCGTGCGCATGTCGAGCACTTCGAGCGTGAAATGCATCGAGTAGTCGACAGTCTGCATCGGCGTTCCGTCGATGTCGACGATACGGGTGTACGCACTCTGGAGTTCACGCGCGGACTCGTCGTGAATTCGGATGAGCAGCTCGATGTCGAGGGAGCGGTCACGATCGCGGATGTCGAGGTACTGGCAGACGTTCACCGAGTAGTCGGGCGACATGTTCTCGGCGAACCACATGCCGCGTTGCGCAGCAGTCAGCGGCAACATCGGGCCGGCGGCCCCGCTGCTCGTCTCACTCATCTGTCCTTCACCTCTCCGCTTGTGCGCCGTCTGCACTGCCTGTGCCCGATCATCTGACCGGACCACCATCGCCTTCTCTCCTGCTCACTCGATCGGAGGACCAGTTCCTCTCCATCCAGCTAATTCCATCGTGACCGTTGCATACCCCGAAACGCTCAGAATCACGCCGCCTCGCCATGTCATCTGTTCGTGGCCGCCTTCCGGTAACCGACAAGTGCCGGATAGAGACTCAATCCAACAAAAAGGGCGGCCCACACCGTGAGTTTGATCAGCGGAGCTGTTATCTCACCACCCGCGGCGAGAGCGCGCATCAACTCGATTCCCGGAGTCATCGGCTGATTCGCAACGATCGGCTGCAGCCACCCGGGGTATCCCTCTACCGGCGAGAATCCGGAATTGAAGAACATCAAGACGCTCATGAACAGCCCCAGGAACTGCACCAATGGCGCACCGGGCGGCGAGTTCACAGCGAGCGCGAGGACAAAGACCGCGTATGCCGCTCCGAAGACGATGGGCACGCAGATCAGTCCGATCGCCGCCACCGGGCCTTGGGTGAACCTGAATCCCATCGCGTATCCGACTGCGAGCAGCACCAGGGTGAGAACGAAGATCCGCACCATCTCGGAGGCCACTCGCGAGGTCAGGTCGGCTGCGCGGTGAATGGGAAGCACGTACAGGCGAGCGAGCAGCCCGGTCGCGCCCTCCTTGTTCAGACGGACCGCCGACACCATCGACCCGCCCATCGCGCCGATGAGAATCATCAGAGGCACCGTGCCGTAGAGACTGTTCTGGCCGGTAGCGTCGCCGACAGCGTCGCCGAGGACCACTTTCATCAACACCATGGAGAGACCGGGAACGATCACGGACTGCAGAACGGTCGGCACGTCTCGCACGTACACGAGCAACTGACGCCAGGTCAGCACCGCACTGTGGGTGAGCCAGGCGCGTACAGAGGACTCTCTCGCCACTGGTTTCGTCTGGACGATCTCGTCGACGGCGGTCATCCGCGGGCCTTCCTGACACCCGCTCGGATCATCAGGACCGCGGCGATCGCAATGCCGACGCACCAGAAGACGGTGGGCGCGGCGACCGACCAGGTGAGGGGATCGGGCGAGTCCGCGACGCGCATCACCTGGACGAACTGCGAGATGGGCTGATTTCGCGCGAACGGTTGGATCCATTCGGGAAACCGCGACTCGGGGACGAAGCCGGTCGATGCCATGCCGAGGATCATCGTGGGGAATCCGAGTATCTGGCTGGTGGCCTCAGGACTGTTGGCCACCAGACCGAGCCCGTCGGACAGCAGTGCCAAGAGCATTCCGATTCCGAGCGTCAGAATGAAGAGCGTCGCCGTGCCGGTGAACCCACCATTGGGACGCCAGCCGATCAGAAGGCACGCGACCACGCCGCAGATCATGGAGACGAGAAGCAACGCGACGTTGGTGACGACTCGCGCGGCGAGAGGCACCCAGCCGGGCATCGGCAACACCCGGAAGCGGGTGTTGATGCCCTGGCTGACGTCGAAAGCCGCCCGCATCGCGGCCGACGTCGCCGCGAAACTCATCGCCTGCAACAGGATGATGGGCATGAGGAACGTGCCGTAGTCCATCCCCGGAGTCGAGTCCATGACCTTGCGCAGAGGCAGATAGAAGCAGAGCGCCAGAAAGGCGGGCGCCACGAAGGCGAAGACGAACTCGCCGTTGCGCAGCACCTTGAGCAGACCACGACTGGTCAGGGTCTGCCACTGTCGAAGAGTTCGCGTGCCGGTCGACAGCGGGACGGAATCGGTGATCGCAGGAGGATCAGCCTGTGCGGTCACTGGGCGTCGCTCCCCCCGACATGCGGATCTCCGGCCGCGCGCTCTGCGGTCAATGCGAGGAACACCTCATCGAGCGAGGGGCGGCGCAGCGCGATGTCGGCGAGCGGGATCTTCGCGGCTTCGGTCCGGCGCATCACCTCGGCGAGAGTCTCCGGGCCGTTGGGTGCGGGCACGGACACTGTCCGCTCGTCGAGGTCGGAGTCGTCGACGTCGGTGGGGCCGATGAGGTCGCGCAGGCGTGCACGGAGGCGCGGAAGGTAGGCGGGGTGCGCCGGTGTCACTTCGCAGTACGCGGCGCCGGTCTCCGCCTTCAGCTCGTCAGACGTGCCCTCGGCGATCACACGCCCCTTGTCGATGACGACGATGTTGTCCGACAACATGTCGGCCTCTTCGAGGTACTGCGTGGTCAGCAGGATGGTGACACCGCTGTCGCGAAGCTGCTCGACGAGCGTCCACACGTCCTGGCGACTCCGCGGGTCGAGACCGGTGGTCGGCTCGTCGAGGAACACCACCTCCGGCGAGGTGACGAGTCCGCAGGCGATGTCGATCCGTCGGCGCATACCACCGGAGTACTGTCCGACTCGGCGTCCGGCCGCCTCGGTCAGTGCGAACTCGTCGAGCAGCTCGTCCGCACGCTCCTGCGCCTTCTTCTTGGTGAGGCCGAGCAGCCTCCCGAAGAGGATCAAGTTCTCTCGCCCGGTCAGTGCTTCGTCGAGCGCAGCGAACTGACCGGTGAGCATGATCGACGAGCGGACACCAGACGGATCGTCGACCACATCGTGGCCCGCCACGGTCGCACTGCCGCCGTCCGGCGGAAGAAGTGTGCACAGCATGTTGACCGTGGTGGTCTTACCGGCGCCGTTCGGCCCGAGGATGGCCACGATGGTGCCTTTGGGCACCTGGAAGCTCACGTCGTGCACCGCGGTGAAGTCACCGAACGACTTCTTGAGGTTCTTGGCGACGATCGCATTCGGCACGTCACGGGGAACATCGAGCGAGGCGGGGTCGATCGACGGGAATGCGACGGTCCGCTCGTTGGCCAGGCGCAGCTCGGCCGCCGACTCGATCGGGGCGGGCGGGGTGGCGGACATGACGTTCCATGCAGCATGCCGTGCCCGACGAGGACGCGCCGGAGCGGGCGGCGCGACGGGGACCACCGGCGTCTGCGGCGTGTAGTCAGCGGGTGCGGACACCGCGGAGTAGGCGAGGTTCGGCGCATCCGCGCGGGAAGCCGCCGACACCGGGGACTCGCCGTCGGTCTCGACCGGAGCAGAGTCGGGGGCGGCGGGCTCACGAGTCGCGAGGTCATCTCGCCAGGCACGCAGCTGTCGCAGGATCGGGTCGTCCTCCGGGACCCACGGCATCGTCTGCTCGAGGGGCCCCGAGTCCGGACGCGGTGCTGCCGAGTGACCGGCCCTGCCGGCCGGACGGCCGCCTGCGTCTGACATCGAGTGATCCCCGTCCTGATGATGATTCGTAGTTCTTATGACCCTAGTAAAGATCCCTATGACTATCGCCAACGACCACGTCAGCGTTTCGCAACCCGCGAAGGCTCACATGCCTCGCCTCCCGGTACAGCCATTGGCCCGTCCTCGCCGGACAACCCTGACCAGGAGCGGATTCCTTGCAGCCCAAACACATTCGCTCACACGACACGCGCGAGAAGCAACACGCCGATATTAGCGTGTGCCCTCTCGGGGTAAGCGTGATCGTCGGCATTGAGATCGCATTGGAGAATATGGACCCACTTGCGCCGGACCTATTGTCGGAAACAGGAGAATCGCCCCTTCCCGTTTGGGAAGGGGCGATTCGTCTCGTCATCGCAGAGGATGAGAGGAGGCTACTTGGCCTTCTCCAGGACCTCGACCAGACGCCAGCGCTTGGTGGCCGACAGCGGGCGGGTCTCCATGATGCGAACGCGGTCGCCGACTCCGGCGGTCTCGTTCTCGTCATGCGCCTTGACCTTGCTGGTCGTGCGGATGATCTTGCCGTAGAGCTTGTGGCTCTTGCGATCTTCCAGCTCGACCGTGATGGTCTTGGTCATCTTGTCACTGACGACGTAGCCGATCCGCTCTTTGCGGCTGGCACGCTCTTCGACGTTCACGTTCTGGTCCTCACTCATGCGTCTTCACCTTCCGGTCCGGACGCCAAGCCCAGTTCACGCTCGCGCATGACGGTGTACACACGTGCGATCTCGCGACGCACGGTGCGCAGACGTCGATTGTTGTCGAGCTGGCCGGTTGCCATCTGGAAGCGAAGGTTGAAGAGCTCTTCCTTCGACTCCTTCAGGCGGTCGACCAGATCGGTGTCGCTGAGCTCGCGGAGCTCAGCAGCAGCGATTCCGAGTGCCATCAGAACTGCTCCTCTCTGGTCACGATCCGGGTCTTCATGGGGAGCTTGTGCTGTGCGCGACGCAGGGCCTCGCGAGCGGTCTCCTCATTGGGGTAGGTCATCTCGAACAGCACGCGGCCCGGCTTGACCGGGGCCACCCACCACTCGGGCGAACCCTTACCGGAACCCATGCGGGTCTCGGCGGGCTTCTTCGTGATCGGACGGTCCGGGAAGATGTTGATCCAGACCTTGCCGCCACGCTTGATGTGGCGGTTGATCGCGATACGAGCGGACTCGATCTGACGGTTGGTGATGTATGCACCTTCGAGCGCCTGGATGCCGTAGTCACCGAAGGTGACCTTGGTTCCGCCCGACGCCTGACCCTTCAGGCTGGGGTGGTGCTGCTTGCGGTGCTTGACCCGACGAGGGATCAACATGGGCTAGCCCTCCTGGTTCTCTGCCTGCGCAGGCGCAGGCGCATCGGCAGCCGAAGCCTCGGCGGCCGCGTTGCGGCCGGCCTCGGTGCCGGTCGCCGTGGTGCCCGAGGCACCGCTGCGACGCGGACGGCTGGGACGACGGGGACGACGGTCCTCTGCCGGAGCGGCCGCAGCCAGCTCACGACGACCACCGACGACGTCACCCTTGTAGATCCACACCTTCACGCCGATACGGCCGAAGGTGGTCTTGGCCTCGTAGAGTCCGTAGTCGATGTCGGCGCGCAGCGTATGCAGCGGCACGCGTCCCTCGCGGTAGAACTCCTTGCGGCTCATCTCAGCTCCGCCGAGACGGCCCGAGCACTGGACACGGATGCCCTTGACGCCCGGCTGACGCATGGCCGACTGAATGGCCTTGCGCATCGCGCGGCGGAACGCCACGCGGTTGCTGAGCTGCTCGGCAACGCCCTGCGCCACGAGCTGTGCGTCGGCCTCGGGGTTCTTGACCTCGAGGATGTTCAGCTGAACCTGCTTGCCGGTGAGCTTCTCCAGGTCGCCACGGATGCGATCGGCCTCGGCGCCGCGGCGACCGATGACGATGCCCGGACGGGCGGTGTGGATGTCGACGCGGACGCGGTCACGGGTGCGCTCGATCTCAACCTTCGAGATGCCTGCGCGCTCGAGGCCGGTGCTCAGCAGCTTGCGGACGGCGACGTCTTCCTTGACGTACTCCGCGTACTGCTTGTCGGCGTACCAACGCGAGCTCCAGTCGGTGGTGATGCCCAGCCGGAAGCCGTGCGGGTTGATCTTCTGGCCCACGGTTTAGGCTCCCTTCTTCTTCTGCTGGCGCGAACGAGCACGTCCGCCGTTCTCCGCTGCGGACACGACCACGGTGATGTGGCTGGTGCGCTTACGGATGCGGAACGCACGGCCCTGGGCGCGCGGCTGGAACCGCTTCAGGGTCGGGCCCTCGTCGGCGAATGCCTCCGAGACGATCAGGGTGCGACGATCCTGGCCCTGGTTGTTCTCCGCGTTGGCGATCGCACTGGCGAGCACCTTGTACACGGGCTCGCTGGCAGCCTGCGGTGCGAACCGCAGGATGTCCAGAGCCTCGTCGACGTTCTTGCCGCGGACGAGGTCGATGACTCGACGAGCCTTCATCGGCGTGACGCGAACGAACTTCGCTGTCGCGCGAGCGGTCTGCACTGCGTTATCGGTTTCAGTAGTCATGATTACCGGCGCTTCGCTTTCCGGTCATCCTTGATGTGACCCTTGAAGGTACGGGTGGGGGCGAACTCGCCCAGCTTGTGACCGACCATCGAGTCCGACACGAACACGGGCACATGCTTGCGACCGTCGTGGACCGCAAAGGTGTGACCGATGAAGTCGGGGATGATGGTCGAGCGGCGCGACCAGGTCTTGATGACCTGCTTCGTGCCCTTCTCGTTCTGCACATCCACCTTCTTCAGGAGGTGGTCGTCGACGAACGGGCCCTTCTTGAGGCTGCGTGGCATTTTTTACCTCCTCCTATTATCGCTTGTTCTTGCCGGTACGGCGGCGGCGGACGATCAGCTTGTCGCTGGCCTTGTTCTTGCGGGTGCGGCCTTCAGGCTTGCCCCACGGGCTGACCGGGTGGCGACCACCGGAGGTCTTGCCCTCGCCACCACCGTGCGGGTGGTCGACCGGGTTCATGACCACACCGCGGACGGTGGGACGCTTGCCCTTCCAGCGCATGCGGCCGGCCTTGCCCCAGTTGATGTTGCTCTGCTCGGCGTTGCCCACCTCGCCGACGGTTGCGCGGCAGCGCACGTCGACGCGACGGATTTCACCGGACGGCATACGCAGCGTGGCGTAGGGGCCTTCCTTGCCGAGGAGCTGGATCGACGCACCGGCCGAACGTGCCATCTTCGCTCCACCGCCCGGACGCAGCTCCACGTTGTGGATCTGGGTACCGGTGGGGATGTTGCGCAGCGGCAGGTTGTTGCCGGGCTTGATGTCGGCGTTGGGGCCGGACTCGACGATGTCGCCCTGCTTCAGGTTCTTCGGGGCGATGATGTAGCGCTTCTCGCCGTCGAGGTAGTGGAGCAGTGCGATCCGAGCCGTGCGGTTCGGGTCGTACTCGATGTGAGCGACCTTGGCGTTGATGCCGTCCTTGTCGTTACGACGGAAGTCGATCAGACGGTAGGCACGCTTGTGGCCGCCACCCTTGTGACGGGTGGTGATGCGACCGTGGGCGTTGCGGCCACCGGTGCTGTGGAGCGGACGCACCAGAGACTTCTCGGGGTGCGAACGCGTGACCTCGGAGAAGTCGGCGCCACTCGAACCACGACGGCCCGGCGTTGTCGGCTTGTACTTACGAATTGCCATGAGTGTTAGTCCCTAATCCTTCTCGGGCGGTCAGCTGACCGCTCCTCCGAAGATCTCGATGGGCTTGCTGTCAGCGGACAGCGTCACGATGGCGCGCTTGGTGTTCTTGCGCTTGCCGAAGCCCGAGCGGGTGCGCTTGCGCTTGCCCTGTCGGTTCGCGGTGTTGACGCTGGAGACCTTGACGTCGAAGATCTGCTGGACAGCGATCTTGATCTGGGTCTTGTTCGAATCCGGGTGCACCAGGAAGGTGTACACGTTGTCTTCGATCAGCCCGTAGGCCTTCTCCGAGATCACCGGCGCCAGGATGATGTCACGCGGGTTTGCGTGCGTAGCCATGCCTAGGCCTCCTTCTTGTTCTTGTCGACGAACGCTTCCAGCGTCTCAACGCTGAACACGACCTCGTCAGAATCGAGGACGTCGTACGTGTTGAGCTGATCAGCAGTGATGCCCAGCACGTTCGGCAGGTTCGCGATGCTCTTCCAGCCGGCCTGATCCTCACGGGTCAGGACGACGAGGAACTTGCGACGCTCGCTCAGCAGCTCGAGGAAGGCGCGTGCCGACTTGGTCGACGGCGTCTGTCCTGGGACGAGCTCGGTGATGACGTGGATGCGCTCGCTGCGAGCACGGTCCGACAGGGCGCCACGCAGAGCGGCGACCTTCATCTTCTTGTTGACCTTCTGCGTGTAGTCGCGCGGCTGCGGACCGTGGACGATGCCACCGCCTGCGAACTGCGGTGCACGGGTCGAGCCCTGGCGTGCGCGGCCGGTGCCCTTCTGGCGGTACGGCTTTGCGCCGCCGCCCGAGACCTGTGCGCGCGTCTTGGTCGCGTGCGTGCCCTGACGGCCTGCGGCCTGCTGTGCGACGACGACCTGGTGCATCAGTGCGATGTTGGCGGTCTGATCGAACAGCTCAGCGGGCAGCTCGGCGGTTCCGGCGACGGAACCGTCTGCTGCGCGGACGTCGAGCGTCAACTTGGTTGCGGTTTCGGTGCTCACTTGCTGCCACCCTTCACTGCCTCGCGGACCACCACGACGCCGCCCTTGCGGCCGGGGATCGCGCCCTTGATCAACAGCAGACCGGCTTCTGCGTCCACCTTGTGGACGGTCAGGTTCTGCGTGGTCACCTTGTCGCTGCCCATGCGGCCCGCCATGCGCATGCCCTTGAACACGCGACCGGGGGTTGCACAGCCACCGATGGAACCCGGCGCACGGTGCACGCGGTGCACACCGTGGCTGGCGCCCAGACCGGCGAAGCCGTGACGCTTCATGACACCGGCGAAGCCCTTGCCCTTCGAGGTTCCGGTCACGTCCACCTTGATGCCGTCGGCAAAGATGTCAGCGCCCAGCTCCTGGCCGACCTCGAACTCCGAGATGTCGTTGACACGAAGCTCGGTGAGGTGGCGGCGGGGGGTCACGCCGGCTTTGGTGAACTGGCCCGCGACGGGCTTGGTCACCTTGCGGGGGTCGATGGCGCCGTAGGCGAGCTGGACTGCCGTGTAGCCGTCGCGCTCCAGAGTGCGGAGCTGGGTGACGACATTGGAGCCGGTCGCGATAACGGTCACCGGGACGACCCGGTTGTTCTCGTCGAAAACCTGGGTCATGCCGAGCTTGGTGCCCAGGATGCCCTTGGTTGCGTTCTGCTTGCTCATTTTTTCCGATCCCCCGTCACTGGATGTTGACGTCGACGCTGGCCGGCAGGTCGATGCGCATCAGCGCGTCAACCGTCTTGGGCGTCGGGTCGAGGATGTCGATGAGTCGCTTGTGTGTACGCATCTCGAAGTGTTCGCGGCTGTCCTTGTACTTATGCGGCGAACGGATGACGCAGTACACGTTCTTTTCGGTGGGCAACGGCACCGGGCCGACGACGCGTGCACCCGTACGGGTCACGGTCTCCACGATCTTGCGCGCCGAAGCGTCGATCGCTTCGTGGTCGTAGGCCTTGAGCCTGATGCGGATCTTCTGTCCCGCCACGCTGTGTCCTCTTCCGTCTGGTTTCTCTCGACAGACGAACACCGCGCGACTCACACCCGTGCATGCACGGGCGGCAACTGGGCCACATGACCACCCCCGATGAGATCGGGTGGATCGACGCTGTTCTTCTGTCGTTGTACGCTGCCGGACTATTTCGTCCAGCTGCCGACTTTCGTCGGCTTCGCCTCCGGTACCCCGCGGTCGGGCGTGTCAAGACCGTGTCAATCAGCAAATTGCACGCGTTACACAACCCGGCCCACAGTTGCGGCCCTGGAAGTTTGTGCGCCCCAGTCGGGGCAACCTGACCAGTATGCAGCACCTCGCCCGTGATCTCAAATCGTTCCCGCAGGTCGGATGCAGTGAGATGCGTCTCCCGGTCGATGCCTGAGACGGCAGCGAGGTTCCCGTTCCGTCGCCTCATGGGGTTGTTCGTTTCGACCTACCCGCCTCATCTCGCTCCTACCTGCCTCAATGCGTCCTACCTGCCTGAGCTCAGGCAGGCGAGTCCAGTTGAAGCAGGGAGGAGCGAGATGAGGCAGGTCAGTCGAGCCATTCCCGCAGGATCGCGGCGACTCTGTGGCTCTCCAGGTCGGCCCATACCCACCGGACCATTACCAGCCCGGTGGCCCTCCGCAGTCGGTCTTCCCTGCGCTTCTCCCGGATGACAGCACGAGCTGTCGTCTCCCCTGGGCGAAGCAGACGTCCGTATTTGTGAAGACCGTCGTACTCGGCCATCAAGCGGCCGTGCCACTCGTAGTCGACGACGAAGGTGTCGCCGTCAACAGCATGTTCCACCTGCAGTTCCGGCAACGCGAGGCCGCCTTCGATCATCTGTGCGCGGCTCCACGACTCCCCGACCGACGCGGAACGGCCGTCAGCTACGACAATCGCCGGCCTCGCCTCGCGGGCACCCTTGGTACGACGACGACCGAGCTCGGACTCGATGCTCGCGCGGTCTGCGCCCGCCCGCAATGCGGCGTCGAACACAGTCAAAGCCTGAGCAAATGAGCCGGCCTCAGCAACGTCGACGGCAGTCCGCACGACGTCGGTGACTCGAATGCCGTCGACGTCGACGAGCTGAGCTTCGTCCAGGTGTCCACCGTGGACGTTTCGCCCACCGCGGATCAGTCCGCCGCCACGCGTCAACGAGGTCACGTGGATGTTCTCACGATTCGGCTTCAACAGAGGAAGACCGTGAACCGCGGCTGCGGATTGATGACTCAGCACCGTCGCACCTCCATCCCGCGCGTTGCTGACCGTTGCGATCGAGCGCAGGCGGTAGAGGCGATCTGCACCTTCGGGCCCGTCGAGGTCGACCCCAGCGATCGCATACACGCCGGTCGCGACTCGGATGAGTTCTCCCCGCCGAACCGCCGCGGACAACATCGCATCGGTCCATCCGGCTTCAAGCGCGGCCGCGCGCCTGACCAATCCGAATCGGTCTTGAGGCAACAGCAGTGCAATCGTCATGACGACCCCCTCGTCTTTGTCCGACCATGATCGGACAAAGACGAAATTCACGCGACCATGTTGTCCACAGGCCGTCGCACGACTACCTCGGTTTCAGGACGTAGGCGGTGTAGCCGAAGTCGGAGGCATTGCGGTCGCGGACACCGATCTCGGCCGCAGCGGCGTCGAGAACGTCGGGATCGAAGCCGTCGGCGCGGAGAGAGTCGATGCGTGCGGCGAGGGGGCCGTAGTACTCGTCCCAGTCGGCGTCGGGGAGGACGTAGGTCGCGACCACCCGATAGCCAGCCTCCCACGCCGCAGCGACGTTGCCAGTCGTCGACCGCATGCCTTCGTACTCTGCCCAGAACTCGCGGGCCTCGTCCGACGGAGTGTCGGTGAGCCATTCGCATTCGGTCAGGACGAGGACGCCACGTTCGGACAGCAGCGGACGCCAGGCGCGGAGCGCTGCGTCGAAGCCAATGATGTAGGCCGAGCCTTCGGACCAGAGCAGGTCGACGGTCCCCGGTTCGACGGGGAGGTCGTCCATCGATGCGGCGACGCCGGTCACCTGATCAGCGACGCCCGCACGCGCAGCTCGCTCTGAGAGTCCGGCGAGGAACGGTTCATGCAGATCAATTCCGGTCACCGTGCCGCCGGTCGCGACGGCCAACGGCACCGCCGCCGGACCGGTGCCACACCCCACGTCGAGGATGCGGGGCTGCCCAGGCAGGTCGCCCGCCAATTGCAATAGGAGCCCGAGCGTCGCCTCCGACCCCGGAGCCTCCCGGGGAAGACCGGAGTGGACGTGCATGAACTTGTCGAACTGATCATCGGGCACGCCCGACACTCTAGGAGACACGTCCGGCAGGCGGTAGCCTTCACACATGAGTGAGACCCCGAGTAACACACACCGCGACAGCGCAACGTACGCGCTTCGCCGCAAGCTGCCCGACAACCGACTCGGAGACGCCCTGTTCTCCCTCGGGATGATCGCGCGAGTCCCCTACTTCGGGACGATCCTCCCGCTCGTCGAGGAGATGGAGCCCGGATACTGCCGGGTGACCGCGCCGAAATGGTTCGGCGTCCACAACCACATCGGCACGTTCCACGCCATCGCCGCCTGCAACCTCGCCGAGACCGCGATGGGCATGCTGATGGAGGCGTCCGTCCCGACATCGCACCGGTGGATACCCAAGGCGATGAACACTCAGTACCTGACGAAGGCGAACACGCGGCTCACCGCGCACGCCGAGTTCGCCGAGCCCGTCGACTTCTCGACGATCACCGAGGGAACCGACGTCGTCGTGTCGATCCGCATCCTCGACAAGGAGTCGACCGAGGTGGTCCATTGCGACATCACGACGTGGGTCACGCCGGCCTGACCAGTAGGATCCGAACTCATGGCCGGAACCTCACGTGCCCGATTGGTCCTCATCCTCGCAGCCGTCGTGTTCCTCAGCTCGTGCTCGACAGACGGCAGGCCGGTTCGGGCAGCGAACGAGCCCTTCGGCGGAGACGATCAGACGACGTCGACCACCGACGCCCCAGGCGACGACGAGTCACCGGCAAAGAACGGCGAGGCCTTCCGGGTCTTCGCCGGCACCGGGGCGCCGAAGGTGACAGTGACGGTGATCGCCGACCTCGCATGCCCGGCATGCAAGGTATTCGAATCGACGTTCGGCCCGGTCCTCGACGCCTACCGCGGCGATCCCGACGTTGCCGTCGACTACCGGGTCATCTCGTTTCTCGACCGGATGTCATCGGACAGGTACTCCTCGCGTGCCGCGAACGCCTCGCACTGCGTGTGGCACGCCGCGGAGGCGACACCAGCGCACACCCAGGATTGGCGCGAGTTCCAGAGCATCATGTTCGAGAACCAGCCGCCTGAAGGCGGTCCGGGACTGTCCACCACACAGTTGGCCCAGTTCGCCACGACCGCGGGAATGCCGTCTGCCAATCGTTGCATCCTCGAGTCGAAGCGTTCCTCCGATGTGTCTGCAGTGACCCGCGCGGTGACGAACGACCCGACTTTCCAGGGCACTCCGACAGTGAAGATCAACGGCGACACATACACGCCGACCACACCAACCGCCCTGAAGTCGGCCATCGACCAGGCCAAGCGCAATTGATGTGCCGATCGGACGGGCTCACGGTCGACGCTGAAATCTCCGCAACCTGTCATCAAGTTCTCAGGATGATGCAAGTAGTCTGACTTCGAAGAACGCCACGTCGCGGACGACGGCCCCATGCCCGGCGCGACACGACCCGTGAAGGACCGTCTGCCGTGACCCAGAATCGCCCCAAGATCGTCGATCCCCGTGAGGCCGAACGACGTCGTTCACTGATGTTCAAGATCGGCGCAGCCGTAGTCCTGATCGCCATCGCCGCGGGTGTCGCCATCTGGGCGGTTGTGAGCAACCAGGAAGACGACAACGTCAGCGCATCCGGGACCCCGTCAGTCGTGAACCAGGACGGCGCGATCCGCATCACCACCGCGCCGAAGGGCTCCACCCCCAAGGCAGTCTTGACCATCGTCGAGGACTTCCAGTGCCCCGCCTGCAACTCATTCGAGCAGAATTTCGGCTCCACGGTGAACGAGCTCGCGAAGAATCCGAACGTCGCGATCGACTATAAGCCGATCATCTTCCTCGACCGTGGACGCGATACGAACTACTCGGCGAACACCGCGAACGCCTCCATGTGTGTCGCTGAAGCCACGGGCAAGAACGGCGACATGGCGTCCTGGAAGAAGTTCCACGACCTCCTGTTCGCGAACCAGTCCGAAGAGGGCGGCCCGGGACCGAGCGCAGACTCGCTGAAGAGCTGGGCTAAGGACGCGGGTGCGGGCGGCGCGGGTCAGTGCATCGATGACAACCGGTTCGGCGCATGGCTGAACGCTCGCAGCACCGAGATCCTGAAGGACCCGGGCTTCAAGGGCACGCCGTGGGTGCGACTCAACGGCACCACCGTCGAGCTCTCGACGCCGGACGCGCTGTCGGCAGCTGTCCTCGCCGCAGCCAAGTAGCCCGACATGACTGATCAGGAGGCGGCCGCCGCCCCGGAGCCGAGCACAACGGACGTCGCGCCGGCCGAGGACCACAACAACACTGCTTCGCTCACCGAGCGGCGGTCGGTGTCGACCGTCGCCGCGTGGGCCCTGTTGGTCCTGGGAGTCCTCGGACTCGCCGCGGCCGCGATGCTGACGATCGAACGCATCGAACTGCTGATCAACCCGCAGGCCGATCTTTCCTGCAACTTCAACCCGATCATCTCCTGCGGATCGGTGATGGAGACCGCTCAGGCGCGATTCTTCGGGTTCCCCAACCCGATCCTCGGTCTGCCCGCGTTCGCCGTCATCATCACCACCGCGGTCCTGTCGATCGGCCGAGTGAAGCTGCCGCGCTGGTACTGGATCGGTCAGACGATCGGTGCGTCGCTCGGATGGATCTTCGTCCACTACCTGATCTTCCAGAGCGCCTTCCGCATCGGCGCGCTGTGCCCGTACTGCATGGTGGTCTGGACGATCGTCCCGATCATCTGGGCGATCAGCCTGTCGCGTTCACTTCCGGACTCCACACTCGGACGTTCGGTCCGTGAATGGCTCGTCGTGCTGTTGCCTGTCTGGTACGTCGGTGTCCTGTGTGTCATCGGCGTCAAGTTCTGGGACTACTGGAGCACGCTCTTCTGAGCTGCAGACGCATCAGTTTCTCGCCCCGGTCACCCGCGCGATTCGCTCAGGTGACCGGGGCGAGTTTGCGTTGTGGGTCAGTTCCAGCGGGCCGCTATGAGAGCGGCGAGCATGACGATTGTGGCGTGCGGGCCGCTGGAGAGCGGGCCTGGCAGGATCGAACCGTCGATCACACGGAGTCCGAGTACCCCGTCGACGCGACCGTCCGCGTCGACTGCGGAGCCCGCCGGCAGCGTCCCCCACGCGTGCTGAGACATCCCGACTGTCGGGTCCACCCGAACCGATCCGGGCTCGACAAGGTCGGCGAACTCCGCCGATCCGAGCATCCGCACGACTGTCTCGACACCGGCGGACAGTCGGTTCGCTGAATCGGCGTCGGGTTCGCCCAGGTCGACGATGCCGTTCGCCACCGTGCCCTGAGCTCCGGCCATGTCCGCCACTCCGATCGGGACGCCCGTCGGGTCGAGCGAGGTGAACTCGGCGAAGTCGTTGGAGTACGGCCTGATCTCCAGACCTTCGGGAGTGTGAATCACCGTCTGCAGCAGCGCGGTCGACGTCAGGACTCGTCGGGGTGTGAACCGGACGATGCGCTCAGCGTGTTCGTGCAACGGCATAGGTCCGATGATCGGCGCCATCAACGACGACGTCCCGATCGTCCCTGCGCACATCACGACCTCGCCGGCACTGATCGTCTCTCCCGCATCGGTCAGGACGCCAACCGTCTTTCCTGCTCGGACGAGCAGACGAGCGGCCGAGGTGTCCGCGCGGACGGCGAGGTTCGGGCGGCCGGTCACGAGCAGGTTCGCCGTCGTCCATCGGTTCCCGTTGATGCTGTTGGTCCGCACTCGGTTGACCCCGATCCGAGGCCACACGCTGTCCTGTTGGGGACCCGCCCACGCTTCGATCGCCCGTGGAACCTCGCCCAACTCCGTGTCGCTGAACCGCCGGACTCGCATGATTCGCTCGGTCTCGGCGAACGCGGCCTCGATCTCCTGGAGCGTCCACGGCCAGTCGGTGTAGTCCGTTCGATGGCCGCGGAGAAAGTAGCCGCCGTTGATCGCCGACGACCCGCCGAGCCCCCGACCGCGGACCATCGGCCGCCCACGTCGCTCGACGATCTGCACCGCGCGCACCGGATGGTCGATCGGAAGCCGGTTCATGCTGGACTCGAACACAGCGCCCGGGCCCGACTCCACCATCAACACCTGGCGAGACGGGTCACGCGAGAGATACTCGGCGACAACACATCCCGCCGATCCCGCACCGACGACCAGTACGTCGGGCGTTGTCATCGGCGCGAGATCACCGGGCGTAGAGCACCGACGTCACGGCGGGCGATCACACCCTGCCACAGGCCTGCCCCATACGCGAGATCATCGAGGCGACGGAACACGATGTAGTGCAGTGGGCTCATCACCGGCGTCTCCGGGTCGACCAGCTGATTCCGCACCCACATCGCCAGCGCCTCGACCACTGCGACCCATCCGAACCACACTCGGAACCGGCGACTCACCGCACACGCGACCAACGACACCGGCCAGTAATGACGCAGCACCGCCGCCGCCACCTGGAGAAGTCCGAAACCGAACGCCCGACCCGTGTTGACCGCCGCGATCCTCTCCCGGTGCGGGACGTGTGCCACCGCGCGCGTCGTGTTGCGGCAGACGATCGCCGCGATCACCACCGCGACCAACATGCCGATGCGAGTTCGAGTCGCGAGTGCGACGACGCCCGCCGCGATCGGCGCAGTCATCACGAGGGGCGCCGCGAGTTCTCCGTGTCGGAGTGCGAGCTCGGCGGCACCGGTTCCGTAGAAACGTCGCCGATTGAGCATGCCCGACAACGACTCTCGGTGGTCGTGTGCCACTTCGGCGATGGGGTCGTAGCGGATGCGCCATCCAGCCTGGTGCGTCCGCCAGCAGAGGTCGACGTCTTCGGCGACACGAAGCGACTCGTCGAACGACAGGAAACCCGCACGGCGCACCACCATCGCCGCGCTCGGCACGTATGCGAGCGGCGTCCCAGGAGCGACCAGCGCTTCCCGCGGTCCCATGTCGAGCGAGGAGAACCGGTTGGCGTAGTCCGCGACGGACGACGTCGAGTCGCTCCCCGCCGCCACCGTCTGCAGTCCCACGATTCGGGGCGCGACTATTGCGACGGTGGGATCGGCGAAGTGCCCGAGCAGCATCGTCAGCCAGTCTCCGGTCGGCACGGTGTCGGAGTCGAGGAAGGCGACGAACTCAGTCGATGCCGCTGCGACTCCGGCGTTGCGGGCAGCCGCCGGACCACGATTCTCGTCGAATCGGATCAGTCCCACCTGTCCGCCGACCTCGATCGGGATGTCGGAACCGTCGTCGACGACGATGACCGACGCCTCCTGGTCTGACAATGCGTTGAGCAGTCTGTCGACTCCGGACTGGTTGCCGCGCACCGGAATCACCACGGTCACGTCGCCGACGCACGGTCCGGACATCGGACGCGGATGAGCGATGCCCGCATCGAGGAGACGGCGGGCCAGCACCTGAGTCCCGACATCAGCGACCGCGATCCGACCGTCCACGGACGTCATTCCGAGCGCTGGATCGGACAGTTTCATCACCCTCATCGGTGACCCGCCGACGAGGTAGCGGAGGTTTCCGCGCCGTGCGCACCGCGGATCGATCTGCACCTGGAAGCCGCTCGGCAGCACGGTGCTCGTCGGACCTGACGTCTTCACATCAGCCGCCCGTCGTCGCCGACAATCCACGACACCACCGACGCGGCGAGTGCACGCGACCGATCGTCGAGCATGTGCTCGCCCCGGGCGGCGTCGGCTCGCGTGGGGTCGCCGAGCACTCCCGTCGGGGCCACCGCGGCCACTCCGCCCTCACGCAGCGCCGTCATCAACGTGGCGATCGGCTCGGTGTTTCCGGGCGCGAGTTCGGACGTCCG
The DNA here is from genome assembly GCF_016919385.1 of Gordonia sp. PDNC005. NCBI lineage: Bacteria > Bacillati > Actinomycetota > Actinomycetes > Mycobacteriales > Gordoniaceae > Gordonia > Gordonia sp. PDNC005. Next base: position 3,010,049 of record NZ_CP070351.1, read on the forward strand.
GACCGCATCCGGGTCCACTGCCAGGAGGACAGAGGTCTCGGTGTCCCCGGCGTGTGCGTCGGCGCCGCGGAACGCGCACGGCCACCATGCGACGTCTCGCCCCTCGTATCGCAGGAGACGCACCGCGGCGGCCAACGCCGTCGCGTTGCCGCCGTGTCCGTTGACGAAGACGATTCGCTTGGCCCATCGACACGCACTGCGGCCGTACTCGACGATCAGTCGTTCCATCACGTCCCCGCCGATCGAGACGGTGCCGGGGAATCCCTCGTGCTCGCCGGAGGCGCCGTACGCGATCGCGGGGGCGATCATCGCGTCGAGGACGACTTCGGTCAGTGTCAGCGCGCGGATCGCGACCTCACTGGCGATTCGCCCGTCCGTGTCCATCGGGAGATGGGGTCCATGCTGTTCGACGGCCCCGACGGGGACGAGGATCGTCAGTTCCCTGTCGATCACGTCAGTCCACGTCGACGACCCCAATTCACGCACTGGCGTCATTCGGACAACCCTACCGATCACAACGCGTCTCGTCAGTACCCGAGTCGGACGAGATCGGTGACCCACGCCCGGACAAGTCCACTTATGCGGCGTGTGTAATGCTGAGTGAAACCAGGTGATTCACAGCACTCACCCGACTTCATCGGAGGCACTGCATGACCCCTACGACGAACCGCGCGCCCTCGGGCCGTTCCGGCCCGCTCGCGAACATTCGTGTCATCGAATTCGCAGGCATCGGCCCCGGCCCCCATGCCGCCATGCTCCTCGCCGACCTCGGCGCCGACGTCGTCCGCGTCCAGCGCCCCGGTGAACTGCCCGACCCCAACCGCAACGCCGACGCACTGCTCCGCGGACGCCGCGTCGTCGAAGCGAATCTGAAGAACCCTGCCGACCGAGAGACGATCCTCAACCTCGTCGCTAAGGCCGATGTTGTGATCGAGGGCTTCCGCCCGGGCGTCATGGAACGCCTCGGGTTCGGCCCCGACGACCTCGCGCAGGTCAACAGCAGTCTCGTCTACGGCCGCATGACCGGGTGGGGACAGGAGGGCCCGCGAGCGAATCTCGCAGGCCACGACATGAACTACATCTCGCTCACCGGCATGCTCCACGCGATCGGCCGCCCGGACGAGAAGCCCACTCCCCCGCTCAACCTCGTCGGCGACTTCGGCGGCGGTTCGATGTTCCTGGTCATGGGCATCCTCGCAGCACTGGTCGAGCGCAGCGTCTCGGGCAAGGGTGAGGTGATCGACGCCGCGATGTGCGACGGCGCATCGGTGCTCGGCCAGATGATGTGGGCCTTCCGCGGCACCGGACTGTGGCAGGACCGCCGCGGTGTGAACCTCCTCGACACCGGCGCCCCGTTCTACGAGGTGTACGAGACCTCCGACGGCAAGTGGATGGCCGTCGGCGCCATCGAACCGCAGTTCTACGCCGAGCTCATCAAGGGCCTCGGGCTCGACCCGGAAGCCATTCCGCACCAGATGGACTTCTCGAAGTGGCCCGAGCAGCGTGCGATCTTCGAGGAGACGTTCAAGACCAAGACCCGCGACGAATGGGCTGCGATCTTCGAGGGCACCGACGCGTGCACGTCGCCGATCCTGGACTTCCTCGAAGCCCCGAACGACCCGCATCTCGCAGCCCGCGGCTCTCTCGTGGAGATCGACGGCGTGATGCAGGCTCAGGTAGCTCCCCGATTCGCGCGCTCGGTGACCGAGACGCCCACCGGCCCGCACCGCACCGCGACCGACCCCGCCACCCTCTGGCAGGACTGAAATTCACAACGACTGCGGCCCACCGGAAATCCGGTGGGCCGCAGTCGTTGTTTCGAGCCAGTTGTCAGACCTTCGTCGCGCCCATGTCGATCTGGAACTCGGCGCCGGTGACCGCGGCCGCCGTCGACAGGTACAGGACTGCGTCGGTGAGGTCGTCGACGCTGGCGACCGGGTAGTGGTCCATCATCGACGGGAAGTGGCGGCCCCACTTCTCGAACGCGGCGAACGCCGACGGATCTTCGAGGCCCATCGGGGTGTGGACCGCGTAAGGGTGGACCGTGTTGACCCGGATCCTCTGGTCGCCGAGTTCCTTGGCTGCGGTCTGTGCGAGGCCGCGGAGTCCGAACTTCGACGCCGAGTACGACGCCTGCGCCGGCATCGCCTTGATGCCCGCACACGACGAGACGATGACGATGCTTCCGCCGTTGCCTGCCGCGATCATCGCGGGAATCGACGCCTTGAGCGTCTTCCATGTGCCGACGAGGTTGACGTCGACGACGTCGGTGAACTGATCTTCGGTCATCTCCCAGGTGAGGCCCCAGGTGAGGATGCCCGCGTTGGCGACGACATGGTCGAGGCGACCGAATTGCTCAACACCGTCGGCTACGAGCTGCTGCTGGAATTCGAGGTCGCGAGTGTCGCCCTGGCGAGCGAGGATCTTGCCACCGGTCTCTTCGACGAGGCGGATCGTCTCGGCGAAATCGTCGGCCGTCGCAGGAGGGTACGTGGTGTGGTCGGCGACGCGGTCGGCGATGTCCATGCCGATGATCGATGCGCCTTCCTTCGCAAAGCGAATGGCGTGGTTGCGCCCCTGACCACGAGCGATACCCGTGATGTACACGACCTGACCGTCGAGATTCCCCATTTGCCGTCACACCTTCCAGTTACACGTACGAATGGCCGAACTGTAACACGTTCTACTTGTCCTGATCGGGGTTCACCGGGCACCGGCACTTCGACAGCGAACGATCACGCGTTCAGCCGTCGACTGTCGACCCGACCGTCGCCAGAGCCGCCCAGATCTCGGCCTGAGCGCTCGGCGCGCGCCACCCGCCACCCAACAGGGCATCGACCCGGGACAGCCTGTTGCGCACCGTGTTCGGATGGACTGAAAGCCGCCGTCCGGCCCCGTCGATCGACCAGCCGCTCCCTTGCCATTGTCGGACCGTGTCAACCAAGTCGTGGCGGTCGTCAGCACGCAGCGGGTCGAGCCAACGGCGGCGCAACCGCTCTCCGAGGAGCGGGTCTTCGAACATCGGCACAAGCAAGCCGAGATCATCGAGCGAATGAACTCCGGGTCCACTCAGCTTCACGGCCACCCGGCAAGCGCGCTCGGCATCGGAGAGGGCGTCGGCGAGGTCGGATAACGTTCCGGGCCGAGACGAGCCGATGACCAGTGCGCCGACCGGTCGGGGCCTGCTGTTGACGAGACCGACCAGCACGTCCTGTTCACCGACCCACACGCCCGCCCCGGAATGACTGAAGCGAAGCGTTGCGGCGTCGACAACAAATCCACCCCCCGCACTGCGCGCCACCACGGCGAACCACCGCGCGCTCAGGTCGACCCCCGCACGGTCGCCGAGCGCGCGGATCAAACCTGGGTCGCGACGTTCGCGCAAGGCCGTCAGCAGCTCCGCTGCGGCCTGGTCTGCATCCGCGGCACGACGAGCAGCCTTCCCCAGCCCCTCCGCCGCCCAGACTGCGATCTGTTCCGCCCAGGCACGCGCCCGAACCATCGCCTCGAGCCGGGTCTCCGCATCCACACCCGCCTGAGCAGCTCGTTCCATGACTGACGCCTCAACCACACGCGCACCCAGCAGAACGGCGGCAGTCAGATCCTCCGTCGCGATTCCCGCCGCGGCACCCTGCACTCCTGTGCCATACGCGGCATCCCGATCCGCCTCCGTCGGGACCCCGAAGGAATCACCGAGAATACTGCGCTCAAGAATGCGGTTCATTCCGATCCAGACCTCGCTCGACGGGCTCGCCCCGTACGACACCAGCCTGGTGGTGACAGTCGCCGCGACTGCGCGCACAAGATCGTCGCGATCGTTCCAGACCGCTTCAACAAACGGCCGCATCACTGCCGAGACGTCCATGGCCAACATCCAAGCAGATCTCGTGTGAACAGCCACAAGAATGTCAGCAAATCCATGTGAAATTCTCCAAGATGAGGCCCTAGAACGCGTTCTAGCGTTTTCTACTGTGAAAACTCTTGTTGCTTTCGGGGCCCGTTCCACGGTAGCCGCCGCGGGTGTCGGGCTGATCCTCCTCTCGGCAGCCTCTCCGGCACCTGCAGTCGCCCGCCCCGGCGAACCCAGCACGACGTGTGTGCCCGTCGGCACCGCACAGCTTCCGCCCGGCCTACCGCCGAACACCTCGACGGCGGGCTTGCAGAAGCTGCGGCCGACCAATCGACCTGGCCTCCCTCGCACCGTGGAGCTCCGCACGCCGAAGCAGAGCTTCAATCAGCGGTGGGAGTTCACATTGGCGGGAGGCGATCTGTTGACTCGACAACGAGGCGGGAGCACGTGGCGGGTGCTCGGACTGCCCGGATGCCTGCGCGATCGACTGACCACGATCTCTGTCGACGACGACGAGATGCTCGCCGCCGATCGTCATGGCCGGGTGTTCACCCTCGACAACCTCCTGCGCGAGCCCGCGACCTGGAATTGGACGCGAGCGTGGGGAGCGCCGCTGTGGCAAGGAGACGGCACCCGGCTCCCAGCAACCACCGGCGACCGATGGTCCTGGTCGGTCTCGTCGCCATGGACGACTAAGACCTTCTCGGACGATGCGGGCACCAATCACCCACTCGGCCAGGGGAAGGTCTCGCACATCATCGCACTCGTCGGCGACGGAAGCAGGATCGTCACACAAGACCCATGGCTGGCAGACGACTACAGCTACGAGATCGGTTCCCCGCACAACGGCCGATTCCAGTCGGAGGCGCTGTCGGCGTCAGGATCGACGACGTTCATCATCAACAAATACGGCGACATGTACACGCGCCTCTACGACTTCGACAATTCCGGCTCTGACATCGTGTTCTACCGCTACTCGTGGGCCGACCAGCGAGGTAAGCCCGATGCCCCCGATCTCGGCTCGCAGCGTTTGAACCCGACGTATGCAGCCGTCCAACTGCCGTCGCCGGGTTGGCGTCAGCAGCCGAAGATTCCGGGCGAGATCACCTCGTCGATCTCGATCCACCAGACCGGCAGCGGTTCGCAGTCACGTGAACTCCGTGTCGAGGGCCGGAACTACGGCTTTACCGGTTTCTGGCACAAGCCGATCTACGGCAGCTCGTGGTCATTCACCCAGAGCGGTCGCCCGCTGCGCAAGCCACTTCTGGACAACTCTCCCGAGGATCGCAGTCTGCAGACTCTTGCCGCTCCATCGACCAAGTCGTTCACCGCGGCACTGCCCGTCCGTGGCAACGCCTCGGGGTACAAGCTCGAGGTCGATGAGTTCAACTGGGCCGCCTCCGCTCGTACCGCCACGGTGACCGCACCGACCGGCACGACCTTCACGGTTGTCCTGCACACGGTCGACGGGCTGCGTCAGCTCCCCATCCCGCAGGGCCTCTCGTCCACCCCGCGCGACATGTACGGTGCGATCGAACTCGCACCGGGTCAGAGCTCAACGGCGGCGAAGACGTTCAAGAAGCGCTGGCTCGGCGGAGCCGCGGTCTCACCGATCCAGATGACAATCACCAACCGATCGATGGTCATCCGATGACGCAGAATGCCCTCGACGCGCTCGAGACACTGCGGAGTGCAGCGAACTTCCAGTGGTCGATCGTCCCGATCATGGTGATCGTGATCTGGCTGTACGCCAACGAAGTGGAGAAGCGGAACTGGGGCGTCGTGTTCGGCGGTCTCGCGCTGCTCGCCGCCGACACGTTCAACGAACTGTGGAACTCGGCGTTCTTCCATATCACCGACCGCGCACCCGTGTGGGGTGCGCCCGGACACTCGTCGTTCCAGATCCTCATCGGATGGAACATCGAGATCGTCCTCATGTTCGCGACGCTCGGTCTTGCTGCAGCGAAGATGCTGCCGAAGGACCAGTCGATGCGCATCGCGGGTGTGCCGAATCGGTGGGTGCTCATCGCGGTCAATGCAGCGCTCGCCGTCGGCATCGAGGTGGTGCTCAACAGGATGGGTGTACTGACCTGGGACTGGTCATGGTGGTCGCCGCAGTTCCCGTTCATCGTGTGGCTCGTCGGCTACGTACCGTTCTTCGCCGCCTGCTTCTGGGTTCACGACATGTCGAACAACCGCAAGCGCGCCATCGCCGTCGGTTCGATGCTCGGAGCCAACGCCGCGTTCGCAACCGTCCTCGGCGCGGTCGGCTGGCTCTGATCCCAGAATGACGACAAGTGACCGTCCCGGACGGATTGCGTCACTAACAGTCGGCCCGAACGTCCGTCGTGATCACGCTACGGCAACGGCGAGGACAAGCAGGAGGAAACAAAGCGCGGCACATCCGACCATGACGACGCCCCTCGTCGGTAGCGGCTGCCCGGGCGGCGGAGGCGACAACACCGGCTCGGGCGACCCGTTCACGCCGGCCGCTGTCGCTAATTCAGGATCGATGCGAGTCTTCCTGAGTACGTCGGCGCTGTTCAGACGGTGCAGGCGCGCCGCGACGACGCCTTGCCGGGAAGAGTCTGCCTGCCGGAGCCCACGGGTGAATGTCAATGCGGCAGCGAGATCAGCAGCGAATGCGCGACAGTCGGGGTAGCGGTCGACCGGATTCTTGCTCATCACCTTCCGGAGCACCTGATCGACGACGGGGGCCAATTCCCGGTTGTGCATCGCCACTGAGGGAACTGGATGAGAAAGATGCCCGGAGACCACGTCCGGCAGATCGTCGAAGTTGTATGGCGGCCTACCTGTCAGCAGGTGGTAGGCGGTGCAGCCGAGAGCGTACTGGTCGGTCGCGGGGACCAGAGGCCCGTCCAGGAGTCGCTCAGGCGCGGTGTAGTCGACCGATCCGACGAGGGAGTCGACAGTGGTGATCCGCGTCGCGTCGTCGATGGGTCGAGCGATTCCGAGATCGGTGAGGTGGACCGAGGTGACCGTGCCTTCCCCACTGCCGAGGAGGATGTTGGCGGGCTTCACATCTCGGTGGATCACGCCCTCACTGTGAGCATAGTCGAGTGCGCTCGCGACGATCTGGACGATCTGAGCGACTGCGTTCGGGCGGAGCGGGCCGAACTCACGCACCCGGCGGAGCGCGTCGTCACCCTCGACGTATCGCAGCGAAATCCACAGCCGCCCTCGGTCCTCCCCTCGATCGTGGACGCCGACGATCGCCGGATGATCCAACCGCGCCGCCAGATCTGCTTCGCGTTCGAATCTCCTCCGGAACTCCCGGTTGTCGACGTGTTCGGGACTCAGGACCTTGAGCGCGACGACCCTGGGGAGACGTGGGTGCTGCGCCTGGTAGACCTCGCCCATACCTCCCCTCCCGACGATCCGCACGATCCTATGCCCGGCGAACAGATCGTCGGGTGCCAGCTCCGTGGTCGATGTCATGACTTCGGGCCCTTCCTACTTGATGTAATCGCCGACGCAGAGTGTGTCGACGGAATGGCTCGGCAATCCGCTTCGTTGCTCGGCCTGTCCGATCGCAGCCTGCTGTGCCGATGGTCGGTCGAAGCTCGTAGCGGCGACATAGCCGGGGGCAACCGGATCAGGGGCGGACATGGGTGCCGCAATCGCTGCACAGCCGGACGTGAACGATACGAGCACCCACGACCGAGGGTCATATCCCCAGCGACTCTGCGCCGAGGCGGAGAGTGATGCCGCGGTTCGATAGTCGCGAAACGCATAGCTTCGCCCCTGCGGGTCGACTGCGAGGCCCCAGGTCGAGCCCACGTCTTCCGCCGACCCCGAATCCGGTGATGTCATTTCACGGCGGAAGGAGTCCCCGGTTATCGTCTGCTCCTGCACGCTCCGAGTGGGATCGTGGGCGACCAGGTACCCGACTCCGGCTGCGGCCAGGACCGCGGACACTGCGATTCCAGCGGCAGCTCGCCGTCGAATGTAAGTGCGCCGAATAGGACGACGTTGCCGCTGATTAGGAGAGTGATGACGCTGGTCGTCCTGCCCTTTGACCTCGACTCCGAAGTCTCCCGATCTTCTCTGGGACTGGGGACGCAACGCCCGGGCCAACGCCTGCGCGAACTCGCCACACGACGGGTAACGGTCACCGGGATTCTTGGCCAGTGCTCGAGCGAACACTGGATCCGCGGCGAGATATCGAGGATAGGTCTCGGATATTCGAGGAATCGGCGCATTCGTGTGTGCTGCGATAAGGGCCGCCAGTGTCGCATGAGGATAGGGGAGCTCGCCTGTGAGGAGTTCGAACATTGTGCATGCGAAGGAGTACTGGTCAACTGCCGAATGGGATGCGTCACCGGCTATCGATTCGGGCGATGCATATCCGAGGGTTCCCACGAACGAACTGATTTCCGTCAATCCGGTAGCGGATATGACTTTCGCGACGCCGAAGTCGAGTATCGTCGCCTTCTCGACGCGGCCGTCGCGCGTCATCGCGATATGAATGTTCGCCGGTTTCACATCGCGATGAATCACTCCCTGCGCGTGCGCGTAGTCCAGTGCAGCCCCCACGTCGAGCGCGACCGTGCACAGGTCCGCGATCGACAATCGTTCAGCCTTGTCGAGGTCTGCCCCCCGGCAGGAACTGCATGAGAAACCAACTGAGGCCGTCATCGATCCCCGCCTCGTACACCGTCGCGATGCTCGGGTGATCGAGTGCAGCCATCACGGCGGCTTCCGCAGCGAATCGGTCCGCCGACAAGGCGCCGGCGACGAAAGGTGCGACTTTCAGCGCTTCCAAACGATTGAGTTGTGCATTTCGAACCAGGTAGACCTCCCCCATCCCACCTGAGCCCAAGAGCTTGATGATCTCTCGGCCAGCGAAGCTGGCCCCGATGCGCACACTGAGCATGCCTTCCCAACGCCTCCTGTCGCAGCCCTGTTTGCCGCTGCTGCAAGCGTAGGAGGGACCGGAAGCACGCCTTCGGATTACCAGTCGAACGCGATCAAATGTCATTACCGAGACATAAGGGATATGCGTAACGACGCGTTGTCAGATCAAATATCGACTGATCGGAGGATACACATAGTTGGTCCAGACGATAGGGCTGCGAAAACAGCGTCGAACACCTAGACGTTCGATGTGCGTAGCGGCTGGTTCGACCGCCGGCATTCGTCAACGATCGCCGTATAGAACAGCGAGCGGAGTCGAGAACTGGTCTCGACTCCGCTCGCTGGGATTCAGCTCAGAGACTCAGGCGCCGAACGTGCGCTCGAACCCTTCAGGAATGATCAGATCGTCACGGGAGAGATCCGCGACGTCCGACTTGCCGAGGCCCATGAGCGACGAGTCGACGCCCATGCGGAGCAGGTCGAGGACGTTCTCGACACCGGTCTGGCCGTTGGCGGCGAGCCCCCAGAGGTAGGCGCGCCCGATCATGACGGCCTTCGCACCGAACGCGAGTGCCTTCGTGACGTCGCTGCCGCGGCGAATGCCGCCGTCGAGCAGCACGTCGAGGTCGCCTCCCACCTCGTCGGCGATCGGTCCGAGGACGCGGATCGTCGCGGGCGTTCCGTCGAGATTGTTGCCGCCGTGGTTCGAGACCGAGATCGCGGTCGCGCCGATGTCGCGGGCACGCTTCGCGTCGTCGATCCGAGTGATGCCCTTGACCATGAACTCACCGCCCCACTGCTCGCGCAGCCACTCCAGGTCCTCCCACGTGGGAGGGGGCGTGTTCATCCACGTGCCGTAGACGTCGAAGAACGTCGGACCCGGCTCGCCTTTGTGGGCGATGTTCGGCGCCGACAGGTCGGGAATGATCAGCTTTCCGTCGCGGAACCAGCTCATCGCGTAGGCGGGCTTGGTGACCATCTCGGGTGCCAGCTTGGCGACCGCGCGCAGATCGACTTGCTCGGGGATCTCCGGGCTGCCCCAGTCGCGGCCGACGTTGAACACCCAGTCAGTGGTGACGATCAAACCCTTGCAGCCGGCTTCCCGGGCACGGTTCGCGCGAGCGAGGATGTCCTCCTTGCTGCCCAGCCAATAGATCTGGAAGAACACTTTGTCGTTGACTGCGGTGACTTCCTCGACCGGCTTGGAAGCGAAGCTCGACAGACCCATCGCGGTGCCGCGGTTGGCTGCGGCTCGTGCCACGGCCACTTCCCCGTCCGGATTGACGGCCTGCACCCCGGTCGGACTGATCATGACGGGGAACGGCAGTTCCTGACCCATCACCGTGGTCGTCAGATTGCGCTCCGGCGTCGCACCGACGACGTGCGGGGCGAAGCCGAGTTCGTTGAACGCCTCGACGTTGTCGTTGACCGTGATGCCTGCCTGAGTGCCCGCCACGAGCGACGAGTAGACGGTCTTGGGCAGACGC